>CAYMAZ010000005.1:43417-95902 GCA_964388575.1 uncultured Bacteroidales bacterium | reverse complement strand
CCTGATTTATGTCTGATGTTCGAAAGATGAAAATCGATTTTTTTGTTTCTCAGTGGTTTGTATATTGAACACCATTTATGCTTTATGTAATGCGGGGCAAGAGTGATCCATTCCCAGTTTGCATAATGTGCCATCATAAGAACACAACTTTGTTTTTTGTAATAAAATTCATCTAGAATTTCGGGATTAGAAATCTTAAACCTTTCATTTTTTTGATTTTGGCTGAAGCTTTGACTTTTTAATGACTCACACAAAACGTCTGACAGATGGATATAAAATCCCCTGCGGATTTTGTGTCTTTCAGCAATTGTTTTTTCAGGGAAAGCTGATAAAAGGTTTGAATCGATTACTTTTTTGCGGTATCTGAATACATATCTAAGTTTGAATGCAAGCAGATCAGAAAAAAAATAGATCAACCTGAAAGGGAAGATTGATACAAGAATAATCATGAATCTGTAAAGACAAAATTCAAGTTGCTCTTTCATGGATAATCCGTATTGTGAAGGCCAGAAATAAAATATTATTTGTTTTGCCAGGTAAAATTTTCTGAAAAATCTTTAATCATGATGATAACACTATTGTGACCACCAGGTTTTCCTACAGTGGAAACATTAAACTCAAGTTCCATGTCAACCAGTTTTTTCCCTGAATGATTTTTTGATTTGTGAACGGGAGTCAGTAAAACTTTGGGGGGCATACTTTTCATCATTGAACCATCCCATAAAAGGTCAAAATCATGATTTCCTTTTTCACCTGCAAAATGAACAGTCATTTTAAGTACATCTCCCTCAAGACGTGCAGTTTTTATAGTAAAATCTGGCTCAGCAACCTGGCTTACAAAAGTATTTGTATTGATGATCTCTCTGACAGGCTGAGTCATTGTGACAGTTTTCTGGTTTTTACATTGAACTGTAAGTAATCCAAGAAGAATAAAAGTAAAAATCAAATTTTTCATGATTGTTAAGGTTTTGTTTGAATTGCAAAAATAGAGATATATTTTGAGAGATATTTAATTATTAATTTAATGCCTGAATCAGAAAAATGCGAAGATTGTATTTGTAATCTTGAGTTTAAAACGTATTTTTGCATTAAACTCAAAAAAAAATCCACGATGAATCAATCTGAAAACAGGTATGCTTCACCTGACTATTATGCACTGGACGAACTTCTGTCTGATGAACACAAAATTGCCCGGGATGCAGTTCGTGACTGGGTAAACAGGGAGGTTAAACCCATCATTGAAGAGTATTCTGAAAAATCTGAATTTCCGATGCATCTTGTTAAACAACTGGGAGAATTGGGGGCTTTCGGTCCCTTTATTCCTGAAGAATACGGTGGTGCAGGTATGGATTATATTTCATACGGTTTGATTATGCAGGAACTGGAACGGGGAGATTCCGGTATACGATCAATGGCTTCTGTTCAAACATCGCTTGTGATGTTTCCAATTTATGAGTTTGGAAGTGAAGAACAGAAGAAAAAGTATCTTCCACGACTTGCAAGTGGTGAAATAATTGGTTGTTTTGGTCTCACAGAACCAAACCATGGTTCCGATCCCGGAGGAATGCTGACAAGGGTCGAGGATAAAGGAGATCATTACATCCTCAACGGTGCCAAAATGTGGATTACAAATTCTTCAATCGCTGATATTTCTATTGTTTGGGCAAAGGATGAGCTGGGAATTGTCAGAGGGATGATCCTCGAAAAGGGATGGGAAGGACTGACTGCGCCTGAAACACACGGAAAATTGTCTTTACGTGCATCAGTAACAGGGGAGTTGGTTTTTGATAATGTAAGAGTTCCTAAAGAATATGTATTACCCAATGTTCAGGGATTGAGAGGTCCTTTGACATGTCTTTCATCTGCCAGATATGGAATTGCATGGGGGGCCATAGGTGTTGCCATGGATTGTTACGATACTGCAGTCAGGTATTCACTTGAAAGAATTCAATTTGGGAAACCAATTGCTGGTTTTCAACTTCAGCAGAAAAAACTCGCAGAAGCACTCACTGAAATTACCAAAGCCCAGTTGCTTGCCTGGCGCCTTGGTACATTGCGAAATAAAGGAAAATCCACTCCGGGTCAGGTTTCCATGGCAAAAAGAAATAATGTCTTTATGGCTCTGAATATTGCCAGAGAAATGAGACAGGTGCTCGGAGCAATGGGAATCACAAATGATTTTCCAATCATGCGGCATATGATGAATCTTGAATCAGTCATTACTTATGAAGGAACTCATGATGTGCACCTTTTAATTACGGGACATGAGATTACGGGAATTCCTGCCTATAAATAAGTTGCCTCAGTAGATTTTTTCAATAAGTAGATCATCAAACTGTACAATTTCTAACTTCAGAAATGGACTTACTGATTATTGTCAATTTTTTGTAGATAAAATTCGGTACGATATTTTGGAAAATTTAAAAAATTCCAAATATCTTTGCCCGGCAGATAATGAAACAAAAACCAATAAACAATATACAATTATGGCTAAAAGAACAATCGTAACGATGCCCGGAGACGGAATCGGAAATGTAGTATTACAGGAATGTATCCGTTTGCTTGATGCAGCAGGATTTGATGCTGAATATGTCCATGGAGACATAGGCTGGGATTTCTGGTGTAAAGAAGGAAATCCTTTGCCAGACAGAACAATCAAACTTCTTGAAGAACACAAAGTAGGGCTTTTCGGAGCTATTACATCGAAACCAAAAGATAAAGCCGAAGCAGAACTCGCCCCTGAACTGAAAGGCAAGGGATACAATTACTTCAGTCCGATTGTCAGAATGCGTCAGCATTTTAAAATGGATATCTGTATGCGTCCCTGCAAAACATTTGCTGGAAATCCGTTGAACTTCATTCGCAGAGGCCCCGGTAATACAATTGAGGAACCCATTGTGAATACCATGATTTTTCGTCAGAATACAGAAGGATTGTATGGCGGTGTGGAATGGAGCAATCCCGGTGACATGGTCTGGGAAGCAATGATGAGCCATCCTGCTTTTGCAAAGAATTTTGGAATGCATCCAAGAAATGAAGTCGCTATTTCAACCAGAATTTTCACAAAAAAATATACTGAACGAATTGTTCGTGCTGCTCTCGATTATGCGAAGGAAAACGGATATAAGGGAATTACTGTTTGTGAAAAACCCAATGTGATTCGTGAAACAAGCGGTATGATGCTCAAACTTGCACAAACAATTGCCAAAGCTGAATATCCGGGTATCGAAGTGTGGGATACCAATATCGATGCACAAATGATGTGGCTGACAAAAAATCCTGAAGATTATAATGTGATTGTTGCCGGGAATATGTTCGGAGATATCATTTCTGACGGTTTTGCAGGTTTGATCGGAGGTCTTGGCTTTGCATGCTCAGCTCAGTTCGGAGAAACAGGGGTTGCAGTTTTTGAGCCAACTCATGGTTCAGCTCCCAAATATGCTGACTATGAAGTCTCAATCGTGAACCCGATTGCAATGTTCATGTCTGCATGTATGATGCTCGATTATCTGGGTGAAAAAGCGTTGTCAGTAAAAATCCAGAATGCCATAGCTGAAGTCGTTGCCGAAGGAAAGGTGAAAACCTATGACATGAGCAAAATGCGCGGAAGTCAGGATGTGATAAGCAAAGGTGCTGCAAGTACCCAGCAAATGACAGACGCAGTCATTGCCAGACTGAAATAAAATGTTTATTCAAATTAAATTTTTCAAAATATGAAACCTCAGGTTGAAAATAAATATATTGATCAGGCAAAACAATTATGGCCTGAACTGGAATGGATAAAAGATGCAGAATTGCGTGAAAATACCACTCTGACATGGGCTCTGGCTCTTCAGAAAAGCGTACTCACACCCGAAGATCTGCTCACAATTCCATTTACGCTCCTTGCCGGACCAGATCTCAAAGTCAGTTTTATGGCTCATAAACGTTCTGTCGTCCATATTGCACTGGAGTCAGCAAAGAAAATCAATGAGTTCTATGGTAATGAGCTCCCTGTAGATATGGATATTTTGATTTCAGGTGCCATTCTGGCAGATGTAGGTAAGCTTCTCGAATATGAAATGAAAGATGGAAAAAGTGTTATCGGTGCATATGGAAAATACCTGCGTCATCCGTTCAGTGGTGTCAGCCTTGCTGAAATGTGCAGCTTACCTGCTTCAGTTTGTCACATCATCGCAGCTCATGCCGGAGAAGGTGATCATGTGAAAAGAACAACGGAAGCATATATTGTGCATCATGCTGATTTTATGACATTTCTACCATTTAAAGAACGTCTCATCGTATAAAGGATGTATTATGAATATTATAGAAAAAATTATTGCCAATCATTCTGATCAGGATGTTGTAAAACCCGGAGATATCGTTGATGTATTTATTGATGCACGCGTAGCCCGTGATTTCGGAGGTGCAAATGTGGTCAAGAATCTTATGGAAAATGGACTGAGCGTTCATGATCCTTCCAGAACACTCTTTACCTTTGACTGCAACCCGACAGGAAGTGATCAGAAATATGCTGAGAACCAACATTATTGTCGTTTGTTTGCGCGAGACAACAACATCAGGGTGTATGATATTGATGCCGGAATCGGAACGCACATTGCCATTGAAACGGGTCTTGTTTATCCGGGAAGTACATTTGTGTCAACAGATTCACATGCCAATATCATGGGTGCTGTGGGAGCTTTCGGACAGGGAATGGGGGATCAGGATATCGCCGCTGCCTGGGCAAAAGGATCTGTTTGGTTCAAAGTTCCTGATTCTGTGAAAATTACTTTTACAGGACAATTGTCTGAAAATGTGACAGCAAAGGACTTTATGTTGAATCTCCTCGGAATCTTCGGAGCGAACAAACTGCTCGGATATTCAGTGGAACTTTACGGTGATTGCATTGATCACATGACACTTGATGAACGCATCACCATTGCATCCATGGGAACCGAGATGGGTGTGATTACAATTTTATTTCCTCCTGGACCCGAATTACTTGAAGAACTAAAAAAACTCACTGGGAAAAGCTTTGAACCGATTCTTGCAGATACTGATGCTCAATATCTGGAAACACATACAATTGATGTATCAACATTTATCCCAAGAGTTTCAAATCCGGGACATCCTCATGATACAAGAGATATCAGCGAGTTCAAAGGCAGAAAAATTGACTCGGCTTTCATCGGTAGTTGTACAAACGGACGAATTGAAGATTTGCGTGTTGCTGCAGGAATTTTAAACAATAGAAAAGTTGCTCCTGGAGTGGTTCTGAAGATCGTTCCTTCCACTGATGCCATCTGGAATCAGGCAATGGATGAAGGATTGATTCAAATTTTCAAGGATGCAGGAGTACTGGTTTCAAACGCCGGTTGTGCAGGGTGTGCCGCAGGTCAGGTTGGCCAAAACGGCCCCAACGAAGTTACAATAAGTACAGGGAACAGAAATTTTGCCGGAAAACAGGGAAAAGGAGAAGTGTTTTTGGCTTCACCTGCAGTTGTGGCAGCCAGTGCTGTTGCAGGATTTATTACTACACCCCTTGAAATTCCTGAAGTTCCCGCAGAATTTAAGGGTCCCGGAAAATTTACATCTGCAGAACTGAAACAAAAGACAAAAACTGAAAAACCCACACTGGTCCGTGGCAGAGTATGGCTCATCCCTGTTGATAATATTGATACAGATATGATCTTTCATAACAGATATCTTACGATCACAAATATTGCCGAGATGGGACAATATGCGTTTGACAACCTGAAAGGCTGGGAAGATTTTGCAAAAAAAGCAAAACAGGGCGATATCATCATGACAGGTAAAAATTTCGGAGCAGGCAGTTCTCGCCAGCAGGCTGTTGATTGTTTTACAGCCCTGGGAATTTCATGTATTCTGGCAGAATCTTACGGTGCAATTTATGAACGGAATGCCATTAACGCAGCAATGCCAATCCTCACATACAGGAATGACTTGCTTGCTGAAATACAACTTGAAGACGGTAATGAAATTCAGGTTGATTTCCTGAGTGGTGATATTACAAATGTTTCTAAGGGGAAATCCGGTAAAATCAATCCGTTCTACAGCGTTCAGAATGAAATTTATCAGAACGGCGGACTTTTGTAGTACTCTGTTCGAAAAAAAAACAGTCTTTGTAGAAAAGGCTGTTTTTTTTTAAGTAATTGGAGTAATATTTATAATGATCAGCTTAAATTTCATTGTATTCTGATTGACTACATCACTCCCGGCATTTCAATGCCCAGCAATTCAAATGCTGACTTGAGCACATTTGCAGTGAACCCGGAGATGTTCAGTCGAATTGTGCGTTTGGTTTCGTTTTCTTCTTTGACAACATTCAGACTCTGATAAAATGAATTGTATTCCTTTGCAAGTTCGAATGCATATTGTGCAATGACCGAAGGATTCATTTCACGTCCGCTTTCTTCTATAATGTCAGGATATTTATTCAGTAGTACAATAAGAGTTCTTTCCAGGGGATGCAGACTGTCAGTTTCGACAGGTACAGGTTCAAATCCTGACAATTTCGCCTTTTCCAGCAATGAAATGATGCGTGCATGGGTGTATTGAACAAAGGGTCCGGTGTTGCCATTAAAATCAATTGATTCTTCAGGATTGAAAATCATATTTTTCCTTGCATCAACTCTGAGAATGAAGTATTTCAGGGCACCCTGAGCAATCATTTCAATGACCTCTTCAGCTTTTTCAGGTGGAAGAGAAGAGGCTTTGCCTGCTTCTTCTGCAATTTGCTTTGCTGTTGCATACATTGCATCCATCAGATCATCAGCATCAACAACCTTGCCTTCGCGGGATTTCATTTTGCCTTCAGGCAGTTCAACCATTCCATAGGAGAGATGTTCAATATCGTCAGCCCATGAATATCCTGCTTTTTTTAGAACAAGTTTCAAAACCTGAAAGTGATAATTCTGTTCATTTCCGACAACATAAATCATTTTCTCAGGTTTGTAATCTTTGTGGCGAATGACAGCAGTACCGATATCCTGAGTCATATACACGCTTGTTCCGTCAGAACGGATAAGTAGTTTCTCATCCAGACCGTCTTCTCTCAGATCGCACCAGACAGATTGATCCTCCTTTTGTTCAAAAACACCTTTTTTTATTCCTTCAAGAACGATTTCCTTCCCTTTGAGATATGTTTCAGATTCATAATAGAATTTGTCAAAATGGATGTTCATTCTTTTATATGTGTTCTCAAATCCCTTCATAACCCAGTCATTCATTTTCATCCACAAATGTCGGACTTCATAGTCATGTTCTTCCCAACGTACAAGAAGCTCACGTGCTTCGCTCATGAGTTTTGAATACTCCATGGCTTCGTCTTCGTTCATGCATTTATCTGACAGCTTGCGGATTTCCTTTTGCAGCTCCTGTTCAAACTTTACATATAAATCGCCAACATATTTATCCCCTTTCACACCCAGTGTTTCAGGAGTATTATTTTCGCCCCATTTGATCCAGGCAAGCATTGTCTTGCAAATATGAATGCCTCTGTCATTGATCAGATTGACCTGTCTGACATATTTGCCGTTTGCAGCAAGAATGCGCGAAACAGATTGTCCGATCAAATTGTTTCTGATGTGTCCAAGATGCAGTGGTTTGTTCGTGTTTGGAGAAGAATATTCAATCACAACAGGATGTGTCTTTTCCTGTACAGGGATTAAACCATAGCCTGAGTCAAAAGCGTGTGTATTCATCAACTTTACCCAAACGATGTCCCTGATGATAATATTTAAGAACCCTTTGACCACATTGTATTCTGAAATGAGCCCACAAACGGCTGAAAGTTGTTTGCCAATTTCTTCTGCAGTTGCTTCAGGTGATTTTTTAGAAAATCTTACAAAAGGAAAAACCACAAAGGTGTAATCACCACTAAAATCTTTATTTGTTTCTTCAATTTGCAATTGATCTAGGGCGATCTCAGAGCTGTATAATGACCTGAAAACATTTAGAAAACAACTTTTAAGTTCATTTTTAATCATGAGATGAGTTTTCTGCAAAGTTATTAAAAAAAGCAGGCAAAATGACAATTCTGATGTAGAATTGTATAACTGAGAATCACAATATCATCAACTTTCATTACTGTAACAGTTTTTTTTGCTGCGAGTAACATTTTTGCTTTACATTTGTAAAATATATATGTAACCGAACCGCACTGTGTTAATTTGTTCAAAGTACACAGATAACAGATTTTTTCTTTTTGTTGTACTGACATTGTTTTTATCAGTATCAGGCTCTTTTCTTATTGCGCAGACTGATAAAGAAATCATTACCCGGGCTGACAGGTTTTTTCAGCAGGAGAAATATCCTGAAGCGATGCAGCTCTACTCACAACTACTCAGTCTTCACCGAAATGATCCTTTGTATTCATATCGCTTCGGTGTCTCAATGCTCTATTCTGACAGGCTTGATCCAGATGCAGCCATCAGGTATATTGAAGCAGGGATCAATAAGCTGCTAGGTGATGATGCTGTGCTGATCTATTTTCATCTGGCCACTGCCTATCATCTGAATTTCAGATTTATTGAAGCACTGAGATATTATGAAACATTCCGGGATAAATCCACTGCAAGGAAATTTGAATTATACAATGTCAATCAGAGGATTGATATGTGTTATAATGGCGTGAAACTGCTTAAGAACATCAGAGATCTCTATGTGTTTGAAAAACACCACGTTTCAGTTGAAAACTTTTTCAGGTCATACAATGTGAGCAGGTTCGGCGGGAAGTTTCTGATCAAACCTGATATTTTTAAAACCCGGTTTGATAAAAAAATTGGAGAATCATCAATTGTTTTTTTATCTGATACACAGCAGGTTGTGTATTATTCCAGCTACGGAAAAGATGGAAAGAACGGAAAAGATATTTACAGGTCATATAAAAGGGGAGACGGAACCTGGGGAGAACCTGAGCGACTGAGCAATTTAGTGAACACTGGATATGATGAGGATTATCCATTTATTCTCCCTGATGATAATACCTTGTATTTTTCATCAAAAGGACATAATTCCATGGGAGGTTATGATGTTTTCAAAACCACATGGGATGAATACGAACAGCAGTGGACAACTCCGGTAAATTTGGATTTTGCAATAAATACACCATACGATGACATTTTGTTTGTAACCGACCGTGATGAAAAGTTTGCTTATTTTTCCTCCGTTAGAAACAGTGGCCTGAAAAAGATAAATGTGTATATGGTCAGAATTGATGTCCGGCCTGAGAAGAAACCGGAAAAGCTTATTGCCCAGGTCACCAATCTTTCAGCTCGTGTGGATGATTCGACATATTTAAATGCGGTCAGGCAAATCCAGCAAATTTCCAATCTTCAGGTGAATACAACAGGGGATGAGCTTGACAAATTTGAGCAGGAAAGAAGAAGACGGTTGTATGCAGATAACTATAAGTATAATATTTCTGATAATCCAACTGAGGATGAGTTGATTACCCTGACATTCAATTTTGCCGAAGATGCTTCAAATACCTTTGGGCAACTCAGACAGAAAAGGCAAGCTGCTGAGTTGAGTGCTGACAGGTATCGTGACAGAATGAAAAAATTTGCATCCGAAACCCAAAGCATTGAAATGCAGGCTGCAGCTGAAACCGATCCTGTTGTCAGCAAACAACTCAGTGAACAATCGGCCTTTCTGAACAGGAAGGCTGTTGAGTCAGAAATGCAGTATCTTCAGGCTCTTCAGTTATCCGGGCAACTGACTCAAGCAATTAACCTGCAGAGGATCGAGTATGACAAGATTATCATTCGTGCCGGCGATATCCAGAAACTTGCTTCTGCCAATCAGATTGATACATCTGTGGTGCTGCTGAAGAGATTGATTGATGATATCAGAACATACGAGATCAACGTTGACAAACAAATCACTCAGATTTTTGATCAGGTCAGTGAGTCACAGGAACCTTTTACTGTAGATGCTGCATTCAATCAATATGATATTCAGGCAATTGACAAAAGCATTGAATTACTTGAAAATGAAAAGGCTAAACTGGTCAATTCTTTGAAAAATGTAAATGATCCTTCTCTTGAAGGTGTTCTGCAGGAGGAAATCATGTATCTGGAGCTGGAAATTGAAAAGCAGCAGAAAATGAAGTCAGAATCGTCTGATCAGCAATATTTTGCGGAACATATTAATAATTTTGTTGCTGAAGATGTCCGCAATTCAGGAACACAGGTTCTGAATGACATTGCCACAATTGAAAAATTCATTGAAAACAGGTCTGATTCACTGGATTATTTTATTCAAAATGAAGATATTACATTAAGTGATGTTTATAAACCGGATGCGTATTTCTCAGAAAATAGAACATCTGATCTGTATTCAGTAAATGAACCAATAAGGGTAAAATCTGCTGATACTGTCCGGACAACAGAGTTGATTACAAGTTTTGAAGGTACTGCAACTCAGATAGATGTTCAGACAGCTGTTCTGACAGAATCTTCTGTTGCTGACCTGGTAGGGGTAGATACTGTCTCTGTCAGAAAAGATGATGTGACAAAGTCTGAGACAAAAGTTTCATCATCTGAAATGAAAAAGTTCTCAGGGATGACATCTTCTGAAAAACTTCATTATCTGGAAGAAATCATTCAGAAAGACCAGCCTCCTGCCATCATGGCCAATGAGATTGTCAATGTTTTTGAAGAAGAAAAAGCTTTGATTTTCATACGCAAACGCCAACTTGAAAAGGAAATTGCACAAATCATCGGGAGAATTGAAAACACCGAGCACATTCTGACAGGATTGAATTCACAACTTTCTGATCCCGGACTGAATTCTTTTGACAGGCGAATGCTTGAGTCTTCATGGGAAAGACAGATGCTGAACTACAGAAATGATCTTCAGGAACTTGAAATGAAAAAGATTATACTTGAACATACAAATGATGTTTTGTCAGATGTTGAGCGCATTGATGAACGGGTCTTTGATATGGCCAGACAGGTCAGCAGATCAGCAGAAGCAGGAAATCAGAAAAAGTCTGAAGCAGATGTGAACAAGTTAATCAGTTATGTTCAGAAAAATCAGGAAGTTGTTTTCAGTGATGATGCCCGGTTTCGTTATTCTGTCAATAAATACACCGAACAGTTAAATGCCGATGCTATGAAGTGGCAGGGGCTTGCTGAACGTGCAGAAATGGAATCTGAAAATTACATTACACTGTCACAGAAGGTCGCACTACAAGCTGCAAAAACGAATAATACATCGAAGAAGAATAAACTGCTGAATGATCAGAAACAATTTGATTTGCTTGCAGAAACAATGTCCGACTCAGCAATGACATATAAGGAATTTGAAACAAATGTACGTCAGCATACAGAGGCAATCCGAAAATCAGAATCCGAAATTGCGGCAAGACTATCAGAAGTTCAGAAAACATCCGTTCAGTTGTTTGAAAATGATCAGATTCCGCTCATTACAACAATTCCTGCTGAAAAACTCAAACGGATGAATGCACTGATTTCCCAAAATGTATATTCTGATCAGTTTTCTTCAGCTGTTTCTGATGCAAACCAATGGACGTCTGCTCCTGTTTCAGAAAAAATTCCTGACAGAATCTTTCAGGAAGCCAAATCCGAAAGTGAAGTGTATGGGATGATTCAGAAAATTGAATCATCTGACGATGCTGATGAAGTTCAGCAGATTGCAGATACTGAACATCTGTATATCCTGCGTGCTTCAGCCACATTCCTTGTCACTGCAATCAGTCAGCTTGAAGACGAAGCCGGAACGATTACAGATCCGGAAGTACTCAGCCTGACATCGGAAAATATAGACGTGTTAAAGGAAGAGCTTCGTCATACTGTTCGTCAATATAATTCAATTGCACAAAAATATGCTGAAACAGAGCCGTTGACTGTTCAGAATCTACCTGATGCGGGTGATATTTCATATCAGCCTGAGATCGCGCTTGCTGCCACACGAAAATATATTGAATTTCTGGAGTACGAAATTAAAAAGTACACTACAGCACTCAACAGGTCTTCGTCAGAACAATCACGGCAACAGTTGCGTGAAATGATCAGAATGAAAGAGGAGATACTTGCAGAATATACTTTGAGAGTTGTTGAAATTGTAGCTGTTGCAGAAAGAAACAAATCTCTTGCGACTTCAATTGTATTGAAAAGCATTCCACTGCCAGGAGTGGATAAACTGACACTGCAGAAAATCAATGATTTAAAAACAGCCGGAAACCAATATGAAAAAATTGCACTTCGGAAATTTAAGGACGCTGAAGCAATAACAGACCTGGAACAAAAGAAGATAATGTATATTGAGAGATTTGATGCATATGCGAAAGCCCTTCAGTTTCAGGATGAGCTGTTTATTTTGTATTCGGAAAAGGCAGCTGCAGATTTTGATGCTGCTGCCGTGTTGAGGCGAAACCTGAAATTTGCAGTTGGAGATATGAGCAGAATTGCCAGCTACTTCAGAGAAACAGAAAGGGATCAGCCCGTTGATGAAACTGCTGAACATACAACAGCAATTCTGAATCAGTCTGTTTCTGAAAATATTATCAGGCCGGAAAACTTTGAAACCGGCAATCAGGCCGAACCGGTCAGAAACACCACTTTTGAATCGAATCAGACAATTCCTGCTGATGTATCAGCACAAACGGCATCTCCTGAAAAGTCAGTAATTGTATCTGACCGGGCTTCATCGGAATTCGTTCAGTTTTATTCAGATGTGAATCCTGTTCCGGAGCATAATCCGAACGAATGGAAGCTTTTATTCAGAGTTCAGTTCTCGGCATCAAAAATGCCAGCCCGTAATGATGAATATGCCGGAATGATGCCAATATTTTATGAGTATGCAGAAGGCTGGTACAGATATATGCATGGCGAGTTTTTCGATCTGAACAACGCTTTTTCGGCCCGGAACCAGATCCGTACGATGGGATATGCCGATGCCTTCGTGGTTGCTTATTTCAACGGAAGGCGCATCAGTGTTGCAGAAGCGAGAAACATTCTGGCACAGCAGCCTGAACTGTCCCGCGGGCAGAGTGTAGATATGTCAGCGGTTGAACAGGGAGCACAACTTGCTGTTTCTTCCGGAACTCAGGTGAGTTTTGCCGAAATGCCCGCTTTTTATTATGCTGTTCAGATTGGTGTTTACGGAAGTATGAGAACCTCTGACAGACTGTTCGGAATTTCACCGTTGATTGAGGAACGGCTTGCAAATGGGAATTACAGATATATGACCGGCATATATGCCACCCTTGCTGAAGCAAATGCTGCACGCGATCTCATCAGAGAAAACGGAATACCGGATGCCTATGTCGTGATATACAGAAACGGGCAAAGGATTAGCGCACATGATGCTCAGAATTTTATTGATGTCGGAGAAAAACCAATTGTTCAGGAATTCAACAGAAAATTTGGGACAGAACCCAAAATTGCTGAAGTAAAATCAGTCAGGGCTGAAAATGTTTTTTTTAAAGTACAGCTTGGTGCTTACAGAAACCAGGTGCCTGTTGAGGTCGTCAATGCATTCATTGAACTTGCTGATGACGGCATTCAGATTATCACTGATGCACAGGGTTTGACAATCTATCTGGCCGGGAAATGTAAAACGCCTGCTGAAGCTGAAATTTTGAAAAACAAGGTTCATGTTGGCGGAATCCCCGATGCTTTTATTGTTGCCGTTGAAGGAGATAAAAAAATAACATTGCAGGAAGCTAAAGAAAAACTGGGAATACGATGAATGAACGAATTTCAATGAAACCGGGAAACATGCTATATCCTCTGCCCGTTGTTCTGGTGAGTTGCGGCATAACAGAAGAAGAATTCAATGTCATTACAATCGCATGGACGGGGACCATCAACACAAATCCACCGATGCTCAGCATATCAGTGAGACCCGAAAGACATTCATATCACCTGATCAGGAGCAGGGGAGAATTTGTTGTGAATTTACCTCTTGCAACAATGGTTAAGGAAGTTGATTTTTGCGGTGTCAAATCGGGACGGGATGTGAATAAAATGAAACATTGTAACTTTGAACCCGCACCTTCGGAAGTTGTTCGAACACCGTCAATTGCACAATGCCCTGTATCCATTGAATGCAGAGTGACTCAGGAAGTGCCGCTGGGGTCACATTCTATGTTTATTGCAGAAGTTGTGGCCGTAACAGCCTGGGATTCAATTCACAACAAAAGATCCAATGCAATCGAACTGAAGCAACTTCCCTTGCTGATATACGCTCATGGCGGGTATTTTGTAACCGGAAAGCAGATCGGGAGTTTTGGTTTTTCTGTCAGGAAGAAGACCGGAAAAGCGCGGAAATAATCACGAATATTCAAAAACATACAAATGATCACTGAAGAAATAATCCAATATCTGTCATCTGCTCATGAGAATCTGCTCAGAGCTCTCACAATTAAAAGACTTGTTTCAGGCAGAAATTTTACGGCTGTGCAACTTTCTGACAGCAGTTGCGGTCTTGCAGGAAATGAATTTCAACCCGGGAAGATGAGGTTGCACCCAAAAGAACGGTTTCTTGGAAAATTTGCCCCGGGAAATATTCGTGGTTCTTTGGTATACGAACTGCTGAATTTTAATGATGATGCAAGAATTCCTGATGCAGTGAAAGTTGCTGTGATCAGTGCAATGTCATCGGAATTGTTGACACAAAATCAGTATCAGATTGTTGAGGATACTGATACGCTTGACTTGCTGAATCTGAGCGGTAAAAAAAATATTACCATTGTAGGTGCTTTTCATAATTATATTCAAAAATTGCAGAATACTGATCATATTGTGCGTGTTGTTGAGCTGAGTGAGAAAGCACTAAATGAAGAACAGCTGCCTTTGTATGTCCCTTATGCTGATTCAAAGGATATTCTCAGCGACTCTGACATAGTTCTGATTACCGGTTCATCTGTCATCAACAAAACACTTGATTATTTGTTGTCAATGTGTTCAGAAAAATCAGTGATTGCTCTTGTTGGCCCAAGTGGAGGGATGGTCCCTGAAATGTTGTTTTCCAGGGGAGTAGACATTATCGGCTCAACACGCATCACTGATCCGGATGAAATGTTTGTGATCATCGGTGAAGGCGGATCGGGGTACCATCTTTTTGGCAAGTGTGCAAAAAAGATTTGCGTCATAAATGATAAAATTAGTCACGGGAAGTTGAAAAAAAACATGTAAATTTGCACAACTTTTCTCTCCGTAGCTCAGTTGGTAGAGCAATTGACTCTTAATCAATGGGTCGAAGGTTCGAGTCCTTCCGGGGAGACTTAAACAGAGTGAGAGTGAGAGCGGGAGCGAGCACTTTCACTCTGTTTCTCAAAACTCACACTCACACTCACACTGAACATCATGTTTGATTTCAAAAAGTTGAATGTTTAAGAAAAGGCAAAGGAATTATCTGTTGAGATACATACTTTCATAAAACAAAGAAACTTTGACCGTTCGGTGAATGACTAGTTAAAGCGTGCTTCATTAAGTATTATGCTAAATATTGCTGAAGGATCATCACGTTTCAGTAACAGAGACAGAAAGAATTTTCTTGTCATTGCCAGAGGCAGTGCATTTGAGTGTTCGGCAATACTTGATTTTTTGTTTACACTTCAAATGATAACATCTGAAGAAAAAACAGCATTTGATAGCCAGCTTGAAGAAATTTCAAAAATGCTGTTTTCATTGATACAGAAATTAACATAAAAATTGAGTGAGAGCGGGAGCGAGCACTTTCACTCTGTTTCTCAAAACTCACATTCACACTGAACAATCGAGCATCAAAAACATTCACACTTCTGCACTTCCGAATCATCCTGCTGTCGAAAATGGTGTTGCGCTGGCTTACGAATAACTCGCCGAAGGGTAAGTATTGGATGTGCTGTTCTGCCAGGCCCGCTGCGTCGGTGATAAAGCTGCTGCTGCCCAGGTTAGAGATATATTTTGAGGGATGCATATGTATTGTAAATTGTAAAGTCGAAATTTTAAATTTTAAATTTAATTTTTATACCGAAGGCATTCCTACGGAACAATTTCAAATTTATGCCGAAGGCATCCCTATGGGACAATAATTTTCCAATCGAACACCAAAATCATTCCTCCGTCTGCACCCCTGAAGCATCCAGTTGTGCGATGAGCCGGCCGCTCTGGTTGCCGGTGTTTGGAGAAAATGAATGGTCTGAATATTTTCAAAGGAAGTATTTCCGAATCATACAGATTCCGGAAAGGATGTTTATTTTTCATCAATAAGAAATTTTATACATTTGCCATTCAATCAGCACCGTGGATCAATGAAATTTATTCAAAGTTTAATTCTGTTACTTATAGTGCCACTGTTTTCTAATGCACAGGACGATTTTCTGATCATTCAGACAACTGATACATTTGTTGTTTACCATATTCAGTTCAGTCCACAGCTCAGTAACGACGACAAAACAGTCAGTGTTTATCATGATCACCCGGGCCAGATCGCCCGCGAATCAGCTATGTATAAAGGCAAGCGTTCAGGTATTGAGAAAACATACTATCCTTCAGGGAAGCTCTATCAGACATTTGTTTATGCCGATGACAAACTCTGGGGTGAATACAGACAATTTGCCGAAGACGGGAAGCAGGTTGTCAGGGGGAATTTTATCAACGATCTGGAACACGGTCTTTGGATTGATGAAATTTCGGGCTGCACCGGCCGCTATAAAAACGGACAGAAGCAAGGGAGATGGAGATGCAACGAAGGAGAAATCCCATACAAGTTGTATGTATTCAGAAAAGGAGAGATGAAAAGAAAGAAGTGAGATATAATGGAGTTCGTTGAACGTTTGACGCCTACGCCAAACGTTAAACGTCAAACGCATCGTAATGCTGTAAGTGATTAATCGAAGAAAAGTTTAAGATAAAATGAAAATTAACAAGATTGAAGATCTGGAGATTTGGCAGACAGCGAGAAAGTTATGTAAATATATTTATGAACTGACATCTATTCAGCCATTTATGAATGACTTTAAATTCAGGGATCAGATTCGTTCTTCTTCCGGGAGTGTGATGGACAATATTGCTGAAGGTTATGGCAGAGGTGGAAACAGAGAGTTCATAAATTTCATTTCAATTGCCAAAGGATCCAACGAGGAAACGAGGAAGTAAGATCACAATCTTATAGGGCTTTTGATTTTAACTATATAAATCTAGAACAACTTGAAGAATTGCTTGAAATCACTGATAAAATATCAAAACAATCAAATTCATTGATGCAATACTTAAAAAAATCAGATTACAAAGGTCCCAAATTCCCACGATAAAAAATCGCTCAAACGCCAAACGCCAAACGCTATCCTATTCTGCTATCCAGACGCAACAGCAATTGCAATCACAGAAACTTTCACATTTTCTGCCTTTTTCAACTCACTGATACAGGCTTCAAGTGTTGAACCTGTTGTAATGACATCATCAACAATAACGATATGTTTTCCTGCAATATTTTCAGGATGCACAAGATGAAACATTTCTTTCACATTTTTCCATCGTGCAAAGCGGTTCTTTTTGGTTTGCGTCTCGGTGAAGGCAACCCTCTGCAGCGATGTTATGTCAACCGGAATATTCATGCTTTCTGAAAGTCCGTTGGCAAAAACTTCAGCCTGGTTATAGCCCCTGATTCTTTTCTTCTTTTTATGCAGCGGAACAGGAATGATACACGAAACATCACTGATAAATTCACATTCTGCAAGTGTGTTGCCGTACAGTCTGCCAATTTCAACACCCACATCCGGTCTGTCTTTATACTTCAACATATGAATTAGTTTTTGTGTTTTGAGACCTTTTGTGTAAAAATATTTTGCAATAGCAAACTGCAATTCAGTTCTTCCCCAGAACGTCTGAGCAAGGGCATTTTCAGATGGATAGGTGTGATAATTTGTTTCAGGCAGTTCATGCATACATGCAAAGCATATCACTGTTTCATGCTGAAGCATTGGGGCATTGCACAAAGGGCAAATATGTGGAAAAAACAATCTGAAAAAATCTTGCAACATTGTCTAACTGGATATAATTTTGTCAGGTCTGAAAAATAATTCTAATTTTGCATTCGTTATGTAATTCAAAAGTACAAAAATCATAAATATTTTCAATTATGGAAAATAATCAGTCAGATAAAAAGCAAAAAAAAGTGTACCAGGGCATTATCATTGTTCTTTTACTCGTCATAATTGTTCTTGCATGGATGCTGATATCCCAGAAATCAGAAGTCAGAACCATTGTTGTTGAAAAAGAACAGGCAATGGATGAACTTCAGATGGAACTTGACGAACTGATGTCAGAACATGAAAGAATCAGAGAGGAATACAGTGTTATTTCGGGACAGCTTTCTGAAAAAGACAGTTTGATTATGGCGCAGGCCCAGGAGATTGAAACTTTGATAAATTCACAGGCAGACTATCGCAGAATAAAACGACAACTTGATTATCTGAGAGGAATCACTCAGGGGTATGTGGCGCAGATAGATTCCTTATATGTTATTAATCAGGAACTTGTTGATGAGAATATTAAAATAAAACGCAATCTTGAAGACGAACAGCAGCGCACATTCGATCTTACACAAAGCAAAGAAGAGCTTGAAGAGAAAATTTCAACAGCAGCATTTCTAAGAGCGTACAATGTTAATGTGAAGACACTGAGTGTGAGAAGCAGTGGGAAGGAATCAGAAACAGACCGTGCAAGAAGAACCGATGCAATCAGGGTGTGTTTTACATTGAGTGAGAACTCGCTGGTTCAGACTGGCACCAAAGATATTTATCTCAGGATTGCCCGTCCTGATAACCTGATCCTGACACAGGGAAGTTATTCATTTATTTACAGAGGCGAAAGAATTCAGTTTTCTGAAAAAGTAAGTGTACAATATAATCAGAAATCACAGAATGTATGTATCACCTTTAATCGGGGTGATGTCGAACTGATGCAGGGAACATACGACATTAACCTGTTTTCCGATGACCAGATGATTGGAGAAGCTTCGTTTACTTTGAAATAGTTATTAAGATCATTTTGTTAAAAAATGTTAACAAAATTTGTACACAAACAAATTCTTATTGTATATTTGCTGAAAATAATTTTGAAACCCCGTGAAGTTAATTTCTCCGAAATCCTTTAGTTGGATCGTATACGGAACAACAGCAGCATTAATTTCTGTTATGGTTGTTGCTGCTGTGACGTACAGGAAATCATTGTATTGGGAAAACAGATTTCAGGAACAGCAAATCAGAGAAATTGAACAATACGAAGCACTCAAAGATGTCACTTTGTTGCTTTCAAATTCCGATATGGAAAATTCCTTACTCATTTCTGATTACTTTTTCCTTGACAGTCTTCTGATCTCAGAAAAAAATCTGAATGCCGGATTAAACAGGGAACTCATTTCAACTTATTCACGATACAAAGAAGCTTTGAATAAGAATGAAATTCTTAATAATCAACTGGATATTGTGCTTGAAAAAAATGATCTGCTGAACAATGAATTGTACAAATCAAGAGTAGAACTTGCTGAAGCAATGGAATCCAATGTTTTATTCATGGAGGCACTGAAAAACAGAGAGTATGTTGATTCCGGAGAATTGTTTACAGTTGATTTTCTTACCCGGTACAATTTGATTGATATACACGCTACCGGAATTCAGGATTTGAGAAGAGGTGAAAAAAACACAAAGCGAATTAAGCAGACAGATTATATTCTGATCACAATAAAGACAGTTTCTGGTTTGAATTTCGATCTGGGCGACAAAACAATTTACTTCAGGATTGCTGATCCAGAAGGAAATATCCTGCCGTTTATGAAAGATGAAGTTGATTTGTTCAGGTTCCAGGGTGATGAAATTTTGTTTTCAGAAAAGCAGCAAATCAGGTTTTCAGATTCAAATCTGCCCCTGCGCATTGCTTATCATCCTGTTACACAGCTCACTCCGGGGGTTTACTGGGTCTATGCATTCTGTGATGGCATAAGAATTGGTGAAGCATCTTTCGATTTATTTTAAAAAAGGATTTTTATGAAGACATTGAAGGAAGTAAGTTGGAAAACTTATGCTTTGTTTTTTTTGTTTCACATATATTCAGCTTCACAGGCTCAGAATATAACACTTGCTACTCACGAACAATATAAGGACTTTCTGAAGTCCACAACATATGTTGTCAACTACGAAAACCCCTTCAGTGATTTTGATTTCGCACTGAAAACTGCAATGGAAAAAAACTGGTATCTGACACAATGGGAAATCATTGGTTCCGAAGAATTTGAGAGTAAACAAACAGACACTAAAGCATCGTTTTTATTTCTTTCAGAAATGATGGCAGCAAAAAGGAAGGATTTGGTTTTCAATATTCTAAATGTTGTGATGGGCAGTCGGTCTAAAAATCTCAACAATATGCCCGATCTGGGGTCAGTTCCACTTTCGTATGTTTCAGAAGATGAAGAGTTTGAAGAAGATGCCTATTTGTATAAACTTGATGTGATTCTGAGGTTTATTCAGTATTATATTGAAATTAATTCTCAGAATCCGGATACTGATGTTCAGAAGTTGGTGAAAAATAATTCAGAGCAAATCAGAACAAAAGAAATTTGGTTTCTTGAAGATGAACTTGATCACAATGTGAACACACATGAAAAAATTGAAAAATATTATTCTGGAGCCGTCAGAATTGTAAATCTGAAAGAAATTGAAAAAGCAATTGCAGACAAAAATGAACACGTTCTGATATTACATAAAGTTGGTCCCGGCGATGACAGAGGCGGGAAGTGTTTGAAGTTTCTGATTTCTGTTGCAAACGGTGCTCCCTACTATTATAACATCTCAGATGTTTCATCAGGCAAATCCGATGCATTTCTGGCTGAAGACTTTAAAAAACTATAATCTCCTATTTAAGTCCCAGTATAAAATTCTTCATATGCTCAAGTGCCTGCTTGTTGATGGTTTCCTTAATAAGCATGTATTCTCTGATTGTTCCTTCTTCTGCGAATTGAAAAAGATGATTCATCCCCTCAAGTTTGACTGTTCTGAAATTTTTATTGCCGGCCTCATTCAGAAAACGCTCAATTGCAGCAAGGTTTTCATCTGCAGAAACCTGAATGTCGAGAGATCCGTTTAATGCCAGAACCGGACATTTGATTTTTTTTAGATATTCTGATGGTTTAATGGAAAGAAAATATTTCATCCACGGCACAAATAACTGCATTGCACTGATTCTGATGTTATCACTGGTAAAACCGTATTCATTGATTTCCTTATCTGTGAGGTCTGCTGTGATTTCGTCAAGGAATCCTGAGATTTTGTTCATCACTGAGTCAATATTTGGTTCAGTGAGTGCAAGATTGTAGAGCTGAAAATTCAATGCCTGGGTTTTCTCAATCATTTCTTCATGAGCACCTGCAGATCTTAATACATCTTCAGTCTGACGAAGGAGCAGATCGATGATATTTACTCCTGGGCCGGCAAGAGAAATGATAAACCCGATGTCTTTTTTCTTTCTGGCAGCTGCCATCATTGCAATCAATCCACCTTCACTGTGTCCGATCAGACCGATCCTTCCTGAATTTATGTACGGATGTTTTTTGAAATATGATACAATTGATAAAACATCATTCATGAAATCCTGTGAAGTGGCTGTGCCAAAATTTCCGGTTGATTGTCCAACGCCGCGGTCATCAAATCTGAAAACTGCAATGCCGTTGCGGGTAAGGTAATCGGCAATAACAAAAAACGGTTTGTGACCAGCAAGTTCTTCGTTCCTGTCCTGAGGCCCTGAACCGGTGATCAGGATGACAAGTGTATGTTTTGCAAGCGTATCGGGAAGTGTAAGCGTTCCGCTCAGATTGACATTGTCTTTTTTATTCGGAATGGTAAAATCTCTGGTGATATACGGGAAAGGTTCGCCGGGCTCCTGTGGCCTGTGGAATGAAATGGCTTCATTGTCATTTTTGAAATCAAGTTGTAAAGGAAATGACTGTCCTCTCTGGATCCATAAACCGCTGACATACAGTGAGTCGTGAATGATTTTCCCCTTGTAGGACGCCTGAAAATCCCGAAAACAAAGCATGATTGAGTCTTCAGATAATGTGGTGGCACTTGCCTTCTTTGCAAATATAAACTGCTCCGGAATGAATATTTCAGAATATGGTTTCGTACTTTCGGTATGCAGTTTAATGATCACACTAAAAGACTGACCTGAGTGTGAAAGAGTGCCTTCAAGATTACTTGTTGGAAGTATTTGTCCTGAGGTCAAACAAATCAGAATACAATTGAAAACAAAAGTGGAAGTTAGCTTTTTCATTCATTTACGCGCTTTGATTGCTGCAAATATATGATGAATTCACAAAAAACCGGAAGAAAATTCATCAAATGATTTTCAAAAAATTGATAATTTTACACTTTATAAATCGAAGGCATGCACACAATAGAACCATATTACAGGTGGCGCAATCTATATACTTCAGAAGAGGATGAACGATCTCCTTTTTTCGGTTGTGAGTACAGTGAGTTTGAATTCACTCATGCAGTTTATAATTATTTGATACATCCGCAGTGGGATGAATTCGGAAGTGCAACACTGTATCTCAAAATTCTATATGCTGATTATGAATATGGTTTTGCCGTGATAGAACTGATCGGTGAATGGAATGACTGCCTTTATAATGACATTATGTACCTGAAACGAGACGTGATCGATTTACTGATGAAAGAAAACATTTCAAAATTTATCCTGATTGGTGAGAATGTGTTCAATTTCCATTTTTCAGAGGATGATTACTATCATGAATGGTATGAGGAGATTGAATCCGGCTGGATTGTCGGTATGAACTTCAGGAAACATGTGATTGCTGAATTCAAAAATTGTAGCATTGACCATTATATTTACTTCACAAGTCCTGACGATCATTTTAACTGGAGAAAATTTGATCCGCGAACATTGTTTGAATCTGTTGAGATGATGATCATAAAAAAGCTGCCTGGCTGATGATTCTACCAGTTTCTGTATTCAAGACCCGAAGGTTATGCAGGGACATAAATACAACTTTGAAAAAATCTCACTAATTTTACAAAAAAAATTGATTAACATAAAACAACAATACTATGAACTATGATCTTATAGTAGTCGGGAGTGGTCCCGGAGGTTATGTGGCAGCAATCAGAGCTTCACAACTGGGAATGAAAACAGCTGTTATTGAAAAATCTGAAGTTGGGGGTATTTGTCTCAACTGGGGATGTATTCCAACCAAAGCGCTGTTGAAAAGTGCTTCAGTTATGGAGGAGATTTCAGAAGCTGCATCATATGGTGTCAAAATTGAAGGACAAATTCAGCATGATTTCAGCGCAATGATATCCAGAAGCAGGGGTGTGGCAGAAGGTATGAGCAAGGGCGTTCAGTTTCTGATGAAAAAAAATAAAATTGATGTCATTCAGGGTTTTGGAAAAGTATTGCCCGGTAAGAAAGTTGAAGTAAAAGGAGAAGATGGAAAGTCTACCGTATACTCTGCTAAAAACATTATCATCGCAACTGGAGCAAGATCAAAAGATTTACCATTTATGCCTCAGGATGGGAAAAAAATCATAGGCTATCGTGAAGCCATGACTTTACCAAAACAGCCTGCAAGTATTGCAATAGTAGGCAGTGGAGCCATTGGGTCAGAATTTGCCTATTTCTATAATTCTGTGGGGTCAAAAGTGACGCTGATTGAATATTTGCCGAATATTATCCCACTTGAAGATGAGGAATGTTCAAAGCAACTTGAACGTTCTTTCAAAAAACGCGGAATCACTGTTATGACAGGTACCGAAGTAACAGGTGCTGATGTTTCGGGCGATATGTGCAGGCTCACTGTTAAAACAAAAAAGGGAGAAGAAATCATAGAATCTGAAATCATTCTTTCTGCTGTTGGGATTACGCCGAATATTGAAAATATCGGCCTTGATGAGACCGAAATAGTTGTGGAACACGGTAAGATCAAAGTCGATGAATTTTACAGAACAAATGTTGATGGTTATTTTGCAATTGGTGATGTTATCCCCGGTCCTGCACTTGCTCATGTGGCTTCACATGAAGGGATCATCTGTGTTGAAAACATAGCTGGAAAGAACCCTCACCCTATGAACTATGATAATATTCCTTCGTGTACGTACACACATCCCGAAGTCGCCAGTGTTGGACTGACAGAAAAGAAAGCAAAAGAAAAAGGCTATGAAATTAAAGTAGGTAAATTTCCGTTTACCGCCAGTGGCAAAGCAACGGCGAGCGGTCACAAGAATGGATTTATCAAGGTGATTTTTGATGCAAAATATGGTGAATGGCTGGGTGCGCATATGGTTGGTGAAAATGTTACTGAAATGATCGGAGGTGTAGTTGCTGCCCGGACACTTGAAACGACTGCATATGAGATTATTCATTCAGTTTTTCCGCATCCCACACTGTCAGAGGCAATTATGGAAGCCTGTGCTGCAGCGTATGACGAAGTGATACACCTCTGATAATAATTGTTAAATAATTGGGTTGCTATTTTCTGATATTGTAATTTTGCAACTATAATTTCTTCATATGTGCGGAATATCAGGCGTTTTTGCTTTTTCTGAAGACAGAACTAACACGTTTTCAGATATTTCAGTCAAATTCAGAAAACAACTCCACCAACGTGGACCTGACAGAAATGATGAATTTGTTTCTGACAGCGTTCTGTTGACACATAACAGACTTTCTGTTATCGATATAACTGAAAGGGCAGATCAGCCAATGAGATCAGAAGACGGAAATTACATCATCGTCTTTAATGGAGAAATATTTAATTTCAAAGCGTTACGGAACGAACTTCAAGCCAAAGGCTATCAGTTTTTTTCTGAGAGTGATACAGAAGTTGTACTCAAATTATTCATGAGTGAAGGAATCAGCTTTCTAAATAAACTCAGCGGATTTTTTGCTTTTGCAATATACGACCGTTCAAAAGATGAACTAATATTGGCTCGTGACAGATTTGGAATTAAACCTTTGCTGTTTACATCTGATGAACGTGGCTTTGCATTTTCATCTGAAATGAAAAGCCTGCTCGAATGCCTTGACCCTCAGGAGCTTGACCATGCATCTTTGAAGATGTTCTTCAGGCTGACGTATATACCACCGCCATATACCATTTTTAAAAGGATTCAAAAACTAAATCCGGGATGTTATCTCATTGTGAAGGATGGTCAGGTTGAAAAACGTGCTTATACATCTTTTGCGTTCAACAGATATAAACCCGATCCTTCAAAGGATTATGCTTTTGCATGTTCTGAAATTTACAAGTTACTTGATACCTCCGTTTCAGAACAACTCATTTCTGATGTACCTGTGGGGTGCTTTCTCAGTGGAGGAATAGATTCATCGATCATAACTGCATTAGCATCCAAGCATACAAATCATCTTAAAACATTCTCCGTTGGATTTCCCGAGTCTCCATATTTTAATGAATCAAAGTATGCTGAGATTGTGGCAAAAAGACACAAAACTGATCATACGTCTTTTTTGCTGACCAACGATGATTTGTTTGCAGCTGTAGAAAGTATGCTTGATTATATTGACGAACCATTTGCCGATTCATCAGCTCTTGCTGTTTACGTGTTATCCCGTGAAACGAGAAAGCATGTGACAGTTGCACTTTCGGGAGATGGTGCAGATGAATTGTTTGGTGGCTATAATAAGCACATTGCTGAACTGAGAATCAGAAACAAACTGTTTCAGGACATGATCCTTAGGCCTTTTACTCCCTTACTGAATATACTTCCTGCTTCACGTTCAGGCAGAATACCTGATCAGGTTCGTAAACTCCGGAAATATTTCAGGGCATATTCAATGTCAATTGATGAACGTTATCGTTTTCTGACAGCATTTAATGATGAAGAAGCTGTTGAACGACTATTGATATCATATGGGTTACACGATGAATTTTCAGACAGATGGAATCATGTCGCCCCTGAATCTGATTCTGAATCTTCCGGTATTGAGGATGTCTTGCTTTCTGACGTTCAACTTGTATTAACAGGGGATATGCTTCCAAAGGTTGACATGATGTCCATGGCAAATTCTCTCGAGGTAAGACCACCTTTTCTTGACAGTCGTATTGTTGATTTTGCATTTTCAATCCCGACCAAATTTAAAATTTCAAAGCAAACAAACAAGAAAATTCTGCGAGATGCGTTTAAACATGAATTGCCTCCCGGGATTCTGGCAAGACCAAAGCATGGGTTTGAAGTCCCAATGAATATCTGGTTTTCAACTCACTTGAGGTCAATGATTGACCGTTATTTACAATCGTCTGATTTTATTGAAAATCAGAAATTGTTCAGATATGATGTCATCAGCTCCCTTGTGCAGAACGTATTTACAAGAAGGAACCATGATCTTCAGTCATTTATATGGAGTTTGATCGTGTTTCAGTATTGGTATGAAAAATATGAACATCATATAAAAAAAGACTGGATGTGATAAAAGTTTTAAGGATCATTAACAGATTTAATCTTGGCGGACCTTCGTTCAATGCTGCCTATCTTACCAGATACCTCGATGAGAAGTATGATACTTTGCTGGTTGGGGGACAACAGGATGAAACAGAAGCTGATTCTGATTACATTTTGAAGGAGCTGGATATCGAACCGCACAGGATCCCTGAAATGAGAAGGGAGATTAATCCTTTTTTAGATTATCAGGCTTATTTGAAAATCAAAGGTATTATAAAAAAATTCAAACCAGATATCGTTCATACGCATGCCTCCAAGGCTGGGGCTTTGGGACGGATGGCTGCAAATCAGATGAAGGTGCCATTGATCATTCATACCTTTCACGGTCACGTTTTTGATGCGTATTTCAGCAGACTTAAAAGTAATGTTTACGTGAGAATTGAACAACAGCTTGCTGCTATTTCAGATGCTGTTATTGCCTTATCCGGCAATCAGAAAAACGATATCGCATTTAAATATAAAATTTGTCCTCAGGAAAAAATTCAGATTGTTCCGCTTGGCTTCGATCTGTCCAGATTTCAGAAAGATACAGTAGCTAAAAGATTACATTTCAGAACCAAATACAAAGTGAAAGATGATGAAATTGCAATTGGTATAGTGGGGCGACTGGTTCCTGTGAAGAATCACAGTTTATTTATTGAAGCCATAGAAGATCTTTACAAAAACAGCAACAGAAAAATCAGAGCATTTATTATTGGTGACGGCATGACCAGAAGTCATCTGGAACAAATGCTTTATGAACGTGGCATTCCATTTTCTTCTGACGAAAATGATGATGCAGTCGTTGTTTTTACATCATGGGTTAAAGATATTGATGTCGTAAATGCAGGTCTCGATATTGTGGCATTAACTTCACTGAACGAGGGAACGCCTGTCAGTTTGATTGAAGCCCAGGCAGCCGGGAAACCCATTGTGACAACCAATGTGGGAGGCATTGCCAATATCGTTCAACACGGCAAAACAGCTCTGATTGCAGACGTCAATGAGAAGAGTGATTTCATAAACAAACTCACAGCTGTTGTTGAGAATGAACAGCTGAGAACATCACTCAGTAACAATGGATTGAATTTTGTTTTTGAAAATTTTCATTACTCAAGATTGGTTAAAGATATGGATCAATTATACATGTCACTATTGCAGAAAAAAAACTTTCCGACTTCAAAATCTGTCTGATTTTTTTGTACTTTTGCGTGATAAATGAATTGATTTTAATGAAAAGAGCTTCTCTTTTAATTCTTGGTTGTATCTTCATTTTTACTTCAGGATGTAGCCACTGGCTCACGCCTTCCAGAATGTATAAAGTGAATAAAAATACAGAGTTCAGTCCTGTTGATCAGCTTGTTTCACAAACGGAACACATTATTACTGTTGATGATGAGCTTGAATTACATGTGTATGCCAACAATGCAGAAGCTTTGATTAACCCTGAAACAGGCCAGTCAATGACAGGTGCCCGGCAAAATTTTACATATCGTGTGCTTAAAGACAGCACTGTGATTTTACCAGGTATCGGAGCGATCAGACTTGGCGGGAAAACCATTTCAGAAGCAGAATATTTGTTAAAAGAAGAATACAGGAAATTTGTAAATGATCCATTTGTATTGCTGAAAGTTGTCAACAAACGGGTTTATGTTTACAAGGGCGGACGAAATAGTCCAGCATCCGTTGTTGATCTTGAATCTCCAAATGCAACACTCATTGAAGCCCTGACTCAGGCAGGTGGGATTGCTGAAGGACGATCTGACAAGATCTATCTGATCAGAGAAGTCAACAAAGATTTTAAAATGTATCAGATCGATTTATCTGTTGCTGATAATGTATACCTTGGAAACATTGTAATTCAATCAAACGATGTGATTTACATTGGACCTCAGCTTTTTGTAAGTCGTCGTCTGCTGGAGGAAATAACACCTCTTATGAGTATCGTTACCACTCTCTTACTGATTATCAATTTGTTTAAATAATAAGATGGCTATTGCAAAAATTCCAAAACTGAATGAAGAATTTGATCCGAAACTATTTCGGTTTATCTTACTTCGAAAGCTGCCAATCATTATTCTCATTTTTATCATTTCATTTCTTGGGGCATATCTTATGCTCAGATATACTCAACCCATTTATGAAGCGAAGACAATAATTCAGATTGAATCTGAATCCAAAGCGCAAAAATTTCTTGAACTGGGAAGGATTACCTATGATCAGTTTTCTCAGAAACTTGAGTTGCTGCGTTCCAGAACGTTTATTGAAAGAGTCCTGGCAAAATTGCCTCTTGATGTGCGATATTACAATGAAGGGAAATTTCTGAATTATGAATTATATACCTCGAGTCCGTTTTATGTGAATTACGTGATATATAACCCTGCAGTTTATAATACTCCTTTTAAACTTTCATACGTAAACGATTCACTGCTGAGGTTAAGCTATACATACCGAAGTTCAGAAGATGAGGTGAGAAGAGAAGCAGATGTGGTTCCCGGAAAATGGATGAAATTTGAAGAACTGGATTTGGTGATTCATTTAAAACCAAACGGAAGTCATCTAGGAAATATATTTCCACGTCAGAAAAGCTTTCTTTTTGAAATTATGCAAACCGACAAATTGTATGATCTGTATCATTCATCAATCAACCTAACAGTTCTCAATGAAGTCGCTCAGACCATTCAGATTTCGGTTCGGGATAAGAATCCGGCAAGGGCGTCTGATATTGCTAATGAGATGGCAACTGAGTTTCAGGCGTTCGACATAGAAAAGCGATCCCAAAGCGCAAGCAATATTCTTGAATATATTGAATTTCAACTTCAGAATGTATTTGAGGATATGATGATGTATGAAGATAGTATTTCTGAATACAAGCGAACCCACAATGTTGGAGATATTGATGAAATTAGACGTCAGAACACCCTTTCACAACTGAACAGTTTTGAAAATGAGCTGATCAAAGCTCAGATGGAATCCAATATTTTGCAGAGTATACTTGATGAGTTGAGTTCAAAGGATACACCAGATGCGTTACTTCTAATCACAATTTTGTCAGGAAGTCAGTATTCAACTCAACTGCAGTCTGACATTGATAAACTGGGCGAACTTGTCAGGAAAAAAGAACAAATGCTGCTGCAGTTACCTCCTGGCTCAAATTTCTTTCAATCTATCAATCAGCAGATTGAATTACAGAAAAACCTGATGCTTACAAAAGCACAGAATATTAAAAACAGTACAGATGTCAGAATCCGAGAGCTTACTCGCAGGTATAATTCACAATTTAATCAGGCATTTTCAGGAGAATCCAAGCCTCATTTTGACTTGAAGCGGTTTGAAAGGTCGTATTCTGTCACTGAGAATTTTTACAATCAACTTATCGAGAAAAGAACAGAATTTTCAATTTTGATTGCCGGGTATGTCCCGGAAAATATCATACTCGAAAAATCTTACAGAACCGGTGACAAAGTCTATCCATCGAAAAAAAAGGTATTCATGATTGTTGTTGTCCTGGCTTCCTTTCTCTCATTTGTCATTGTTGCACTTAGTTACTTCAGGTTTGATGCAATTGTCAGTGTGTCAGAAGTGGGAAAATATTCATCAGTTCCGTTGTTGGGTGTATTGCCCAAATATGCTTCTGATATTCCTCTTCATAAATTTATAGTTGAAAAATATCCTAAAAGCTTTCTCGCTGAATCATTAAGGGCTGTTAGAAGTAATTTTCAGTTTATCAATAACTCGCCGGGTTCAAAAGTAATTGCCATCACATCAACAATTTCCGGTGAGGGGAAAACATTTTTATCTGTTAACCTTGCCGGAGTGCTTGCTATTTCAGGTAAAAAAGTAATTATAATTGATTCGGATATGCGAAATCCGACGGTACATAAGTATTTTAACCTGAAAAACAAAGTGGGTCTCAGTTCAATTTTAAGCGAACAATGCGATTATGAGGAAGCAATTCAGGATATTCACAAGTTTGATATCAAATTTATAACTGCAGGACCAATTCCTCCAAATCCTGCCGAACTTCTCAATGATGAGAAATTCAATATTCTTATTGAAAGACTTAAAGAAAAATTTGATTTTGTTATTGTTGACAATCCGCCCATCGGGTTGGTTTCTGATGCACTCAAGTCAATGCAGTTTGCTGATTATCCAATTTATGTCCTGAAAGCCAATTTTTCCAAGCGAAATTTCCTCCCGCTGACTGACAAAATGCTCAATGTATATGGCATAAAAAATCTTTCACTGATTTTAAATGCCTATGACAAATCCATTTCAAATGTGGATATGGAAAAGGATCTGGTGTATGCATACGGATATGCAAGAAAAGGATATAAAAACCATTATTATGAACAGGATGAACAGCCCAGACTGACGTTTGTTCAAAAAATCAGACGAATAATTATTAGTAGCTTTAAGAGATAATGAAAGTAATTAAAACAGAAATCGAAGACCTGATTATCATTCAACTTCCTTTTTATGAAGACAATAGGGGAGGGTTTATGGAGGTTTTTCATTCTGAAAAATTTAAGAAGATCACGGGGGGATACGATTTTGTTCAGGATAATGAGTCAGTTTCTCACAAACATGTTCTCCGGGGGTTGCACTTTCAGATACCTCCAAATTCTCAGGGAAAACTGGTTAGGGTTTGCCGTGGAGCAGCTCTTGATGTGGCCGTGGATCTCAGAAAAAACTCCGAAACATATGGAAAATATAAATCTGTTGAGCTTTCTTTTCAAAACAAACTGCTGATGTGGATCCCTCCTGGCTTTGCCCATGGGTTTGTTGCTCTTGAACAGGATACGATTTTTTCCTATAAATGCACTGCTCATTACCATCCTGATTCTGAATGTTGCATTAAATGGGATGATCCTGACCTGAATATCAACTGGGGTATTGAACATCCTGTTGTTTCTAGTAGGGATGGTATGGGAATATTATTTCAAGATTTTAATTCACCGTTCTAAACACAATGATTGTATTTGTATTATTTGCGTTGGCTGTTTTTGTTTTTGCTCTTCTGGTAAATGATTTTCTTTTGAAATTCCTAAAAAATATCGGAACGAAATCAACAAATGGTGATGTGCGCTGGAATTCAAACCGTAAGCCCGCTATCGGAGGTATTTCGTTTTATATGTGTTTCCTCATTGCTACAATTTCAATGTTTTATACCATTCAGGGTACAGAATATTTCAATATGCTCCAGTTTTACGGACTCATGCTTGCTTTTACAATCAGCTTTATGAATGGTCTTTTCGACGATGCCTATCATACAATCCCTTTACTGAAACTGTCACTTCAGATTATCAGCGCTCTGGTCCTAACTTTTACAGGGACAATCATTGAGGTGTTCGACAATGAAATTTACAATCATATCCTGACTGTTTTCTGGGTAGTTGGAATCATGAATGCATTGAATCTTTTGGATAACATGGATGGTATTGCAACCATAGTTGCTTTTTTCATTATTTCAGCGTTTATTATGTCAGTGTTTATTCTGAAATATGCCAACGATCAGTATTTTCTCATTTTGCTCGGACTTGGTGTTTCGCTCATTGCGTTCCTGAAATACAACTGGTATCCTTCAAAAATGTTTATGGGAGACACTGGAAGTATGTTTCTTGGAATAATCATAGCCGCTTTCGGTATTATTTATTTCTGGAATTTCAAAACAGACGAAGGCAATATGGCACCGATCACTGCAAGATTGTTTTCTGTCGCTCTTGTATTTGCCCTTCCATTGATAGATACAACAACTGTGTTCTTTAAACGACTGGTCATAAACAAGAAATCACCATTTAAAGGTGGCAGGGACCATACCACACATCACTTGTCTTATCTTGGTTTGAACGACAGGGAAGTTGCTTTCGTGTTTATTGGCTTGTCATTGTTTAATATGCTTCTAGGAGTTCTTGTTTTGCAGTATGCTCATAGGTGGAATAGTTTTTATCTTCTCGCCTTTGGTTCGTGGCTGGCTCTTGAATTTGCCATGCTCTTTGTTATTGCTCTTCTGAATATGAAAAAAAATGAAAATATATAATATCCTGCTCACTGTTTTTATTATTCTTGTCAGTTTTTTGATCTTGATGTTTTTCAGGTTAAAATCTGCCGATAATGAAAGAGGGGACAAAATGTATTATGAAACTGCATCGAAGGATTACAGAGTGTTCAATGTACTCATCCCTGACAGTCTGACTTTTGCTGATGAGCTTGTTCCATTGAATCGATACTATGTCCGAGAACGTCTTGAAAGAGAATTATTTGCCATAACATTCTGGCACTCAAGAACATTTTTGATCCTGAAGAGAAGTACACGTTATTTCCCGGTTTTTGAAAATATTTTTAAGGAACATGGTATTCATGAGGACTTTATGTTTCTTGCCATGGCAGAAAGCGAACTTTCTTTTCCAGTTTCACCTTCCGGAGCCGCAGGAATGTGGCAGTTTCTTAAGGCAACTGCAATTCAGTATGGTCTTGAGGTAAACGATGAAGTTGACGAGCGCTATCATGTCGAAAAATCCACTCATGCTGCATGTAAATATCTCAACGATGCTTTCAGACAGTTTCAAAGCTGGACGCTTGCAGCAGCAGCTTACAATATGGGTGCTTCAAGAATTCCTGCAGCCATGCGCGATCAAAGGGTGGATTCGTATTATGATTTGATATTACCTGAAGAAACCATGCGTTATATATACAGAATTCTTGCTTTTAAAATTATCTGGCACAACCCCAAACAATATGGCTTTATTTTGAGAAATGCTGATTTATATTATCCAGTTCCATGCAAATCTGTCTTCGTTGATTCAACTGTATCAGATTTGACTGAATTTGCACATCAACACAATACAAACCTTATGGTTCTGAATGAGTTGAACCCGTGGCTCAGAAAGAATGCACTAAAAAACAACTCAAGAAAGAAATACGAAATACTGGTTCCTTTAACTACAGAATATGAAGAAATAATGAAAGATGTTGAACATCCTTCTCAATTGATGAATGATACTATTTTTATACGCTAATTTTTTCAGACATGCCTGACAACAAAAAGTTATTGCCTGAAAAACAAGATGTGATATCAATACACGGTGCAAGAGAGAATAATCTTAAAAATATTGACATTGAGATACCACATAATCAGCTTGTTGTAATTACTGGTCTAAGCGGAAGCGGAAAATCTTCACTTGCATTTGACACCATTTTTGCTGAATCGCAGAGAAGATACATGGAGACTTTTTCTGCCTATGCAAGACAGTTTATCGGGAAACTTGAACGACCTGACGTAGATGAAGTAACCGGCTTGAGTCCGGCTGTATCAATTGAACAAAAAACCATAAGCAAAAATCCGCGAAGTACTGTCGGAACCATTACAGAAATTTATGATTTTTTAAGATTATTGTATGCCCGTGCCTCAACAGCATATTCCTATAATACAGGTAAGCCAATGATTAATTTGACAGAGGCAAAGATTGTTGAAAAAATCATGACTGCTTACAATCAGCAGAAAATCCATGTACTTTGTCCTCTTGTAAGAGGGAGGAAAGGGCATTACAGGGAACTGTTCGAATCTTGGCTGAAAAAAGGTTTTCTGAAAGTCAAAATCGATGGTCAGTTTCAGGAGCTCAGACAAAACATGAAAGTGGACAGATATAAGACTCATGATATTGATTTGCTAGTTGATACAATCGAGGTGGAGAAAGGTTCACATATCAGACTGAAAAACTCCATTGCTACTGCATTTCGATATGGAAAGGGACAGTGTCAGATTTGGGATGAAGAAAATGACAAGGTATCATTTTTCAGCAAATATCTGATGTGTGAACATACGGGAATTTCTTATAATTTGCCCGAACCCAATAGTTTTTCATTTAATTCTCCTTACGGAGCCTGTCCGAAATGTAACGGTCTCGGGATCATTACTGAAGTTGATACTGCAAAAGTATTCCCTGATCAGAAACTTTCCATACGTGACGGAGGAATTGCTCCACTCGGAAAGCATAAAACATCTTATATTTTTAATCAACTTGAAGCTCTGGGAAAAAAATTTGGTTTTACACTCAATGAACCGGTTGGCCAGCTCGATGATGATGTGAAAAATCTTTTACTTTTCGGATCAAACGAAGCACTTTATTTATCCAATGATTATATTGGAGTAACCAGCGCAGTTCCGGTCAGGTATGAAGGAGTCGTAGCATATATTGAACAGCAGAATACAGATGATGCACCGGTGAGTTTGCAGCGTTGGGCAACTGGTTTTTTGACCAAAAAAACATGTCCTGAATGCAACGGAGGGCGATTGAAGAAAGAATCACTTCATTTTCTGATCCATGGCAAAAACATCTCAGAAATCTCTGAAATGCAGATTGATCGCCTGAAAGAATGGATTTATATAGCTGAATCGACCATGGATGAAAGGCAAAAACGTATTGCAAAAGACATCGTCAAGGAGATTCAGCATCGTCTTGGATTTCTTGTTGATGTTGGACTTGAGTATATTTCATTGTCACGACCATCGAGAAGTTTGTCCGGAGGGGAATCTCAGAGAATCAGGCTTGCGACACAAATTGCTTCGAATCTGACCGGCGTTTTGTATATTCTTGATGAACCAAGTATCGGGTTGCATCAACGTGATAACAGAAGGTTGATCGAGTCATTGAAACATCTGAAAGATAAGGGAAACAGCATCATTGTTGTGGAGCATGATCAGGAAATGATTATGTCAGCTGATTTTATAATTGATATTGGTCCGGGTGCCGGAAGAAAGGGCGGACGTATTATGGGTGCCGGAACTCCATCTGAAATGTTGTCATGCGAATCAGTGACCTGCAAATATCTCAAGGGCGATATGAAAATAAAAATTCCTTCACAAAGACGACCCATGAACGGAAAGGTTCTGAGTTTGAAAGGATGCAAGGGAAATAATCTGAAAGATGTTACTCTTGATTTGCCTTTGGGTCAGTTTGTTTGTGTTACAGGTGTATCTGGAAGCGGTAAATCTTCACTGATTAATGAGACATTGTATCCGGTTATGAGTAATTTGATAAACAGGTCAAAACTTCAGCCACTACCATACAATGCTGTAAACGGTACAGAATTCATTAATAAAGTTATTGAAGTAAACCAGGATCCTATCGGCAAAACACCCCGCTCAAATCCTGCAACCTATACAGGGGTTTTTGATCACATCAGAAAACTCTATGCAGAAACAACCCAGTCCAAAGTCAGAGGATATAAACCCGGACGGTTTTCCTTCAATGTAAAGGGTGGACGCTGTGAAACATGCAAGGGTGCCGGACTGGAAAATATTGAAATGGGCTTTTTACCAAATGTTCACGTTGTTTGTCATGTGTGTGGTGGTAAAAGATTCAATCGTGAAACACTTGAAATACGGTTCAAAGGAAAATCTGTCTATGACATTTTGCAAATGACGATAAATCAAGCCTGTGAGTTTTTTGAGGATCACCCTTCAATAATACAACCTCTCAGGGCGTTACAAACGGTTGGGTTGGGATATCTCACACTTGGGCAAAGTTCAACAACACTTTCTGGAGGTGAAAACCAAAGAGTCAAACTTGCTGCTGAATTGGCGAAAAGGGATACAGGAAAGACACTGTATATTCTCGATGAGCCAACCACTGGTCTTCATTTTGAAGATATCAGAGTTTTGCTTGATATCCTTCAGGGACTTGTTGAAAGAGGTAATACCATCGTTGTGATTGAACACAATCTTGATGTGATTAAAGTTGCTGATTATGTGATCGACTTGGGATATGAGGGTGGCGAAAAAGGTGGCGAAATCATTGCTTATGGAACTCCGGAAAAGGTTGCAGAATCATCGGACAGTTATACAGGACAATTTCTTAAAGGTATTCTTAAATAGGGCAGATTTTTGCTGCACCCTGAAACAACCCTTTTAATGTTTTTGACAGCAACATCTCATCTTGCCACCGGAAATATTTGATTTCAAAGATCATCACAGAATTGCCTCCTAGGTCATTCTTTCCCTGAGAAGTAACAATCAGTTTGCTGTCGTCAGGTGATACAGCAAGTCCCACAGGATATGCATCAGCTTTTACTGAGCAAATGAGCTTCATGTCAGATCTTCTTACGACTGCTATTTTTGATTCATTATTGACAGAGGCAAAAATATATTCTCCAGACGAATTTGTTGCAATCGTTCTGACACCAGATCCTGTCTGACAATTAATCCATTCATCGTAAGCGGTCGTCTTACCTGGAGAAGTGGATTTGGTTGCAATCAAATCCGCCCATCTGGTTTTTTGAATAAATCCAGTGTTATTGGTACTGATGATAATGTCTTCATCGTGAATTATCAAATGTCGGATATTGCTTTTTTGTCCTGTTACTGTTCCCAGATATTCAAACTGAGGAACCGTGAAAATGGCTATACCGCCTGATCCTCCCATTTTTCCCACTAAAAGATTTTTTCCGTCCGGTGTAAATACAGTTCCTCTCAGACAATGACCACATCTTTGATCACGGTTCACAGGTTCATCACCAAACTCAAGTACAATCCTGTAGTCTACGATCAGATGAGCAATATAATGAAAATCAGTGAAAGACGAAGAGCCAATGTCAATAATTCCTACCGTGTTGTCACCCCAGTGTGTTACAGCAATATATTTATTGTCAGGAGATGAAGCAATCATTTTTGGAAGAGGTCCTGTTGGCATGACACGAACAATTGAATCTGTTTCAGTATCAATAATTGCAAGTGCTGAAGGACATTCTGCATTGATGTCAAAATCACGACGATAATATGTCACCCATAAGTATTTTCCGTTGTGAGACATGCAGCTTTCAACAGGTTTCCCTCCGAAGATGTTGAAGTCAGTATAATGATCTCTGTATGTGTAATTGAAGATTGTGTGTTCCCCATCCTTAAATAGGTTCTTATCTGTGGAGTTGAACTGATGCAGGATCTGTTTTTTTAAAGTCATGGATTCTGTGTCATACACTGAGGTCCTTTGTCCTTCCAGTGAATGAACGTAGAACTTTTTTCCGTCAGGTGTGAAGTTGACCGATTTGGGTGAGTCAATCGATAAATCGTAAATATCAGATGTATGAAACGGGTCTTTATTATACTTCTGAAAACGATGCACAAGTCTGAGTTTAACAGGAGTGCCGGTTGGAAGTGAAGTGGTTTCCATCAGGACGCGGGGAACAATTTTTTTTTGCAATGTGTCCCTGGTAGCAAAAACAGGACTTGATATGCTTGTTAAAATGAAAAGAAATAAACAGATGATTATCTTCATACTGACAATTCTTATCTTACCTTGATTTTTTGTCCGATTTGCAAAACCGTGTTACGGTTAATTTTATTGATCCGGCACAATCTGTCAACACTTGTCCTGTATCGTATTGCAATATGCCCGAGTGTGTCTCCGGATCTGACAGTGTGATAAGTTGCATTGGGATCAATCTGATAAGAGCTGCTTCCACGTTTGGTGGGTTCACCTTTATGCGTTTGTGTAATTTTAAAGCTCTCAGTTGTTAATACAAGTGTGTCTGATTTTAATCGAAGTGAATCATACTCAATGGCCAGCATCGGATCAAAAGGTTTGTCCATAAATCTCATTTCAAAATGTAAATGGTCTCCTGTCCATGTCGCTCCTGTGTTTCCTCCTGTACCGATTATCTGACCAGCTTTAACAACCTGGTTGGGTTGGACATATATGTGATTCAGATGACTGTAATAGGTTTCAAGACCATTGAAATGACGAACAATGACAAGTTTGCCATAGCCACCGTTATTGTATTTTGCGTATCTGACTTTACCGTCAAATGCTGCTTTAACAGGCTCTCCCTTATTTAACCTGATGTCAATACCATTGTGTACCCGCCTTCCTCTCCATCCAAAACCAGAGTTGATGGTGTTGTAAAAAGGTAATGCAAATCTGCGGTCATTTCCTGTAAGTATGATGGCTAAAGAATCTGGAAATGATTGCTTTTCTGTTGAACTGTAAGCAAAGATCTGTTCATTATCCCAGTATTCAGTGAATATCTTCATGGTGTCTGCCATTTCACGGTCCCGCTCCATCGCCTGTATATCAGACAAAAACTCCCAGGTGTTGTTTTCGTAAAGTATAAGTTTTTCTCCGAAGTATATTATCGTATCCATGATCCCGATTTCAAAATCGTTTTCCTGTGATTTTCCATGTATAACAAAAACAAATAGAAAAATAAACAGCATTAAAATGTGATTGATCTTTTTTCTCATAAACTCAGAATTGAATTTTTGTAAAAAATTTAAGGCGTCAAAGTTACGTATTTTTAAGAAAAAGGTCTTAGGGATGGCCTTTAACTTGAAATACTAAGCTAACAAATTGTAAATCAGTGGTTCAGAATAACTTCAATTGCCTTTTCTAAAATGTTGTCAATGCCGGTGACATTGTGATCTGGGGAGAGAGTCAAATACATATCAGGAGGAACACCATTTTCATAATTATTGCCATCAACACAAAGAGTTTTTGTAACAGAAAATCTGTAAGTCCAGCCATTTGGCAATTGTCCTCCGTTGGGCATTCCAAGACCACCACCCGTTGTGTCACCAATGATTGTGAAATTGGGCAAAGCAAAACATGAAACTGTTAAAAATGATGCAGCACTGTAGGTTCCCCGATCGGTGAGCAAAACAACTGGGTTCAGATATCTGATTTCGGATGAAGGACTCACAAAGACAGGAACAGGCTCACTGAATGTTGAGTCAGTGACACCATAATAGGCGGTTTTAATTCTGGAATAGTAAACGATCGTTTTTTGATCCACAAATCGCGACAAAATTTTGAAAATGTTTTCAATGTGCCCACCTCCGTTTTGCCTGATGTCAAAAATGAGCCCTCTTGTATCTTTGTATCTGTTTAAGATGTAGTCTAAATGTTGATGTGTGACACTATTGCTGAAGCTTGGGTAACGGATATAGCCAACCTCATTGTTCTCCAAAAATCCATGTGAAAACGGACCTGTGATTACAAAGTCTTCATGAAGATAATTTTCACGGATAACTCGAAAGTCAATATTGACAGGCCCAAGCATTGAAACATCAAAGCGTGATGTTTTGAATGGTGAATACAAGTTTACATGTCCATCTCTCAATATGTTGAGCATTTCAGCCAGGTGGTCAAAGAGTTGTTCTTGAGTCAGTTCGTCTGTTATAAGTGGAGAATAATGATAATAAACTGAATCCCAATTTACTTCCTTGACGTCAAAGAATGAATATCCTGTTGCAACTTTTTCCCAGAGATAGTTGAAGTTATTTCTGGGTGAATTTTCAATGTCTTTACCAAGAAAAACTTTTTCACAGGAAGAAAGAACTGTACTGATTAATAATATTGCTATGAATGTATTTGGTTTCATATTCTAATTGTGATGTTATAGTTTTAAAAACATTGATAATGAGACGGACTGGTCTGCCATTTGCAAATAATTTCTAAGATTGCTTTTACTTGAGAAAATGTGCAGGTTATAGGCAATGCCCAATGCATTTCCATTGTCCAGATGTCTGAGCAATTCAATTCGACCTGTAATGCCTGAAAAAATAAGAACATGCCATCTGTAGTCACTGAATTCATTATTTTCATTTGTTGTTCCGTGAGAGACATACGAATATCCTGGATGTTGATAAATCGAGGCAAAGGGGATGTTTAAATTCAGCGCAAGGGAATATTTTCTTTCAGGACGTTTGATGTTGATAAACATAAGCCTTTTATCAACAGGTTTTGCCATGAACGAAAGTGCCAGTTTCCCGTTCAAATGCAGATGAATAAAATTGTTCAATACAAAACCTGCATTCATGTAATGTGGAGATACTCTGGCTGACATGTCATAGGAAGTTCCTGTGCCAACATAAAAACTCAAATTGTTCATTTCCGCAGAAGTTTTTCTGTAAAAATCAGATTGAAAATGAAAACCGTATGCATTGGTCCGATATATGGCATCTCCTGTTGATCTGGAATACATGGCATAATGAACCGAAGCTTTGGTTTCCCAAATAAAATGAGGTTTGGTAGCCTTGTGACCAATAGCAAGTGATGGCATAACCCCTGAATATATGAGAGGAGAAACACCCACATCTCTGTATGAGCCATGCCCGAAACCAAATTCAGTTGTGAAATACCGTAAAGCTTTTATTTTTATGGTATCTTGTTCCTGTGCACAAATCTGAAGTGCTGCGATATAAATTGTGAAAAAAAAGAAGGTCAACTTTCTCATATCAGATGTTGGTATTGGGTGTGAATGGATTTAAAAAAAATTAATATGATGCATCGTTTGATCTGATGAATTTTCCGTACATGATGTCCGTCTCTGTCTGAATGATTGCAAAATAGATTCCCGGTGCAATATGATGGATGGGGATTGACATGATATTATTTGTAACACCCTGAATATTAATAACATCTATTAGTTGGCCGGTCAAATTGTAAATCCGGATTTCTTCTGGTTGCGAAAGTGTTAGGTTAACCAGCTGAATATGAAGATAATCATGAGCAGGATTTGGAAAAAACATGATTGTATTGTTTTCACCTGATAATATTCCGGTCTCGGCGACATTAATCTGTTGTGAAAAGGTGTCTGTTCCACAGATATTCTCTGCAATAAGTGTGATATTGTATGTTCCTTCCTGAGCATAAAAATGGACAGGGTGTTCATCAAAACTTTCATTTCCGTCGCCGAACATCCAATGAAAACTGTTTCCGGTTGAAGTGTTTGTCAGATTGATTTCCAATCCGTTCAGGGTGTATGTGAACTCAGCATGAGGAAAAATCTCACCCTCGATTTCAATTGTATTTGTTGAGGCAAAACAGCCATTGCTTTCAATCATTGCAGAATAAAGACCGGATTGGTCCACAAACATATATGACGTTGTATCACCACAGGGGATCCACAAATAGGAACCGTTGTTTAGCCCTCCGAGCAGGATTGAATCTGCGCTGCATAAAGTGTGACCCGGCCAGGCCTGTATCGTTGTATCTGATATTTCAACATGGATTTCTTTTGAAGCCGGTGCACTGAGACAAAGTGGTTCAACTTCCCAGTCATAAAAAAAATAGTAATACTTTGAGGCATTTGGATATCCTGCACTGCTTCTGTTGATGGATAAAAGTCCCGGTGTGGTGAAAGGATAATCGAGATTGTTCCCACTGGATGAACCATTCCTATATAATTTGCAGTATTGCCCAGCATCAATTTTGTAATCATTGTCCGGTAGCAGGATGTAATTTAATTCAACTCGGTTTGGACCAGTAATTAAATAATGAGTGGAAGTGTAAACTGTATTATCATTTCCGTCTATGACTCTGATTGTTCTGTTCCCGTTGTCCTGGGCGTAAACAGTCACAGCTTTCAGATTCAATGGTTGATATATATCGAATCCAAGAAAATGAACAACAGAAGAATTGAAATATCCACCTGTTCCGGAATTGTCAGGCTTGCCACCCTGATATGACCCATTGGGAATGTAATTACGGCAGAAAATTTCAACAACAGGCGAATCGGCATAGTAATCAAGAACCTCAGTATATGCCATTGGTTGTAGTGTGTTCGGGTTATCGTACCAAAGTGCAGCCTGCCCATTCCCTGAAGGAATTTGGATGTTCCCCGGTCTGCAGATTGAAAGTATAGAATCATTCAATGTTTGAGGTCGGTTCACAGTGATCAGTCCTGGATAGATGATTGTGTCTGTTCCATATTGATTGCTTGTAATCAATTGAATATCATAGGTTCCATTTAACAAATATTCATGTTGAGGATGCTGCAGGTTGCTTGTATTTCCATCACCAAAATCCCAGTTCCATCCGTTTGGCTGATACAAGCTGTTATCAAGAAATTGGATAATATGACCGCAATGATCTGCAAATTCAAAACCAAAATCCGCTGATGGAGCAATGCCTGGCGTTACACATTGCCATACCATTTCAAAGCCCAGGAATCCGGGATTCTGAGCGGAAACAAAGTATAATCCCACACTGTCGTTCATGATAATAAGTGGAACAGGAGGGGGATTACTGTTGCAATAGGTTCCGATGAGAGTACCTGACAAAGGTTCACCAGAAAAAATCTGAATGAAATTACTGTTGCATCCGGTTGAAGTCTGAATATCAAAAAGACTGAAAGTCAATTCGATCTGATTTGCACCTGATGAATGAATGAGAACCTGACTTTCACTATCAGAAAGGTAGGGCAGATCGGAACCGTTGTCTTTTAGAATCCCGGAACAAGATTGGACATCATAATAACCAAATGGAGGCATCACAAAACTACATGAAGGCAAAATATTCAATTGTTGTGTTGTCGTGTCATTTCCTAATGGAGAAACAGCAATAAGTGTTATGTTTTTCAGACCCGATTGACTGAAATGTACAGCATGAGGACCGTTTCCGTTCATAATCTGCGGAGTTGCATCCAGCCCGAAATTCCAGAGCAAATCAGTATAATATCCCGTACTGAGATTTTGAAATATAACAGGACTCCCTGTACATGGTTGCGTGGGCTCAGTTGTTTCAAAATCTGCAATAACGCAATTGCCTGCTGCAGTGATGGTTTGTATGTAGGGTTTTGTGTTCGGCGCAGTAATGGTCAGAATGATGTTGTTTGAGGCTGTCGGTTTAAAGCTAATGGTCCCAGATCCATTCTGTAGTGTTGTCAGTCCGATCAGTTTATTGTCAGAAGTAAGTGTTGCCAGCGCATCCGGAATATTGCATGAATGAAGAGAAAATGATGTATCCGTGCATTGAACCGAACTCTGATGAACTGAAGTTATAACCACAGGGGTTTGTGTGAAAATTCTTGTAGCAGGATCTCCAAAATAATGAAAAATATTGGACTGATATTGTTCATAACCCCATCCGTCTCCCCATGTTTGTGTCATGCGGAGCAATGCCTGATTTGCAACATCTCCCAATGTGAGAATCGGATCATGTTGAGTTAAGGTGCTTCCAAAATGTCCGCTTCCTGTAAAATTTGGGATCAGCCCGGGTTGTGCAAAGATTGCATCAATAAGACCCATGGAAAGGGCATCATTGTAGCCGCTGTAGCTGACTTCTGCGTGAGCAAAAACTCCTACAGCACCTCCGGATGAGTGTCGGAGAAATGCTTCAGCAAAACATTCAGTTGTCAGAAATTTGCCGGTCTGACAATTAACACTGGCAACAACCGGGAGTTTGTTCCCGTTATTGAGTGAATGTACATTTGTAATATTAAAAGCGGGATCGCCCCATCCCTGGTCAGAACCGTGATCTCTGTGATAAACCAGAAAAGCGCCGCTGTTAATCCCCGAAATAATATTATTATAGTTACCGTTCCAGGGAAATCCGGGCTTGAGCAAATGTGTCGGGACAGGTTCGCCAGCACTGTAATAAGTGTTATTCCAGTATAATGGTGTTGTACTTGAATTGGTATAATAAATACGATTAACATTTTTCCCGTTAAGCGTATTCAAATACTGAAGAATTTCTTCTGCTGTTTGTGCAAACCGTCGGTCTGCATAATTGTTATTGTTGTCATCCTGAAAGTACGCAACGGAAAGGGCATTGTTGTAAAAATCCTGTTGCGTTACTGGTTCTTTTTCATAACCAATAATCTTTTCCGTAACATTCATCGCATCTTGAGCTGAATTGACCGAAATACGTCCTATTGCAATATCAGGAAAATAATCATTCGGTCCATCCATATATGCATATGGTCTGTCGGTTGGAAAAACTCCGAGGTGAGAAATCAGTGAACTACCAGGAACTTTATTGTGATCACCAAGAAGTAATACATATGAAATCTGATTTTCACTGTAATAGCGATTAAAAATTGCCTGGCGAATAGATGTTGAACCCCACGCATAAGAGCTGAGAATTTCTGTTTTGTATCCGGTTTGTTCTCTCCATTTGGCAATGTTGCGTGCAGCATCAATGTAATCAGGATGGGTTATAATAAGATAATTTTGTGCATTTTCAATATGATTGTTCTTAGATTCCGGATTATCAAAATACTCCTTATTACAAATGATGTTTTTCAGAATCTGAGATGTCACAGAACGTTGATTCTGCTGTGAAGTCAGATGAATCTTTTCATATTGTTTCATCTCAATACTGAAACGTTTGTGGATGATCAGAATTTGTTTAAGCGGATTGTATTCAAATGGACAAATAGTCACAACTGCCAGTCTATGCCCGTTCATTGTCTGACGGTCAGAAATCTGAATATTTTGATTCGGATACGTTACATCGGAATTGTAAAATACAGAATCAATTATAAATTCTGGAGATGGTATTCCCTGTAGATCAACTGCATGTCCAATCCACGGAAAAATGACAATTTGATCTATTGTATCACTTTCAATGGCTTGAAAAGTAAATGTTACACTGTCACTTTCTAAAGCAAAAATTTCTGAAAAACTTGGCAGTGCAGGTTTCCCTTTTTGCTGCAAATACCCACTTCCTTGAATTTGAGGAATGTGCATCGTGGTATTGTTCACAGAAATTGTGTTTAAATGTAGTATGCTGCTTATCTGGTATTCAGATTTGAAGCTTGTTTCTCCATAATTTTTGTTTGTTGAAACAAGTGTTTGATTATCAAAATTTTGAGAAAATAATGTTATATGAGATACAAACAATAAAAAAATAATAAGGTTACGCATGTGAATAGATTTTGCCTGTAAAATTATATAAAAAACAGTGTCATAATTAAAAATTAAAAAAAAAGACGGGAATCCCCGTCTTTTTAATTCATTATATGAATCTTCTACTGAATAATCAGTGATTGAAAACCCACTTTGTTCGAATGACTGTCAGTAATTTTTATGATATAATAACCTGCAGGGAGATTGAGTGAGAGCTGATGTTCAGTTTCAGGCCTCAGTGGTAACAGTATGCTTTGAACTGTCTGCCCGATGGAGTTCATAATTGTGAATTTATAATGATCCGGTTTGAGTGAATGTGTTTTGATGGTAACAGATTTTTGAGCTGGATTTGGATATATTGAAAATGAATGAATTGAATTTTCCGGAATAAATGTACAATCCATAACATCAACATTAAATGTCATCATATTGACACAATAATTTGAATCAACAGCACCAACGGAGTAAGTTCCGGAATTGATAAGTCCTGCGTCGGCAATGTATGGATTTGACAGGGAAGATGTGAAGTTGTCTGGTCCGTCCCAAAGATATCCCATTCCGCCTGAAGCCCAAAGATATATGGTGTCTCCTATGCAAACAGGACTATTGGATCCGGCAGTAAGAAATTGAGGTGAAGGAACTGTTGTCGAGTGAAGCACATATGCATTATTGTCCGTACAACTAATTCCTGATGTTGAAACAGCAACCAGCCTGATCGCATAGGTTCCGGTCAAAAGGCATTGTTCAATAATGGTTGTATCACATGCTGTTGCAGTAGAAACTACTAATGGAAGGGGGGTTGTTGAAATGTTAATGAGCTGGAAATGCATGTCATTATCTGCAAAAAGTGTGAATTTGTACTTTTCAGGAAAATTAACAGTAAAGGAATACCAGTCATAATCTCGGTCAGAAACAGAATTTGCAAAAATGGTCCCACATATCGGTGTGTCCTGGAAAAGGGTATCAAATAAGCCACCCGACATATCAAATCCGTCATTGGTGTTATTGCCGCAGACTTCTGTTTCAATCATTGCTCCTGAAGGGCATGAAACGCAAGAACCGGTACCAGGTCTGACAACTGAAAATTCATCAATTCCAATGTAATTACTGTTTGTTCCGCTGGGACCTCCGTTTGTTACAAAGTAACGGAATGCAATTCTGCATGTTGTTGGACCTGTCAGTCCCGTGATTATAATTGTGTATTGTGTCCATACTTCAGGATAACCTCCTACCACGAGATTTGGGTTTACGGATAGCAGTAATGTGGAAAAATCTCCTACATCATTGGCAGTGGTTCCTGCATTGGAGCTGCCTGTAATGTTAAGGCGAAGTTCAAGTCTGTCTGGCCAGGTAGATCCGGCAGCTGTCCTTGTCCAGAAAATGAGGGAATCACCGTTTTGTAGTGTAAGCTGTGGTGTAATCATCCAGTTGCTGATCGTGCTTGCTCCGGCAACACTGTTGTAATTCACAGCCAGATATGAAGTGGGGGCACCACTATAAGCCGGAAACACTGCATCGTTTCCCTGGAAATAGCTCAAAGTCCCAATGGGCGAACTCAGATTTGTTTCAACCCATCCAAGTCCCGCCAACAAAGTGATATCATCAAAGCCCTGGCTGATAATGGTAGTTTGTGATTTTGAATTGAATAACCCAAGAACACAAATTAAAATTAAGGAAAATAAAATTGTAATTTTTTTCATGGTGTAAAAGTTTAAATTGAACATCAAAAGTAAAAAAAAAAAATTAAAATAAAAACAATAATCAAACTAAAAAACAAAATAAATTTATTAACAATAAAATATATTCCCTAAGACAATCTTCACACTTGAGAAAATGCTCCGATTCTTGAATGAGCAATTCAACTTTCATAGCTATCTCGAGGCAATTTATTCAGACTTGTTCGTTATGGTAAACTGCTAATCCCTGTTTGAACCTGAAAATGAAAAGCAAAATAAATTTGTTTCAAAAACGAATTATAATCTGATCATTTTGTGTTGTAAACAAGATTAAGATAATGGATCTTGATTAATTGAATGAATCATTTGAAATTTTTTTCTCATCAGAGTAAACATTTATTTTAGTGTGCAATATGTTATTGATTTCATTATTTTGCTTTACAAAGCTTAAAAAATTGATTAAAATCTGCTTTGATTGTAATAAATCTTTTAATTTTGCTGCCTTCAGGAATTCAAAATATCAAATGATTATGCATGATACAAAATACATTTTCGTAACTGGAGGAGTCGTTTCATCACTGGGAAAGGGGATTGTTTCAGCTTCGCTGGCAAAACTCTTACAGGCAAGAGGTTTTAACGTTGCGATACAAAAACTGGATCCCTACATTAATGTCGATCCCGGAACGTTGAATCCTTACGAACACGGGGAATGTTATGTAACGGATGATGGTGCAGAAACTGACCTGGATCTCGGGCATTATGAGCGATATCTGAACATCCCTACTGCGCAGGCGAATAATGTAACCACAGGACGAATTTATCAGTCAGTAATTGAAAAAGAAAGAAAAGGTGACTTTCTTGGAGAAACAGTTCAGGTGATACCGCACATAACAGATGAAATTAAATATAGGGTAAAACTTCTTGCTTCACATGGGAATTATGATTTTGTGATCACAGAGATTGGTGGAACAGTTGGTGATATTGAGTCTCTCCCTTATGTTGAGGCTGTTCGTCAAATGAGATGGGAATTGGGTAATAAATGTTTGAGTATCCATCTCACACTTGTTCCCTATATCCCCACTGCCGGAGAACTCAAAACAAAACCCACTCAGCATTCTGTTAAAACCCTCCTTGAGCAGGGAGTGCAACCTGATGTTATTGTTTGTCGTACACACATGTCACTGAATGAACATCTGAAAAGTAAAATCGCGTTATTTTGCAATGTTTCAATTGATGCTGTTGTTGAGTGTATTGATGCAGACACAATTTATGATGTACCTGTTTTGCTCAGGAATGAAAAACTAGACGAAGTTGTTTTACGTAAAACGAATACCGTTTCAAAAAAACAGCCTGATCTTAAAAAATGGGAAGATTTTTTGTTTAAACTTAAAAACCCATTGCAGGAAGTTAAAATTGCCCTTGTTGGAAAGTATGTTGAACTTAAGGATGCGTATATATCCATTTCAGAGTCATTTATACATGCAGGCACGTATCATCAGGTTAAGGTTTGTTGTGAGAAAATTCACTCAGAACGTATACAAGAAGATAACTATTGTGATTTGCTCAGTGGATATCACGGAATACTTGTTGCTCCTGGTTTTGGTGAAAGAGGCATTGAAGGAAAAATACTTGCTGTAAAATACGCACGGGAAAATAAAATACCGTTTTTTGGAATTTGCCTGGGAATGCAGGTCGCAGTGATTGAATTTGCCAGAAATGTGCTTGGAATGACAAATGCACATTCCCGTGAATTTGACCGCAGGACTTCATTTCCGGTCATTGATATTATGGAATCTCAAAAGAAAATTTCAGGGAAAGGCGGAACAATGAGGCTGGGAGCCTATCCTTGTAAAATACTTAAGGGGAGCAAAGCTGAAAAAATATACAAGACTGATTTTATTACAGAAAGACATCGGCACAGATATGAATTCAACAATAAATATTTGAATGAATTTAAAAATAACGGGATGATTCCCGTTGGAATCAATCCTACTGAAGATCTTGTTGAAATGGTTGAAATTGCTGATCATCCCTGGTTTTTTGGAGTACAATTTCATCCCGAGTACAGAAGTACTGTTGATAAACCGCATCCCCTGTTTGTCAGTTTTATTAAGGCTGCCATCCAGCAGAAGGAGAAGTCTTAACAAAATTATTTATGAAATGATTTTGTTTGATTTTTTTTAAACATTGTGAGTAAACCGTCACTTTTATAAAAACATCAGGCATCAAACTTTTTCTTACAACTTTTTTATATCTTTGCCGCTTCAATATTTTTTTAAACCCTATTTATAATGTTTAAAGATAAAAACACACTGATCGGACTTCTGTTAATTTTCGGAATATTAATCGGGTTCAGTATTTTCAATTCTCCCTCAAAGGAGGAACGTGAGAAAATGCTTCGTGAACAGGATTCTCTGAAAACACTTGCACAACAACAGAATGAAATCCTTCCGGAAGACAATACCATTCTGCCGGCAGTAGAGACTCAACAAGCAATTGATCAGAATACCGCAGTTCAGGAGGTTGTTCCGGTCACACAATCAGAGGATAATGATTCTGTTCAGATTATTCAGGTGCCGTTTGCTCAGTTGACTGAAAAAGAACCTGAGGTATACTATATTGAAAATGATTTGCTCAAAATCGGGATCAGTGACATTGGAGGAAAGATCCAATCCGTTCAGTTGAAAGAATATTTGAAATATGACAAAACGCCACTGATGTTGTTTGAAGATAACATCGACCATTTCGGCATGAATTTCTTTTATGACAATAAACCGGTATTTACTGACAATTTACTGTTTGTACCTTCAACTTCAAATGAAAACAATACTTTTATCCTTGAACAGAATTCTCAGGATACGCTTCTCTTTACCATGAGGTTGTATCCGGTTATGCCCGGACAGGATCAGGAGTCAGATGAGTATATTGAATACAGATATTCACTTGCTAACAATAGCTATGTTGTGGGCTTTGATATTCACTTTAACAATATGTCCAAATATTTGCCTCAGACAATTTCATATGTAAATCTTGAACTGAGTGCTGATTTGAAGCAACAGGAAAAAAGCCTCAGCAATGAAAAAGCTGTCACAACAATCTATTATAGTTTCATGGATGGTGATGTGGACTATTTGTCTGAAAGGAAAGATGATAGCGAGTCTCTTAAAACAAAATTCAAGTGGGTGAGTTTCAAACAACAATTTTTCAATTTTGCACTGATTGCAGAAAATGGCTTTCAGGCCGCCGAAATTACGGCAATTGCTCAGGAGCAAGATGATCCGGAATATCTGAGAACTTTGAAGTCATCCATTTCGATCCCAATTGAAAACACTGATCAGTATACTTTTCCTGCTGACATATACATGGGTCCGAACAAATACAAAACGCTCCGTGATCTGGGACTTGGACTTGAAAGACAGATTCCGTTGGGTTGGAGTTTCTTCCTGATGCAATGGTTTAACAGGTATGCAGTGATTCCTGTATTTAATTTTCTGGAAGGGTTTAACATGAATTATGGGATAATTATTCTCATACTTACTATACTTTTGAAGATTATCCTCTTTCCCATTGCACAGAAATCCTATCTTTCATCAGCAAGAATGAAGGTGTTGAAACCGGAAATTGAGGAGATTAGCAAGAAGTTTCCGAAAAAGGAAGATGCAATGAAAAAGCAGCAGGCAACCATGGAACTTTACAAAAAGGCCGGTGTAAATCCCATGGCAGGGTGTTTACCTATGCTGCTCCAGTTTCCGATTCTTATCGCAATGTTTAGGTTTTTTCCCGCATCAATTGAATTGCGTCAGGAAGCCTTCCTTTGGGCAGAGGATTTATCAGCCTATGATTCAATTCTTGAACTTGGTTTCAACATCCCGTTTTACGGATCACATGTGAGTTTATTTACACTTCTCATGACTGTTTCCACAATCATTTATACGCGTATCAACTCAAAAATGATGGCTGGTTCAAATCAAATGCCTGGGATGAAAACCATGATGTATCTTATGCCCATTATGTTTCTGGGATTTTTTAACAGCTACGCCTCAGCGTTAAGTTACTATTATTTCCTTGCCAATATTATTACTTTTGGGCAAATGGCATTGTTCAACAAATTCGTTAGCGAAGAAAAAATTCATGCAAAAATTGCTGCAAACAAGAAAAAACCAGTCAAAAAATCAGGTTTTCAGAAACGTCTTGAAGACATGCAGAAAATGCAACAAAAACAGAAAAAATAAAAAAATAAAAATGAATTGTTTTTGTATTAATAAAATTCGTATTTTTGCACTCCAATTTTAAAAAGTAAAATTAGACTTAAACGATATGTATTTAACATCAGAAATCAAGAAAGAAGTTTTCAAAAAACATGGTAAATCCGAATTTGACACCGGTTCACCTGAAGGACAGATTGCTTTATTTACACACAGAATAAAGCATCTTACTGAACACATGAAGAAGAATAAAAAAGATAAATTTACTGAAAGATCTTTGGTTCAGTTGGTAAGCAAAAGAAGAAAACAGCTGAATTATCTGAAAAACACGGATATTCAGAGATATCGTGCAATTATTGCCGAATTGAAACTCAGAAAATAAGATAGAAAAGATATAAGTATAGAAAGGCAATATTTCATTGCCTTTTTTGTTTTTTAACATAAAAAAATTGTAAACGATGTACACCCCAATTTCAGAAACTTTTAAACTCAACAATTATACTGAGATCAATATTGAAACCGGAAAACTTGCAAAGCAGGCAGATGGTTCTGTTGTTGTCAAAATTGGAGACACAATGCTGCTTGCAACAGTTGTGGCGAAAGAAGATGCAGCAGATAACGTTGATTTTATGCCTCTGTCAGTAGATTATCAGGAGAAATATGCTGCACTCGGACGTTTCCCGGGAGGTTTTTTTAAACGGGAAGCAAGACCCTCTGAATATGAAATTCTGATCAGCCGACTGATTGACAGAGCACTCCGGCCAATGTTTCCAAATGATTTTCATGCCGAAACACAGGTGCTTGTTTTTCTTATTTCTGCAGATAAAGATACTCCTCCTGATGCATATGCTGCTTTAGCGGCATCAAGTGCACTCATGGTTTCCGATATTCCTTTTCATGGACCGATTTCAGAAGTAAGAATTGCCTACATACAGGATGAATTTGTGATTAATCCGTCCGTTTCTCAACTTGAAAATGCAGAACTGGAACTGATCGTTGCCGCAACAATGGATGACATAACAATGGTTGAAGGGGAAATGAAGGAAGTTTCTGAGGAAATCATGATCCAGGCCCTGAGAACTGCACATGAAGCAATCAAAATTCAATGCAAAGCACAGATTGAACTTGCAAATAAAGTTGAAAAAGCACGGAACAAAAGAATTTATTGTCACGAAAAACATGACGATGAGTTGAAAAAACAATTAACTGAATTTTGTGAACAGAAAATTTTTGATGTTACAAGAAAACATATTGCAAATAAGAAACTCAGAACTCATGAATTCTCAGCCATTCAAGATGCATTTGTTGATACAATTCCTGAAGATGAAAGGGTAGATAAAATGCCTCTTATAAAAAGATATTTTCATGATCTGCACAAAGAAGTTGTTCGTCAGGCAGTTCTTCAGGATAGAATCAGGCTTGATGGTCGTCAGCTTGACGAAATCAGACCCATATGGGGTGAGGTTGACTACTTGCCTTCTGCACATGGTTCTTCAATTTTTACCCGCG
>CAYMAZ010000005.1:35632-43407 GCA_964388575.1 uncultured Bacteroidales bacterium | reverse complement strand
GGTGAAACTCAGTCACTGACAACTGTTACTTTGGGAACTTCCCTTGATGAACAGATCATCGATGGTGTTGTGTTTGAAGGAAAAAACAGATTTATGCTGCATTATAATTTCCCCCCATTCTCAACCGGTGAAAATAAAATGTTGAGAACCGGAAGAAGAGAGGTTGGTCATGGAAATCTTGCTCTCAGAGCATTAAAACCAATGTTGCCTCCCGATGAGGAAAATGCATACACAATCCGTGTTGTATCTGATATACTTGAATCAAATGGTTCATCTTCAATGGCGACTGTTTGTGCTGGCTCTATGGCTCTGATGGATTCAGGTGTCAAAATGAGAAAGGCTGTCAGTGGTATTGCAATGGGATTAATAACTGACAAGCAAACAGGCAAATATGCAATCCTGTCTGATATTCTCGGAGATGAGGATCATCTTGGTGATATGGATTTTAAAGTTACAGGTACAAAAGATGGAATCACAGCCTGTCAGATGGATATTAAAATTGAAGGTCTGTCATATGAAATTCTTACAGAAGCATTGGCTCAGGCAAAAAGAGGGCGTGAGCATATTCTGAATGAAATGAATAAAATTATTAAGACTCCACGCGAAGACTACAAACCTCAGGTTCCCAGATTTGCTAAACTTTCAATTCCGCGTGAATTCATTGGAGCAATCATAGGTCCAGGTGGAAAACATATTCAGGAACTGCAGAGAGCAACAAATTCAACAATTGTTATTCAGGAAGTTGGTGATTTCGGAATGATTGATGTCTTTGCGTTAAACAGAGAAGATATTGATACCGTTTTACAAAGAATTAAACTGATCACAGCAGTACCTGAAATTGGCGAAGTGTATGAGGGTGTTGTGAAATCAATTCTTGATTTTGGTGTTTTTGTTGAAATTCTTCCCGGCAAAGAAGGATTGTTACATATTTCTGAAATTGACTGGAAGCACGTTAAAGATGCAAAGGAATATTTCAAGCAGGGAGATCAGGTCACAGTTAAATTAATAGACATAGATTCTAAAACCGGAAAAATGAAATTATCCAGAAAAGTTCTTTTACCAAAACCCGAATCAAACAAAAGCCCTGAATAAACAAGTTCAAAAAATACTACCTTTTTAGAAGCAGATGAAAAACAGACATTCATCTGCTTTTTTTATTAATTTTGCAACGTAAGTTATAATAATGTAAAGACAAAATGAAACATATATGATACGCATTATAGCTCCCTCTTTGTTGTCGGCCGATTTTATGACACTTGGAAAAGAAATTGAAATGCTTAACCAAAGTTCTGCTGAATGGATTCATTGCGATATTATGGATGGTCATTTCGTCCCCAATCTCACGTTCGGGTTCCCCATTCTGAAACAAATTCGAAAAGCGACTACAAAGGTCATGGATGTTCACCTGATGATTACAAATGCCGAACAATACATACAGCAATATATTGATGCTGGAGCTGATGTGTTAACATTGCATTATGAAGCAGTCACTCATCTCCACAGGGCGCTACAAAAGATCCGTGAGAAAAATGTAAAGGCTGGCGTCTCCCTGAATCCACATACATCGATTCATGTTCTTGAAGAAATTTTGCCATATGCAGACATGGTTCTTCTTATGTCAGTGAATCCTGGTTTTGGCGGGCAGAGTTTTATACCTTCAACCTTTGAAAAAATTAAAAAACTGGATGCTTTAAGAAATAAAGTTAACCCTGAATGTATAATTCAGGTGGATGGAGGCGTTAACAGAAGCAATGTACGAATGCTTTTTGATGCCGGAGCCAATGTTCTTGTTGCAGGGAATGCAGTGTTCAACGCCCCTGATCCTGCTGCAGAAATTGATGCATTTTTGATTTCCTGAGGTAAAAATCTCTTTTCTTCAAAGAAAATGGAACTAATGGTTGTCTCCAACCAATTTTTCTTAACAAAATATTGTTAAAACAATTTATTGTCCATTTGTGAAAAAATATTCAAAACCATTTGGTTATATCAAATAATCTATCTAATTTTGCAGTCCCAAAAAAACCGAGTTTTGAATAAATTAATTAAATTGACTGTATGCCAACAATACAACAATTAGTACGCAAGGGACGCAAGAAACTTGAATTTAAAAGTAAATCACCCGCATTGGATTCATGTCCTCAGAGACGTGGAGTTTGTGTCAGGGTATACACCACAACACCTAAAAAACCGAATTCGGCATTACGTAAAGTTGCCCGTGTTCGTCTGACCAATGGAAAGGAAGTGAACTCATACATCCCCGGAGAAGGGCACAATTTGCAGGAGCACTCTATTGTTCTGATTCGTGGAGGAAGAGTGAAAGACCTTCCCGGTGTACGCTATCACATCATTAGAGGAGCGCTTGATACTTCCGGAGTTGACGGACGTACACAACGCCGTTCAAAATACGGAACCAAAAGGCCGAAGGCAAAAAAAGCATAACGTAGTAAAAACAGGACAACAGATATGAGAAAGTCTAAACCAAAAAAAAGAATCATTCTACCTGATCCGAAATTTCAGGATCCTCAGGTGACCAAGTTTGTGAACAATTTGATGCTCATGGGGAAAAAGAATGTTGCTTTCAATATTTTTTACAATGCAATTGACATTGTTTCTGAAAAAACCAAAGAAGATGGTCTTGAAGTGTTTAAAAAAGCACTTTCAAATGTTACGCCTCAGGTTGAAGTAAGGAGCCGCCGTATTGGTGGTGCTACTTTTCAGATTCCTTCAGAAATCCGTGCTGACAGAAAATCAAGTATCGGAATGAAAAATCTGATCAATTTTGCCAGAAAACGCAACGAAAAGAAAATGGAGAACAAACTTGCAGCTGAAATTATGGCTGCATTCAGAGAAGAAGGTTCTGCTTTCAAGCGTAAAGAAGATATTCACAGAATGGCAGAAGCCAACAAAGCATTTTCACATTTCAGATTTTAATAATATTGACTGAGACTGTACTGAATTGATGAAGAATGTAAGAAACATAGGGATAATGGCTCATATTGATGCAGGAAAAACGACGACTACTGAGCGTATTCTGTATTATACGGGTGTGAACTATTCTCTTGGTGAAGTGCATGAAGGTACAGCAACAATGGATTGGATGCCTCAGGAACAGGAAAGAGGCATTACAATTACTTCGGCAGCAACAACTGTTTATTGGAATTTTTCCGGAACAGAGTATAAAATTAATATTATCGACACTCCAGGACACGTTGATTTCACTGTTGAAGTGGAGCGCTCACTCCGGGTTCTTGATGGTGCAGTTGCTTTGTTTTGTGGTGTGGGTGGCGTTGAACCCCAGTCTGAAACTGTCTGGCATCAGGCTGATAAATATCACATCCCAAGAATCTGTTATGTGAACAAACTTGACAGGCAGGGTGCTGATTTTTTTAATGTAGTTAATCAAATCAGACAAAAGCTCGGAGCCAATCCCATTGTTATGCAAATACCTCTGGGCGAAGAAGAACATCTAGCAGGTATTATTGACCTTGTATCAAATAAAGCATTCAAATGGGATGAGGAATCATTGGGAAGAACATTCTATGAAGTTGAAATCCCTGAAGATTTGCAATCCCAGGTCAACAATTATCGAAAATTACTCATTGAAGGTGCTGCAGAAGAATCCGATGAACTTTTAGAAAAATATATAAACAATCCGGATTCTATCACTGAACAAGAAATTCGGTCTCAGGTACGCAAAGCGACACTCGAAAACAGAATTACTCCTGTTTTTTGCGGATCCTCTTTCAAAAACAAGGGGGTTCAGTTTCTGATTGATTCAATTGTAGCTTATTTACCTTCTCCCGATGATTTGCCAGAAATTCAGGCTCATTCAATTAAAACTGATGATATTTATCCAGTTCAGCATTCTTCACAGAATCCTTTAGCAGCATTGGTTTTTAAGATATCAAATGATCCCTATGTGGGAAGAGTTGCCTTTGCAAGAATATATTCCGGAAAAGTGAAGGTTGGTGACTTGGTTTACAACTCGGCCACCGGAAAAAAAGAAAGAATTTCTAAAATTTTCCGTCTTCATGCCAATAAACATACATCAATTGATTTTGTTGAAGCCGGAGATATTGTCGCACTTGTGGGTTTGAAAAATATTACAACCGGGCACACCCTGTGTGATGAGAAAAATCCAATTTTACTTGAACAAATCAAATTTCCAGAACCTGTCATCAGCATTGCAATTGAACCGAAAACACAGAACGATGTTGAAAAGTTGTCCATCGGACTTGCAAAAATGGTCGAAGAAGATCCCACATTTCAGGTTAAAATAGATGAAGAACTGGGACAAACAATTATTAGTGGAATGGGAGAATTGCATTTGGAAGTAATTGTTGACAGATTAAAGAGGGAGTTTCTGGTTGATTGTAATCTCGGAAAACCACAGGTTGCATACAAAGAAACCATACTGAAGTCTGTTGTTCACAGAGAGATATATAAAAAACAAACCGGAGGAAAGGGAAAATTTGCAGATCTTGAGCTACAGGTTGAACCACTTTCAGATTCAGAAAATACGTTTGAATTTGTATGGAGTGTTTCAGCTTCGTTAGTACCAAAAGAGTATGCTGTTCCGGTTGAGCGTGGAATTAAGAATGCCATGACAAATGGTGTCCTTGGAGGTTTTCCTGTTATGAATCTTAAGGTTACGGTAAAAGACGGATCAGTTCATTCAGTCGATTCAGATCAACTTTCATTTGAAATCTGTGCCGGTATCGCATTCAGGGAAGCACTCAGGCAGGCCGGAAGCGTTTTGCTCGAACCAATCATGAAACTGCATGTCATTACACCACCTGAATATGTCGGAGATATTTCATCCGATATTACACGTCGTCGTGGTGTTGTGAGCGGGCTTGATTCTCAGGCTCATTTGCAGATCATAAATGCAACAGTCCCTTTGGCATCAATGTTTGGTTATGTGACAGAACTCAGATCAATGTCTTCAGGCAGGGCTTCATCAACACTTGAATTTTCACATTATAATATCACTCCGGCAGAAATTGCCAAAGATGTCATATACAAAATTAAAGGAATACTAATTTAAAACATAAAGTAATAATTAAATAATCATCAAAGTGAAACAAAAGATTCGCATTAAGTTGAAGTCATACGATTACAATCTTGTTGATAAATCAGCAGAGAAGATCGTAAAAGCTGTTAAAACAACAGGTGCAATTGTGAATGGCCCGATTCCGTTGCCGACTGATAAAAAAATATTCACAATTAACCGATCAACATTCGTTAACAAAAAATCCCGCGAACAGTTTCAGGTATCAGCATACAAAAGACTGCTGGATATCTACAGCACAAACAGTAAAACAATTGATGCGCTGATGAAACTGGAATTACCCAGCGGTGTTGATGTCGAAATTAAAGTATAATTAACTATAAATAATGTATAACCATGTCAGGATTATTAGGAAAAAAAATCGGAATGACTAGCATCTATGATGCCTCTGGGAAAAGAGTCCCATGCACTGTTATTGAGGCTGGTCCTTGTGTGGTTACTCAGGTCAAAACAGTTGAAAAGGATGGATATGATGCCATCCAGCTTGCCTATGATGACAAAAAAGAGAAAAACACACCAAAAGCGTTATTGAATCATTTCAAAAAGGCAAGTACAAATCCAAAAAGAGTGATTCGTGAATTTACTCGTTTTGAGGAAGGAAACAAGAAGAACTTCGGGGAAGTTCTGAAAGTTGACATTTTTATCGAAGGAGAATACATTGATGTTCAGGGTTTCTCCAAAGGAAAAGGATTTCAGGGCGTAGTGAAACGTCATGGTTTCGGAGGTGTCGGAGATCAAACACATGGTCAGCATAATCGTCTGAGAGCACCCGGTTCAATTGGAGCCTCATCTTATCCATCCCGCGTTTTCAAGGGAATGAGAATGGCAGGCCAGATGGGAAATAGGAAAGTCAAAGTGATCAATGTTCAGGTCATGAAAATTTTTCCAGATAAAAATTTAATTGTAGTTAAAGGATCCGTACCAGGAGCAAAAGGTTCATATTTAAAATTAGAAAGATGGAGCTAAAAGTATATAAAACAGACGGAACGCAGACCGACAGATCTGCCGAATTGAATCCCGGGATTTATGGTATTGAACCGAATGACCATGCCATTTATCTTGATGTCAAATCTTATCTGGCGAATCAAAGACAGGGAACAGCAAAAACGAAAGAAAGAAGTGAGTTGTCAGGAAGTACCAGAAAGCTGTATCGTCAAAAGGGAACTGGTAATGCACGCAGGGGAGACATCAAATCACCATTGCTCAGAGGCGGTGCAAGAGTTTTTGGACCAAAACCTCATGACTTCAGCATTAAAGTGAATAAAAAAGTTAAATTGCTTGCAAGAAAGAGTGCATTAACGTACAAAGCAGTTAATCAGGATATTACAGTGATTGACAGCATCGTTTTTGATACTCCAAAGACTCAGGAATTTTTAAATATTCTTAAAAATTTCGATTTTCATGATAAAAAAATACTTTTAGTGTTAGATGAATCAAATAAAAGTGTATTTTTGTCAACTCGAAATTTGCAGAATGTGAAAGTTTTAAATGCTTCAGAATTAAATACTTATCAAGTTTTGTGGGCAAATAAAATGATCATTACTGAAGGGTCTTTGAAGCAAATTGAGAATATTATGTTAAACCAATAAGCTGAAAATAGCATGAAAGATATCATAATGAAGCCGTTGATAACAGAAAAAATGACAACCATTACCGAGAAAAAGGGTAATCGTTATGGTTTTGTTGTTGTCAAATCTGCAAGCAAAGAGGAAATTAAGAAGGCTGTTGAAGAGCTTTACGGAGTGGATGTGGTTTCTGTCAATACAATGGTGTATGCAGGAAAAAATAAAACGCGTGGTACAAAAAGAGGTTTTATAAAAGGAAGAACTTCTGCTTTCAAAAAAGCAATCATCACTCTAAAATCAGATCAGATAATAGATTTTTATAGTAACGTATAGTAACAGAAAATATAATGGCACTGAAAAAATACAAACCGGTAACACCCGGTCAGAGATTTAAGGAGATAAGCTCATTTGAAGAAATTACTTCTGCGAAACCCGAGAAAGGGTTGGTTGTTCGCAAAATGAAATCAGGCGGACGCAATAACGGAGGAAAAATGACAATGAGATACCTCGGTGGCGGACACAAACAGAAATACAGAATTATTGATTTCAAAAGAGAAAAGGAAAACATCCCTGCAACCGTTAAGAGTATTGAATATGATCCAAACCGTTCAGCCAGAATTGCATTACTTTTTTATGCAGACGGAGAAAAACGTTACATTATCGCTCCACAGGGACTGAAAGTAGGTCAGGTAATATTCAGTGGTAAAGGTGTTGCTGCTGATGTTGGAAACTGTATGTATTTGAGTGAAGTCCCGTTTGGAACTGTTATTCACAATGTAGAACTGAGACCAGGACAGGGAGCGAAATTATCAAGAAGTGCCGGATCTTATGCGCAACTCATGTCAAGAGATGGAAAATATGCCATTTTACGTATGCCCTCCGGAGAAACAAGAATGATTCTTCAGGAATGCAAAGCAACAATCGGTATTGTATCCAATCCTGACCACAACCTCGAAACATCAGGAAAAGCCGGTCGATCAAGATGGCTTGGACGCAGACCAAGAGTAAGAGGTGTTGTTATGAATCCTGTTGATCACCCGATGGGTGGTGGTGAAGGCCGTGCCTCAGGAGGTCATCCAAGATCTAGAAAAGGATTGTATTCTAAGGGATACAAAACAAGAACAAATAAGAAAAGTACC
>CAYMAZ010000005.1:35300-35622 GCA_964388575.1 uncultured Bacteroidales bacterium | reverse complement strand
CGTAAAGGTATTCCTGCAAAAGGGTATAAAACCAGGGCAAAGAAGAATGCTTCAAACAAGTATATTATTGAAAGACGTAAAAAATAAATAAATCAGTATGGCTCGTTCATTAAAAAAAGGTCCGTTTGTACACTATAAACTAGATAGAAAAATATCTGAACTTAACGGTTCAGGGAAAAAGACAACAGTCAAGACCTGGTCAAGAAGTTCAATGATTACACCTGATTTCGTCGGGCATACAGTTGCAGTACACAATGGAAATAAGTTTATTCCGGTATACGTAACTGAAAACATGGTCGGACATCGACTCGGTGAATTTGCT
>CAYMAZ010000005.1:18754-35290 GCA_964388575.1 uncultured Bacteroidales bacterium | reverse complement strand
TCCAACGCGAATTTTTCGTGGTCATGCAGGGAATAAAGATAAAGGTAAGAAATAAGAATCTTAAAAAAAACGAATCACAATGGGTGCAAGAAAACATAACAGAGCAGAGCAAATCAAAGAAATGAAGAAAACATTGTATTTTGCAAAGCTGAATCATTGTCCGACTTCGCCTCGGAAGATGAGAAGGATGGCCGATATGATCAGAGGTTTGGAAGTTGAAAAAGCTCTTCATTTGCTGAAAATGGCTCCTCAGGAATCTTCAATACGAATGCGGAAACTCTTGTTGTCAGCAATTGCAAACTGGCAGCAGAAAAATGAAAATTTGCGCGTTGAAGACTCAAACTTATATGTGAAAACAGTTTTTGTTGACCAGGGAAGAAGTTTAAAACGTCTTCGTACAGCTCCTCAGGGCAGGGGTTACAGAATGCAAAAAAGATCAAACCACGTTACAATGGTTTTGGATAGTAAAATGATTGCTCAGCAGGAAGTAGAAAATTAATATAAGATAAATATCAATGGGACAAAAAACAAATCCAATAGCAAATAGATTAGGGATTATCAGAGCCTGGGACTCCAACTGGTATGGAGGAAAATCTTTTTCAGAAAAAATAGTTGGTGATGACAAAATAAGACAATATCTGAATGCAAGACTTTCAAAAGCATCAATATCAAAAGTATATATTGAGCGTTCATTGAAAGTTGTTACCGTGACCATTCATACAGCACGTCCTGGTGCCATTATCGGTGCCAAAGGATCTGAAGTTGACAAGCTCAAGGAAGAATTGAAAAAAATCACCAATCAGGATATTCAAATCAACATTCTTGAAATCAAGAGACCTGAACTTGATGCTCGCTTGGTTGCAGCAGCAGTTGCAAGACAAATTGAAGGCAGAGTTTCATACCGTCGTGCATTGAAAACTGCAATTGCAGCGACCATGCGCCTGGGTGCGGAAGGAGTCAAGATTATGGTATCAGGTCGTGTTGGTGGTGCTGAGATGGCTCGTACTGAGCAATATAAAGAAGGTAGAATTCCATTGCATACACTCAGAGCTGATATTGATTATGCTCTAGCTGAAGCTCATACAACATACGGACGCCTTGGTGTGAAAGTTTGGATTTGTAAAGGTGAAATTTACGGTAAACCTGACTTTTATGAAGTAGCTGTGCCGCAGAGAGAACGCGCAAAACCAAAAGCTATCAAATCATTCCGTAAAAGAAACAAAAAGTAATAATTGGCTTAAAAAAGAAGGAATACCATGTTACAACCGAAAAAAACAAAATTCAGAAGGCAACAAAAACTAAAAGGCCAGTTTAAAAGAACATCGTTTCGTGGCTCTGAGCTTGCATTTGGTTCCTTTGGAATTAAATCTCTGGATACTGCCTGGCTCACAGCACGTCAGCTTGAAGCAGCACGTCAGGCTGTTTCACGTTATATGAAACGTGAAGGAAAAGTCTGGATACGTGTATTTCCAGACAAACCCATTACCAAAAAGCCTGCAGAAGTACGTATGGGTAAAGGGAAGGGAGCACCCGAATTATTCGTGGCTGTTGTGAATCCTGGAAGGATGATATTTGAAGCTGAAGGAGTCCCTCTGGAAATCGCAAAGGAAGCATTAAGACTTGCTGCACAGAAACTTCCTGTGAAAACAAGATTTGTTGTGCGTCGTGATTATGTAGAAGATAAAATTTAATAAGAGACATGAAGAACTCAGTGATTAAAGAGATGAGTACCGGTGAATTACTGGAACGCCTCACAGAAGAAAGAAAACAACTTTCAAAGTTAAAAATTAATCATGCAGTGACACCTCTTGAAAATCCCATGAAAATTCAGGAGTACAGAATGACAATTGCAAGAATTAAGACCGAACTTAGGAAAAGAGAAATTGAAAATAGTAAAAAGTAATAAAGAACAGGACAATATGGATCGCAACCTTAGAAAAGAACGTATCGGTGTCGTTGTCAGCAATAAGATGGATAAATCGATTGTTGTCATTACCGAGCACAAGGAGAAGCACCCAATTTATGGGAAATTCATGAAACGCAGCACTAAGTTTATGGCTCATGATGAAAAAAATGAAGCAAATATTGGTGATAAGGTGCGTATTATGGAAACACGTCCTCTGAGCAGGAATAAATGTTGGAGATTAGTTGAAATCATTGAAAGAGCATTATAGTTATGATACAGCAAGAATCAAGATTAAGAGTAGCAGACAATAGCGGAGCAAAAGAAGTGCTTTGTATCCGTGTGTTAGGTGGCACCGGCAAAAGATATGCCAGAATTGGTGATAAAATTATCGTCACTGTGAAGGATGCTCTTCCCTCTGGAAATATCAAAAAGGGAACAGTTACAAAAGCAGTTGTTGTCAGAACAAAAAAAGAGACACGTCGATCAGACGGATCATACATCAGATTTGATGATAATGCGGTTGTCCTGTTAACTGCTAATGAAGAGTTAAGAGGAACACGTATTTTCGGACCTGTGCCGAGAGAATTGCGTGACAAACAATATATGAAAATTGTTTCACTGGCACCGGAAGTGCTGTAAATTTAAATTCAATATGAAAGTAAAAATACATATCAAAAAAGGTGATCTTGTCAAAGTAATTGCAGGAGACCATAAGGGTCAGCAGGGCAAAGTGTTGAGAGTGTATACTGATGAGTTCAAAGCTGTTGTGGAAGGTGTCAATATGATTCACAAACACACAAAACCAAATGCTTCAAATACTCAAGGCGGAATCATTGAAAAGGAAGCGCCGATTCATATCTCAAACTTGCTTGTTGTTGACGGAAAAGGAAATGCTACAAGAATTGGCAGAAAAGTAAATGAGAATAAGAAAATTGTTCGTGTTTCAAAAAAATCCGGGGAGGAAATAAAATAATGGCTTATTTACCAAGATTAAAAGAAAAATATTACAAAGAAATTTCTCCTGCACTGAAGGAGCAGTTTCAGTTTAATACTGTGATGCAGGTTCCTCGTATTAAGAAAATTTGTCTTAATCAGGGTATCGGTGATTCTATTGTTGATAAGAAATTACTTGAAGCTGCTGTTGAAGAAATGTCAACAATTGCAGGGCAGAAGGCTGTGCTCGCCAAATCTAAGAAAGACGTTTCAAACTTTAAACTCAGAAGAGGAATGCCCATTGGTGTTCGTGTGACTTTGCGTGGTGACAGGATGTATGAGTTTCTTGACAGATTAATTTCTGTTTCTTTGCCCAGGGTTCGTGACTTCAAAGGTATTAGTGATAAGGGTTTTGATGGCAGGGGTAATTTTTCTTTCGGCGTGTCTGAACAGATTATTTATCCTGAAATCAATATCGATAAAGTACATAAAATTACTGGAATGGATGTCACTATTGTAACCAGTGCAGAAGATGACAAGCAGGCGATGGCTTTACTTAAAGAATTTGGTTTCCCGTTTAAAAAATAAAAAAATAAGAAAAATTTATATGGCAAAAGAATCAATTAAAGCGAGAGAAAGAAAAAGAGAATATTTGGTTGCCAAATATGCAGATAAAAGAGCAGCACTCAAAGCTGCAGGTGATTATGTTGCATTGCAGAAACTTCCAAAGAATTCTTCCAAAGTAAGGCTTCATAATCGTTGTAAACTTACTGGACGTCCAAAGGGATACATGCGTTATTTTGGTCTTTCAAGAATTAACTTCAGAGAAATGGCAAACAACGGACTCATCCCCGGTGTTAAGAAAGCCAGTTGGTAGTATTTAAAAGTAAAAAGCTGATAACATGACAACAGATCCAATTGCAGATTATTTAACCAGAGTTAGAAACGCCATTAAGGCCAGACATAAAATTGTTGAAATTCCTTCTTCAAAAATGAAAAAAGGAATTACTGAAATTTTGTTTCAATCAGGTTATATCCTGAATTATAAATTTGAAACAAAAGAAAATTTTGAATTCATCAAAATTGCATTAAAATATGATCCCGTGACAAAACTTCCGGCAATCAAGGAATTGAAAAGAGCCAGCCGTCCGGGATTGAGAAAATATGCCGATGTTACAAGTATACCACGTGTTTTAAACGGCCTTGGAATCGCAATTGTCAGTACTTCAAGAGGACTGATGACTGATAAGGAAGCTCGAAGGGAAAATGTCGGTGGTGAAGTTATTTGTTTTGTATCCTAAAATATTCTATACAATGTCAAGAATTGGAAAATTACCTATTACATTACCCAAAGGAGTTGAAATCTCAATCAATGAAGACAATACAGTTGTCGTTAAGGGACCTTTGGGAAAACTTGAGCAAAAAGTTGATGAATCAGTTACAATCAAACAGGAAGAAAATATTCTGACTTTTGAGAGGAAATCTGATGATAAGCAACATCGTGCAAATCATGGATTATACCGAGCTTTGATTAACAACATGGTTATCGGAGTCAGTGAAGGTTTTGAAACCAAACAGGAACTTGTTGGTGTGGGTTACAGAGCTCTGGCAACAGGACAGGTTCTTGAACTTTCTCTTGGGTACTCTCATAACATCATTTTTGAGATTCCATCAGAAGTGAAAGTGGAAACAATTACTGAAAAAGGGAAAAATCCTCTGATTATATTAAAGTCAATTGATAAACAACTGATTGGTCAGGTGGCTGCAAAAATCAGATCTTTTAGAAAACCTGAACCATACAAAGGAAAAGGGATCAGATTTGTAAATGAGGAAATTCGTCGAAAAGCAGGTAAAGCAGCTGCAAAATAACATAACGATTCTAAAAATAAGAATAATGATTGCAAAAGAAAAAAACAAAAAGGAATATCGCAGAAAAAGGATTAAGATGAGAATCCGGAAGGTTGTACATGGTACAGCAGAAAGACCCAGATTTTCTGTTTACCGCAGCAGCAAAGAGATATATGCACAGTTAATTGATGATCAAAATCATAAGACCCTTCTCAGTGCTTCATCTAAAACCAAAGGTGTCGCAGAACAAAAGGGAACAAAGACTGAAAAGGCAATACTAGTAGGAAAACTTATTGCTGAACGGGCGGTCGAACAAAATATCACATCAGTGGTTTTTGACAGAAATGGTTATTTATATCACGGTCGTGTAAAAGCACTTGCTGATGCGGCCAGAGAAGGTGGACTTAAATTTTAAGGATATATGGCGAACATGAACATCAAAAGAGTAAGATCAAGCGAAATAGAACTGAAAGACCGCTTGGTAGGAATTCAAAGAGTAACTAAAGTTACAAAAGGTGGACGTACTTTCAGTTTTTCAGCTATTGTTGTTGTTGGAAATGAAAACGGAGTCGTTGGACACGGACTTGGAAAAGCTAAAGAAGTCACATCTGCAATTTCTAAGGGAATTGATGATGCTAAAAAGAGTCTTGTCCAGATCCCCGTTATCAATGGTACTATCCCACATGCTCAGGAAGGGAAATACTGCGGTGCAAGAGTTTTAATCAAGCCAGCAGCTCCCGGAACTGGAGTAATAGCAGGTGGTGCAATGCGTGCCGTTTTGGAAAGTGTTGGTATCAAAGATGTACTTGCCAAATCAAAGGGATCTTCAAATCCTCATAGTTTGGTCAAAGCAACGATCAACGCTCTGCTCAATCTGCGTGATGCAAAAACAATTGCTCAGATGAGAGGTGTCAATATGGATAAAGTATTTAACGGATAAAACCGGAACAACATGAAACAGATTAAAATTACACTCAGAAAAAGTATTATTGGCAAACCAAAAGAGCAAAGACTCACTGTTCAAGCTCTGGGTATTAAGAAAATGCACAATACTGTCATTAAAGAAGCGACTCCACAGATTTTAGGTATGGTAAAAGCTGTGAGACATTTAATTGAAGTTGAAGAAATATAGTGAAACAATAAAAAAATCTAAAAAAATGGATTTAAGCAAAATTAAACCGGCAGACGGCTCAGTAAAAAAGGAAAAAAGAATCGGAAGAGGTGAAGGTTCTGGTCATGGTGGAACATCCACTCGTGGTCATAAGGGAGCAGGCTCAAGAAGTGGTTATTCACGCAAAATCGGATTTGAAGGTGGTCAGATGCCTTTGTACCGTCGTATTCCAAAATTCGGATTTAAAAGCCTTAACCGTGTTGAATACAGAGCCATTAACCTTGATATATTACAGAAATTAATTGATGAAAAAGGTCTTAAGTCTATTGATTTACAGATTCTAATGGATAACGGACTTGTGGGGAAAAATGATCTTGTGAAAATTTTATCCAAAGGTGAACTGAATACAGCAGTCGAAATTAAAGCCCATGCTTTCAGTAAAGAAGCTATAAAAAAAATTGAAGAAAAAGGTGGTTCTGCAATAAAACTATAAACAATGAAAAGATTCATACAGACACTGAAAAACATCTATAAGATTGAAGATTTACGAAAACGTATTCTTTATACCCTTGGAATCATTCTGATCTATCGATTGGGTTCTTATGTGGTTTTACCAGGCGTTGATCCCAAAGCTCTCGCTGCTCTACAAAGTCAAGGCACTGAAGGATTACTTGGACTTCTTAATATGTTTTCTGGTGGTGCATTTTCAAACGCATCCATTTTTGCATTGGGAATCATGCCATATATCTCTGCATCAATTGTGATTCAGTTGTTGTCTATTGCAGTTCCCTATTTTCAGAAACTCCAGAGAGAAGGTGAAAGTGGAAGAAAGAAAATTAATCAGATTACAAGGTATCTGACCGTTCTCGTAACGCTTGGTCAAGCTCCCGCATACATTTCAAATGTAGTGGCGCAGTTGCCGAATCAGGCAATATATCCGTTTGATGTTAATGTTAGCTCTCCTCCTTTTTTCTTCTGGTTCTCCTCAGTTGTGATTCTGATTTCAGGAACTCTCTTCATCATGTGGCTTGGTGAAAAAATTACAGATAAAGGTATTGGTAACGGTATTTCCCTCATCATCATGATTGGTATCATTGCTCGTTTGCCTTTTGCATTATTTGCAGAATTTATCTCCCGCGTTGAACAACAGTCAGGAGGGCTGGTTGTGTTCATTGTGGAAATAATTATCTTAATCCTCGTTGTCATACTTTGCATACTTCTCGTTCAGGGGACCAGAAGAATTCCTGTACAGTTTGCAAAACGAGTCGTAGGAAATAAACAGTATGGTGGAGTCAGACAATATATCCCACTTAAAGTTAATGCTTCAGGGGTAATGCCGATCATTTTTGCCCAGGCCATTATGTTTGTGCCAATTACAATTGCAGGATTCAGTGACTCAGAAACCATGACCGGATTTGCATCTGCATTTGCCAATTTTCACGGTTTTTGGTATAACTTTACATTTGCTTTACTTATTATTGCATTTACATATTTCTACACAGCAATCACCATCAATCCTCAACAGATGGCTGATGATATGAAGAAAAACGGCGGTTTTATTCCAGGCATTAAGCCCGGAAAGAAAACTGCAGAATTTATAGATACTGTAATGTCCAGAATAACCTTGCCCGGATCCATTTTCCTGGCATTTGTAGCCATCATGCCTGCACTTGTTCACCTCATTGGCGTGAATCCGCAATTCTCACAGTTTTATGGGGGCACATCACTCTTGATTATGGTGGGGGTTGTTCTTGACACACTTCAGCAAGTTGAAAGTCATTTGCTGATGAGACATTATGATGGTTTAACAAAAACCGGCAGAATTAAGGGAAGGTCTTCAGGAAGTATGATGTAATATACACGATATGATCATCAAATCACATGAAGAGCTTTTCTTCATAAAACAAAGTTCTTTGCTTGTTGGAAAAACACTTGGGGAAGTTGCCAAACATCTTCGACCTGGTATTACATTGAAAATGCTGGATCTTCTGGCTGAAGAATTTATCAGGAGCAATGGTGGAGAACCTGCTTTCAAAGGGTACAGAGGATTCCCTGCAACACTTTGTTTGTCACTGAATGATGTTGTTGTTCACGGAATTCCAGATAACAGAGAAGTGAGAGAAGGAGATGTCCTTTCAGTTGATTGTGGTGCAAAAGTGAATGGTATGTTTGGTGACTATGCATACTCTTTTGCTATAGGTCATACAAAGCAGGATGTAAGAGATCTTCTGACAACAACAAAGTATAGTCTCGATATTGGAATAAGTTGTGCCACAACAGGAAACACCACAGGAGATATTGGAAATGCGATACAGACATATGTTGAAAAGAATGGATATTCTGTTGTAAGAGAATTGGTGGGACACGGTATCGGGAATGTCCTTCATGATAAACCCGAGGTGCCCAATTACGGTAAAAGGGGAAAGGGCGCGATTCTTGAAGAGGGAATGGTGATTTGTATTGAACCGATGATCAATATGGGAAGGAAAGAAATTTATCAGGCAAGTGATGGATGGACCATACGCACAAAAGACGGAAAACCGTCAGCACATTTTGAACATATGGTTTTAGTGAGAAAGGATCAACCCGAAGTGTTATCAACATATGAATATATAGAAAACAACATAAACAATAATATATGGCTAAACAACCGGCTATAGAACAGGATGGAACAGTAATTGAATCATTGGGAAATGCAATGTTCAGAGTGGAACTTGAAAACGGGCACATACTGATTGCTCATATTTCAGGGAAAATGAGAATGCATTACATCAAGATATTGCCGGGAGACAGGGTCAGATTAGAAATCTCACCATATGATTTAACAAAAGGAAGAATTATTTTCAGATATAAATAACACAATAAAGAAATTGAAATATGAAAGTCAGGACATCAGTGAAAAAGAGATCAGCAGATTGTCAGATCGTAAAACGAAAAGGCAGGGTGTATATCATAAACAAAAAGAACCCCAAATTTAAACAAAGACAAAAATAAGTAATTTAAATATCAGCAACATATGGCACGTATTGCGGGAATAGATTTACCCAAGAACAAAAGAGGAGAAATAGGACTAACTTATGTCTATGGAATAGGCAGGAGTTTGTCACGTGAAATTTTGCATAAAGCAAATATTGATGTGAATAAAAAGGTGAGTGAATGGTCTGATGATGAACAGAATATCATCCGTACCATCATAAACGACGAGTACAAGGTTGAAGGTGCACTTCGATCCGAAGTTCAGACAAACATCAAACGACTGATGGATATCGGTTGTTATCGCGGTATCCGGCATCGTATCGGATTGCCTCTGAGAGGTCAGAGTACAAAAAACAATGCGCGTACAAGAAAAGGAAAGAGAAAAACTGTTGCCAACAAGAAGAAGGCACCAAAAGGTTAAAAATAAGTAGTTAAAATATAAATTATTACAAGATGGCTAAATCCACAAGAGTAACAAAGAAAAGAGTCGTTAAAGTAGATGCGAATGGTCGTGCATACATTACTGCTTCGTTCAACAACATCATTGTTTCGTTGACGAATGAAAGCGGGCAGGTTATCAGCTGGTCATCTGCAGGAAAAATGGGATTCAGAGGTTCAAAGAAGAACACGCCCTATGCAGGTCAGGTTGCAGCTGAAGATTGTGCAAAAGTGGCATACGATCTGGGACTTCGTAAGGTTAAGGTGTTTGTAAAAGGTCCGGGATCAGGTCGTGAATCTGCTATAAGATCTTTACATAATGCAAATATTGAAGTAGTTGAAATTATGGACATCACTCCCTTACCACACAATGGATGTCGTCCTCCAAAAAGAAGAAGAGTATAATAATATTGATAAAATAAGAATTATGGCAAGATATATCGGACCAAAAACAAAAATTGCGAGAAAATTCGGTACTCCGATTTACGGCAGTGATAAATCCTTTGAGAAAAAGAATTATCCTCCCGGACAACACGGAATTGCAAAAAAAAGAAGGAAAGTTTCAGAATACGGCATTCAGCTGATGGAGAAACAGAAAGCTAAATATACCTATGGAATGCTTGAAAGGCAATTCAGCAGAATGTTTGATGTGGCTTCCAAAATGAAAGGGAAAACTGGTGAAAACCTGTTGAAAATTATTGAATCACGTTTAGACAATGTAGTATACCGTCTCAGTATTGCTCCAACAAGATCTGCTGCACGTCAGCTTGTATCACACAGACATGTCACTGTGAACGGTAAAGTTGTCAATACTGCATCATTTCTTTTAAGACCCGGTGATATCATCGCTGTTAGAGAGAAATCAAAATCACTTGAAGTGATTCAGGATTCAGTGCATTCAAACCGTAATCAATATCCCTGGCTTGAATGGGATATGAATCTTCTGGCAGGGAAGTTTATGGCTTATCCTGAAAGAGAAGAAATTCCTGAAAACATTAACGAACAGCTGATCGTTGAGTTGTATTCTAAATAGTTATTGATTATAATAAAACAAATAATATCCATGGCAATATTAACATTTCAAAAACCGGATAAAGTAATCATGATCGACTCTGATGAGTTTCACGGAAAATTTGAATTTCGTCCGTTGGAACCTGGTTTCGGAGTAACGATCGGAAATGCGCTCCGACGTATTTTACTTTCATCACTTGAAGGCTTTGCAATTACCCAAATCCGGATTGACGGTGTTGACCATGAGTTTTCAACAATCGAAGGCGTTGTTGAAGACGTGGCAGACATCGTTTTAAACCTGAAAAAAGTCAGGTTCAAAAGACAAATCGCTGAAATAAATACAGAAAAGGTTAATCTGAATATTTTAGGTCAGGAAGTTTTTACTGCAGGAGATTTTAATAAATTTCTCACAGGATTTCAAGTCTTAAATCCTGATCTGGTCATCTGTCATTTAATACCCTCAGTGAAACTGAATATTGAAGTAACCATTGAAAAGGGAAGAGGCTATGTGCTCGCTGAGGAAAATAAAAATATCAACACAGAACTGATTGGAACCATTGCAATGGATTCAGTTTTTACTCCAATTAAAAATGTAAACTACTGGATTGAAAATTTCAGGGTTGAGCAAAAAACTGATTATGAGAAACTGATTATCGAAATTCAAACTGATGGATCCATTGAACCCAAGGATGCCCTCAATGAAGCTGCAAAAATTCTGATTCAGCATTTTATGTTGTTTTCTGATGAAAAAATCACTCTGGAAGCTGAAGTTAAAGACCAGGTTGAAGAACTTGATGAATCAGATCTGCATACAAGACAACTTCTCAAAACCAAACTGGTGGATATGGACCTGTCAGTTCGGGCACTGAATTGTCTGAAAGCTGCTGATGTTGAAACATTAGGAGATTTGGTTTCCTACAGTAAAAATGACCTGCTGAAGTTCAGAAACTTCGGGAAAAAGTCACTTGCTGAACTTGAAGAACTTGTAAAATCCAAAAATCTGAATTTCGGAATGGATATTTCAAAATATAAGTTAGATAATGATTAATAGAAAGAAACTTTAAAATGAGACACAGAAAAAAAATCAATCATCTGGGAAGACAAAAGGCTCACAGACAATCAATGTTGTCGAACATGGCAGCATCACTCATAATTCACAAAAGAATTTATACTACAGTTGCAAAAGCAAAGGCTTTGAAAATATTTGTTGAACCACTTATTACAAAATCAAAAAATGACACAACGCATTCACGTCGGATCGTGTTTAGCTATCTTCAGGATAAACAAGCTGTCACTGAACTTTTTCGTGAAGTTTCGCAGAAAATCGGAGATCGACCGGGTGGGTACACCAGAATATTGAAAACCGGAATCAGAACTGGTGATAATGCTGATATGTGTTATATTGAACTCGTGGATTACAACGAAGCGATGCTGGAATCAGCTGCTAAAAGTGAAAAGAAAACTTCAAGAAGAAGAAGAGGATCCAAAAAAGCAAAAACAGAAGAAATTGCTGATACCAAAAAGAAAGTTGAAACAAAAACTGAAGACATTCAGGAAGAACAACCTGATGTATCATCTGAGAATGTTGAAGAACCTGTATCAGAAGAGCCTGCCGCAGAAGAAGTCAATACTGAAGAACCTGTCATTGAAGAAACTGTTATACCTGATGAGCAACCTATAGATCAGCCGGAAGCTGCTGATGATGATGCACCCAAGAATTAGAATATTATTTTATCAAATTGATTAACCAGAAATAGTAGTTGAATCATTTCAACTACTATTTTCATAAATAACAAACAAATGAGTACAATTATTAATATTTTTGGAAGACAAATTATTGATTCCAGAGGCAATCCGACAATCGAAGTCGATGTCATGACAGAAAATGGTGTCATAGGAAGGGCTTGCGTCCCTTCTGGTGCATCTACAGGTGTTCATGAAGCAATTGAACTCCGTGACAACGAATCAAAGTATTACATGGGGAAAAGTGTTCACAAAGCTGTTCAGAATGTCAACAAAGTTTTTGCTGAAGAACTGAGAGGACTGAATGTCTTGTCTCAAAGTGTAATCGATCAGTATATGATACAACTTGATGGTACAAAAAATAAATCCAAACTTGGTGCAAATGCCATACTTGGTGTCTCAATGGCCATTGCTCATGCAGCTGCTATAGAAACCGGTCAGCCTTTGTTTAGATATATCGGTGGAGTGAATGCAAATTTGCTCCCTGTACCGATGATGAACATCATGAATGGGGGGTCACATGCTGACAACAGTGTAGATTTTCAGGAGTTTATGATTATGCCTGTAAAAGCTGAAAATTTTGCAGAAGCATTGAGAATGGGCATTGAAGTGTTTCATTCATTAAAGGCTGTTTTGAAGAAGAAAAATTATTCTACTGCTGTTGGTGATGAAGGTGGTTTTGCTCCCAATCTTAAGTCCAATGAAGAGGCTCTTCAGGTCATCATTGAAGCAATTGAAAAAGCAGGTTATAAGCCGGGTGAAGAAGTCTTCATCGCACTAGATCCCGCTGCTTCAGAATTTTATGATGAAAAGGAAAAGGTATATCATTTGAAAAAATCCAGCGGAGATAAACTCACTTCAGCTCAGATGGTTGAATATTGGGCCGATTGGGTAAAGCGATATCCAATTGTTTCAATAGAAGATGGTTTGGCTGAAGACGACTGGAAAGGATGGGAGATGATGACTAAAAAGTTAGGACAAAAGATTCAGATTGTTGGTGATGATTTGTTTGTAACAAATGTGGAAAGGCTCGCAAAAGGCATTCAAAAAAACATTGCAAATTCAATACTAATCAAACTCAATCAGATTGGAACTGTAACTGAGACAATTAATACTGTATCTCTTGCAAAACAAAATGCCTATACAAGTATCATCAGCCACAGGTCAGGTGAAACCGAGGATACAACTATTGCCGACTTGAGCGTTGCATTGAATACTGGCATAATCAAAACAGGATCAGCATGTCGTTCAGAGCGTATAGCTAAATACAATCAGTTGTTGAGAATAGAAGAAATGCTTGGAAATGCTGCTGATTATGCAGGGAATTGGTTTTATCACAAATATTGCAAATAGTCTGTTTTTCAGCACACTTTTTTTAGCTCTCAATCTTGTTTGTTGACAGAAGAGTAACTACGAATTCTTTTTGCCATATATCTTTGTCATCTTCTGATTAACGGAAGATGACATTTTTTTGCCCTTAAAGAACAAATAATACTGTTATGCCAGAATATGATTCGAATCATACGTGTTTCGGATGTGCTTTTTTCTGTGCTATGGAATTAACTATGCGTAACTCTGTGTTAACAACCTGTTAGAATATGATTTGAATTCAGATGATTTGAAAATCAAATATGTTTTGGAATTGGCTGAGAAGGTCAGCTTTGACTTTCTCAAAGCTGACCTTCCTGCCAAGTTCTTTTTCCATTGACGTTACAGATTTATCTGTAAAGCCGCAGGGATTAATATGATTGAAATAAGAGAGATCTGTATTCACATTTAATGCAAATCCATGCATACTGACGCTTCGGTTAACTTTGACACCTATGGCACAAATTTTACGGGTACGTAAAGGAATATTTGTGTCAAGCCAGACACCGGTCGCACCTTCCAGTCGTGTTGCGTGAATGTTGTGTTTATCAAGCATGTTGATGATGCATTCTTCCATATTGTGAATATATGCTTTTACGCCCATTTCAAAACTTTCAAGGTTCAGAATAGGATATCCTACCAACTGACCCGGACCGTGATATGTTATGTCTCCACCCCGGTCAATATGAAAAAATTGTGCATCTGCTGCCTGAAGTTTCATATAATCAAGCAGCAGATTGTTTTTGTCGCCAAACCTTCCGAGAGTGTATACATGTGCATGTTCACAAAATATTAAATGTCCTGCAGTCTCATTTTGATGTTTCAGTTTCAGATCAATAATTTCCTGTTGTAGTTGTTCCTGAAGCTCCCAAGTCGTTTTATAGTCAGATAGTCCGTTCAGTGAATGAAATGTAATTTTTCTTTCAATCGTGTTCATTTTTTAAAAGACAGTTTCATTAACCTTAAAAATTATTTACTTTTATCTGGTCCCTTTTGAGGGATCGGGTGAACTGGCGGAAATTGTTTCATTTCTTCCAGAATCACTTCAATCGCCTTTTCCAGTTGTGCGTCCTTTCCTAAAAACTCTTCGTAAGGATCATTGTCAATCACAATATCAGGATCAACACCCCACCCTTCAATAATCCATTCACCTGTTTCAGGGTGATAAGATGCATATTCAGGTCTGTTTAGGACAGCTCCGTCAATAAATGGGAGTGTCCCACGGATACCAACAACACCACCCCAGGTTCTGACTCCAATCACTTTCCCTATTCCGTAATGTTTGACGCCATAGGGGAAAAGATCGCCATCAGATGCAGAATATTGATTGACAAGAACCACTATTGGACCATTGATCATCTGGCGGGGAGTTTGATAGGGAATCTCAACATTTCTTGCCATATTTCCTCGCTGTACCTGGCGTTGTAATCTTTCCAGGATCATGGGTGATACATTACCTCCACCGTTACCACGGTCATCAACGATCAGAGCTTTTTTGTGCAACTGGGGATAGAAATATTTCGTAAATTCATTTAAGCCTCCAACTCCCATATCAGGAATATGAAGATACCCGACTTCCCCATTTGTGGCCTCAGAAACTTTTCTGATGTTGTTCTGAACCCAATTGTAATAATACAATTCTGATTCATCTGAGATTGGAATGACAATTGTTTTTCGACTGCCCCTGGGCGAAGCAATGCTGTTCACAGTAAGTTCAACCTGCTTGTCTGCTTTCCCGATTAACAGAGTAAACATATCTGTTTCTTTCGAAACGTCTTTTCCGTCAATGGCTATGATGAAATCTCCGGGATGAATGTTCACTCCCTGCTCTGAAAGTGGAGATCTTAATTTTGAACTCCAGTTTGCACCTTCGAGAATCTTTTCAATTTTGTAATATCCTGATGGATCTCTGATAAATTCAGCACCGAGCAACCCCATGCTTATACGCTTCAGTTCCGGAAGATCTCCTCCGTTTACGTATGCATGTCCTACGTTCAGTTCACCTATCATCTCTCCAATGATGTAATTCAAATCATGTCTGTGGTTGATGTATGGCAGCAATACTTCATATTTTTGCTTAATACTTTCCCAGTCAACACCGTGCATGTTTGCGTCATAGAAAAAATCTCTCATCTGTCTCCAGCTTTCGTAATATATCTGTGTCCATTCTGCCTTCAGATCAGGCCAGACTTTCATATCATCCAGGTTGACTTTCTTTTCAAGTTTTGCAGGTGCAGCAGGAATATCGATCACGTAATAATCTCTGTTTTTTCTGACTAGCATTTTTTTATTGTTCGCTGAAAATTGAAAAGATGAACATTCAACGATCTCTTTTTCTTCCCGCTTTGCAAAATCAAACATATACATGAAACTTTTATCGTTGTCAGGATTGTTTCTCATGTAATACATTTTATCATCTTTCCCGCACACATTCCAGTAGTCTCCGGCATCAACAGGTAAGGATAATATTCTGGAAACAAGATTATCAGTATCAATATCCATTGTTACAGATTGAACAGATTGATCATTTGTTTTTGAATCTTTTTCTGAGACAGGTTGTTCTTCAATTTTTACTTCGTTATTTTTTAATCTGAGAGGGTTGTCAATATTTTTTGAAAGCGTAACGAAGTATGGTTTGGCCATTTTACTGTAAGAATGATTCCATTCTGTCCTGCTATAAGTTGGGTTAAAATCCCTGTCGGAAATGAAATACAGATATTTTCCGTCTGAGCTGAATTCAGGACTGTATGAACGATACCATTCATCTGTTACATTGTAGGTGTTATTGTTGTCTAGTCCATAAAGTTTGATGGTCGACAGTCCGTTGGGTTCTGAATTTGTATACGCAATCCATCTACTGTCAGGGCTCCAGGTAAAACCTGTAATTTCCCAGATTTTATTGTGTGCTACTTCGGTGACTTTTTGAGTTGTGACATCTATGTAGCGTAGTCTCATTTTTTTATCATTGAATAAAATGTATCTGCTGTCCGGAGACCAAGAAACTGTAAAATAATAGGTGTCTGCATTTTTTGTGAGTTGAACTGGTTTCTCATTTCCGTCCTGTGATTGCATATAAATTTCAAATTCGCCGGTTTCATCACTGATATAGGCGATGTATTTCCCATCAGGAGACCACACAGCATTGCGTTCATGAACTCGGGAAGTATTTGTGATATTTCTAATGATTCCTGATTCAGAAGGA
>CAYMAZ010000005.1:3555-18744 GCA_964388575.1 uncultured Bacteroidales bacterium | reverse complement strand
CTGAGAACAAGTCGTTCGCCGTTCGGTGAAAAGTCAGTGTACTGAATGTTTTTAGATGCATCTTTTAAGGTACTCCTTCCTGCCGGAACATCATCTGCAATATAAATACTGACTTTATTTGTCTGTTTTGACGGAACATCGTAACGGTAAATATAACCTCCATTTTCAAATACAATTGCATCATTTGAATGTGATGGAAACTTGACATCATATTCAGTGAAATTTGTTACTTTACGGATTTGTTCCGTTTGTAAATCATATGCGAAAAGATTTGCAATTCTGTCTCTGTCTGACACAAAAAATATTTCATTATTGATCCACATTGGAAATATGTCCTGAGCGTTGTGATTAGTGATGTTGATGATTTTCTTTGTTTCAAAATCAAAAATCCGGATATCATCTGCCATTCCTCCCTGGTAATACTTCCATGTTCTGAACTCGCGGAATACTCTGTTGAATGCAAGTTTTTTTCCATCGGGAGAAAAGCTGCAAAAGCCACCGGTTGAAAGAGAGAGGGGAGTAGAGTGTCCTCCATCAACCGGAACCATAAATAAGTGACCGATGAAATCGTTAAATGTTTTTTTTCGTGAACGATAAATGATGTGTTCTCCATCATGTGTCCATGCCATTACGATGTTGTTAGGCCCCATTCTGTCTGAAACCTGATCACGTCCCAGAGTTGCTGTGTATGTTATTCTTTTTGGCACTCCACCTGTGGAAGGGATGACATAAACCTCTGTATTTCCGTCATATTGTCCAGTAAATGCAATCATGCTTCCATCGGGAGAAAATTTTGGAAACATCTCAAATCCTAGATCAGAGGTTAGTCTTCGTGCAGTTCCTCCTGCTGTGGAAACCAGATACAGATCGCCAGCAAATGTAAAAACAATCTGACTGCCATGTGTTGCTGGAAATCTGAGAAGACGAGTTTCCTGCTGTGCAAACAAACTCAATACAAGTGCGTTAAGAATGATAAACTGAATAATTGTTTTCATTTTTTTTTAAAACAAAACTACAATTTTTTTTGTGATTATTTGAGCTTTTGGTAAGCAAACAATGTTTGGCTGGTATGTCTCTAATAACAAGAAGAATAATTGTTAAATTAATCAAAAAAAAAAGAATTATTACAAATTATTAGATATATAAATATAATTTTGCAATTAAAAATTTGTTTTTAATTTTGCATCATTATTTAAAAAAATTTAACTATGAAAAATTTCTTCCTGTTTTTTTTAGCACTGTTTATTCTAACTACAGTAAATGCACAAACAAAACATCGTTACCCTGACACCGGTCAGACAATAATTACAATAGAGATTCCGTCTAACTGGAAAGCAACAAACGAAACAAATTATTTTAGTTTTGCTCCAAGCGATGAATCAGATTATGGCAGAATGATTTCAATGATCTGGAAGTCTGAAAATCCTGCTGAAGAAACTGCTGTGACCGATTTGATTGAGGAAAGTTTTGATCTTGTTGAAACATTGCTTACTGATATTCAATGGGATGAAGAAACTTCTGAATTTGAGATTAATGGAATTGACTTTGTCGCCATTGATGGATGGGGATTCTATTCAAATGAAGATGGATCAAAAGAAGAAATGATGTCAACTGTTATGATTTTCTTTCCTGATGATGATAACATAATTACCTTTGTTTATATGGGGCTTGAAAAGGCATATGTTAAATATAAAGATCAGTTTTTGGGTATCATCCAATCCATCAAACCATATTGATTTCTCTGGATTTATGAACCGAAGTTTAAGGGAGATTTTACAATTGAATCTTAATTGATTTATTGAAAAATCTTTTTCTTTGAACCGATAATTGAATCAATAACAGAAAGCAATATGTTCCTGTTTATTGGTTTGGTTACGTGATAATTACACCCTGACCTGAGGCATTTAATTTTGTCTTCGTTAGATGCATAAGCTGTTTGTGCAATGATGGGGATTCTGGTATCAAATTCACGGATCATTTTTGTTGCTGTAATTCCGTCGATATCGGGTAACCGGATATCCATCAGAACAACATCAGCTTGTTCATGTCTAATATACTCAATTGCATCTCTGCCAAGTTCAAAAAATTTAAGAGTCACTTTGGTATCTCTCAGGATTGTTTCGAGGTATCTTGCACTGTAGTTATCATCTTCAACGATCACAACAGTTTTTCCAGGCCAACCGTTTTGAATCTCAACACATGTATCGGCTTCAGGGACATGAAAACTGATAGTTTTCATGTAGGGAAGTGAAAAATAAAACTCACTTCCTTCACCTTCTTTTGAGGTGAAATAGATCTTACCTTCAAGAAGCTTTGTAAGCCCTTTTGCGATGGCCAGGCCAAGCCCGGTCCCACTATAAAGCTTTGATGTTGATTCAATTGCCTGGTGAAAAGGTTTGAAAATACTGTCGTGTTTATCTTCTGGAATACCAATTCCGGTGTCAATAATATAAAATTCAAGAGACTCGTTTTTTATTCTGTAGCCAAAAGTAATTTTCCCTTCTTCGGTATACTTCACAGCATTATCAAGAAGATTTGACAAAATCTGTCTGAGTCTGAGTTCATCTGAGAGGATATAACTTTCGGGATCTTCAAACAATTTTATGAGTTCAAGATGAATTGGTTTACTCTCAGCAGTTATCTTCTGTGAATACACGGTATAGATGCTATCAAGAAGTTTGTTGATCATGACAGGCTCACTGCTCACACTCATGATGCCTGATTCAATCCTTGAAATGTCAAGAACATCATTCACAATACTCAGAAGTTGACCGCTACAGTCAAGAATGATAGCTCCGAATTTTTTATAATCAGCTGGCGATAAATCAGGACGTTGGATGTATTCAGAAAATCCCATAATCCCGTTTAAAGGTGTCCTGATTTCGTGCGACATATTGGCCAGAAATGAAGTTTTAAGTTTTTCTGATTGTTCAGCAAGTTTAAGTGCTTCTCTCAGTTCTTCGTTGGTTTTTTTGATCAGTCTGTTTTGATTCTCAATTTCCTGCTGGTATTTCAATGGAACGGAAATATCTCTGGCAATAATAACATGTCCCATGAATGGATTGTCCTGACGGGCAAAGTCAGATATCTTTAATTCAACTGGAATTTTATTTTTGTTTTTTGTGATAAAAACATAATTGGATTGTGTTTTTTTATTTCGGATGATGGTCTTAAATAACAGATCTCCTTCAAGAATCATCTGGATATTCTGACTTTTTATTTCCTCCTCTTTATATCCTAGAATTTTACAGGAAGTTTCACTGATAAATATGATGTTTCCATTTTCATCAACAACCACAAGAAGATCACCGATGGAGTTGAAGATATCCATCAGATAGTGGGTGGTTACTGTTGAATAGTTCAATTCTTCTCCAAGAAAATCAAGGCTGGTAACAAGACTGTCAAGAATGTCTTCACCGGTTAATTCAACTGAACTGCTATATTTATGCTGTGCATAACTTAACAACACATTGTTTGAATTCTCTATAAATGTCTCAATATCATTTTTTGAAAAATAATTCGACTTAATTTTTTGTCTGAATTTTGAAAGAAATGAACCAGCCAGGGGATATTCTTCAAATTCTTTGCTCAAAGCGCTGTATCGTTCATCATTGACATCGCTAAGGATGTACAGTAAGCCGTTTAGAAACCGCTTTGCAAGTTCATTATCAATTTGTTTCATACAGTTTATTTATACTTCTCAAGCCATTGCAGAGCTTTTTCTTTGTCTGTAAAAACCCTAGCCTGTACAGGAGCTTTATAGATTGCATTAAAAAAATTATACATTGTTTTTTGAACGCGTGTACTTACAAGAACTGCAACAGCAGATACCCCAATACCAGCATCTTTACCAGCCAGTCTTTCCCTTGCCTGCCTGCTTCCTCCTTTCAGCAACCTCAGATCAGTGAATATCGGAAATGATTGATCACCAATTATTTCAATTCTTTTTTTTATGATGTAGTCAATGGACTCGAAATCATAGGTTTCTTTTAACCATTCTACATGTAGAATTCCATTTTTTAATTCAATTTTAAAATTCTCATCCTGATAATTAATCATAGGTTTTTAATTTTCTTGATTTGATGATTCATGAGACTGATATGTGGTTTTGAATCTGCTCAGCCATTTCAGAGCAGCCTTTCTATTGGTGAAAAATTTATTAGGTACTTTTGGTTTGAATAATGCACAATACATTTTGTAAAGTGCTTTCTGAACATTAGATTTACATAAAGATGCAGAAGCTTTGACACCAATAAAAGCATCGTCTTTAGCCATTCTCCGCATTGCCCCCCTTGTGACATAGTTGACCCTTGAAAAATCAGTAAACATTGGATAAAAGTTGCCGTTGCACATTTCAACTTTCTTTTTGATTATAAAATCTACTGGTTCTTCACTGTAATTATTTTTTAACCAGTCAACATAAAAAACTCCATCTTTCAGACTGAGCTCAAAATGATCATTTTTGAAATACTGATCTTCGTGTTTTAGAAAGCTGTAAAAATTGTTCTTGTCATTTTCTCTGCTTTCAAATTCCTTAATCCAGTGTAATGCAGCTTCTGGAGTTGTAAACAAACTACTTGGCATAGGTAAATAATGCTTCAAATTGTAGAAGTTGAATTGAGAAATTTGGTATTTAGTGGAGCAAATAACACTCAGGGCTGATACACCCTTGAATCCATCCGGTTGGATAAGTCGGTTTCTGATAGATAAATTACCGCCTTTAAGCTTTCTTATGTCAGAAATCATCGGATAAAAAAGATCACCCTGAATTTCAAGCCTTTTCTGAATCGCATTGTCAATGATGCGCACGTCGTTCACATATTCAGACAACCAGTCAACGTAAATTATGTTGTCTTTCAATGCAATCCTGAAATATGAATCAGAATATTCCATTCAAATTTATTTAATTGCAAATTTAAATAAAAACAGATTCATTGAAAAAATATTCAAAAATTTATTCCAATACTTGTTTCAAAATATCTCTGGTTTTAAAGGAGTTATTTACGATTGCATTTTTCATGGTTTTGTAGGTCGTAGATGTAATATATTATTTTAATGTCTTGATATTTTGATATTTGAGACAGCATTCGGCTATAGAATCTTCTTGGTGTTCAAAATGTATTTGGTGACATCCTTTCATTACACAAAGAGAAAAATACCAAAAAAAATGATTTATTAACATTGGAATGTTAGGAAATTTATTAATTTGTTTGATTAAAAGGGGGTTAAAGATATTTATTTTGTATAAAAATCGTAGTATTGGTAATTTAATAGCAGTTTATCCCCAATTCCATGGCACAAAGTGTAAAATTTGAACAAATAATTAAAGTTGTCAACGAATTCTCCAGTATCGGAGAAAACAGAGGGTTGGGTAAATTATATACAAGTGATCAAACATTGAATGGGAGAAATATCAGAATTAAAGATAAGACACTCATTCATTTCGGATCATGCAGTTATCTCGGTTTGGAACTTGATAAACGATTAAAGGCTGCTGCAATTGAGGCAGTTGAAAAGTTTGGATCATACTTTTCCTGTTCCAGGATATTTGTATCCTGTGGAAATTATGAAGAACTTGAATCTCTCCTGTCTGAAATGTTTGGACACAATATTCTACTTACTCAGAATACGTCTTTGGGGCACAACTCTGTGATGCCCATTATTATCGGATCAAATGACATTGTAATTTATGATCAGCAGGCACATTTCAGTATGCAAGACATGTCTTACAAACTCAGTGGTAATGGCACTGCCATTGATGTTTTGCGTCACAACAGGTTGGATGAGCTGGAAAAGAAGATAGATAACTACAAATCCAAATTCGAGAAAATCTGGTATGTTGTTGACGGCATTTACTCTATGTTTGGTGATGTTGCTCCAACGAATGATCTGATAGCCCTGCTTGATAAGCACAAGAAACTGCATTTGTATCTGGATGATGCTCATGGAATGAGTTGGGCAGGACCAAATGGAACAGGCTATACATTAAGTCAGACAAAAATTCACCCCAGAATGGTATTTGGTACTTCAATGGCTAAAGGCTTTGGCTCATGCGGCGGAATTTTTGTTTTTCCTGACAATGAAATGAGAGATAAGGTATGGCATTGGGGTGGACCATTATCACATTCCGGTCCTCAGGAACCTGCAACAGTTGCTGCTGCCATTGCTTCTGCAAAAATACATCTGAGTGATGAAATCTACGAACTGCAGCGAAAACTGCAGAACAGAATCCGTTATTGCAATGAAATTATGGCACACTACAAAGTACCGCTTGTGTCAGAATCAATTTCTCCTATTTTCTTTGTTGCCTGCGGTCTACCACGTGTTGGATTTAACCTTGTTGAGCGTCTTCTGAATGAAGGGTTTTATACAAATATCGGCATTTTCCCTGCTGTTCCCGAAACATGTACAGGTGTTCGGTTTACAATGACAAACCACATTACGTACTATGATATTGAAAGACTTGCCAAAGCCATAGCCAAACATTTACCTGAAGCTCTTAAAGTTGAAGGGAGAAGTATGCAGGATATTTATAAAGCATTCAGAAAGTTCACCGATTTCGAAAAAAGACTCGGACCAATTTCAACCGTCAATCCTGCTGATATTTCTAAAAATAACATTAAACAACTGGACTTTGAGTTTCACACATCAATAAACAATATAAACAAAGAAGAATGGAATTCCATGTTTATTGATAGGGGCGCTTTTGATTATGACACATTGTCTTTGTTCGAAGAAGCATTTTCAAACAATCACAAAAAGGAAGATAATTGGAAATTCTTCTACTACGTTATCAGCCACAAAGGGAAACCGGTTATTGCAACATTCATGACTTTGGCGCTTGTTAAAGATGATATGTTGTCTGATGAAAGCATTTCCGCAAAAATTGAAAAAATTAGAGAAATTGACCCATATTATCTGACTTCCACTTATTTTACAATGGGAACGCAACTCACCGTTGGCAATCATCTGTACCTTGACAAAACAAATCCCTTGTGGAAAAAAGCATTCATCATGTTAATTGATGAATTGTGGAAAGTTCAGGATGCTGAAAATGCTTCTGTTCTGGTATTCAGAGATTTTGATCAGAATGATGAGGAGTTGAGTTTGTTTTTGATCGATAATGGATTTGTCAAAATGGATATGGGCACTAGTTGCAACATTACACATCTGAAAAATCTGGATTTTGAGACATATTACAGTGAAAGACTCAATAAGAAAAAGCGCCTTGCATTCAGAAATGTAGTTAAAAGTAAAGAACATTTGTTCAGAGTGGAAATCAATAATGTTAACGATGCTGATTTGCAATATTTCTACAACTTGTATCTGGAGCTGAAGAAAAACAACCTCAAGGTCAATTCTTTTGTCATTCCATTTAAATTCTTTCAGCTTGTTGCCAGAGACAAACACTGGGAGATAATGAAACTTATCCACAATGAATCGGGGAAAACAGCTGCCGTCATTCTGAGCGCTTTGAATGAAAATAATTATCATCCGATTCTGATCGGGATTGATTATTCACTTGATCATTCACTGAATGTTTACAAACAATCTCTCTACAGATTGATATTAAGATCCATGGAACTTAATGTGGAAACCTTGCACCTTGGACTGACCGCTACAGAAGCAAAATATAATATGGGTGCAACAAAAGTAAATTACATTGGCTTTATTCAACAAAAGGATCATTACAATCAGGATCTTATTGACAGCATGGCTTTCGGTGATTAATATAAACTTGTTTTGAACTTAATATGTGGAAGTGAGTGTTTTTGTTGAAACAATTTTAAAAAATTTAGTTTCTGAAATGTTTAATTTTTTTATTTTTGCCAAAGTTTAAACCATTGAAATATGAAAATCACAAAACACAACAGCGCAATCCTGTCATTACTGGCTCTTATTTTGGCTGCAGCATTCCTCAGAATTTTTATTGATATTCCGAACTTTACTCCAATTGCAGCAATAGCGCTTTTCGGAGCTACTTATATTAAAAGGAAGGAATTGGCAATTCTGTTTCCTCTTACCATCCTTTTTGTCAGTGATCTGTTCATCGGTCTTTACGATCCCATTCTTATGGCCGGAGTCTATGGTTCTTTTATCCTGGTCGCCTTAATTGGGTTTATACTTCGCAAAAAGGTTAATGTTTTTACTGTTACCGGCAGTTCACTGGCTGCTTCTGTGATCTTTTTTCTGGTAACAAATTTTGTGGTTTGGGCACAGGGGTTATGGTATCCACTCACTATTAACGGCTTAATGAGTTGTTATTACATGGCTCTTCCGTTCTTTAGATTTGAAATTCTATCTACTCTCGGATTCTCTTTGTTCTTTTTTGGTTCCTATGCCTTGATAAACAAAAAAGTTTTAGCATTTCAACAATCCTGATTGAAAATATTCTAATTCAAGGGCTGCATTTCAATGCAGCCTTTTTTTATTACATTTGAAAAAAAAAACATGGCACTGATAAAAAAAGTTAATGGTATTTTGCCTACCTGGGGTGAAAACTGCTGGTTTGCTGAAAACTCGACCATAACCGGGGATGTAATTATGGGAAACAATTGCAGCATATGGTTCAATGCTGTTATCAGAGGTGATGTTCATTATATTCGTATTGGGAATAACGTGAATGTACAGGATGGGGCAATAATTCACTGTACTTATAAAAAAAGTCCTGTGACAATCGGAGATAATGTATCTGTTGCACACAGAGCCATTGTGCATGGTTGTACAATCGGAAATAATGTCCTCATTGGGATGGGGGCAATCATAATGGATGATGCTGTCATTGAAGATAATTGCATCATCGCTGCCGGAGCATTGATTTCCAAAGGCACAAGAGTTGAACGGGGAAGTGTCTGGGCAGGAATTCCTGCAAAAAAAATCAAATCCCTGGATGAAGAATTGTTTAAAGGTGAAGTGATGAGAATTGCTGAAAGTTATCTGATGTATGCATCATGGTATGATGAAAATTCTGATAATTGATGAAGTGAGTATGTTATCGCATTTGTTACTTTGAAGTCTAAAAAAAACTAATTGACTGTTTACATTTAAATATTACCTTTTTTCAACTTCTCATTCATAAGCTTTAAATATTTAAAGCATAATCAAGAATATTATGTTGGTTGTTTCTGACCTGATCTGCTTGTTCAGGCTGAAGAAAAATAAATTCGGATTCCTTTTTCAGCCATGTTTCCTGTTTCTTTGCATATCGCTTTGTATTGGTAAGGATTTTCTGATAGGCTTCATCTTCTGAAATCCTGTTGTCAAGAAAATCAAACAATTCCTGATATCCAATACTTTTAAGAGGGGTCAGGTGTCTGAATTTGTATAATTCTGCAGCTTCTTTTGTAAGACCTTCCTTTCTCATGGTTTCAAGTCTTGATGAAATCCTGAGGAATAAATCCTCTCTTGGAATTTGTATTGCAAATTTTGTCACATTAAAATGATGTGACTTTGGTTGGTTTAATCTAAGATTACTAAACTTTTTACCTGAAGTTAAACAGACTTCAAGAGCTCTCTGCACTCTTGTTGGATTTTTCAGGTCGACTGTTTCATAATATTCAGGATCAAGCTGTTTGAGCCATTCAACCATCTTTTCGTAGTTTTTATTTCTCAGATTATTCAGAGATTCTCTGAGTGATTCTGGTGGATCGGGGAACTTGTCAATACCAAAATATACTGCTTTGAGAAAAAGTCCGGAGCCACCAGCCATAATTAAAATGTCATGTTTTTTAAACAGATCATTGACAAGAAGGATGACTTCTTCAGCATAAGCGTATGCATTGAGTGGTGAAAAGATTGAATGGGAGTGTATAAAATGATGTTTTACTTCTTGCAATTCCTGATTTGAAGGCAATGCGACCCCGATGTTCAGTTCCTTGTAAATTTGCCTGGAGTCAGCTGAAATAATTTCAGTTTGAAATTGTTTTGCAACTGATATTGCGAGTGAAGTTTTCCCGGATGCTGTTGGCCCCGAAATAATGATGAGTTGTTTATGTTTCAAAACTGACTGGAACAAACTGATTAGTCATTTTCTCCGAAAAAAGCATCAGTGCCGAGGTTATCCAATTCATCAGGGTCAGCATCGGAACCGAAAAAAGGATCGTCTTCTTCTTCGGGCAGTGTTTCAATTTCTTCTTCATCAAGAAACCCGAGCATCCCCGAAGTATTCCTGAGATTCAGTTCACCTTCCTTTTTTACAAGTGCAGGATATTCGGTTGATGGTGAGCATTCTTTTATCTGCATCAATTCAATATAAAAGGTATGCATTTTAATGAAATCATAGATATAAAGAAATTTCTGATGGGGATTGTCAATAATCTTGTTCATGATTGCATTTTCCATGACAAGAACAGGTTTTTTTGTTATGTTTTCATCGACTTCATCTACTTCTCCCATCTCGATGAGCATGATTTCTGTTTTTTTTCTCCATTTATCATCACAGATATAAAATGATGCAAGTTCGTTGGTCGTTATATTACAGAATTGCTTAATGGCTTGATGAAAATCCAGAAATGATTGAGATGCTTTCAAATCAATATCCATCAAAAAATCTTCATTGTCTTCTGAAAGTATCCTGAATCTGTAGGCGTGCATAGAACTTTTTTTTGCGAAATTATGAATTTTTTCCTGAACAAATTTACATATTATTTTTTGATATAGGTTCAATGTTTATCGTTTTTGCAAACTGAATCATAAATCTAAAAGCACTGTTGAAATCATTGGGAATGTTTCCGTCAAGAATTGCTTCCCGGATGGCTGATTTAATAATGCCAACTTCTTTTGAAGGCTTCAGGCCGAAAGTTTCCATTATTATTTCTCCTGTAACAGGTGGTTGCCAGTTTCTGATCTTATCTTTTTCTTCAACTTCGATAAGTTTTTTACTGACAAGATCAAAATTTTCCAGATAACGATTGACTTTTTCTTCATTTTTTGAGGTAATATCTGCTCTGCACAACTGCATCAGATCATCTACATCATTTCCGGCATCGAACAGTAAACGTCTGATTGCTGAATCTGTCACTTCGTCTTCTACCAGCGCAATTGGCCTGAGGTGAAGTTCCACAATCTTTCTGACATAACTCATTTTTTCATTTTGAGGCAGTTTCAGCCTTCTGAATATCTTTTCTGTCATTCTTCCTCCCACAACCTCATGTCCGTGGAAGATCCATCCGTGTCTGGGAAGATATCTTTTGGTCTGAGGTTTGGCAACGTCGTGCAAAAGTGCTGCCCATCTCAGCCAAATATTATCTGTCACCTGAGCAATATTATCAAGTACTTCCAGAGTATGAAGTAAAATATCTTTATGAGCATGTTTCCCAACCCTTTCAATACCTGACAGTGCATTTATTTCAGGAAGAATTTCATCAAGCAACCCGGTTCTTTTGAGGAGCATAAACGGCTCTGAAGGGACTGCAGTCATGAGCATTTTATTCAGTTCTTCAGAAATTCGTTCCGGAGCAACGATTTGAATTCGTTGTTTCAAAGTATTCATTGCGTTCAGAGCTTTTTTTTCAATTCTGAACTGAAGTTGGGAAGCAAATCTGATTGCACGGAGCATTCTCAGTGGATCATCATTGAATGTTTCTTCAGGATCAAGCGGGGTTTTAATGATTTTTCGCTGAATATCTCCAAGTCCATCAAAAGGATCAACCAAATTGCCAAAATCATTTCTGTTGACACTGATACTGATTGCATTGATTGTGAAATCCCTTCTCAACCTGTCCTCCTCAAGTGTTGCAGGTTCTACAACAGGATTCCGGCTATTTCCTGAATAGGACTCTTTTCTGGCACCAACAAACTCATATTCAAAGTTTTGATACATAAAATGTGCAGTGCGAAAAGATTTAAAAACAGAAAGTTTGGGAGCAGGAAAGAGTTGTTCTGCGATCATGGATGCAAATTCAATTCCATCACCGTCGACAACAATATCCATGTCTGTTGACAAACGTCCAAGGATCAGATCACGTACAAATCCACCGACAATATATGCCCTGCACCCCAGTTTTTCAGCCGTTTTAACAGTAAGCTTTAATACCGGGTTATTCTCAATTTGATTGTTATACTTGTGCATGAATGTTCTTTTCTTCGTTTGCTGTGTTGAGTATTATGTATTGCATTATTCAGGATCGTATAATCTCGTATTCCCAATCATTTTTCAGTCGGATAATGGTTGATGGTTTAATTTGACGTATTTCATTTCTTCCGTAATGAACAACATAATCTGCCTGATCAAGAATTTTTTGTTCAATATCTCTGAAAACCATTGGAAAATTGAACCCTGAAATATTTGCAGAAGTGGAAACAAGTGGTTTGTTGAACGCTAAACACAGGTCTTTGCAAAACTGATCATTTACAATGCGAATTGCCACCGTTCCGTCAGAGGCACTGACATTTTTTGCAATGTTTCTGGCTGAAGGATAGATGATGGTCAGAGGTGTTTGTACCTGCTTCATGAGATTGACTGCAATTTCTGGCACATGATCAAGGTGATTATAAAGCTTTTCAACAGAGTCAACTAAAATAATCATACTCTTACTGTGAGCACGTAACTTAATTTTATAAATTTTATTCACAGCCTTTTCATTGGTGGCATCACAGCCAATTCCCCAGATTGTGTCTGTCGGATAAACAATGATTCCACCCTTGTTTAAAGTTGTTACAGCATTGACAATATCAACTGAATAATCTGCCATTGTGTTTGGTTTATTTGAGTTTATGAATAATTCTGTCAGTAAGTATTGTGTTGTTGATGGATATGGCACATCTGAAATGCTTTTCGGGACAGGTTCTGTGTCCGTGAATTCCGCATGGGCGGCAGGTTAGTTGTTCATGTGTCTGAACCACAAGAGTGTCATCGCTTAAGGGTCCAAACCCAAAATCAGGGATTGTACTGCAGAAAATAGCTGTCACCGGAGCATTCACTGCTGAAGTGATATGCAGAGGAGCACTGTCATTTACATAATTCATTATAGCATCTTTCATGAGTGATGCAGATTGTAGTAATGTGAGTTTTCCGCACAAAGTTATGGAATTACTGTGAATTGTTTTTTCTGAAATTTCATTACAGATTTTAATATCTGAAGCAGCTCCGAGCATGTATACACAAATATTTTCCGGAACTGTATCAAGAAATTCAATCCATTTCTCAACAGGATATTGTTTGGTAAACCACACAGACGCAGGAGCAATACAGATGTAGGGCTTTTGCTTCAAATGACCAACAAACTTTTCATCATCTTCAGGGATGTATATTTTTGGCAGACTTGGCTTATCAATCTTCAAAAACGAAATGAGTGTGTGGTTTCTGACTGTTTCATGTGTGTTTTCAAGTGGATGATCATATGTGTGTGTAAACAGAAATGAAAAAGGATTTTTTGAATATCCTGATCTGATTTTAGCTCCAGAAAAAGCTGTCAGAAATCCTGAAGTAAAAAAACGTTGAATATTGATGACTGCATCGTAACGTTTTGAACGTATTGTTTTTAATAATCTGAATAATTCTACTGATTTGTTCTTTTCTTTGTCCAGTGTCAGTACATTATTCAGATATGGATGTTTCATCAGTGGTGCAAGATTTTGCTTTTTTACAAGCATGTCAATGTATGCTTCAGGGTAATGAAGATGCAGTGTTTCAGTCATCGCTGTAGCCAGAATAACATCTCCAAGAAAAGCTGTCTGTATAATCAGAATTCGTTTCATATTTCTATTGCAAAGATAGATAAAAGAAGAATTCACGGATTTATGAATCTCTTTAATTCAAAAATGAAGAAATTGAATTATTTGACTTTAACTTTCAGAAACTTTCTGTCCTCAATATACCCCTCAAGAATATCATTGATATCGGTTCTTCCAACTCCTGCAGGTGTTCCTGTAAAGATCAGATCACCGGTTTTAAGTGTGATAAATTGTGAAACACGAGAAATGATGTCAGTAAAACTGAAAATCATCTGGGATGTATTTCCCTGTTGCACAATTTGTCCGTTTTTTTCCAATCGGAAGTTTAAAGAATGAATGTCTTCAAATTCATCAAGAGACACGAAATTGCTAACAGGAGCAGAAAAATCGAATGCCTTGGATGGTTCCCAGGGAAGTCCATTTTTACGACAGTGTTCCTGAATGTCTCTCGCAGTAAAATCAATTCCCAGTCCGATGCTGTCAAAATATGTGTGCGCAAATTTTTTCTGAATGTGTTTTCCGACTTTACATATTTTGATGACAATTTCAATTTCATAATGAATATTTGTAGAAAAGTCGGGAATAAAAAAGGGGAGATTTTTCGGTATGAGTGCTGTATCTGGTTTAAGAAAAAACAATGGTTCAGATGGAACATCATTTTTCATTTCAGAGATGTGATCGTTGTAATTTCTTCCGATGCAAATTATTTTCATAATCGGAATTTTATATTATTGAATTTTGAAATGATCATTGTCAAATCGTTTCATGTAGATGAACTGACAGATTTTTTTTGTGTATTCAGGAAAATTACTTTTGTTGATCCAGTCATAATACTGAGGTTCCCGGTTGAAAACTTCTTCAACAGCCTGCCCTTTGTATTTACCAAAGTTAAACACAGCAACATCTTTTTCATTTTTAACAATATGTCCTGCAAGATCAACAAATCTTCTTTGAATGGAAAATTCTCCGAGGGCATCCATATCATTTACAACAGGGAATATTGTCGCTCCCTTTTCTTCATAAGGAGCATCTTTATATTTTTCAATTTGAGATAAAAGGATTTCATAGGTGGCCAGGGTGTCTGCTTCAGCAGTATGTGCGTCAACGAGATCTTTACTGCAGTAAAATTTATAAGCAGCAGCTAGATTACGGGGTTCCATTTTATGAAAAATGTTTTGAACGTCAATCACTGTTCTGTTACTGACTTCAAACATGATGTCGGATCTCAGAAATTCCTCTGCAAGCAGAGGAAGGTCAAATCGCAGAATATTGTATCCTGCAAGGTCGGCATTTCCGATAAACTCAAGAATTCGTTTTGCAGATTGTTTGAATGTTGGTTTTTCTTTTACATCTTCATCAGTGATACCATGAATTGCAGTTGTTTCAGGGGGAATGGGTATTTCAGGGTTAACGCGTGTGTTAAACCATTGTTCTTTTCCTTCCGGAAATATTTTAAGAGCAGATATTTCCACAATACGATCAGACGAAACACTTATTCCTGTTGTTTCAAGATCA
>CAYMAZ010000005.1:0-3545 GCA_964388575.1 uncultured Bacteroidales bacterium | reverse complement strand
TGTAAGTAAACTTTTCTGCTGATCAACCGAGACTTTCAGCATACTGATTTCAATGATTCTTGCTGACCCGATTTCCAGCCCTGTGGTTTCAAGATCGAAAAAAACGATCGGTTTTGTTAGATGTAATACCATTGTAAAAAAAATTATTTGTGAAGAACGATATTCATAGTTGTTTCTTCATTATATGATTCGCAGTCAGGAAGCAGAACTTCAGCTTCAAATTTTTGAAAGCCTTCTCCATCATAGATAAATACATAGTCTCCGGGTGGAAGAACGATCACATATTTTCCGCTTTGTTTCACCGGTCGGTAAATTCCTTTGGTTGTGTCTGATCTTTTGTCCTTGACAGTTACAAAAATATCAGGTTGTCCGGAAATCTGTAATTTGAGATTATTCAGTTTGGTAAAAATCCCGGGATAAAGAGATTCAACTCTTGCAGAATCTGTTTTTGTGTTTTGAAGTTTAAGTGTGTCAAGTAGTTTGTTAACATATATCAGTTCTTCACGTATCAGATTGAAATCTGAAAAAATATTTACAGAGTCAGTGTTCAGAATGTGCCCGGTGATAAGATGTTGGGGAGGTTCCACATCGTTGAAAATTAATCTGTAAATGTCAAGATCGCCGTGACTGTCGTCGCGAAACGCAGAAGTATAGGCATATCTTCCGGATTTTGTGAAAGAAATTGTAAAGTTGTTGTCAGGTGTATTTATTGGATATCCAAGATTGACAGGTGCAGAAAAAATCATATTTGCTTTGTCCCAATCAGATTTGAAGATATCGAAGCCACCCATGCTGTTGTGACCTGTAGAAGCAAAATACAGCGATTTCCCGTCGGGAGATAATGTTGGAAATTCTTCATCAAAGATTGTATTAATCATATTTCCTGCATTTTGTGGAAGTCCCCATTCTCCGTTTGGAAGTTTGGAAGTATAATAAATATCCATTCCTCCGAATGAATCAGGAAGTGAAGCTGCAAAAAAGATGATTTTCCTATTGGGAGAGATGCATGCAGATGTTTCCAGATTGCGGGAGTTGATATTCGCTCCGAGAGGCTCAAGACGGCTGAAACTACGACCAGATTTCACCGACAGGTAGACATCCCCTGCTGCAGAATAATTGTCCAGGTAAACAAAAAGATGTGTCCCGTCGGGAGATAGACTGACTGATTCTTCAACAAATGCTGTATTGATGGAGTTGGGGAGTCGTTTAGGTTTTTGCCACACACCATGTTTTAAGTTTGTATACATAATGTCAGAAGTGTAAAATCCGTCATAATCCAACCAATTTCCAACGTTGCCTGCCCTCTTGGTGGTAAAAACCATAAAAGTTTCATCAGCAGTCACAAAAGCGTTTAAGTCCGGGGCATCAGAATTGATATCTGCTCCTATATTCTGAAAAGTGACATTGACAGGGTTGCTGACAAAATCAATTGCAATCGTACACATTTCGATCCAACGTGATGCAGGAATAAAGTTTTCATCTTTTGGAACTTCATCAATAAATTTTTTGAATGCATTGATTGCATCCTGAAATCTGTAATTCAGTGCATATGCTCTTCCAAGTTCATACCAGGTATTACTGTTTGCCCTGGGGTTATCGATTGTCTTTTCAAGATAAAAGATTGCTTTGGATTTGTCAATATTTGTTTCGATGTAACAAAGCCCGATGCTGTATAGATATTCAACATTAGTGCTGTCTTTTGCAAGAAGCTTCTGGTATTCATCAAGAGCATGGCGAAAGTTGCTGTAGCTGAGAAATCCTCTTGCAGCCCTTCTTGAGGTTGGAATTTCTTCCTGTGCAAATCCAAAATGAAATAGGAGGATCAATACTGAAAAAAATAAAAATCTTGAATAATTCATAAAATATCTAACTGTTTTACAATGCGAAATTAGATTTTTTTTATCGTTGAGATAAAAAAAGTTTTGAACACCTTGTTTTATTAAATGAATGAAAAAACACCGTAAATGGCAGTGTCATCAATTGATGAAAAAGGGTATCATTTTCATCATTATTGTGTAATTTCGCACAAAAAATTGAACTACATGAATTACAGAACACATCAATGCGGTGAACTGAGAATAACTGATACAGGTAAAGAAGTCATTCTCTCGGGATGGGTTTTCAGAATCAGACCTTTTGGGGGAGTTGTATTTGCTGATTTGAGAGACAGATATGGCATCACACAGCTGATTTTTGATGAACAAGAAGATCAGGTGCTTTTTGAAAAATCAAAAATACTTGGACGAGAATATGTAATCAGAATTCAAGGTGTGGTTCGTGAAAGAAGCAATAAAAATCCGGACATTCCAACCGGGAATATCGAAGTACTTGTTTCAGAACTTCAAATACTTAATTCATCAGATACACCGCCTTTCACTCTTGAAAATGAAACAGATGGAGGAGAAGAGCTTCGAATGAAGTATCGTTATCTCGATCTGAGACGTGAGCCTGTTAAAAAGAATTTGCTGCTAAGGCATCAGTTGGCTCAGCAGGTAAGAAATTACCTAAACAGTAAAGATTTTCTGGAAATTGAAACACCATTTTTAATAAAATCGACACCTGAAGGAGCACGGGATTTTGTAGTTCCATCACGAATGAATGAGGGGGCATTTTATGCCCTTCCACAGTCACCACAGACATTTAAGCAGTTATTGATGGTTGCTGGCTATGACAACTATTATCAGATTGTACGTTGTTTCAGAGATGAAGATCTGCGAGCAGACCGACAGCCTGAATTTACTCAGATAGATTGTGAAATGTCTTTCGTTGTCCGGGATGATGTGCTTGCAGTTTTTGAGGGACTTGTGAAATATGTTTTTAAAAGTGTCAGAAATATTGAAATTGGGGAAATCTCCAGAATCAGCTATGATGATGCCATGCATTTCTATGGATCAGATAAGCCTGATTTGAGATTCGATATGAAAATTCACAATATAACAGCAATGTGCCAACACAGAGATTTTCAGGTTTTTAATTCAGCAGAATACATTTGCGCCATATGTATTCCTGGTGGAGCTGCAATGAGCAGGAAACAAACCGATGCACTAACTGATTTCGTTAAGCGACCTCAGATAGGAGCTGGTGGACTTGTGTGGGTTAAGTGGGATTCAGACAATGGCTTTAAATCTTCTGTTGACAAGTTTTATACACCTGACGATTTGCAGCAACTGATGGATTATTGTGGTGGTGCAGTTAATGATTTATTGTTGATTCTTTCCGGAGAGAAATCAAAAATGTTGAAAGCAGCAGGAGAACTTCGACTGAAGATCGGAGATGATTTGGGGTTGCGAGATCCTGATAATTTCAAAATTTGCTGGGTGCTTGATTTTCCTTTGCTTGAATACGATGAGCAAACCAAACGTTTTTATGCAATGCATCATCCGTTTACTTCACCCGTAGAAGATGATATTCAGAAGTTAGAAACAGATCCAGGTTCTGTTAGGGCAAATGCCTATGATCTTGTTATTAACGGGGTAGAAGTGGGAGGAGGATCCATCAGGATTTTCAACAGAGAATTGCAGCAGACCATGTTTCGTGTGTTGGGA
>CAYMAZ010000004.1:117714-118162 GCA_964388575.1 uncultured Bacteroidales bacterium | reverse complement strand
AAACTTTTCGGGATTTACAATTGAATTATTGAAAAACCCATTCTTAAATGCTTCCAATAACTGAGAAATGCCGTCTTTTACTGAATAATCAGGAACAAAACCGAGGACTTTTTCAACTTTATCAAAAGACACCCTGTAGTTTCTGTGGTCATTTCCTTTTTTTCCGAAGCTCACAGCTGCATCCGGAATTTGTGTCAGGATTTCATCAACAATCATTTGTTTTGTATAATTATTCAAATTTCCACCTGCATTGAAAACCTGAAATGCGACTTTTTCACTTTCTGCATTGATGACCATTTCAATCAATCTTGCAAAATCCATGACATGACAATAGGGGCGCCATGTGAATTCATCATACACCAGAAGATCTTTGTCAAAATACATATCTCTGACAAACTCTGAAATTGTCAGGTCAAACCGCATCCTCGGAGACAAGCCAAAAGCAGTC
>CAYMAZ010000004.1:59122-117704 GCA_964388575.1 uncultured Bacteroidales bacterium | reverse complement strand
CTTAAAACAACAGCCTTATAATCCACGCTGCCCTTTTTGCTGAGCAGATAGTGCTCATTGGCAACTTTGGCCTTTGCATATAACGAAAGGGGATGCAAAGGGAACTCCTCATCTGCAAACTCATGATCCTGAATAACACCATAATTGGAACATGTTGATATAAAAATGAACTTATCAATTGACTTTCTGTTAAATATATCTATGCAGTGTTTCACTCCAAGGTCATTAATTGCTTCAGATTCTGCAGGAAATTTTGCTGTAATGGGGTCTCCAACGAGACCAGCAAGCAAAACCACATCTGTAATCTTCTCAGACGCCTTTTCAAGTGCTTTCCTGTTATTGATATCTCCATAAATAAAATGATAAGCAGGTTCTCCAAGAAACGGCAATACAGCAAAATGATGATTATAAATCAGATTGTCCAGAACAGTAACTTTAAAATTTCTTTTCAGCAAGAACGAAGTCAAGACAGACCCCACATATCCTGCTCCACCAATCAGTAAAATATTTCTCATAAAAATTTGATTTTCATTTATTTATCAAATTCATCCACGATACTTTTCAGCAACATAAATGCCTCGGCATATTGAACCCCGGATTGAGCCCCCCTCAGCGTTGCCAGTGCTTCAACATTTTTCAGACTTCTAGGAAAGGGATGACTCTTTAACTCTGACTGATAGATGTTTAAAATTTCTTTTTTCTGTTCAAACTGTTCTGAAATATTCACAAAATAATTTGGAAGAAATGCGTTTTCACTTAACTGAGCCGCAAATTCTGTTTCACTCAATGTTTCCATCATCATAACTTTTTTCACTGAAGGAAACCGGAATGATTTGGTACAGCTGAAAGCACACTCAAACACAATCTGATGATCAGTATGAACATCTCCTTTAAAAGGAAGAAATACGACATTGGGTTTAACTTCTTCAAAAACAGAAGAAATCCGGGAAATAATCTCATCAACCGGAAACAGGTCCAGTTTCCGTGTTGGAAAATCCAATTGAAAAACTTTGTTGAAGTTGTATTTTAAAGTGACCGCTTTGATCTCTGCATCCCTTTTTTGAACCATTGTTTCAGGAAAACCATGATCGGTACTTGCACTGGTTACAATGAGCCAGTATATTTCATCACCATATTCCTTATGTTTCAATAGTGTTCCACCACATCCCAGCGTTTCATCATCAGGGTGCACTGCAATTACAATAACTCGTTTCATATAATTAGTTCGTTTGTTTTTCAACAATACAATTTCCAATTGCAAGAGCATCCATTCCTGTCGCAAAAAATGTCCTGATTGCATCCTGAGGCGTACACACAATGGGCTCTCCCTTGACATTAAAGGAAGTATTCAACACCACAGGGACTCCAGTAATATTTTTAAACTCCTCAATCATGTTATAATAACGAGGATTATGGAAAGGATTCACGATCTGAGGACGTGAAGTTTTATCGATATGGACAACAGCAGGAATATCTCTTTCAGCTTTGGCATTGGCACGAAAAGTCATGATCATAAAAGGAGCATAGGTATATTTATCAAAGTACATTTGTGCTCCTTCTTCTGTCATTGAGGGTGTAAAAGGTCTCCATATTTCCCTATATTTGATGATTTCATTCACTTTATCACGAGACTGTACAAAGCGCGGATCAGCCAGGATTGAGCGAGCTCCCAATGCTCTTGGACCTCCCTCCATCCTGTCCTGAAACCAACCAATGATCTTCCCTTGGCTCAGCATCCCGGCAACAGTTTTTTCAATCTGTTCATCAGTCCTGAAATTCAAATTGCATTTATTCAGTATTATCTGAATCTCTTCATCAGAATAACCATGTCCGAGATATAAATGATCCATTCGGTTATTTTCAAGACCCTTGAGTTCATATTGAAGTGTTAAGGCTGCACCGATGCTTGAACCTGCATCTGAACAAACCGGATACACAAACAAATCATCAATTACTCCAGATTCAAAAAGATTTCCGTTCATTTTTACATTTAATCCAACACCTCCCGAAATACAGAGATTTCTGATACCTGTTTTTTCAACCCAGTACTTTGTCATCTTTAACACAATTTCTTCAAGCTTTTGCTGCACTTCATAGGCACAATCCATATGCCACTGGTCTATTTCATCTGATTCAGTCCGTGGCAATCTTCCAATGATTTCAGGCAACGCATCAGGATAATAATATGAAAAACTTCTCGCCCCTCTTGAAAGAAGCATTGGATCTGACTTAAAACCACCCTGATTGTCATACCAGATCATTTTATCAATTTTACTTTTGATATCAGCATTGGATTTGCCGTAGGCTGCGAGGCCCATCACCTTATACTCACCGTCGTAAGCTTCAAATCCGAGATATTCAGTAAATGCAGAATAAAGCCAGCCGAGTGAATGCGGAATTTTTATTTCATGCAAAAGACTAAGTTTATTCGCGTGACCATGCCACCATGTTGTCGTGATATCTTCACCACTACCATCTAAAGTTAAAACAAGTGAATTTTCAATTCCGGAATTGAAGTAAGCTGTGATAGCATGGGATAGATGATGGTTTACAAATCTAATTTCTGGCAGAGGAATGTTTCCAAACTGTTTACGAAGTTTCTGATGAATCACTCTCAACTGTGAACGTGATCCCAGCATATTAACATGTCTTTTCTGATAGGCAATATCACTTTCAGTTGCCGGATAATTTTTGTTTATTTCTTCATAAACTCTGTCAATTGTTCCATCGTCATATTTTTTCACATCCCAGGCCTGAGCAATATAATCAATATCCGAAATCTTCAACTTTCCTTTTTGTAATACAAAATTTATGGACTTGGAAGGAAACCAACCATAAGCATGTTTATTTCTTAAAATTCTTTCTTCTTCACAATATGCAACAACTTTTCCATCAACCACCAATGCAGCTGAAGGATCTGATGCTGAATGAAATATTCCGAGTATATTCATTTTTAGTTATTTTGAGTTATTACATAGAGCATATCTCATCATTTCTCAATAAAAACGTTAATTGATACAAATTAAATCACTTATTTTCTGGATTCTGAGAAAATTTCCTGGTATATCTCCTGAGCTTTCTGATAATCATCAACCTGCCCAATGTCGAGCCAGTAATTGTAAATTGTATATTTTGTAATGTGAAGTTCTTTGGAAAGCATGTCATTGATTAAACTATCCATGCTATATTTGACATTCTTCGGAATAAAATCGATGAGCTCAGGCTGAAAAATATAGACACCAGCAATAACATTCGTTTTGATATCAGGTTTTTCCTGAATGCCCGTCACATAATCTCCATCAAAAAAAATATTCCCGAACTGAAATGGTGTAATCAGTTCCTTGATCCCGATTGTCATCAAACTATCTTTCGTCAATGCAAATTCATACATTTTTCCGAAATCCAAAAGGGTTAGAATATCTCCGTTCATCACCAGAAAAGGTTCTGTCAGTTGGTCTCTCAGCAGAGTCAGTGGACCAACTGTCCCAAGCGGAATATCTTCCTTGCTGATCTTCAGATTGACACCATATCTGGATCCATCACCAAAAAACTTCTCTATGTATTCAGACTTATAATTTGTGGCCAGATAAATCTCATTGAATCCACAGTTTTTTAATCGTTCAATCTGAATTTCCAGCACTGACTTTTCCCCGATGGGCAACAATGGCTTGGGAATAACTTCAGTAAACGGCTTCAATCTGCTTCCCAATCCTCCTGCAAGTATCACTGCTTTCATGAGCGTTATGAATTATATCTGCAAATATAAATGAAAAGTATTAAACAACGTATGATTTTTCACAATATTCAATTTGTTAATATTTAACATTTTAACTGAGTGGTTACGTAAAAATTTCATAAAAACCATATTCTCATTCAGATATTACAATACTTTTCACTTCTCCAGTTTTTCTGAACAATTTCTCCACGACAATGCCGCTCCAGATAAAAATGAGCGGAATCACTGGAAGCGAATACCTGCTGTAGGAATGCGTCAGCCAGTGCAACGCAGCATAACCAAACGCAATTAACAGAAACATCAACAGATATCTTCGATTTTCAACATTCCTGAAAAGATATCTCATCCCTTTCATACTGATAAAAAAATAAATAATCGTGACAAAAAGCAAAAGATATGATTCACTCTGTCGTGATGACAATGAAAAATAAAATATTGGAGATAGAAGAAATTTGGCCGCAAAAATATCAGGATTTTCTTTTGCATAATTTCCGATCATTTTCAAAAGATTGTCATCCATGTATTTATCCATGATCATAAGAGCTCCGCTTTGTGTTTTATCATCAATATCAACTACATCATATGAATCAACCGTTCCCTTGTGAAATTGCTTTGTCTCCAGTATGGTCTGAGTAAGCCAGAAACTATGAAAGATTACAACAGATCTACCTGTGTCTGCAGTAATTTCTATTCTGCCTTTTCTGCAGTTTTGAATATAGAGATTGTTTATATAAAACACGATGAGTGAAAAGACCAGCAATAAGGCTGCCTGCTTGATCATATTGTTATATCTTTTGATAATCAGTACTGCAATTAGAATCACAAAGGGGATAAGAATAAATGAAGGTCTCGTAAAAATTCCAAAACCATAAAACAGCATTAAAAAAATCAGATTCCTGATTTGATTGGTTTGCAAATACTTCACAAGAAAGAATACAAATCCAAGTAACATCATCGTTAAGTACAAATCTATTGATGTCCGAAAACTCCAGTGCAAAAAAGCCGGATGTAAAACAACCATCAGTGAACCAAAGAAAAACTGTCTGCCTGACAGAATATCTCTTGTGATACCTCTCAGAAATAAGATAATGAGCAACACAGCAGCCTGAGATATTATAATTCTTATAACCGGATGCAGAAAAGCAGGAAACATATGAATCGGTGTAAAAATTAATGGTAAACCCGGACCAAATGGGGCACATAATTGTCCCTTCAGAAAATCTCCGGCAACTCTGTAATATCCGTCATCCCGAAGGAGATAATCAGCATAATCTCTTCCAGTTATCATAAAAAACAGCAATAGTGCAACTATGATGACTGAATGAATCAGAAAAACAAATACAACACCATTATTTTTGCTCAGGATCATTTTAGATTAGTGTTTTTCATTACTTTTCTGACTGGACTCACTCTGAACAAACAACGGATCATCAAGCATCCTGATGACTTTTGCTGGCACACCACCTACAATTGAATTTGCAGGAACATCTTTATGAACAACAGCTCCTGCTCCAACCATTGCATTTTCATGAACTGTCACCCCGGGAAGAATAATTGCTCCTGTTCCAATTTTACAGTTTCTTTTCAAAACGACTGCTTGCTTTCTGACCGCCATCACCCTTTTCTCATTTTCAACTTTCCAGAACAGCTCATGAGTTAATATCGTCACACGATAAGCTATTCCAACAAAATCCTCTATTGTCAGTAATTCGGGTGTCTCATCATCGAACAGACAATCAGTACCTATATAACAGTCCCTGCCAATCCTGACCCCCATCCAACGGTACATGGCAATTCTCAATCGTGGAATTAATGTAAATCTGACCACAATGTTAAGAATCTTATTTTTTGCCTTTCTGATCTTCATAACGTTTCAAATTTTTTTCAATTTTCCTTAATGTTTGTTCTTTCACTTTCATTCCCGAAGGCAACAGTATTAAACGATCATATATGTATTGTGCATGATTTGTACTATGTTCCTGCTGCACTGGCCTGAAAATACTTTTTACAGCCCAAACACCACTCTTTCTGAATACATGAATCAAAGCATTCCGCTCGATGGGATCATTCACCAGGAATGGAAATCTCAGATAGCATTGTTCTGCACTTTCTTCCTGCATCTGAACATTTATTTCTTCAAGTAACTCACTCCACTGCTTTGAGTTGATTTGTCTTGTCTTGCAAATGCATTTATATTGCAGCAGTCCTTCTTTCCCAATTGCAAACTGGACATTACCCATTCTTTTAATGACAATTTTTCCTGGAGTATGAACAAACTCATTCTTAATATATCTGAACAGGGAAAACACCATCGGTCTTGAAATAATAAAAAATGCCACCTGCTTCAAAAGTATTGAAAATGAATTCCAGACTGAATAATTACGAATTCTGTTGTGAATTTGTTTTAAACACTCTGCAATCTCAGAGTCATTTGTACACACCATCCCTCCCGATATGGTTGAGAGAGATTTGCTCGGACCAAAGCTGTAAAAACAAACATCGCCAAAATTTCCAACAATCTGTTCTTTCAGCCTTAATCCCAGCACATGCGCATTGTCTTCAATAAGAAAAACATCTTTTTTGTTGCAAAGTGTAGACAATTGATCATGCTGTGCAACATATCCGAATAATGAAGAGGATACAACAGCCAGCGTTTGTTCATTAATCTTTTGAGCAACATCGGTCAAATTTGTTCCAAACGCCATTTGATCTATATCATAAAACAACGGGATCAGACCTGAATTTGTAACTGCCAAAGCAACCGATTCACACGTCAAAGATGAAATCAAAACATATTTTTTTTCAGGTCTGAAGTCTTTTAATACTTCGAGGATCATCATCAGTCCGGCACGACCGCTTGAAACATCAAAATTATACTTATGCTGAGTCAGGTTCTGAAATTCACTCAGAAAAGCATTCTTATGATTTGAAAACAATGCTCCAAATATTTTAATTAGTGAACGAAAAGTAAGAGAACAACTAACCGAAGGAATCATTCTAATTATTCAAAATATGTATGTTTCCTGACACATGGACCAAGAATACCGGCACAACTTACAGGAAGTTTCTTCCAAAGCCGGATAGCCAGCTTATATTTTTGTTTATTTCCACCAATAGATTTTTGGCTGTTGAAACGAATAACCGGTAAAGCCTCAACGACTATATTTCCCCATTTGCTTTTAAAAAAGTATGTCCCGCTGTTTTTAATACTTCGTCCCATATTAAATGCTTTATAACCATTTTTTGTAGCATATTTAAAAGCACTGTAATACATATAATCGTTTACACCTGTATGAAAAAATTTTCTCAATGACGCTGCTTCCGGATCACTCATCAGGTTCTTATAATGATGCAACCACATTCCTCCAATTATTTTTCCATGATATTCTACCAGGAGTAATTTCAGATATTCAGAAAAATATTTCAATTGATTTGTAAAGTACTTTAATGAATTGACAGGAGTGCCAAGATCTCTATAATTTTCAGCATAAATTTTGTAAAACACTTCAATATCTTTTTTGTCAGGGACGATAATTCTGTGTTTCAGATTGAATTTCTCTGACTTACGCACTGCATTTCTTTGCTTTGCCCCAATTTCATTCCATAACATTTCAGGATCACCTGGCAGTCGCCGGATGAGTCTGACATGTTCATCAGACTTGAAAAATACATTTTCACCTAACTCCGTTTTGATACAAATCACGTCCTTTGCTCCCGTTTTTATTGACAAATTTCCAAGATAAGATACAATCTGATTATCAGAAACCATGTTTTTTTTGGTTAGAATTCCAGCGCTTGATGTAATAAGAATGTTCTTGAACAATCCCTTCTGATTAATCACCGGCAAGATTCCGGTAATCCCTGTTTCATCTCTGATGATTGTATAAAATGACCTGTAGTTGTATGTTTCCTCATAGAATTCCGACCATTCTGCAAGATGCGCTATTTCTCCCAAGGAATGCTCAGCTACAAAAGCATTCCATTCAGCATGTTCATGTGATTGAAGTTTGGTAAAGTCCATGAGGCTACTTATTGATCTTTGCTGACTCAACAAAAAGATACGTCAATCCACCGCCTACTCCCTGCAATATAATAATTGAAGATATGATAGAAGCGATCAAAAATGCTGATTCTTCTGAAACTCCAATTAGGGGAAAAACTGAAACTGCAATAAATTCTCTTAACCCTATCCCTCCCACAGAAAGAGGAATAATTTGAGCCATCATAATCAGAAAAACAACCATCAGAAACAAAAACACATTAAAATCAATTTTTTGAAAAATGGCATAAGCAATAAAAAGATGCAACATACCCATTATAAAGTGCCTGAATACAGAGACTCCAGAACTAATCAGGATTTCTCTGAAATACCCTGATCTTTTGACATATTGAAACTTCGTTTTCTTTAGGAATTTGAAATGCTTTCCCAATTTTTCAAAAACCTTACTGACCAACTCTGGTTTGTTCAAAAAAGCCAAACTGATAATCAGAATCAAAAATACACCCCACAAATACGGATTCAGATTGATATTCAAATGGACAGAATTAGTAAGCCAGAAAGGCAGTACGATGACAACCAGCGCAAAGGTAAGAATCAGTTTGTCAAGTACAATAACAACTGTATTTTTTCCATAACTTGCACCATAAGCTGTTTTAAATGCCTGAATTTTATACACATCGCCAAGAAATGGAAAGATCAGAGTAAAAAAAAGACTGTAAAAGCGAATCAGCAAAATTTTAAACAATCCTGCATCAACACCATACAATCTATATAATCTTTTAAGCCTGTAACTGTTCAGAAAAATATCCAAAAACAGAAGGATTACAACAGGCAGTATAAGAACCTTTTCCATTCTCGAAAATATCCTTCCCAGTTCCTCAAAATCTAGTTTTTTTACGCTAATGTACAACAGTAATACTGTAAAAAGGATCTGCAATATCCATTTGAGAATCCTAATCCAACTCATTTGAAAGTTTTTTATATACTTCTGCACATGAGCAAAACCGACCCTCGAATTCATCCAGTAAACGAATGAAACGTTTCTCTGTTTTTTCCCCTTTCCCAATCCAGTATCCCGGTCTTGATGAGAAGTTCTGCAACGGAAACTTTCTGACTGAAATGTCAAGCGGATGCATATAGAACATACTATCACCCTGTTTTAATGCAATTTTCAATACCATTTTAAAGTATCTGTAACCAAAAATCCGGAAAAAAAATGCTCCGCCTGCAGGCATTACAATACCTCCGGGAATTCTGAACCTGCTCCATGGCAATTCCATCAGTTGACTGTCAGGGTTTTCACTCCCTAATGTTTCTGAGTTCAACCAATATGGTATTGAAGGAATACGATTAAGCCTGACGTTGGTTTTACTATATAAGCTGTTATAAGCTATTGACGAGTCATACCTGAAACCCAGATCTCGTAGCAACGGAATCATCCAGTTTGCGATATATGCATTTGGCGCACGGAAACCAATAATTTCTCTATCAAAAATGTTTTCCAGTATTTTTTTTGCTTCCTTTTGTTCATTTAACCACCTTTCAGGTGTTTGAATTGCCATTTTTGTTTTTGAATCAATCGCAGATGAATGCGTCAGGCTATGAGACCCAATTTCATGTTTGCTTTTTTTCAATGCTTCAGTGATTGCATGATATCGTTGTGCAACATCTGCAACAACAAAAAAGGTTGCTGTGATATTTTTCTCTTTAAGAATTTCCAGAATTCTCAGAGTTTCAGATGTAATGTAATCATTGTCAGACAAATCATGTTTTTCAGCAAACTCATTCAAATCTCTGAAAACTGAAAAAGATGATCCGGTAACAGGAGCTCCGTGATACCAGTCCTCAATATCAAATGAAAGGGCAATCTGATTCAAACGTTCAGTAATGATAGTTGCTTTAAAAAATGTCTCTTATGACTTGTAAAGTCTTTCATTGTCCTGAATATCCATCCACATGGCAAACAGAAGTGATTGCATCGAACTGACAATCAGAAACATAAACATAATAGAATTTAAAATCGGTTTGTCTCCAATCGGTGAACCATAAAGCATATATTTAATGATTCTGATTGCAAAGGGAATGCTAAAGAAAAACAACAAAAATGAAAGATTATATAAAATAAAAAGGGGATGAAAATCCCTGAAAAAGTATTTTATCCAGATGCGTTTAAAAAATGACCGGAGTAATAACCATGAAACTCTGGGAATAACAAACATTATTTTCATTTTTGATTTTTCTCCGATTTGATACACAGGTTTTATTTCCACTTCTTTCAACGAACACATGGCAATATTGAGTTTTACCATCATGTCATTAGGCATACCATATGATTTGTATATTTTATGAAGATCAATCGAGTTTAGTGCTTTTTTTGAAATAGCAGTATAGCCTGACTGTGTATCAGATACCTGCCAATAGCCCGATGCAAGTTTGGTAAGAATTGATAATATTGAATTTCCAAAAAATCGGATTTTAGGAATAATTAAATTGGCACTTTTATGAATCAACCTGTTACCTTTAACGTAGTCAATATTTTCAGAAATTACCGGCCGGCAAATGCTTTCCAGCTCTGCAGGATCCATTTGTCCATCGCCGGCCATCACCGCAGTACAGTCAATTCCATGATCCTTACACCACTTATATCCCCTTGCAATTGAGCCTCCAACACCTACATTCTGCAATTGATTTATAAGAATGATCCGGTCATTCTCTGGATCGTTATTTATAACTTCAGAAGGCTTAAAATACTGTATCTCTTTTTGCATCATATCCTGCAAAACCTGATTTGCTCTCTGATAACGGCCTTCAATTTTCTGATTTCTGATGTCAGGACAATAACTCCGCCGGTTATGAGAAGTAGCTAAATAACTTCGTACAATTTCCTGTGTTCTGTCACTTGAACAGTCATTGACAACGATTATCTTGTCAACAAAATCAGGCATTTCTTCAATGACCATTCCGATTTGTGTCTCTTCATTAAAGGCCGGGACGACAACTGCAACAGATTTATTGTTCATCATAAGAGTTTGAATTATTTCCTGAATTATTTATTTTGAATTTTCTCAACCAGCATGATAGACCAGGGCAACGGTTGATGACATTTGACCACTTTCCCGTATTTATTTAATAGCTTAATGATACTTCTTGTTGACCAGTGATTTTTATGATCAGGTGTATTTCCGAACTTTGTCAAATATTGCAACCTGAGCATATTCAAAATTCTCCACAACGGTTCACGGGGCACAGAAATCAACACATACCTCCTGCTCACCCTGAACACTTCTTCAAGTGCTCTATGAAAATCAGAAATGTGCTCAAGCACCTCAAGCATAATAACCAAATCAAATTCATTATCTTCTTCAGTCAGAGAAAGTACATCAGCCTGCCGGGCATTGAGATGCGGTCTCAGTTTTCTGATCATATTGATGTGTCTGACATCATAGTCAGTGACAATAAACTCGTTCTCAGGATACAGCATCTTTGAAATTCTGTCTGAAGATTCTCCCGGACCACAGCCAATTTCAAATACATTATGAGATGAAGTTAAAACACTCCTCAAAATCTGATTGATCCTGTGATAAAAATTTTTAAACAAATACCTTTTGATCAAATTATTGCTTTCATACTCACTTAAATAAGCATAATACAATTCTGATTCATCCATTTCATATATTTTCCTAGGCATACATTTCCTTTCTTAATATTTATTTGAAACCAAGTCAGTTCGAATCATCCGGAACGTATTGAATTATATTATTGTGAATCTTTGCAAAAACTTTTTTAGATTTCCCAAAATTCATATCATCACTCTCAAACCGCTATGTTCAGAAGATATTTTTAACATGACACAGTCCTTTCAGTCCCATTCAATTATTCTAACGATCAGACTTACAACAATTAAAAAATCCAATAATATGAATGCAAATGTATGTTTTTTTTTATGAATTCCCACAGGTTTTTCTAAAAGGGACAAATTTGAATATGTTTAAAAAAAAGTTAATTTTTTTAAACGAAATTGTAATTTACTAACTAATTTTAAACTCATGCAAGATCGAAAACAATCTGAATTTTAGCAGTGCATAAAATTTTTATGTGTAATTTTGGAAAAATTTGATTTATGAAAATGAATCATTCAATATTTGGCTGGCTTCTGATTATTATTCTGATGTCTGCATGTACACCACAGAAGAAACTCATTTACATGAGAGATATTGAGCCTGGAACAAAAGAGCTGTCAAAAAAAACGGAATATGTTTTGACTCATGGCGACTTACTGTCAATTAATGTATACAGTGCCAACGAAAGGGCTGCTCAGTTATTCAGTGCCAACAGGTCTATTAACTCATCAACAACAAATGAAGTCTCTGCCTATCTCTACGGTTTTGTTGTTTCCGATTCAGGAGATGTTAATTTACCATTAGCCGGAAAAATTTACGTTGCAGGACTTACACTTGAGCATGCTGCAAAAGAAATTGAAAAAACAATTCAGGAATATTTTTTCGATGCTGTTGTTGATGTTAAATTGATGAGTTTTCAGGTCACAATTCTTGGCGAAGTCAACAGACCAGGAACATATAAAGTTTTAAAACCAAGGCTGAATGTACTTGAGGCAATATCACTTGCAGGAGACCTTAATGTATACGGAAAAAGACAAATCACACTACTCAGAGAATCAAACAGCTCTTTTGAGGTTTATAAAATTAATCTCAATGACAAAAACCTTGTGTCAAACGAATACTTTTATCTGTTACCAAATGACATTATTTATGTGGAGCCTCATAAAGCCAAAGTTTTCGGAGCAAATACTGTACCTGTCGTATTCTCAACATTACTATCATCAATAAGCATCATCCTTTTGATCTTAAATTTTGTTCAAAAATAACCAAATCAAATGAGTCAGGAACGAAATCTTCCCTTTGAGAACACACAAAAAGAAGAAATAATTGACATTCAGAAACTCTTTAAAAGATTACTCAATTTCTGGCCATGGTTTATTGTTTCACTGGTTGTATGCTTCTTTGCCGCCTATGCATTTAACAAGTTATCCACACCTGCATTCAGAGCCTACACAACAATTCTGATTAAAGAAGATCAGGGAATGAGAAGAACCTCAAATCTGGTATCAAGTCTTGATGTTTTCGGATCACAGGTCAATCTGCATAACGAGATGGGTATAATAAAATCTCGGGAACTGAACTATAACACTGTTCAGGATCTTGGACTGTTTATTTCCTATAACAGACTTGGAAAATACAGAGAGAAAGATGTATATAAAGCATGTCCTTTCATCATTATTCCGGATACTTCAATTTTTCAGGCGTTGCATCATGAAATGAAGGTTAAAATAATCAGCAAAGATGCAGTCAGAATCTCCTTCAATCATAACCCCGATGTCAGAGCCATTAAATACAGTACAGGTGAAATGATCACTCTTCCTGCAGACAATGCTCATACATACATTTCAGAGGTTCATCTCGGTGAACTTTTTATTTCTCCCTATTTCACATTTCGCGTCTTTCCTGATCATGAAATCACAGACAAAAATGTAAATGAAGAATTTGTGATTACTTTTAATGATGTTAACTCTATTGCCGGATCTTTCCGTTCAAGACTTACTGTTGAACCAATTAATAAAGAATCTACAATTCTGAAGATTTCCATCGTTGATGCCATACCAAGAAGAGCCATGGATTATCTGGACAAACTTGCAGTAAACTATATCAATCTGGGACTCAGTGAAAAAAACCTTATTGCAAAACGAACAATCGAGTTCATTGATGAACAACTTTCAGGGATCACAGATACATTGACTGTGATTGAAAAGGACCTTGAAGACTTCAGAAGTGAGAACAAAGTCATCGATTTGAGTACTCAGGGCAATGCCGTATTTCAAAAACTCCAGAATCTTGAACTTGAGAAATCAACCCTCAAAATTAATACTGATTATTATGAGTATTTACTGGATTATGTGAAAACGGATACCTCCGGTTATGATGTCATTGCTCCATCTTCCATTGGCATCAATGATCCGCTCCTGGTTCAGTTAATTACAGAATTGTCGAAATTATATGCAACCCGTGCACAGCTTAAAGCAACAAGTACATCGAGAAATCCTTATTTGAATGAAATAAATATAAATATTGATGCTACACGAAGCAGCATCATCGAGAATGTCACAAACATATTAACCAATACCAGATTTTTACTGAGTGAAAAGCAAAAAGAAATAAACAAAGTTCAGGCTGAACTGCAAAAACTTCCTCAGACTGAACGACAACTCATCAACATAAACAGAATGTTTACAGTCAATGATCAGATTTATACTTTTCTTTTGCAAAAAAGGGCTGAAGCTGCAATCTCACAAGCCTCAAACATCGCTGACCACAAAATAATTGATTCAGCCATTTATGAGAGCAAGATTCGTCCCAAAACAACTCAGAATTATATGATCGCCTTCGTTCTTGGCATTCTGATTCCTGCAGTGTTGATTATTATTTTCGACCTTATCAGGAATACTGTTAAAGATATCTCAGACGTAGAAGCCTTAACAAATATCCCTATTCTTGGAAACATTTTACATTATGAAGGCACAGAACTGAACATCAGTTCAATAGACAGAGGCGTTGCTGAAAGTTTCCGTGTGATCAGAACAAATCTTGACTTCTTTGTTGCTGATAAAGAAAAAAAAATCATTACGATTACGTCAATGCACCCCGGAGAAGGAAAATCTTTCTGTGCTTTCCATCTGGCCTATGTTTTTGCCCTTGCAGGAAAGAAAACGATCCTTATCAGTTCAGATATCAGAAAACCCGACCTGGGAAAATTGTTTAACGTTAAGAAGGAAATTGGGTTAAGTAGTTTTCTGAGCCACAGAAATTCATGGGAAGAAATTGTCAATACTTCTGAGGTTGAAAATTTTGATTTCATTAATGCTGGAATGGTTCCTCCCAATCCGGCCGAATTATTGTCGGATGTTAATGTTGAACGCATTTTCGAACATCTCAAACATTATGAAATTGTGATCTTTGACACCTCACCACTCGGCATTATTGCTGATGCTGCATATATTGTGCGCCGTGCCGACATCAACCTTTTCGTAACAAGATATCACGTATCACGCAAACCAAATGTCAGACTAATTAATTATATCATCTCAAAACTACACGTACAGAATCCCGCAATCATCTGCAATGATTTTAGAAGAAGAAGCCGAAAATATTACTACTACTACTATTACAGCAAAATGAAAGTGCGTGGTGATCATTATTATCACTACAGCTCAAATGCTAAAGAAAAATAAATCACTGAATATCAATAATATTAATGTGGTGAAAAAGAAGTTATCGCCGTTCACACTTAATTATATGTGCCATGCCAAACATGAGCTTCTTTACAGAAAACTCAGTGAATCCATAATTCTTCAGCAGTTGGACAAACTCTTCTTCACTTTCAAATTTCTCAATTGAATCAAAAAGATATCTGTAGGCCCACGGATGTCCTGATATCAACCTGCCGATTCCAGGTAAGACTTTACGCATATAAAATCTGAATAATTTGTTCTTCCTGACAAAACCTGAGTTGAAAAATTCGAGCACAACAAAACTTCCTCCAGGTTTGATCACTCTTTCGATCTCCTTCAGTGCTTTGTCTTTATTTTTAAAATTTCGAAATCCAAATGCAATGGTGACGATATCAAAAGAATCATTTTCAAATGGCATTTTCATCACATCGGCATGTTCACAGAAAAAGGAATGCTCCAGTTTGTTTTTTTTGACCTTTTGTTTACAAATCCTGATCATTTTCTCAGAAAAATCAATCCCATGAATTTTTGCAGGATTATTTTTTAGTATATCAAATGCAAGATCACCGGTTCCGGTTGCAATATCCAAAATTTTTTTGTGTGTGAGCGGCGCAATTATTCTAACAAGCTTCCTTCGCCAGATACGATCAATTCCGAATGTCATGATATGGTTCAGACGGTCATAATCAGGCGCAATATCATCAAACATGTTCTGCACATCCTTTGCATCAGCTAACACATTTTCATTAATTGGTTTTTCAGTTTGATTATTCATCATTTTAATTGCAATCTTAAAATATATACTTCAATGCATCAGGCTGAAATCAGAATATGGATCGTAATTCCAAATCAGGGTTGGAGCTGAGTGATTTTCCATACCCCTTTGTCTGTTTGTTCAAACTTAAACCTGTCATGCATTCTTCCGGGACGACCCTGCCAAAATTCATAACACAAGGGGGTTATGAGATAACCTCCCCAATGAGCAGGTCTTTTTACATCGGCAGGACAACATGTTGTTAAAGCAAATTCATAGTCTTCTTTTAAATTTACGTACTCATCTACTGGTTCACTTTGCCTTGATATTTTCGCTGCCAGACGACTTTCAAAGGGTCGGGAATAAAAATATTCATCTGAAATATCTTCTGACGTTTTCCTGACCTTTCCTTCTATCCTGATCTGTCGTTCCAGTTCAGGCCAGAAAAAGAGCATACTGACATTTGGGTTCTGATTAATATCTCTGCCTTTATGACTGTTGTAGTTTGTAAAAAAAATATACCCTTGTTCAGAGTGAAACTTCAGCAAAACAACTCTTGATGATGGAATCCCTTCTCCGGATGCAGTTGATAGAATGAATGCAGTTGAATCTTCACCATAAAAACTCAGTGCTTCTTCAAACCATTTCCCAAATTGCATATAAGGATCAGATTCAAGATTTTCTCTGTTCAGTGAAGATTTCTTGAAATCTCTTCGGATGTGATCAATTCTTTGACTATCATTCGTCATAGTATCTTCAGTCTTTCAATTTCACGTCTAAACTCATCTCTGTCAACAGGAACAACTCCAACATACTGACACACCAAACCTCCCGCAAGATTTGACAGTATGGCTGTCGATGTGTAGTCCATTCCAAGAGAAAGACACAAAGATGCAACACTGATCACTGTATCTCCTGCACCGGACACATCTGAAATCTGACGCAAATAAGCCGGTATAAGAATCTCTTCTTCCAATGTCTGATCAACCATCAGGACTCCCCTTTCTCCAAGTGTAACCATCATCTGTTGTATGTTTTGTTTTTTACAGAATTTTTTCATTAAGTCTGCAAGTGCCTCTGGTTCATCAACAGACTGATCTGTTTTAAGACCCTCTTTAAACTCTTTGAGATTAGGTTTAAACAATGTCACACTTTTGTAATCACTGAAATTTTTTAGTTTCGGATCCACTGCAACAGGGATTTTCATAATAATTGCCATTTTCACAATTTCTTTAATTAGCAAAGGTGTTATGACTCCTTTGTCGTAATCCTGAAAAATAATGCAATGTATATCAACAGTATTCAAAATTGACCTGATCTTATCAAGAAACTCTTCTGTCAATGCTTCAGGAATTTCTCCGGTCGTTTCTTCATCAACTCTCAGCATCTGAACGTTATTCCCGATGATCCTGAATTTTGTAGTTGTCAGTCTTGAAGAATTTTTCAGCAAGCCTGTAGTTGGCAAAACATGTTCCTTCATAATCCTCATAAACTGATCACCCTTTTCATCATTTCCGATGACACTGCAAATGTAAGGTGTAGCACCAAGACTCTTAATGTTGATTGCCACATTGGCAGCCCCTCCGGGACGATTATCTCTTTTTGTAACAGAGACAACAGGAACAGGTGCTTCAGGGCTGATTCTTTCTACTTTACCAAAAAGATAGGCATCGAGCATTACATCACCAATAATCAATATGTTCCTTGTCTCAATATCTTTAAAAAAATGAAGTGTTGTCATTATTCTCTATCAATTTCAAATGTTTCAATAATATTATTAAATATGTATTATCTTTACCAGCAGGCAGATCCATTTCGACTGAATGATATCTCGCATTTAAAATCACTCCATGTATCAACAGGACAAAACCAGTCAAGTCAAAGCCGATGAGAACAATGATTAACAAAAAAACAGACACGCTGCCGGGCATGATTTTTTTTGTACAAAATTAGTGAAAAAGTTGTTTCATACTTTCCATAATGGCAAACACATCAGACAACATCAGAAAGCTTTGACAATAACCTGTCAAATATGACGTATTTATATTGTTGAATTGGTGTATTTTTGCAGGGAAATGTTAAATACAATGACGAACAGATTTGGCTTTTCACGGGTACGTAAACTTGACAAACTATTGCTCAGGATGTATATCGGGCCGTTGTTTCTCACATTCTTTATTGCTGTATTTGTCCTACTAATGCAGTTCTTATGGAAATATATTGACGATCTGGTCGGTAAAGGTCTTGATTTCTGGATTCTGGGTCAGCTACTTTTTTATGCCTCAGCCACCTTCATCCCAATGGCTCTGCCAATTTCCATTTTATTATCCTCGCTGATGACTTTCGGAAGCTTTGGAGAACATTATGAACTTGCAGCATCAAAATCTGTTGGGATCTCTCTGCTGAAAATCATGCGGCCACTTATTATTTTAAGTCTCTTAATTTCCGTTTCAGCATTTTATTTTTCAAACAACATCCTGCCATATGCAAATTTAAAAATGTCAGCCTTACTCTACGATGTCAGCAACGCAAAACCAGCACTGAATATCAGAGAAGGAATTTTTTACCGGGAAATTGACAATTATGTTATCAAAGTTGGCCGAAAGGAAAAAGACGGAAAGACCATTCAAAATGTGATTATCTATGATCATTCCAAATTCACCGGCAACACTTCTGTCACGATTGCAGAAACAGGGTATATGGAAATGACCGAAGATGAAAAGTTTCTGATCATCAAACTTTACAACGGATATTCTTACAATGAACTTCTTGATAAACGTGAATACTATGACAGCAGACCCGTTGAACGAATTCAATTTAAAGAACAATCGATACGGTTCGACCTGACATCGTTTGCTTTGCAAAAAACAAATGAAGATTTTTTCAAAGATCACTATCAGATGATGAACATTGATCAGCTGCGCGGATCCATAGACAGTCTGAAATATGAAAGAGTGAAATTGCATTCAATATTCGCAAATCAAATAACGTCTTTCTGGCATTTCTACTCACATATCGATTCAACAATTTTCGCAGAAGATGTAAAGGTTGAAAAGCACAATATCAAAACAGAAAACTTTCTTGATCGCTTCTCTCCTTCCGAACAGAAATTTATTACAGAAAATGCAGTCAAATCTGCTCAAAATATTCAGGAAATTTCCGGATATCATGGTTTTGAACTTGACAGCCTGCGAAAATACTTTTTACGATTTAACGTTGAGTTACACAGAAAATTCACACTCTCCGTTGCATGTTTCATCCTTTTTTTCATTGGAGCACCTCTGGGGGCAATTATCAGAAAAGGTGGCCTTGGACTACCACTTGTTCTTGCCACTTTAATTTTTGTCATTTATTATATTTTGTCCATTACCGGGGAAAAGTTTGTCAGAGAGGATGTATGGAATCCAGTTTTTGGAATGTGGCTCTCTTCCATTGTTTTGTTTCCTTTCGGTCTTTGGCTCACTCTGAAAACCATAAAAGACAGTCCCCTTATGGATATGGAGTCCTGGTACAAAAATTTTTCCAGAATTTTGCTACCATTTAAAAAATTGTTCAAAGACAATAAAGCATGAGAATACTTCAATTATGCAACAAATCACCACTTCCCCCTAAAGAAGGAGGTTCTATTGCAATGTATCACTTTGCTCAGGCTTTAATTTCTGACGGACATCAGATTGATGTACTGACAGTTACAACTCCAAAATATCACCCTCCTGATTCAATCATAGAAAAGTATTTGAATCCGGCTTATTCATATGAAAATGTTTATATCAACACAGATGTCACATTAACAGGGGCATTGAAAGCGATGGCAAGAAACAGACCATATCATGTTGTCAGATTTATTAATGAGAATTTTACAGAAGCACTTGTCAAGAAACTCCGGAATAACAAATATGATCTGATTATCTTTGAGACACTTTACATGTCCCCCTATTTACAGATTGTGAGAAAACACTCCAACGGAATCTGTATGCTGCGCTCTCACAATATTGAACATCAAATATGGAAACGCGTAGCAATGAATGAAACCAATATATTAAAACGATGGTATCTGAATTATCTGGCTGAAGGGTTAAAGAAATATGAAAAAAATACAGTAGGACAATTTAATCAGATTGCATGTATTTCAGATGCAGAAGCTGAGTATTACATAAAAATTGCTCCAGGATGTATCGCTGATATTGTTCCTTTTGCTGTGGATGTTTCGACAAATATCAGTAATACAACTGGTGGATCTGGGTTTTACCATATGGGTTCAATGGATTGGTGGCCGAATATCGAAGGTATCAAATGGCTGATTGAAAAAGTTGTACCAATTCTTGAGAAAAGATGCCCCGATATCAGAATTTCACTCGCTGGTAGAAATATGCCGGAATGGATCAGAAACACAAGCTCTCAAATCCTAGATATTGTCGGGGAAGTTCGTGATGCTACTCAATATATTCAGTCAAAATCTGTTCTGATTGTGCCATTACTCAGCGGAAGCGGAATCAGAATCAAAATCATTGAAGCAATGGCAATGGGAAAAGCTGTGATTTCAACAACGACCGGCGCAGAAGGTATTCATGTTACGCATGATCATAATATATGCCTTGCAGATACTCCTGAAGCTTTTGCTGATGCAATGATCGATCTATTTCTCAATCCAAAAAAAGCATTTTCAATGGGTCTAAATGGGCAAACATTGATTACAGGAAATCATAATTACCAAAGTGCCATCAGTGCGTTTCACAAACTTATCGGCAAATTTAATTAAGTCAAAGTGTTTGTAGAAAAACATAAAATTTTTGGCATACTTTTCGGTATTATATTAAATCAAAATCACAGAATCATGAAATCACACACCCATTTTTTAACAATATGTTTTATGTTGATGTTCTGTCATATTTCTGTTTCTCAGACTCAGGATACAGTAATTACTTCTCCTCAATTCAGTGCACAAGAGGAAACTGTGTACAAATTACCTGAAATCTTCACAACTGACAACAATCTGAAACTTATCGGACAATTTATTCCTGAAAACTGGAAGGTTTTCCAGTATAATGATACTTTAAAATTCATAAATTGTTCACCGGTGTACAGAATTACTGAAGAAGTTCAGAAAGATACTCTAAAAAAAGGCCGAACAACTTTTAAATCACTAACCGATTCAAAACCTGATACTGTCTACATTGAGTTTCTCATTCAGCCATTGTGGTCAGGACAAAAGGTTGATGATGCAAAGTTTAAAAACAGTCACAATCAAGCTCTTATTAACAAACTTCCTTCGAGATTTAAAATCTCTCATCTTACAGATTCATTGCATCATGATAGTCTTTTGATGAATCAAATGGACAGTTTTTCTGAAAAAGAACAGAAATCAATTCAGCGTTATCTTGAAGAAAAGGGGAAAATTCAGAAGGATCTTATATTGACTCCCGATTTTCATACTTCTAAATATTCGTTATTCATTCACAAAATATATCCAGCTGAGACTGAAAATCAATTATTCACACCACCAGGCATGATATTGGAAATTGATTTAATCATCGATTTATTCGAAAAATATGCAGGAAAATAAGTTAACAAAAAATGTTCAAATCTTTCGATATTATCAAAATATTTTTATTAATTTTGCACAATTAACCTAAAAATAAATTAAATTATGAAAAGATTATTCAGCGTATTTGCAATGATTGCACTCGTAGGAATGTTTGCCTGCACACCCAAACAAGAAGGTCCATCTCAGGAAGAATTTGATGCAATGTCAAAACAAATTGTTGACAAAGACACAGAAATTGCTCAATTACAGGATGAAATGGAACTCTTAATGGCTGATTACGAACAGTGCGGCCTTGAAAGAGATTCACTCATGGAACTTACAGCAAAAAAAGGTGGTACTAAAACCACAACTACCAAACCAGCTACAACAACTACCACAACCGGAACAAGAACAGACATGAAAGGTGGTACAACACCCACAACAACAACTACCGGTAGAGAAGGAATGAAAAAACAGTAATTTTGAAAGTTTCATAAAAAAAAATGGGGTGCAAAATTGCACCCTTTTTTTTTATATAATCAGTGGACAGGAACTTTCTTTTCTAGTTAACATTCTGTCTTCTAACATTTGAAGTGTTTGAAAAATTTAAAAATCCCGTTCTAAATATCTTTTTTTTTCCTGCATAGATTATTTTAAGTTTCGATACTTCATGTCTGAAACCAATTTAAGGATTCAGAACCATCTGTGAAAAGCATATGTAATTTGCAATGTAAATGACATAATTATTTATTCAAGGTTACTTACAGTATTTATGAAAAATGACATGCACGACGTTGATTGAGGGTTTCGAAGTAGTATTTGATTCTTCTGAGAAATTGAAACATCAATCTTGATCTACAATTAATTAATTATATGTAGGATGCCCGCAATAATTCAAATCACACTGAAATACACAAAAAAAAAGAGGTTGTTTAGCACAACCTCTTTTTTCAAAGAAAATTAAATTCTTACTGTTTTGTGAACGTCAGCAGACAAGTTTCTGATTGAGTTCCAAATGTGTACTGAATTGAAATTGAAAAAGTGTTATTGGCCAGTGAACCAGTGCTCATACCCTGGATTGTCCATGGATCATTGTCAATGTCCATAACAGTCTGACTTGGGACAGTGATGCTAACACCATTAATTTCAGCTTTTACAGTTCCACCAAGACTTGTTCCAAGAATATTGGTAACAGTAACCTTGTTAATAGCATCTGAACTGGTTGCAATTGTAGAATTTGTAGTTGTTCCTGGGTAGCAACCATCAATAAAAGTGTAAGATCCTAAGAATTTTGTTCTCATTTCTACACCACAATCAGTTCCTTCGTAACCTGTTGCACAGATACATTCACCTTCATCACAAACACCACCATTCAGACATTCAACGTCTTTACAGGGATCAGTACATGCGTTCATCATGAACATGCCAAATGCAAGTGTAGCAAAGGCAAATAAATTTTTAACTCTTCTCATAATTTTGATTTTTAGGTTTAACATTTTAATATTGTATTGCAAAAATAATATAATTATCCATAAATGAATAAAAAAAAATCAAAAATATTGAAAAAGTTCCTTTCCGATAAACTTTTTGTAAGAAATGAATATTATATATCTCATTATCATTAAGATCAATATTCTGTTCCTCATAAAAATGTATAAATCATTTTACTGTAAATTTGCAGAAGAATATTTTATTTTATTATTTCTACAACATAATGAGCAATTATAGGCAATTCTTGCTGTTATTCCTGAAAATAATAGGGTTCACCTTTTTCCTGCATGTTTTAAGCAGACATGTACTTCTCTTTTTTAACTGGAACAGTTTTCAAATCACCTTCTATCAATCACTCGCATATTTCATTAAAGGAATACGTTTTGATGCATCATCATTTGCATATGCCAACACCTTATTTATTTTACTGTACTTTTTTCCCCTTTATCTTGCTTCAAAAAGGATATATTCAAGAATTTTGTTCTGGGTATGGTTTATTCCAAATATATTGTTTCTTACAGCTAACATCGCAGATGCTTTTTATTTTCCATTTACATTAAGGAGATCAACATACGATGTACTTGCTCTTGTGTGGAGTATGAAACATGAAATGTCAGACCTTTGGCTGAATTTTCTCGTAGACTTTTGGCCTGCTATCATATTGGTAATTGCTGGTATTATTAGTCTTATCAAATTTTTTTTCAAAGAAATAAAAAAACTACCCCAGTTTCAACATAATGTAAAATATTACCTTGGGATGTCTTCGCTTTTGTTTTTTTTTGCAATTATCACCATAACCGCAATGAGAGGCGGGCTTCAAACAAAACCAATTTCTCTTGTTACAGCAGGGACGTATGCTCAACCAGAACACACATCTCTTGTTTTAAACAGCGCATTTTCAATTATCCGTACTTATGGAAAATCCGGTCTTGAAAAGAAATCTTTTTTTTCTGAACATGAACAACTCACACAAGAATTTTTGCTCTGCAAGAAATACAATAACCAACCCTTCAAGAAAAAAAACATTGTCATTATCATATTGGAAGGATTCTCAAACGAACATCTGAACAGCATAAACTCTGTCAAAATTGACGAAGAAAAGAACTTCGCACCTTTTCTTGACTCGCTCATTCATGAAGGCTTGTTCTGTATCAATACTTTTGCGAACGGAAAAAGATCTGTTGAAGGCATTCCTGCAATTCTTTCATCAATGCCAACACTGATGAATACACCATTTATATTATCTCCATATGTAAACAATCATTTTCAGAGCCTTCCCCAACTTCTAGAACCACTGGGCTACAAAAGTTTCTTCTTTCACGGAGGACAAAACGGGACAATGAATCTTGATGCTTACGCCATGAAAGCAGGATTTTCAAAGTATTTCGGTAAAAATGAATACCCTGACAAAGCAGATTTTGATGGTAAATGGGGAATCTGGGATGAGCCATATCTTGGTTATGTTGCTGAAATGATAGAAACATTCGAAGAACCTTTCATGGTTTCCGTTTTTACTTTATCTTCACATCATCCATATCAAATACCTGAAAAATACGCTCACTCACTCCCCGAAGGACCACTTCAGATTCACAAATCTATCGCATACTCTGACCTTGCACTGAACAAATTCTTTCACAAAATTTCAAAAAGCTCATGGTATTATAATACAATTTTTGTCATAACTTCTGACCATTCATCTGAACCTTATCATGATTTTTACAAAAGTCCAGTTGGTAATTACTCCATTCCTCTGCTTTTCTATGATCCTGGAGCAGAACTGAATGGAATTCAAAATAAAATCTGTCAACAAACAGACATTATGCCATCATTGCTGGATTACATCGGCTACACCGATGAATTTGCTGCCTTCGGAAATAGCATATTTGATACTTCTGCAACAGGCATGAACATTACATTTACTTCAGATTATTACCAGCTCGTTGTTGACAATATGGCTGCAGTGTATGTTAACGACAAACCTGTTAAACTATGGAATTTTTTAACCGATCATTATGGAACCCAAAATTTAATTCATGACACTCAATTTTCAAACCAACTCAACAGACTAAACTTAATTTATCAGACATACATTCAACAATATCACAACAGTCTTATTGATAATAAAACAAATTGCAGCCAGAATTTATGAAATCTTTAAAATACAGCATTTTTTTTATCATCAACCCGATTGCAGGCAATCACAAAAACAAAAATATCATCAGTGAAATTGAATCCATCATTGATCAAAATCACTTTAAAACTCATATCCTGATAAGCGAAAGACCAGGGCATGTTTCAAAGCTTGCAGATGATGCCGTTGAAAAAGGTGCAGACATTATTGTGGCAGTTGGTGGCGACGGAACAGTGAATGAAATAGCCTCAAAAATCACTCATACCCCAATTATTCTTGGGATTATTCCAACAGGAAGCGGAAATGGTCTTGCGCATTATTTTAAGATACCAACTGATTACAAAAAGTCATTGGAAATAATTAATCGAATGAATGTGCAACATATTGATACCGGAACAATTAACGGGCATTTTTTTGTTAGTGTTGCAGGCATCGGATTTGATGCCACTGTTGCCAAAGAATATCAGGAATCAGGGAAAAGGGGATTCAAAACATATCTCACATCCGGTGTGAAAAAATATTTTTCATATAAACCAAAAAAATTTAAAATCAGAATCGGTGATCATGTCATATCGAGAAAGGCATTATTTATTACTTTTGCAAACTCAGACCAGTATGGCTACAATGTATCAATTGCACCAAATGCATTGATTGATGATGGATTGTTTGACATGTGTATCATGAAAAAAGTCCCCCTCAAGTCTGCTCCTGTTGTCATTCCTAAACTGTTAACCCATAAAATCCACACTTCAAAATTTCATGAATTGATTCGTATTGAAGAAGCAACTGTATTTCGAAACAGTAACTCTGTGATTCATGTGGACGGAGAAGCTGTCAAAATCAAATCAAAGATTTTGCATGTAAAAAATCACAGGCATTCATTGAAAATCATCGTATCAGATTAATCAATTCACCCTGCTTTGTTAATTCTGACAAGAACACTGACCTGCATTTCCGGCTTCGCATCAGGAACAACTCTATTGATCACAAATTCAAATAATCCCTGATATCCAAGATTCAGAAATTTACTGATTTCCATGTTGTATTGACGTGGTACAAAACCCAACTTGGATTCACCATGATACAAAGCAACAGCATAGGGATCGAATTTATTGTCCGGCTCTGTAACAGCTCGTAACTTAAGGCCTATTTTCAAGTCACCGAAAACATCAACACCATTGTAGTATGTAAACCCGGCAATGTTAAAACTGCTAAAAAAATTGTCTTCCATTTTTGTATCCTCCATTTATTTTTTACAAAAATAGAGTCACACAATGACAACTTTTGACACAAATAAATTATTTCTACATATATTTTTAAAAATCAAATTTTTAATGACTTCAGTTTTGTGATTTTTGTAATTATGAAATCCCTGAATCCGGGCGAATCAATAATTTCAACATCATTGAACAAACCCAGCACAAAACGACAAATACCCTCATAACTGGACACTCTTGTATTCAGCATCCATTTGTCACGTTCAATTTTTATCATATCTTTTTCAGCAAGTGGATATTCTTCCATAAGCAACATTGCTGCCCTCATACTGAGTTTAAGTTTTACCTGATACTGGTCGAAACTGCTTATGCGGAAAATATCAATATAACCAGCTTTGTGAAATTTCTTGAATTTCCAAGAGTTTTCAAGAACTTCGACTGAGCCGATTCTTGCCACTTTAAACAATTTATTTGATTTTGATTCAGTATCATATGCCCAGATCTGAATATAATTTGTTGTAAATTCAAACGGCTCAATAAATCTGTTTCTTATTTTATTGCTGTGCACTGAACTGTAATCTTTCAGAATCACCTGCTTACCCTGTTCAATTGCTTCAACAAGGTGGTTCACATTCATGGCATGCTTTCCTTTTGTAATTGTCTCTGCAAGAATCCTGTAATCGTAAACCGTATAAAGCTTCTTTTTCAGGTTTTGTTTCAACAGGTTTGTTTCATCAATACTTTCTATTGCACTTTTCAGGATGTGGGCTTCCTCCTCGGTAAAATGCACCAATTTACTGATGTCTTTAAAATAGGGTGATGAACGGTCAATCCGAAAAACCTTCCCCTTTTGTTTGACAACAAAACCTGCGGACCTGAAGGTGTCAATATATCTGTAAACAGTCCGAACAGAAATATCAAGACGCTCTGACAAATCATGAACATCATAGGATAAATTTCCTGTAAGCATCATTAACAATCTTAATAATCTTTCAACTTTTGGCTGATCCATGGAAGTAAAATTTGAAAATCCTTCGCAATTTACTAATAATTTTTAAAATTCAGATTAACTTCCTGAGTATCTGGATTAGATTTTGACGACACCAACTCTATTGTGAAGAACATTCGGCCTGCATCTAACTTTTTTTCATAATTTTGCAAAAAAATCATGCATTACAATATTGTCATCATCGGTGCTGGAAATGTGGGACATCATCTCGCACACATTTTTGCTGAAAGCGGCAATACTGTATACATCTGGAGCAGAACGCCAAAGCATGCACAAGAAACTGCAAACAGCTGCAGGGCACTTATTCTGGATACCATCACAGATATACCTGAAGAAACAGATTTTTGTATTGCTGCATTGAATGAAGACGCTATAGATGATGTTTGTTTAAAACTACCGCAATTCAGAGGTATTCTGTTGCACACAGCCGGATCTTTGTCAATTGATCTTCTGAAACCCTACTCCGATCGATGTGGCGTATTGTATCCCCTGCAAACTTTCACAAAAAGCAGAACCCCGGATTACAAGGCTATTCCCGTCTTTATTGAAGCTACAAACAAGGCTGATTTGCATGAAATTTTTATGCTTGCAACTGACAATTTTCAAACAGTTATGCAGCTCAATTCAGAAAAAAGAAAATTTATCCATCTGGCAGCTATATTTGCCTGTAACTTTGTCAATGCATCACTTGTCGCTACCGAAGAAATTGCAGCTGTCAATCAACTTGATTTCCAGCTATTTCGGCCTTTGATACAAGAAACAATTGATAAAACACGTAACAGCCTTCCATCGAACAATCAAACAGGACCAGCCCTAAGAAACAATTTTCAAATCATTGAAAACCATATGCAACTCCTTGATGTTCATCATCCACATCTTAAATACATGTATTCATCAATCACCAACTATATAAAACAATATTTTCACAATGAATGACTACAGGGAAAGACTCAAGCACATCACAACGATGATTTTTGATTATGACGGTGTTCTCAGTGATGGAAAAATCCTGTTCAGTGATGACGGTCAGCAAATGCGCAACGGAAACGTTAAAGACGGATTTGCCATTCAACTGGCACAGAAACTGGGGTTCAGGATTGCAATCATATCCGGGGCAAATACACCTGGTATGCAGATCAGATGTGAATTACTCCGTATCAGTGATTGTTTTATGGGTGTCCACAACAAAATTGAAATTTACCAAAAATTCAAAGCAGACCGGAATCTGAAAGATGAAGAAATTTTATATATGGGTGATGACATTCCTGATCACAGAATTATGGAAGAGGTTGCAATTGCATGTTGTCCAGCTGATGCAGTCACAGATATCAAAAAAATCGCACATTACATCTCTCATTTAAAAGGTGGTGAAGGCTGTGCCCGCGACATCATTGAACAGGTATTGCGGGCACAGGGAAAATGGCTTACTCAGGAAGCATTCACATGGTAAACATTAGAATCAAATGAAAAAACTACAATCCTACTTTAAACTTTTCCGAATTCAGAATATTCTAATCATTGCTGTATTAATGTACTTCGTTAGAGTTTTTCTTCTTGCACCCTTTTATAACCTCGAAAACATGGAACTCCAAATGGACGGACTTTCTTTTTTTCTTTTTGTAACAGGATACCTTTTACTTGCTGCAGGAGGTTATGCAATTAACGACTATTATGACATCGGGATGGATGAAATCAACCGGCCTGACAAAACGATACTCAGAAAAGTAATCCCGCTTTCTCAAGGAAAAAATGCATATTTCATACTGACAATTTCTGGAATTATTGTTTCACTTTGGGCAATATTCAGAATTGATGCACCTAAACTCATTTTTATTCTTGGAATTGTAAGTATGCTTTACTGGTTTTATTCTACAAAATACAAACGTGAGTTTCTTAGCGGTAATTTGGCTATTGCATTCCTTGCGGCACTTTCAGTGGGAATTGTCTGGCTGTATGAATTTTTTGCCTCCATTTATAGTGGGAACATTCCAATCATACATCTCAAATATATCACGAATATCATTTTTGCATATGCTGCATTTGCTTTTTTGCTCACATTCATCAGAGAAATAATAAAAGACATTGCTGACATGGAAGGAGATAAAGAATTTCAATGTTCAACATTACCAATAAAAATTGGACTTCAAAAAACCAGAGGCATTATCTACCTGCTTCAGTTAATACTTCTTACAGGAATTTTTCTGACTACATATTACTTTTTCAGGATGAGCTTTATATATATGCTCAGTTTTTCTGCCGTCATCATTGCATTGTTCATTTATTTTAACATAAAATTCATGAAAGCAAAAGAGCGAAAAGATTATATATTTCTTTCAGACCTGCTTAAGCTCATATTTTTGGCTGGGATTATTTCCATTCAGTTATTTAGTCTTGAAATCGGATGATAGATTTTTTTAAAGATTACAGCATTACCCTGGCTTCTTTAAGTCCACGTCGCAGACAACTTCTGTCTGAAATGGGTATTGAGTTTATCGCAGTTTCAACAGACGTGGATGAAACGTACCCCACTGACCTGTTTCCGGGTGACGTTGCATTGTATCTGAGTGAAAAAAAATCTCAATTTTTTCGCAGAGAGGACATGAATTCGAACGATATTATTATCACGGCAGATACTGTTGTATCAATAGAAGGCAACATTATTCCCAAGCCCGACAATGCTCATGAAGCCATTAACTACCTGAAACGTTTGTCAGGAAACATGCATTCTGTTTTTACAGGAGTTACCTTGAAAAGTAAAATACAAATGTATTCTTTCCTTTCTGAATCAAAAGTCTGGTTTCGGGTTCTCAGTAATGAAGAAATATCCATGTATGTCAGTCAGTGCAAACCCTTCGACAAGGCCGGTGCCTATGGAATACAGGAATGGATAGGATATATCGGGATAGAAAAAATTGAAGGATCTTTCTACAACATCATGGGTTTGCCAACATCAAGGCTTTATTCAGAGTTGAAAAAATTCATCCAGAATACTCGTTAGCCTGCTACACAAAATTGTCAGAACAATTAGTCATATAGGGGATAAATTCCCGGCATCTTATCAAGGGGCTGCTTTCCCTGAAGATAATAGTCAAACCATTCAAGTGTCCGGACCAGAAAGTCAAAACGATTTGTATTTATTGCGTTACCATGCCCTTCTCCCGGATATAAAACCAATCTCACAGGAGCCTTTCCGTGGAGCTTAAGAGCTCTGTAAAGCTCCATTCCCTGACTCACGGGAATTCTTGGATCTTCCTCTCCGTGTAAAATCAGGGTTGGAGTTTTGCTCATGTAAGCATATTTTACAGGACTTGCTTCCCAAACCTTTTCATGATTTTCATGTGTCCAGAATCCCCAGTGTACATAATAATCCTCCCATGGAATATCTGTCAGATTACGCTTTGAAACCTGATTTGTCACACCCACAAAAACCACGGATGCAGCAAATCTATCTGTATATTTTGTTGACGACCATGCTGCAAAATACCCTCCATAAGAACCACCACCAATCCCAACTTTTGAAGGATCAACAAATTTGTTTTCAATCAGATAATCAATTCCGTCTATCACATCTTCATATTCTTTTTCCAGCAGGGCACCATATCCCTCCATTGTAAAATCCACACCCCTGCCTGAACTTGCTCTGTAATTTGGATAAAACACAAAATAATCACGGGCAGCAGCAAACTGACCCCATTGTGAATAATTGCTGACCCATCCGTTCTGAACACAGGATTCAGGACCGCCATGAATATATACAATCAGTGGATAAGATAAATCTTTAATATAATTGAGCGGATATACAAGTACTCCGTGAATTTCTTCTCCATCACGGGCTTTGTATTGAATCATTTCCTGACGGGATAATGTCACATTATCCAACCAATTGTTCGAATTTGTCAATCTCTCCACTTCACCACTTTTCAAATTATAACGTAACAGATCAGAAGGATATGCTGGTGTATGTCCTGTAAAATAGAGAAAATCCTCGCTTTTTTGAAACGATCTAAAATTAGCCAATCCACCGGGCATGACCTCTGAAGACCCCTTATCAGTGATTCTTTGTTTGCGCACAACCATATCCACACATTGCTCAGCCAGATAAAGGACTGTTTCAGAATCTGTCCAGATCACATCTTTCACAGAAAGTTCCATCCCCTTAACATAGTTTCTGATTTCAAGATATTGAACTCCATTGCCGGTTTCAAAAATGAACAAACTCCCGTCAACAGAATCTTCACGTTTTGAAGCAGCTATAAATGCCAACTTTTTGCTATCAGGGCTCCAGGCCATCTTTCCCAGTTTTCCCGGATTTTCAATTCTCTCTAGCACATCGCCATTCTGTGCATTTAAAATGTGTATTCTTTTGAACATGTAAGAATCATCCACAAGATTCTGAGGAGCAATTGCAGCAGCGATCTTACTGCCATCTGGGCTCACCGAAAAATCAAATACTGACACACCCCTTGTCAGTGGCACCGATTTTCCGCTTGAAATATCATAGCGATGCAATTCAATGTGTCTTAATTGTTCTTCATAAATCTTCATTTCAAACCCTGCACTTTTTCTTGCAAGAAGTTGTTTCTCCTCATCCTCCAGAACTGTAATTGCCAATGTGTTTTTATTTATAAACTGATAATTGATCACAGGTTTGTTTAAGCTTGTCAGTTGTCGGGGTTCATCATCCCTGTCAACAGTTAGGGCAAAAACTTGTCTGCCATGACTGTTATTCATTGATGTCCTGAAGCAAATACTGTTCTCTCCGGGCATCCATGAAAGCGAAGACACGGAAACTTTTCCTGTCAGAAGACCAGTGCTTTGTTTACCGGCAACATCAAATACATACAACTCGCGATAAGCATATCCAGCACCTTCAGATAACAATCTGGGAACCAGTTTAACATATGCAACATATCTGCCATCATCTGACACAGCTGCCTCAACTATGGTTTTCATTGAATCGAGATGGACTGGGAGCAACCCTTTCTGTGCATGAAGCATTAAGCTGGTAAATACAACCCATGTCAGTAGAATTAATTTTTTCATATGTGTTTTAATTTCTGTTCAGATTTGCAAAAATGTAAAAAAAATTTCACTTTACAAATAAATTCATATTCAAATCAAGTAGATCTTATTTCAAATCAAATTCAACATTGTAAAAGTTAACTAAAATCGGTTTAATCCAGCTTTCGCCTTTTGCTGAATAGAATTTCTATATTCTTCAAAAGGAAGTGTCAGGCACATTGAGTAATAATATTTTGCATTTGTGATATCATTCTTATCTTCATACATACTAGCAAGAATGAGAGCTGAATTAGCAGCAAAATATTCAGTGTCTTGCCTTCCCATTTCAATCACCTTCTTATACAGATCAACGGATTCATGTACATTATTTTTCAAATGCAGAATTCTGGCTTTTCTGTAATGATATTCAACACAGTAAATGTGATGCTCACAGATTTTTACTGAATCAAGTGTCGATAACTCATCAAGTGCTTTCTCATAATACCCCCCGTCAGAAAGAAGACGTGATTTTAAAAGCACAGGATGAGGAGTTTTACATTTTATTGCTTCAGCCAGGGCCTGTTTATCAGCATCATTTACTGCTACTCCGGAATTTTTAGCAATAGAAATGTACAAGTTGTATTGATCGTAGTTTTCTTCAATCAACCAACACCAGGCCAGTTTATGATACGCTGACCTGATATTGTGTATGCCTTTGAAATTTCCTGCAAACCGTAGAAAAAATTTTTTTGCATGGGGGCTGCCTTTTTGCAACAAATAAAGACCTCGAAGGTAGTCAAGATAGACAAATGGAATGTCAGTTTCTGTTGGGTTATAGGCTGATACAACCTGAAGTGCTTTGTCATTTTTGCCAAGATGAGAATAAATATTTGCACACACATACAAATAAACGGGACTGTTTTGGTATTCCTGCCTGACCAGTGTAAAATACCGCAAGACATCTTCAGACCTTTCCTGATCATTTGTTAACATTGTTACAAATACAGAATAATACAACAACGTTTCAAGCTGCAAAAACGCATATTCTTTCGTACTGAAACTTAACTTTAAAATTTCCAGGAGTCTCTTCTCTCCAGTCACAATGTCTCCGTTTATTCCTGCCAATTTGGTTAACCAGATGAATTGCTCCGGAATATTACCGATAAAACAGTTCAACATACCCAATTCTTTGTATTGCACTACAAAATCAGGAAATTTCATGTAATTTTCTTCAAGCAATTTAGATGCTTTTCGGATATCTATTCCGGCATGAATATAATTCTGATGCTTTAATCCAAGTAACCCACGCTGAAGATAAAGATGTGCAAGACAATAATTGAAAAACGGAGAATTCTTTTTTCCGGAGCTTAATTCTTTTTCCCAGTACAAAAATTTGTTTTCCCAAAGCTGTTTGGACAATGTTGTTTCTGTTATAAAAGCTTCTGTGAAATACAGTTGGGACTCAAGTAAGACGAACAAAAGATTCTGGTTCGTTGATTTTTTCTCAAGCTGAATCAACCTTTGAGCTTCAGTTTTTCTAAAATTAATGATGTGAGTGTAGGTTTTCAGAAACTGTTCACTCACAATATAATTTTGAGCATGTAAAGCATGCAACTGAAAAACCAGAAACAACAGCAATAATTGCCTTTTCAGACGGAGGCTAATATTAATCCAGTTCCACTGCATTAACAATATGATCGTCAATCAGTATCCTGCCGCAATATTCACACACAATAATTTTCTTGTGCTGTTTAATTTCCATTTGACGCTGGGGAGGAATTTTATTGAAACATCCGCCACATGCATCACGTTCAATACTTACAACAGCCAGTCCGTTACGTGCATTTCCTCTCAGTCTGTTATATGAAAACAATAACCTGTCCTCAATTCGCTTCCTGAAATTTTCCTTTTTTTCAAGCAGCATTTTTTCATCTTCTTCGGTTTCTGAAATGATATCATTCAGTTCAGCTTTTTTCTCATCAAGATCACTTTTTCTTTCTTCCAGAGACTTTTTGGACTCTTCAAGGAGTGCAGATTTAATTTCAATCTGTTTGGCATAATCATTAATGATTTTCTCTGAATGTTCAATTTCAAGCTTCTGATATTGAATTTCTTTATTTAATGAATCGTATTCACGATTGTTTCTGACATTATTTTGTTGTTCTTCATATCTTTTAATCAGGGCAATACAATCCTTAATAAAAATTTTCTGATTGTTACTCTGATTTTTCAAGTCTTCAATTTCACGTTCAATATTCTGCAATCTGGTTTCCAGACCTGCAACATCATCTTCAAGATCCTGAACTTCAAGCGGAAGTTCTCCTCTGACAATTCTGATCCTGTCAATACGTGTATCTATCGTCTGAAGAGTGAATAAAGTAACCAGTTTATCCCTGACGGCCATATCCTGTACATCATCAGTCTCAACCCTTTCAGAAATTGTGGTTGCTTTTATGATTGCCTCTTCAACAGGTAAAGGTGATTTCTTTTCCTTTGCAGGAGAAGCGGCAGATGATTTTTTGGCAGAAGCAGTAGATTTTTTTACTGCTGAAGATGTTTTTTTGTCACTCGTTTTGGATGTTGTTTTGGCCATAAACCGCTAAATATTTGGAGATTAAAAATAAATTACATGATCTTTTTCATTTTCAGCAAAATGAATTGCAAAATTAGTAATTTTTTTTGTTAAAAGACTTACAATATATTCCTTAAAAAATAATTCTGATTCATAATGACCCACATCTGCAAGTAAAAAATTTTCTTTTCCATGATCAAAGTCATGATACTTAATGTCAGAAGTTACAAATGCATCAGCTTCTGAAGAATGGGCCACTTTCGTTAATGACGCACCGCTTCCTCCACAAAAAGCCACTTTTGAAATGGTATGGTTTATATGACCACTGTATTTTATAATTGAAATTTTAAAAAAAGATTTTAAAAACTTCAGAAATTCGATTGCAACCATAGGTTTGCTCAGATATCCAATTGCTCCCAATCCACAAACAGGATTCTCATTTTCAAGTTTAAAGATATCATAGGCAACCTCTTCATACGGATGCGATTTCAGCAGTGCACTTAAAATCTGGCGTTGTTTGTAAAATGGAAAAATTGTTTCAATCTTTTGTTCATTTTCAACATGATATTTTGAAGGTGTTCCAGCAAAGGGACTGGAATTTTCAGAACCCCTGAATGTCCCCATCCCATTTGTATTGAAACTGCACATATCATACTCTCCTATCTTTCCTGCTCCCGCATCAAACAATGCTTGACGAACTGCATCAGCATAACTTTCGGGACAAAATGTAATAAGCTTACGCAAATTACCAATTTCAGGAGAAAGAACCCGAATTTCTGATAAGCCCATTTTTTCAGCCACAAAAGTATTTAAGCCTGGCACCTGTTTATCCGCATTTGTGTGAATTGAATACAGTGCAATTCTATTTTCAATTAAAAACTCAATATATCGCTCAGTTGGTGTGTTGCCTGTAATTTTTTTTAAACATGAAAAAATCAAAGGATGATGAGAAATGATCAGATTACATTTTTTGTCAATTGCCTCATTCAGAACATCCTGAGTTACATTCAGGCATACCAGCACACCATTCAGCTGATCACCCTCATGCCCTGTCAGCAGACCTGAGTTATCATAGCTCTCCTGGATTGCAGGGGGAAATAACGACTCCAGAAAAGCAGTCACATCCTTAATTTTCATACCCACACATTTTAATGAAAAACCAGAAATTTTATCCTTTTTGTTTTTTCTGTCTCTGATACAGTTTTTCACGCATGAACCGCTTGAGGAAGAATTCTTTTTTCTTCTGATTATATCTCTGAGCTTCGCGATAGTTGCGTTTCATTTCTTTTCTTGTTTCTTTTGTCTGATTCTTCATGTGCTTTTTAAGAGCTTTTTCGTACAACACGGTATCATCTTTAGCCCTTCTTTTCTTCTCTTTCTGAATTTGTCTTTCCTTATTGCTTATGTTGCTTGTTCTGCATGACGGCAATGCAACAAAAAGACAAACAATCAGAAAATAAGGGGTAAGTTTTCTTAAAAAATTCAATGTCATAAATTTATCAGATTTTCATTTTACATGATTGTGCGAAAGTAGTATAAATTTTAAAACTTTAAAAAAAAAATTCTGTTTTCTTTTAATAACTGAATTCATTATTATAATATTGCAGTCTGAAATTTTATTCTGCTAAAATTTTTCATATAAAAATACGTTCAGGATTTATGAGAATGAAAAAAGGATACATTCATTTTTTGCTGATCATAATTTTTATGTTTGGAGTTCCATATTCATGTGATACAGATGATGATGATCTGATTCCATATGTTTATGTGGATTTCACTATTGATATTCTTTCAACTTTTTACACTGAACTCTCATCTGTTGGAGGATATGTTTATGTGACCGGTGGATACAAAGGGATTTTAATTTACAGACTGAGTATGGATGAATTTCTTGCCTTTGACAGATGTTGTTCATATGAACCTCTTGTTCCCTGTGAACGTATTGAGATGGAACCTTCCGGATTAACAATGATCGATTCATGCTGTGGAAGCAGATTTCTTATTTTGGACGGAAGTCCGATTGAGGGGCCTGCTACAAAACCACTCAGACCATACAGAACCTTTTTTGACGGTCGATATCTGAGAGTAATGAATTAAATACTCATACATTACATTAGTCAATCAATTTTCAACACACAAACATGACTTCACAATATTTTCAATACGAAGAACATCTGAAGGGATTGTTTTACAGTTCCAAAAGCTGTTAAACTAGTTCAAAATATCAAAAATGTAATTTTTTATGTTTGTGATGTGTCAATGATTTGTTTTTTTTATAGTTTTACACAAATATTAAAATCACGAGTATGAATATCCAGTTAGACAATCTTGAGTCATTATTTCCTTCAACATTTTCACAGGAACAAATTGCCAAAGCCAAAACATTATTTCTAAAAAGGCTTGCAGAATCAGCACATAAGTTTTACGGAGGAAAAGTTCAGACAATTCCCAAAGCACCTGTTCCCGGGTTCAACTGGTTTAATGTATGGTATACACCTGGAGTATCAAAAATTTCAACCACAATCAGAGATCACAACGACTCCTCATTTGAACTTACTAATAGGGGAAATCTTGTTGGTGTGGTAAGTGATTCAACAAGAGTACTGGGCGACGGAGATTGCACTCCTCCTGGAGGTTTGGGAGTGATGGAAGGGAAAGCATTTCTGATGAAATATCTTGGGGGCATTGATGCAGTGGCACTTTGCATCGACAGTAAAGATTCAAATCACAAAAACAATCCAGATAAGATCATTGATTTTGTAAAAATGTGCCAGCATAGTTTCGGTGCCATTAATCTCGAGGATATTTCTCAGCCGAATTGTTATAAGGTCCTTGATGTTTTGAGAGAAGAATGTGATATTCCTGTTTGGCACGATGATGCTCAGGGCACTGCCTGTGTTACACTTGCGGGATTGATTAACGCCCTGAAAATTGTAAATAAACCGATTCAGGAAACAAAAATTGTGTTATTTGGTGCCGGAGCATCAAACACAACAATTGCCCGTTTACTCATCACAGATGGTGCAAACCCATCAAACATCATCATCTTTGATTCAAGAGGTGCTCTACACGCTAACAGAAAGGATATTGAAGATGATAAGAGATTTTACAGAAAGTGGGAATTATGCCAGATCACTAATCCCGGTAAAGTTCAGACAATGGAAGAGGCAATGCACAATGCTGATGTTCTTATTTCTCTTTCAACTCCGGGACCTGACACTATCAAACCGGGGTGGATTAAACTCATGGCAGAGAAATCGATTGTATTCACCTGTGCAAACCCTGTCCCTGAAATTTATCCCTATGCTGCAAAAGAAGCCGGGGCATATATCGTTGCAACCGGCCGTGGAGATTTTCCCAATCAGGTAAACAACTCTCTTGGGTTTCCCGGAATTCTCAAAGGAGCACTTATGGTTAGGGCACGAAAAATCACTGACAACATGGCTATTGCTGCTGCTCATTCACTCGCTGATTATGCTGATAAAAACGGAAAACTTCACCCCGAATACATCATTCCCACAATGGATGAAGCAGAAGTATTTCCACAGGAATCGGCTGATGTTGCAATGCAGGCAATCAAAGATGGTGTTGCACGGATACAACTGACTTTTGAAGAAGCATTTTCAATGGCAAAAAAAGACATTGAATATTCCAGAAATCTGACTCAAAAACTAATCGAGACAGGCTTCATTCAATCACCTCCTGAAAACTTAATTCAGGAAGCAGTTGATTTTGCAATAAAGAATGTTTAAGATTATTATCTTTGCAGCATGTATAATCATTTTAACGGAAAAATAACAGACATTTTCCCTACACATGTAGTGATTGATTGTCAGGGCGTTGGTTATCTTATTAACATTTCTTTGAATACATATTCAAAGATCAGGGAGTTTGATTCTCAAAACCTTAAGTTGCTGGTTCATTTAATTGTACGTGAAGATGTGATGATTTTATATGGCTTTTTTGATGAAACAGAAAGAACATTATTCAGACAGCTGATTTCAGTCTCTGGTGTTGGTCCAAATACTGCCCGGATGATTTTATCCTCAATGAAACCCTCTGACATTTTCGATGCAATTGTTTCGAAGAATGCCAGTATTCTTCAATCAATCAAAGGGATCGGTGCTAAATCAGCGCAACGGATTATTGTTGAACTTCAGGATAAACTGAGTAAAGAATTCGCTACAGATGAATTTTTTGTTTCCCAACACAATACAAATAAACAAGAAGCGTTATCTGCTTTAATTGTATTAGGTTTCTCAAAAATGCAAGTTGAAAAAATTCTGGATAAGATCATTTCTTCAGATCCAAATTTAACATCTGAAGACATGATTCGTCACGCCTTAAAAGTTTTATAAATTAACTAAACACACTGTGAGAACGAACTTTGGATTTTCACTTCTTGGATTGGTCATTTTCTTTACATGGCTTAACAACGAACAAACATCAACCTCCCAGAATTATCAATCTCATTATAATACTGAAGATAATGAAAACTTCAATCCCCCTGATACAGGACTGCCTTTTCCCTTACCTGAAGATGACCCATCAGAATTTTACCCTCCTGAAACTGCTCCTGTTCACCTTGCAGATCCCACAGTCATCAAAGACACCATTATTTATGATCCTGAAACCAATGAGTATGTTTATTACCGAAAAATCGGTGATTATCTTTACCGTTTACCAACCAGTTTAACATTTGATGAATACCTTCAGAAAGATTTTGATAAGATTATTCAGGATTACTGGAAGGAACGAAATACAGGAAGCAGCGGTGCTTCAAAACAGGGATTTATTCCACAGATCACCATTCCCGGAAAGTTGTTTGAAGGCATATTCGGCAGCAGTACAATCGACATCAGACCTCAGGGAACTGCTGAGCTCATATTTGGAATTACTTCAAGCAGAAGAGATGATCCTCAGCTGAATGTCAAGCAGCAAAGAAATACAAATTTCAATTTCGAGGAAAAAATTCAGATGAACGTCATTGCCAAGGTCGGTGATAAAATTGATTTTAATGTAAAATATAATACAGAAGCATCATTTGAGTTTGAAAACGAGATGAAGCTTGAGTATCTTGGTCATGAAGACGAAATTATAAAAAAAATTGAAGCCGGGAACGTGACATTACCACTGAACAGCACTCTTATTACAGGAAGTCAGAGTTTGTTCGGGCTTAAAGGAGAAATGCAATTCGGAAAAACACGAGTTACAAGTGTGATTTCTCAGCAAAAGGGAGAAACATCTACAATTACGGTTGCCGGTGGTGCACAAACAAGTGAATATTTACTCACTGCCATTGATTATGAAGCGAATAAGCACTTCTTCATTTCGCAATATTTTCATGAAGATTACAACAAATCTCTGAATAATCTTCCCATTATCAGTTCTCCCATCAACATTACAAAAATGGAAGTGTGGGTAACAAATATCGGACCTGCCACTACAGAAAACAGGAACATTGTTGCATTTATGGATATTGGTGAATATCAGCCATACAATCAGTTACTCGGGAACAATCTTGTCAGATACCCCCGGAACACAACAAATGATTTATTCAACTTTATCCCACTGGATCAGCTAAGAGATCTCAATCAAATCAATAACACAATCAATTCAAGCGGATTGGGCATGACAAGTGGAATTGATTTTGAAAAGGTTGAAAATGCAAGAAAACTTCAACCTTCAGAATACACATACAATAGTCAGCTCGGATTCATTTCTCTGAATTCAACCCTGAATCCGGATCAGGTTCTTGCTGTTGCATATCAGTACACTGTTATCGGGGATACAACAGTTTATCAGGTTGGTGAATTTTCCACTGATGGTATTGCTGCACCTCAATGTCTTGCGGTGAAACTTATAAAAAGTACAGCTACCAGTACAAAAGTCCCCCTCTGGAAGTTGATGATGAAAAATGTGTATTCGATTGGTGGTTATCAAATCAACAGAGAAGATTTCCAGATGCATGTCACTTATAAAGCGAATGAGACAGGGATCCCTATGGGTTATATCACTGAAAGTGATATCAATGGTATTCCTCTGATCAGAGTTCTAAATCTTGACAATCTGAACACAATGGATGATCCTGAGCCTGACGGAATATTTGATTTTATTGATAATGCTGCAACTCAGGGTGGAACCATTCAAAGTCAGAACGGGAGAATTTATTTTCCTGTAACCGAACCTTTCGGATCTTATCTGAGAGAACAAATCAATAATCCTTCGATCGCTGACAAATATTGCTTTGACTCACTGTATACCATGACAAAAACTGAGGCAAGACAATACCCGAGTAAAAACAGATTTTTAATTCAGGGCTATTTTAAGTCAGCATCTGGTAGTGAAATCAGTCTCAACGCCATGAATGTCCCACAAGGATCTGTTAAAGTCACTGCTGGCGGCATTCCTTTGACAGAAAATGTTGATTTCACTGTGGACTATACGCTTGGACGTGTAAAGATCATCAACGAAGGCATTTTAAATTCAGGAACTCCAATCCAGATTTCACTTGAGAGTCAGGCACTTTTCAGCATTCAAACAAAAACACTAATCGGAACACAAATTGATCATCAACTATTGCCAAATCTGAATCTTGGGCTGACAATTATGAATTTGAACGAACGACCACTGACAAGAAAGGTTAATTTCGGAGATGAGCCAATTTCAAATACAATATGGGGATTTCAGGTATCTTATCAGACAGAATTCCCACTTCTGACCAAAGCGCTTGACCTGCTCCCCTTTTATTCAACTAAAGCACCTTCGAACATTAATTTTGACGGCGAATTTGCACATCTGATACCGGGACACTCACGTGCTATTGGCTCAGATGGAACTGCTTACATTGACGATTTTGAAGGCAGCAAATCATCCATTGACATTAAAAATGTTGGAAGGTGGTTTATATCAAGTGTTCCAAAAGGACAGCCTAACTGGTTTCCAGAAGCGAATAACGATTCACTTGTTGATTACGGATTTAATCGTGCTCTGCTTGCCTGGTATGTTATTGATCCGCTATTCTACAGAAATAACAATCTAACTCCACAACACATCAAAGATGACGAAGAACAATTATCAAATCATCTGGTCAGAGAGGTTTTGGAAACAGAAGTGTTTCCAAATAAGGAAAATCCTCAAGGGTTACCTTTAAACATACCTGTATTGAATCTCTCATATTATCCCGAGCAAAAAGGTCCATATAATTTTGATGTTCTTCCGTCTTCAATGTCTGCCGGCATAAACGCAGACGGGCAGCTTCTTGACCCTGAAACACGCTGGGCGGGAATAATGAGAAGCCTTGAAACGACCGATTTTGAAGAAACAAATGTTGAATACATTGAGTTCTGGCTTATGGATCCTTTTATTTATGAACCCAATCATCCTGGCGGATATCTTGTTTTCAACCTTGGAGATCTCTCCGAAGATGTTCTTCATGACAACAGAAAAGCTTTTGAAAATGGTCTTCCAACCGGTCCATTGATTGAAAATGTAGACACCACTCAATGGGGCCGTGTTCCTACAATTCAGGCTATTGTTAATGCATTTGACAACAATCCTGTTTCAAGACAATATCAGGATATTGGATATGACGGACTGAATGATGATGATGAACGTATATTCTTTGTGGATAATTATATTGATTTGGTTTCTTCTGTTTTTGGGCAGGGTTCTGTTGCCTATTCATTGGCAATTGCAGATCCATCAAAAGATAATTTCAGATATTTCAGAGGTGACGAGCTTGATGCTCAGGAAGCAAGTATTCTGGAAAGATACAAATTTTATAATGGTTCTGAGGGAAATTCACCAACATCTGAACAATCCAATGAAAGCTATCCAACCTCATCTTCAACACTTCCAAATGTTGAAGATATTAACAGGGATAATACTCTGACAACTTCTGAAAGATATTATCAATATGTGATTGAACTGAAACCTGACAACATGGAGATCGGGCAAAATTATATATCTGACTACTTCGATGCAACACCAAGATTGCGAAACGGAACAACAGAGACAGTCCGATGGTATCAGTTCAAAATTCCTGTCAAATCACCTGATCAGGTTATCGGGAATATTCAGGATTTTAAATCTATCCGTTTTATGAGAATGTTTCTCAGAGGGTTCAACAAAGAAATGACCTTACGTTTTGCCACTCTGGATCTTGTCAGAAGTCAGTGGAGAAGATATGAGTATAGTCTGTTGTCATTTGGAGAATATATTCCTGACGAAGAACACAATCTCACAACATTTGAGATTTCAGCAGTCAATATTGAAGAAAACGGTAACCGGTCACCTATACCTTATGTTCTGCCTCCTGATATTGAACGTGAAGTGAATTATGCTACTACAAATCTTCAAAGGATGAACGAACAGTCACTGACAATGAAAGTGTGTCATCTGGTTGACGGTGATGCGAGAGCAATTTACAAAACGACAGATTTTGACCTACGCAGATACAAAAGACTGAAAATGTATGTTCACGCAGAAGAGCTTAATTCCGATGATTTTTCTTTCAATAAGGGAGATCTCACACTATTCATAAGATTGGGAACAGATTTCACTGAAAATTATTATGAATATGAAATTCCTCTGTACCCTGTTTCACCGAATGTGGGATTTGACCGCGAAGCAATATGGCCTGATGATCAGATGCTGGATCTTGAAATTCAGAAATTTGTAGAACTGAAAAAGCGAAGGAACGCACAAATGGGGCAACCCAACTCAACCATTACCCTATCCTCTACATTTTCTGAAATTGATGGTTTAAACAGGATCAGTGTTACGGGAGCACCTAATCTGAGCGATGTTCAAACAATCATGATTGGAGTCAGAAATCCAAAAAAATCAACACTTGCAGATCAGGACGACGGATTGCCCAAATGTGCCGAAGTATGGATCAATGAATTGCGGCTTACTGATTTTGATCAGAAGGGTGGATGGGCTGCAACTGCAAGAATCAGCGCCAATCTTGCTGATCTTGGAAACATTAGTATTGCCGCATTACACAGCACATCAGGATTTGGAAGTATTGAGAAAAAAATCAATGAGCGGCAAATGGAAGACATCACAACCTATGATATAGCCACCAATTTGGAGTTGGGAAAATTCCTCCCCGAAAAATCCGGAATCCGCATCCCAATGCATTATGATATTTCTGAATCTTTCAGTAATCCACAGTACAATCCACTTAATCCTGACATTTTACTCAAAGATGATATAAATGCTCTCGAAACTTCAGAAGAAAGAGACTCTCTTAAAAGCATTGTTCAGGATTATACGAGAAGGAAGAGTATAAACTTCATGAATGTCTCCAAAATGAGAACGGGAGACAAAGCGGGAAAAATCCGCTTATATGACATCGAAAATCTGGACTTTTCATATGCTTATACAGAATTATTCAACAGAAACATTGATGTTGAATATAATTTAAGAAAAACATACAGAATTGGTCTTGGTTATACATACATGAGTAATCCGAAAAACTTCAAACCACTCAATAAAATCAAGTTCCTTTCAAAATCAAAGTCACTCGCTTTTATAAGGGATTTCAATTTTTATTTAACTCCGAGAGCATTAAGTTTCAGGAGTGAAATGGACAGGCAATATCAGGAACAGCTCATGAGAAATAAAACCAATGCAATTATTCTGCTTGAGCCAAACTACATGAAAACATTCAACTGGTCAAGGTTTTATAATCTCAAATATGATCTGACTCAATCCCTCAAAATTGATTTTACAGCCAATGCCATCGCCAGGGTTGACGAACCTCCAGGAAGAATCAGCAAAGATGATCCTGATTACAAAACCAAGCGTGACTCAATCTGGACAAACATCATGGACTTCGGAAGAATGACCCAGTATACACAAAACTATGCAATCACTTATAATCTTCCGATTAACAAAATTCCGCTTTTCAACTGGATTAATGTGAATACTCAATATTCAGGTGATTATAAGTGGACAGCATCCCCGTTGTACAAAGATTCTCTTGGCATTTATGTAGAACACCCCTTTGGGAACACGATTGAAAACAACAGAACGATGTCTGCCAATTTGAATACAAATATGACCAATCTTTACAATAAAATCGGTTATCTTAAAACACTGAATCAACCGACACGACCTCAACAACAGCAATCTCCCCCTACGCAAAAAACAGAAGAAGGAGAAGATCAGGAGCCTGAATTTGAAGAACAGGTGAAAGAAAAAATCAATTATCCGAAACTGATTCTTGACAACACACTCAATCTCCTGATGTCAATCAAAAATATTTCAGGAACATATACAGTCAGTGAGGGAAACATGCTACCCGGCTTCAAGTCTACACCAACCAACATTGGAATGGACTGGAAAAACAATGCTCCCGGACTGGGTTATATCTTCGGGAGTCAACAGGATATAAGACAAAACCTGGCAACACAGGGGTTACTCTCTACAGACTCGATGCTCAATATGCCTCATGCATCAAGATTTAACGAAAATCTGAATCTGAGAATGACAATTGAACCAATCAGGTCATTCAGGATTGAGGTATCTGCCACGCGTACGTATTCACTGACAAAAATGGATTATTATCGCTGGGATCCTTTTACAGAGGAATTCAAAAGCTTCACTCCCACTGAGAACGGAAGTTTCAGTGTGTCGATCATAACCTGGGGCACAGCTTTTATTGCTGATGCTGAAGACTTTTCAAATGCAAACTTTTCCAAATTCAAAGAAATGCGCCCACAGATTGCCCAGTATATGGCCGAGCAGAATCCACACTGGGACGGCACCTATGAATCTGATCAGTTTGACAATAATATCATGTATCCTACAGGTTATAATTCTACATCCCAGGAAGTTCTGATCACATCGTTTCTTGCAGCATATACAAATAAAGATTTTAAAACACATACAAATATTTTTCCGCAAATACCCCTTCCCAACTGGAGAATCAATTACAACGGTCTTTCAAAAGTCAAGTTCTTTGAACAGTACTTCAAAAGTGTGACGCTAATGCATTCGTATCGCTCAACATACAGTATCGGTGCTTTTAACAGTAATATCAATTTCAAAGATCCTGAAGAAGACGGATTTACCTGGGTCCGGGATCAAACAGGAAATTATATTTCCCAGTATGAAATTGGAATTGTAAGTATTAATGAGCAATTTAGTCCATTGCTCAATTTAGATCTGAAGTGGAATCAGGGAATGACAAATCGTATTGAATTCAAAAAATCAAGAAATCTTTCACTTGGACTTGCCAACCATCAGTTGACAGAAGTTACGAGCAATGAATATGTTTTTGGAATCGGTTATATTTTCCGTGAGCTACCAATCAGTATTCGCTCGGGTGGCGGCACAAGAACATTCAGAAGCGACCTGAATGTCAAAATTGATGTTTCAATTCGTAACAACAAAACCATATTGAGAAAGGTTACTGAACAATACGACCAGATCAGTGCAGGTCAGCGTGTTTTCACAATCAATGCTTCCGCCGACTATCAGTTGAACGAACGATTCACCCTGAGGATTTTCTACGACAGAATTGTGAACAAGCCTTATATTTCTTCACAATACCCCAACAGAAATACGAATGCCGGTATCAGTGTTAGATTTTCTCTAGCTCAATAAATGCTAACCATTTGGAATAATAAAGTTTTTTTAGAATGTAAACAGTTTATAATTTAAGCTGCAAAATTCAGGGTCATGGATCTACAATTTTATTTCTGATTGCATACTTCACCATCTCCACAGTACTTTTAAAGCCAAACTTCTGCATGATATGATTTTTGTGTGACTCTACTGTTCTAACACTGATAAAAAGTTTGTCAGCGATCTGTTTGTTTGAAAGGCCTTCAGCGAATAATTTCAGAATTTCCAGTTCTCTCAGAGACAGCTGCTGCTTTTTGTCTGATACTTTTTCATCCTTGGCCATAGTGATATAACTATTGACAATGATTCTATGTACTTCTTCACCAAAATAGTCATTTCCATCACATATCTGTCTGATTGCTTCAAGTAATTCTGCTTTGGATGAATTTTTCGGTAAATACCCGTTTGCTCCGGCCCTGACCGAATTAAAAATATAATCATCAGCATTATACATGCTCAGCATCAGGATTCTTATGTAGGGATATTTTTCCCTGATCACAGGGATTAATTCGATTCCGTTGATTCCAGGCAAACTGATGTCAAGTAAAATGATATCAGGCTGTGTGGTTTCCAGTTTTGGAATAACCTCTTCAGCATCTCCTGCTTCACCAACAATAAAAATATCATTTGCATCTTCAATCATTGACCTGATACCATCTCTGACAATCTGATGATCATCAACAAGAAAGACTTTCCATCTGTTATTCATGACTAACAATCCTCCAGTTTGGAATTTTTATTTTAATTTCTGTTCCATTTTCGAAATTTGATATCAGGTCGAATTCCCCCTTTAAAAGTTGAATCCGCTCTCTTATATTGAATAAACCATTCCCGTCAACCTGTACAATTTTTTCAGCAGGAATACCCTTTCCATTGTCTGATATTGAGAAATTCAGAAAACTTTCAGTTTGGCTGACATCAACGATCATTTCTGTTGCACCTGAATGCTTAATGATGTTGTTGATTGCCTCCTGAGCTATTCTGAACAAATAGACAGTTTGTAATGAGCTGAGCACAAATTTTGAGCATTCAACATCAAACTTCACCTTAATTTTTGTAGTCTGCCTCACGTGATCACACAGCTGACGCAACGCTGTAACAAAACCAAACTCGTGCAAAACTGAAGGCATTAGATTGTTTGACATTAATCTCGCATCATCAATTGTCCGGTCAATCAGTGTTCTGATTTTTGTCAATGCCTGATCATCAACTGTTTGACTTCCTGCAATTTTTCCTTCAATCAACAAACGAATGGCAATCAGAGACTGTCCCAATCCATCATGAATTTCTTTGGCCAATCGTCGTCGTTCCATTTCCTGCCCATCAAAAATTGCCTGAGTTCTTCTGGCTCTTTCGGATTGTAACTGTTCTTCAATATCTCTTTTTTCACGGAGATCACGAAGAATTGATATCTGAATGTACTGATTCCTGCATCTAAACTCTGACATCTGAATCTCCACCGGAAATTTATTTCCACTTTTTGAAAAACACATGCTCCTGTAAAACAGTCGTGGCATATTTGAAGAGCCATTTCCCATTAATGTCTCATGAGGAATTATCAATTTTTCAAGTGACATTTGCCTCAGTTCCAGCTCTGAATAGGCTGTCATCTCAGAAAAGGCCCTGTTTACATCAATGATTTTCAATTTATCATGCAGTATCATTCCATTGATCATGGAACTGAATAATCCCTGCTGCAGTGCTTTTAAATTCTCGATTTCTGTTTTCAGATCTTCAATGTGTCTTAAAGTGACAACTGGATTCTCATGAGCTTCAATATCTTTTACCTCATGACCAGAATCTTCTTTTGAAATTTGTTTAATAGCCTGTGAAGACCATGCCCCATGTTGTGAATGGGTTTTCTTAAGATATAGCGCTGAAACGATAATTGATAAAATTACAGTTGCCAAAACCAGAAATTTCAGAGATGCATCCTGAAAATCAAGAAAGAAAATGATCTTTACTCCAAGAAATATGAATGTAATGATAAAAATTACAAAAAGAAAAAAAGCAAGTAATTCTGAATATGAATTTTTATCCATTTATAACAGATTGGAAAGTACAAATTTATACAAAAAATTCACACAAAAAAAGCCGGAAAAATTCCGGCTTTAGCAAAAATTATTCTGTGAAATCAAGCTTGCTGATTGGGATCAACAAAAACTCTGGCTGCAAGTTCCTTATCCATCATAAACATGCCTGCACCTTTACCATCAATCATTCTCAGCTTTTCCAGCAAGGCTGAAGCAGTCGCTTCTTCTTCCACCTGCTCGTCGACAAACCATTGCAGCATGCTTATACTTGCATAATCTTTTTCTTCATGAGCAATATTCATCAGATTATGAATCAGAGATGTTACATGTTTTTCATGATTCAATGTCTCTTCTATAACATCGACCGGGCCATTCCATTCAAATGCGGGTTTTTCAATTGCTTCAAGTTCAACCCTTCCACCACGTTCAATTACATAATTAAAAAATCTCATTGCATGTGCCCATTCTTCCTTAAACTGAATATACATCCAATTAGCAAATCCCGGAAGATTTTTATCTTCGAAATATGATGCCATTGAAAGATATAGATATGCAGAGTACATTTCAGCATTAATCTGCTCATTAATTGCTTTTTCCATTTTTGAAGTTAACATATTGTCCTCCTTTAAATTAAATAATGAATTAAAATTTCAGAACACAATATCAAAAAACATTCCAGCAAACATTTTGTCAGTATATTTTCTTATTCCAGTGCATTTGCACCACTGACAATTTCAATAATTTCTTTGGTAATAGCTGCCTGTCGTGCTTTGTTATATGTGAGTTTAAGATCCTTCAGCAGTTCTGTCGCATTGTCAGTCGCCTTATGCATTGCTGTCATTCGGGCACCATGTTCTCCGGCAGATGATTCAAGTATGGCCTTAAGTATTGTCGCTCTCAGATAATCAGGGAACAGGTTTGTTACAATCGATGGAATATCTGGTTGATAAATAAATTCAATTTCGGGATAGAAATATTCTTTTTGAATCTCAGGCATTTGAAGTGGAAGAAGCTTATTATGAACCACTTCCTGAACGGCAGGATTTTCAAACTGGTTATAAACAAGATACACTTCATCCCAGGCGCCAGAGAGATATTGCTGCAAAATATCGTCAGCAATTTGAAATATCTCTGAAGTCAATGGTTTTTCTATGATCTCATCAAAACTTGATAACATTTGCACCTGCTTTTTTCTTAGAAAGTCACCGACTCTGCGTCCAAAAACAATGTAATCAATTGCATTTCTTTTTTCAAATTCAACAATGTCGGGAGTTTGGGTCAGTGCAGCAACATATTTGTTTACATTTGAGTTGAACACACCGCACAATCCTCTGTTTGAAGAAATGACAATAAGCAGACATCTCCCACCGGATCTTTTATCAAAAAACGGTGAACTGATCTGAAAAGGAACGTCAAATGAAATTTGCCGGACAAGTTTCTTCAGTTCATTATAGTATGGTCTCAAACCGAGAATCCGTTCCTGAGCTCTTCGGAGCTTTGAAGCAGAAACCATCTTCATTGCTGAAGTAATTTGTTTTGTTGAATTTACAGAAGCAATTCTGACCCTGACTTCCTTTAAACTTGGCATAATCTCTATTTAATCGTTAACCTTTTACAAAAGCATTTTTTCAATCAGTTCATTGGCAATAACTTCGATCATCTGAAGATGTTCATCAACAATTTCTCCCTTTCTGAAAGTGGAGAGTATTTCTGGCTTCTCTTCTTCGAGTCTGTGTAAAAATTCAGTTTCAAATTCAGAAATTCTGTTGAGTGGTAATCTGCCAAGCAACCCCTTAGTTCCGCAATAGATAATTGCTATTTGTTTTTCAACTGACATTGGAGAATATTGAGGTTGCTTGAGAATTTCAACATTGCGACTTCCTTTATCCAATACAGCTTTTGTTGCAGCATCGAGATCAGAACCAAATTTTGAAAATGCTTCAAGTTCACGGTACTGAGCCTGATCAAGTTTTAACGTCCCAGCGATTTTCTTCATTGATTTAATTTGAGCATTTCCACCAACACGTGATACAGAAATCCCAACATTGATCGCGGGTCTGATACCAGCATTGAACAGACCTGTATCCAAAAAAATCTGTCCATCTGTAATTGAAATAACATTGGTTGGAATATAGGCAGACACATCACCTGCCTGAGTTTCAATAATTGGCAACGCTGTCAGAGAGCCTCCCCCTTTTACCAAATGTTTAATACTTGGAGGAATATCATTCATCAATGCTGCAACTTCATCAGATTCGATAATTTTTGCAGCGCGTTCAAGCAATCTTGAGTGCAAATAGAATACATCACCCGGATATGCTTCACGCCCGGGAGGTCGACGAAGAAGTAAAGATACTTCACGATAAGCCACCGCTTGTTTTGAAAGATCATCATATATACACAGTGCATGTCTTCCTGTATCTCTGAAAAATTCACCGATTGAAGCTCCGGCGTATGGGCTGTAGAATTGCAAAGCTGCAGGATCAGATGCAGTTGCTGAAACAATAATCGTATAGGGTAATGCTCCTTTTTCCTCAAGAACTTTGACAATCTGAGCTACAGTACTTCCCTTTTGTCCAATGGCTACATAGATACAAACAACAGGTTCACCAATATCATAAAACTCTTTCTGATTGATAATTGTATCAATCGTAATAGCTGTTTTTCCGGTCTGTCGATCGCCGATGATCAACTCCCGCTGACCGCGACCAATAGGGATCATAGCATCGATGGGTTTAATACCTGTTTGAAGGGGTTTTTTGACAGGTTGGCGAAAAATGACACCTGGTGCTTTTCTTTCAAGGGGCATTTCAAATAACTCGCCACTGATAGGTCCCTTTCCATCTATGGGTTCTCCGATTGTATTGACAACCCTGCCAAGCATGCCTTCTCCTACCTGTATTGAAGCAATTTTTCTTGTTCTTTTAACCAAATCACCCTCATTGATGGTTTTGGAATCTCCAAGAACAACAACGCCCACATTATCTTCTTCAAGATTCAGTACAATGCCCTTAATACCGGTTTTGTCAAATTCTACCATTTCACCAGAGGCAACATTCCGAAGCCCGTATATACGGGCAATTCCGTCTCCTGCCTGGAGAACAGTTCCGGTTTCTTCGATATTGGAATCGAGTTCAAGTCCTGTTAACTGTTTGCGCAAAATTGCAGAAACTTCTGCAGGTTTTATATCAGCCATAGTACAATTATTTCAAGTTAAAGTTTTCGTTCATAAATATTTTTTTCAAACTCTTTCTTCAGCATCACAAACTTTGATTTCAAACTGGCATCGTAAATATAATCATCAAATCGCAACCTGAATCCACCAATCAGCTCAGGGCGTATCAGAGGAATGAGTTTAATTTTAAAAGACGTATGATCTGCCATGAGTGATCTGAATTTTTCTTTTGTTTCATCGTCAAGACCAATCGCTGATTCAACAAATACAGTTTTAATTCTCATATGAAAATCATGCATTTGCATGTAACTCTCTGTAATGGAATCCAGACAGACAATCCTTCTTTTTCTGGCAATCAGTTTTAAAAATTTCAGGGTCAAATCACACACTCTGGCTCTAAAAAGATCATCAAGAATTAACACTTTTTTCTGAACATTGATCAGTGGGTTGCGAAATACAAGCAGCAATTCACGTGAAGTAGAGACAGTATTCTTCACAAGTTCCATATCATTCCTCACAACATCAGTCTGAGAAATTTCAAGAGCAATTTCAAAGAGTGCTGTTGCATATCTTCCGGAGACCCTAATATTTTTCAGATTAGCCATATGTGAAATACTGATTAATTAAAGTTAACGTCTCCCAGCATTTTTTCAATCAGCTGAGTTTGCTTTGATTGATCTTCCAGTTCATTCTCAAGAACTTTTTCTGCAATTTCAAGGGATAGCAATCCAAGTTGGTTTTTCAATTCTGTAATTGCTGACAATTTTTCATACTCAATTGCTTCTTTAGCTGATTCAATAATTCGTTGAGCTTCTTCATTCCCCTTTTGTCTGGCTTCTTCAAGAATTTTTTCTTTAAGAATTCGAGCCTGTGCAATAATTTTCTCGCGTTCAACCTTAGCATCGCGCAACAATTTCTCATTGTCAATTTTCAAAAGCTTCATTTCCTCATGTGCAAGCTCAGCTGCATTCAGAGCATCTGCTATTTTTTTATCACGGGCGTTTAATGAACTCATGACTGGTTTCCATGCAAATTTCTTCAAGATAAAAAACAACAAAAGGAAAGACAGCGTCATCCAAAAAATTAGTCCGAGACCAGGATATATCAATTCCATAATATTCAGGGTTAATTTATCAAAAAATGAATGGAAGGATGTTTCAAGTTTCTCTTAAAACAGCCCTCCGATAAACAACACGAATAAATTACACGAACAATATGAGCAAACAAACAACGATTGCAAAGAAACAGACACCTTCAATAAGCGCTGCTGCAACAATCATATTTGAACGAATATCACCGGTAACTTCGGGCTGACGTGCAATTGATTCCAGCGCACTTTTTCCGATTGTACCGATACCCATAGATGCAGCAATTGTGGTGATGGCTGCGCCAAATGCAGCACCTACTTTTGCTAGTGGCTCAAGGTTTGAGGCTGCTTCTAAAATGACTGATAATAATGACATGATTTCAAAGTTTAAGTTAGTATTATTTAAAATTAATTAATGTACTTCATTTTGCTGATGTTCTTCATGAGAATGTTCTTCAACGGCCATACCGAAATACAAGGCTGATAGCAAAGCAAAAACATATGCCTGGATAAATGCCACCAGAAGCTCAAGTAAACCAATAAAAACATAAAAGAATACAGAAAGTGGTGAAACTGCTGCACCCATAATTGCATTCATCTCGGAAAAAATAAATATCAGACCGATGAATCCGAGAGCCACAATATGTCCGGCAGTTATATTGGCAAAGAGACGAATCATCAAAACAAAAGGTTTTGTAAAAAGTCCGAGAATTTCTACAGCCGGCATGATTGGAATTGGTATTTTCATGTACCAGGGAACGCCGGGTGTATTGTAAATATGTTTATAAAAATCTTTTTTTCCTGACAACAACATTGTAAAGAATGTAAACAAAGCCAGAGTTGCCGTGACCGCTATATTTCCGGTCACATTTGCACCACCAGGAAAAAAGGGTACCAACCCAATCAAATTTGCAAAAAATATGAAAAAGAAAATGGTAAGGAGAAAGGGCATAAATCGCTCATACTTTTTGTCACCAATAGCAGGCTTTGCAACTTCATCGCGAATAAAAATTATGAGCGGCTCAAGCAGAGACTGCAAACCTTTTGGAGCTGCACCCGGGTTCTTCTTGTACTGATTACCAATTTTCAAAAACACAAAAAGCAAAAGAAAAACGGTGACAAAAATACCAACAACATTTTTAGTAATGGAAAAATCAAATAAAAATGCTGCATTGGGATCTGTTGTTCCATCTTCAAGAACCCTGACAATTTTCCCTTTTTTCATACCTTCCTTCTCAATCCCGAACCCTTTGTATGTGCTGTGTCCATGATGCAGCTTTCTGGAACTGAAAAAATAAAAATCTCCGTCATACATAAGCATGACCGGGAGATAAATCGAAATATGTTTACTTCCAATTGTTGCTATGTGCCATTCATAGGAGTCAACAATATGATCGATGATCATTTTGCCGGCATTGAATTTTTCATCTTCATGTTCAGATTCAGCAGCTGAAACTGGATATGGAGAGTAAATCAAACCAATTACTAAACTTAAAGACAACAGAATTCTTGTAATGATTTTCATCAGCGTTAGATTCGGTTACGTTAAGGTATCAGAATTCAGTCGGCAAAGTTATGACTTTAGTTTTGAATGAACAAATCAGTTTTCGTAAAATTATTGCAAAAATCAAATACCATAATTGATATTTATCACATTTGAATTTTTAAGTTAAACTTTCGTATACATGTAATAAAAATCGTTTTTTTGTAACACAATACAAAAAATGGTGAGAAAATATTATCATTTTCTAAAAAAGTAATAACGGTATTTCAATTTCTCTTTATCTGGCCTCATACCACCATCAAAATTCCTGTAGTCTATTATGGTAATACTTTTAATTTTTCCAAATCTGTTATATCGCATTCTCTCCCTGCGTACGACATAATTTGAATCATCAATATGATTGATAATCCCAATTTTGTTGCCATCCAAATAGAAATAATTAACTATGTTAATCTGTTCTCCATAAACAAAATTTTTTTCTGATAGAAGAAGGTTATTTTTATTAAAAAATCTGATAGTTTGAAAAACAGTATCCTCCCCAAGTATTGACATTTCTTTGTTACAGTTGCCGTTAGAATCATATTGATATCTGAAATGGATCGTGTCATTCTCTGAATTTATAACGAGTTTTCGGTTAAGTTGAAGATTTGGATCGTAAAAATATTTGATCGTTTTAGTCATTCTGCCAGAACTACTTTTATGAATTTCACAGTAAAGCAGACTGTCAGGATTATATATATATTCCCTGAGATGATCATATTTTCCATTCAGAATACATGTTTCACTTTTCACAACATTTCCATCATATGCATATTCAATACTAGTGATATTGCCTACTTCATCAGTAAACACAGAACGAAGAAGTAAATCTCCTGAATAGTTATATTCTGAAAGCATGATCTGCTCTCCATTCCTGAAATTTTTTCGAACATCAAGGTGTTCGTCTTCTGAAAATGTTTCAGACAAAACAAGCTGATCTCTTTTGTAAACATCTATCTGTTTGATGACGCCTGAATGGCATGATTGCAGTAAAAGGAGAAGAAAGAACAGACTGAGTCGTGTTTTGTGAAAATTTAAATTGGAAAATTGATGGTTATTCATTATTTTCAAGACACATTTTAAACAAATTTACATAATTTTTTGCTTTTTAAAATTCACCTGCATTGAAATAATTTGAAATAGTTTAAGAGGGACATCATAATAAAACAGATATTTTACTAAAGAACTGTTAAAATTGAGTATCCTTTAAAATGAATAAGGCCATAATCAGAGATAAAAGGAGAATAATTATTAGCTTTGCACTCCAATGCAAATTTTATTGTATGATTTTGAAATGGAAATCATTTGTTTTCTGGATGTTGTCATTTTTTCTCATGCTTAGTCTTTCTGTCTATCAAAGACTTACTGGACCAACAAAACCCTTGCGCGGAAAAGTTCATGCTGGGCAATCTGAAATTTCGTACAAACTCATTCGCACCTGGGGAGATGACTCAGGGGCACAGATAAACATCAATGTTCCAGATGAATCCATTCAGGGAACGTATATGTACAAAAGATTTAAAAGTCATGACACCTGGGATACACTTTCAATGGACAGAAAGGGGGAGCAACTGATTGCAGTACTTCCTCAGTTGCCGCCCGCAGGTAAAATGATGTATCACATCATATTGTCAGATTCAGAGAAAGACATACTTCTGAATTCAGAACCTGCAGTGCTTCGATATAAAGGACATGTTCCTGATTTCATCCTAATCCCACACATTATTTTTATGTTTCTGGCAATGATGTTCTCCATGAGAACAGGGTTTGAAGGGCTATTTATCAGAAAAAACACATTCAGATTGGCACTCTGGACAACATTTTTTCTCATTGCAGGAGGACTGATTCTTGGTCCGATTGTACAGAAATTTGCATTTAATGCCTACTGGACCGGCTGGCCTTTTGGACATGATCTGACCGACAATAAAACACTTGTTGCTTTTATTGTCTGGCTCATTGCTCTGATTGTACTGAGAAAAAAAAGACAAAACAGATTTTGGCCTGTTTTTGCAGCCTGTATGCTCCTCGTAGTATATATCATTCCACACAGTGTTCTTGGTTCTGAGATTGATTTCAGAGAAGATGAAATTGAAAATACAATTTAATTATGGCTGGACAAATTATTCTTTATGGTATTATCATTCTTTCTATCATTGTAAGTTACAACTGTTTTAAAAGCCGCGTCCTGTTTATGCGACTTGAATTCAGTCCTTACAGAATTCTGCGTCAGAAAGAATTTTTCAGATTCATTTCATACGGCTTCGTTCATGCTGACTGGGCACATCTGCTTATCAATATGTTTGTACTGCATTCATTTGCGTCAAGTGTGTTATATCTGAGTGAGTTTTATTTCCGTTATCCTGCTTTGTTTTTTACAGCGTTATATTTTGGTGGTCTGATTATGTCAACTTTGTTTTCATTTTTTAAACACAGACAAAATTATTATTATGCTGCTGTTGGGGCAAGTGGTGCTGTCTCAGCAGTTGTTTTCACAAGCATTCTGCTTTATCCGGTTGGAAGCATCAGATTATTTCTGATCCCATTTGATATTCCTGCCTACATTTTCGGATTCCTTTATCTCATTTATTCAGCAGTAATGGCCCGAAGAGCCAAAGATAACGTGGGGCATGATGCACATTTCTTTGGTGCTGTTTTTGGGATAATTTTCCCGATCATCCTGAAACCCCAATTACTTGAGATTTTTATTGAGATGGTCTTTTAGATGTAATATACTGTTCACACAGATTGGCAAATTCATTCTGCAAAGTTCTGATAAGCTGATGATCTGTATGAAAATTATTAGTGTAAGGCTCAATTTTTAAAACAGGTAAAACACGTCTTGATGTTCCTGTCAGAAACACAGAATTAAAATCTTTCAGAGAATCAACAAAAACCGGAACTTCAACAAAATCAATATCAAGAGTTTGAATCAATGAAATCACTTTCTTTCTGGTGACACCTTCTAGAACCTGATCTGACGGAGGTGTGATGATCCTATTATCTGAAATAAAAAAAATATTTGAGCGACTGCCTTCTGTAATCCGGTTATCAGAAGAAATGAGAAGTACTTCATAAAAATTATTGTCACTGATCATTCGTGCTGCATTTGTTCGCATTTCAGAGTCAAAAAGTTTGACATTCGGATTTTTTCTCTCATGACCAAATGCGCCAATCACAACTCCATTCCTAAGCATTGCTTCATCAGGATATTGATGCTTATCGTAAAACATAATATTGTGCACTTCATTTCCTGATTTCCAGAAAATGATTTTGATATTCCCGGGTGCATACCTGTTCAGCTCGATCAATTGCCTCACTTGCTTCAGAATCATCATTTCTTCTGCATGTATGCCTGCAGCATTCAAGGATTTTTGCAGTCTTTCAACATGATCTTCAATAAACATGGCAACTCCAGAAATCACTCGGAATACTTCATAGATGTGATCAGCAGGCGGAGGCAAAACACACGCACTACTTGCAACAGTATGTATTTTGTAGTCAGAAAGAAAAAATTGCTGTTGTGGCTGTATCATTGTTGTTTTTTTGCAAAATTATAAAATCCTTTCTGGTTTTAAACCTGTAAAATTTCAATGGGCAAAATTCGTTATCTTAATTTTGAGAAAATGGTTGTATCTTTGAATAAACAAAATATGACTACTATGCATAAGACACCATTGATTCGTTTGCTGAAGATTACATGCATATTCTTGATTTTTACTTTTTCTGAAACCCTTACTTTTTCACAAAACACTGATGTTCCAATAAGATATGATGATTTCATTTATGATCCACTGATTAAAACAGTCAGACTGTACCGACCGGAGTTTGATTTTTCACTTCCCCTGCTTGAATATCAGTCTGATCAACACATTCTTTTAAGTTTTGATGACTTACTCGGTGACTATAGACAATTCATGTACACAATTGAATTATGCGATGCATGGTGGCAACCAGTTCAAATTCCACAATCTGATTACATTTCAGGATTTTACACAGACGAAATCGTTGATTACAGATTTTCCGGAAATACACGTATTCCATATGTTCATTACACGCTCACATTTCCAAATGACAATATGCACCCTACCAAACCCGGTAATTACATTCTAAAAGTATGGGCCGTGGATTCAGAAGCAAATATTATGGCATTTACCCGTCGGTTTTATGTGGTTGACAATCAAGTTGCTGTAAATGCAACAATAACAGCTGGAACAATAATTGATACCCGATGGTACAAACAGGAAGTAGACTTCACAATTGATAAACTCAGTTTGAACATCGTCAACTCCGCTCAAAACCTAAAAGTAGTAGTTTTACAAAATAACCGCTGGCACCTGCCGAAAAAGCCAGATTAGTGATATCGGTC
>CAYMAZ010000004.1:0-59112 GCA_964388575.1 uncultured Bacteroidales bacterium | reverse complement strand
AATTAATCAAAGGGAACATCCTTGAATATTATTATGATGGTGAAAATGCATTTGACGGTGGAAATGAATTCAGAAATTTTGATATTAAGAGTATGAAATACAGAACTGCCGAAGTTGACGGTATCAGACTTATCGGTGGAGAATACCATGTTTTTCTAACACCCGATATCAGCAGAAATTTCACAAGATACTCTCACAAAAGTGATATCAACGGAAGATACTTTATTAAAACAGATGATGCAACTGATTCGGATACAGATGCTGAATATGTATACGTATATTTCACATTGATGTATGATTCCCCAAGAACAGACGGAGATATATACATCAGCGGGGAATTTACAGGCCGACAATTCAGTGATGATTACAAGATGACATACAATTATGAACGAAAAGCATATGAACTTACACTTATGCTCAAACAGGGTTTTTACGATTATGAATACACTTTTCTTCCTCATGGAAAAGTGATTGGGGATTACTCAGAAATTGAAGGCAGGCATTTTACAACAGAAAATGAATATTCAATCTGGGTGTATTACCGATATCCTGGAGAATTCCACGATGAACTTATTGGAATAAAATTTCTGAATTCACGAAACTGATAATTTTTTGATATGTTTCAGCAATGATTGCATTTACTCCGGCAAAGATCAATATCGGACTTTACGTCACTTCAAAACGTTCAGACGGGTTTCATAACATTGAAACTGTTTTTTACCCAATTCCCCTGTATGACGTGATTGATATCTTTGAATCTCCCGTTTTCTCCATCAAAGAATATGGCTTGTCAGCACATTGCAATACAGAAGAAAATTTATGTTTTCGGGCATGGAAACTGCTGAATATGCATTATCAGATTCCACCTGTCATCCTGTATATATTAAAGAACATACCTGTACAGGCAGGTCTTGGAGGTGGATCATCTGATGCTGCTGCTGTTTTGAAAATTTTAAATAATCTGTTTAATCTCAACATTTCCAGTGAGTTGATGTTTCAATATGCCATGGAATTGGGAAGTGATTGTCCGTTCTTTATCAACCCCAGGCCAGCATTTGGCACATCCCGAGGGGAAATTTTATCTCCTGTAGATATTTCCCTTGCCGGAAAAACACTTCTCCTTTTCAAGCCAAATGAAGGCATCTCTACAAAAGATGCTTTTGACAAACTTCAAATTTTTCAGAGTGGAGAATTACAGGTCAAGATGAAACAACAATTGCCAACTTGGAAAAACAACATTGAAAATGCATTTGAACAGGTTTTTATTCAGCACTTCCCTGAATTTTCAGATTACAGATCTGAACTGTACAAAGCCGGAGCCTTGTATGTTTCACTCAGCGGAAGCGGTTCATCTTTCTATGCAATTTACGATCATGATGTGTCAGAAATTCCGGATATGTTAAAAAATATCTTCTTCAGAAAACTCATTTTGGCATAAGATTTTCATACTGGCATTTTGATAAATTCGATTCCCTGATCGAAAAAATATATTAATTTCGCGAATCAAATAACACAATACACATGGACATTCTACAAACATTACTTGAGCACCGAACGATTAGAAAATATCGCACTCAACCTCTTCCTGAGCTTGTCCTTGAAAAAATTCTTCAGGCCGGCGTTCGCGCATCTACTACAGGAAATATGCAGGTATACAGTATAATTATTACCAAAGATCAGGAAAACCGTGAAAAAGTTGCACCCTTTCACTTCAACCAGCCACTTGTGACGCAGGCTCCGGTACTACTCACATTTTGTGCAGATTTCAACCGTTTCAATAAATGGTGTTCTGCACGCAATACTGCACCGGGGTATGACAATTTTCTCTCATTTTATACAGCATCCATAGATGCGCTCCTTGTTGCTCAAAATGTAGCCATTGCTGCAGAATCCTTCGGACTGGGCATTTGTTATCTTGGAACAACAACATATAATGCAGACAAACTTATTGAATTCTACAAACTTCCAAAAGGAGTCGTTCCGGTCACTACACTAGCTGTGGGATATCCCGACGAAGAACCCGAGCTAACGGACAGATTATCAATCAAATCCGTTATTCATAATGAGTTTTATCAGGATTACAGCAAAGAAGAAATTGATCATATATACAAGGAAAAAGAGAATATGTCATTTTATAAAAAGCTTGTAGAAGAGAATCAGACAGAAAATCTTGCTCAGATTTTTACAGAAAAGCGCTATACAAAAAAAGACAACGTTGCGTTTACAGTCAGATTTCTTAAAGCAATTGAAAATCAGGGCTTCATGAATAACAACGAATAGTTGTCAAAATTCTGGTTTGCAGGTTTTATTCTGCACATGAGTAATTGTTTCAGTCCAAAAGTCTGAACAAAAGATGTAAATTTGCAAAATATCTTTTAAATTTCAACCCGATGGGAATTTTTTCATTTTTTTCAAAAGATAAGAAAGAAAAGCTTGATGCCGGACTAAACAAAACACGTGAAAGCTTTTTCTCAAAACTCTCCAGAGCTGTGGTCGGAAAGTCCACCGTTGATGATGAAGTCCTTGATAATATCGAAGAAGCGTTGATTACATCTGATGTGGGTGTACAAACAACAATTAAAATCATCGATGAACTCGAGTCAAGAATTGCAAAAAACAGATATCTGAACACAAGTGAAATTCATACAACACTTGAAGAAATTGTCACATCATTTTTCACTGAAAATACAGAAACCATTGAAGGATTCGATTTTGCAGAAAGAACAGAACCCTATGTAATTCTGGTTGTTGGCGTGAATGGTGTTGGTAAAACAACAACCATCGGCAAACTGGCACATCAATATAATAGTGCCGGAAAAAAGGTCATCCTGGGTGCAGCAGATACCTTCAGGGCTGCAGCTGTAGAACAACTTATCATATGGTCTGAAAGAGCAGGAGTTGACATAATCAACAAAGGGATGAATGCTGACCCTGCAGCTGTTGCCTATGAAACAGTAAATACGGCCAGGGCGAAAGGATATGATGTTGTCATTATTGATACTGCCGGCAGATTGCACAACAAAACGAACCTCATGAACGAGTTGGGAAAAATCAAAAGAGTTGTTCAAAAAATTCTACCTGATGCACCACAGGAGATTTTACTCGTTCTTGATGCTTCAACCGGTCAGAATGCCATTGAGCAGACAAAACAGTTTACCGCAGTCACTGATGTTAATGCACTGGCTTTGACAAAACTTGACGGCACAGCTAAGGGCGGAGTTGCAATAACAATTACTGACCAGTTTAATATTCCGATCAAATATATCGGACTGGGAGAAAAAATTGATGATCTTCAGATTTTTGACAAATTTCAATTTGTTAAAAGCTTGTTCAACCAGTAGAATTGATATTTATGCAACAAAAGACAATTTCAATCGTAACGCTGGGATGCCCTAAAAATCAAGTAGATTCTGAGTTTCTTGCAAATTCTGTTAAATCAGATATTGTAAAAATTGCACATTCTTCGGATTATGCAGATACAATCATGATCAATACTTGCGGATTTATACTGGATGCTAAAGAGCAATCCATAGAAACAATTCTTGATTACGTTCAGGCAAAAAGAGAAGGAAAGGTTCAGGAGATCATTGTCTTCGGGTGTCTGTCAGAACGATACGGAAGTGAACTTCAAAAGGAAATCCCTGAAGTTGACTTTTGGTTTGGGGTCCATGATGTAGAGCATATCATCAAACACATAAGTACAAAAACAAACACTGCTAAAGTCAGGGACCACTCATTGCTGACGACACCTGCTCACTTCGCATATCTGAAAATTTCTGAGGGCTGTGACCGGCAATGTGCATTCTGTGCAATTCCCTCTATCAGAGGCAGACATATTTCACGACCGATGGAAGATATTGTTGACGAAGCCATTCAACTGGTCCGGAACGGAGTCAGAGAACTCATCGTAATTGCTCAGGATACAACGTACTATGGTATTGATTTATACAAAAAGCAAATGCTTCCTGAACTGATTGACAAACTTGCAATAGAATCAGGTGCTGAATGGATCCGAATTCATTATACCTATCCGGCTTCATTTCCGTTAAATCTCATTGATGTCATTAAAAGTCACAACAACATCTGCAAGTATATTGATATCCCGTTTCAGCATGTGGATGATAATATCCTGAGCAATATGAAACGTCATCACAAACTTGAAGATATTGAAAAACTCATTTCTGACTTCAGAGAACGCATCCCTGACATTCATATCAGGTCTTCATTTATCACAGGTTTTCCAGGCGAAGGGAAAGAAGAATTCAGAAAAATGATCAGATTTTTAAAGACCCATCAACTTGAACGTGTTGGATTTTTTACCTATTCACATGAAGAAGGAACACCAGCTGCAGATATGGAAGATAATGTTCCGCACAAAACAAAACTCAGCAGAATGCAAAGATTGATGAAATTGCAGGAAAAAATTTCATTTGAACAAAACCTGGCAAAAACCGGACAAGTTTTTGAAATTTTGATTGATGAAATTCATCCGGGATATATGCTTGGGCGAACAGAATTTGACTCGCCTGAAATTGATCATCTTGTGACAGTTTATACAAATAATAACCACAATTTTTCCACGGGAGACTTTATCAAGGTTAGAATTACCGGAGCAGACGCCTGGGATCTTATTGCAGAACCTGTTTAATTGATGAATAACAAGGAAATCATTACTTTACTAACAACCGAATGCTTTTTTTTTCAGAAACTCCCCCAACGTCTGAAAAACAAATTTGTTCAGTGTGTGATGAGGATCATAAAATCTGGAAAAATATCTTTTTCCCAAGGCATTGAACAAGATCTGGCTGTCAAACTAAAATGTGCAGCGGTTTATGCACAACTTTCCTTTACACGTTCAGGGATGAGCATGACAAAGTGTTTTCAGAAAATTGAACTGATAGATAATGAACATCACATATCTTTCAAAGAAAAACTGAATAAGTTTATAATTCCTGTAAGATATAAAAGTACGGATTTTTGGCACACTGCAACGTATGATATCGTTTACGGAATCTATCATTGTTATCTCAAACAGAAGGGTACTCTTGAAAATTTTGCTGATCATGTGGGAAAAACTGAAATGCTGATTATTGACCAAATTGACATTAAAAAGACTGTTTTCAAGTGCCCGCAAATGAATCATCAGGAAAACAGTTCACTTTCGATGTTTGGTACAGTAAATGAGCAATTTTTCAATCATCCACAGTCATTGCTAGACAAAGACAAGGAGCTATATGATTCCCTAGTCAGATTATGGGAACTCAATCCTCTCTTTCCAGAATCAAAAATTGAAAAATCTCCTGAAAGGATCATCAATAAAAAGATAAAACCAAACGGAAGCCAGTTTCATTGGGTTTATCAATACACTATTATAAGTGTCTTTGCAGGATCATTTATGCTTTTAAATGTGCTTAAAAGCACCATCATCTATACATGGATAATTCTTTTACTTATCATTGGGTTCTCTGCTCTTGGACTGATTCTTATTCCGGTTTTTAAAAGATATAATTTCCCTGTTCTGAAAATTCCTTATTTATTTTTCTCAGTTTTTGGTCTTGGAGTCAACACGACCATGCTTCTACTCGTATTAAATTTATTCACGGCAAAATCAAAAACTGTGAAAGAAATAATTTTCCCATACAAGAATGAGCATATTGTGAACATGAGGTTTTCTGAAACCGGTCCTCATGAGTATGATGTCAGACTTCCTTTGAACAAAGATCTATGGAAAAGAGTTACCTTTACCAGTATGAAAGGTACATCACCAGCATTTTTCGTAATTAAAATAAAAAAAGGTATTTTAGGATTTTATATCATTGAAAACAAAGATGTTATTCACAATACACAATAAATTCACTCACTGTTTGAAAAAAATCAACAATATTTAAAAACATTTTGTAATTTTGCAGTGGAAAGACCGATCGGTCAGTATCAATTTTCATATTTTTTCCTACTCCAAAAAATCAAAAACCATAATTCTACAATATGTATAACATACATCAACTTCACGGAATGCCCGAAGAGGAATTGAAATCCATCGGACAAAAACTTGGAATTAAAAACTACCAGAAACTAAGAAAAGACGAACTTGTATTTGAAATTCTGAATATTCAGGCAGAAACTCCATCCAGTGCCAGTAAAGATGAAACTGTCAGGACACAAACCACCAAAAGGCCTCGCAAACGAAGAGCAAAAGTTGAGCCTGTCGCATCATCTGAAGTATCTGCAACCACTAAGAAAGAAGTGCCAGCTGGACCAAAGGTTGCTGAGAAAACTCAGGACAGTTCGGATACTCAGACAAAATCACAAACTGAAACTCGAGATAAAAAGGATCAAGTGTCCGAATCACAAAAAAAAGGTCGGGGCAGACCCCCAAAGAAAAAAAATCGTGAACAAACGGCTCAGAAACCGGCACAATCTGCAGTTACAACAAAGACACAAGCCATTCAGGACGATTTTGCAAAAGAAGTATCTCTTATGCCAGAAGATGAAGTGATCACTGACAATGCAGAAACAGTCTCGGAAACGATAACTCCGGTTGTTCCAGATAGACCTGTTTCTGAAAAAACCGAAAACCCAGTACAGACAAAAACATCAGAACCAACACCTGTTAAAAAGGAAGAAAAGAAAATTGAATACAGTTATGAACTTGATGGCGTGGTCTCTGTTGAAGGCGTTGTGGAGATCATGCCTGAGGGATATGCATTTCTGAGATCTTCTGATTTCAACTATCTGAGTTCTCCTGATGATGTATATGTTTCACAATCACAAATTAAGAATATCGGTTTAAAAACAGGTGACACTGTGAAGGGATTTATTCGCCCCACCAGAGAAAACGAAAAATATTACCCACTTACCAGAATTGAACAGGTTAACGGATTATCACCAGAGAGAGTTCGTGACCGTATTCCGTTTGATTATCTTACACCCTTGTTTCCGATGAAGAAATTCAAACTGACACAACATCCTGACGAAACATTTTCTTCAAGGGTTATCGACTTATTCACGCCCATCGGAAAGGGCCAGAGGGGATTAATTGTGGCCCAGCCCAAAACGGGAAAAACAATGATTCTTAAAGAAATTGCAAATGCAATTGCATACAATCATCCTGAAGCATATCTTATTGTCCTGCTCATTGATGAAAGACCGGAAGAAGTGACAGATATGATGCGCAGCGTGAAAGCAGAAGTTATTGCATCAACTTTTGATGAACCTGCTGACAAGCATGTTCGCATCGCAAACATTGTCCTAGAAAAAGCAAAACGCATGACTGAATGCGGACATGATGTTGTCATTCTGCTTGATTCAATTACTCGTCTTGCCAGAGCATACAATACAGTTGCCCCTGCCTCAGGGAAGGTCCTTTCAGGTGGTGTTGAGGCCAATGCACTTCAGAAACCAAAGCGATTTTTCGGAGCTGCCCGTCAGATTGAAAACGGTGGATCATTAACTATTATCGCCACAGCACTCACAGAAACCGGATCCAAAATGGATGAAGTTATTTTTGAAGAATTTAAAGGAACCGGAAATATGGAGCTCCAACTGGACCGCAAGCTTTCCAACAAAAGAATTTATCCGGCAATTGACCTTGTTGCTTCAAGTACACGTCGCGATGACCTTCTTGTGGAAAAAGACATTCTACAGAGAGTCTGGATTTTGAGAAATCATCTTGCTGACATGAATACAATCGAAGCAATGCAGTTTATGACTGATAAACTGAAATTCACAAAAACAAACGAAGAATTTCTGATTTCTATGAACGATTAGAAGTATAGCATTGACCTTCCAAAAATCTAACATCACATTTTGGGGAGAATAATGATATGTAATATTTCTGAAATTTATCAATTTCTGTTCATGATATTTTTCATTAATTTTGTTCAAAATAACAGAGCAGCTCATGAAAAATATTTCATTCAGATTATTAACTGCATTGTTTTGTTTAATTCTGATGAACTCAAAACAATTGCATTCACAGGTTGCAAATCATCATATCAGTGACAAAGGTCTCTATGATTTTATCGATGAGCTGGCTGCTTTGCATGTTATAGATGTGGCTACTGTTGCAAAACCCTATTCCAGAATGCAGATTTACCTTTGGCTTGAAGAAGCCAGTCAATCTGATCAGTTAAGTCTTGTTCAATATCAGAGAATACAATTCTGGATGAACGAATTTGAAATGGAAGCAGGCAATCTCAAGTCAGGATATCTAAATCTGCTCAGAAGAAATGATCTTTCGTTGCACTTTCTTCCGCCTGAGATACAGTATACAGATACTCTTTTCAGAGCTCTGATCAGGCCAGTATATGGATTTAGATATTTCAATACAACAAACAATAATTTCTGGGGAACATTCGGCGGAGCTGAAGCCATTACTTACATGGGAAAAAACTGGGCTGCATTTATGAGTCTTCGCGATCATTATCAAAGTGATCAGAAAATGGCACAACCGGGATGGCTCACAACAGAACCCGGAGGAAATTATAAAAAACAAACTGGTGGTGGTGTTGGAGGGGAATACAGTGAAATGAGAGCTGGAATTACATACAACTGGAAGTGGGGCAGTTTCGGACTGATAAAGGATCATTTGATTTGGGGAGATAACCAGAACGGAAGTAATATTCTTTCAGGACGCACCCCCTCCTATCCCATGATTTCACTTTTTCTCAATCCTGTGAAATGGCTTGAGTTTCATTATCATCATGGCTGGCTTGTTTCACAGGCCATTGACAGCACAGCTTCATATTTTAATCCAACCGGGCCAGACAGAACTGTTCAGCGCAAAAAATATATTGCAGCAAACATGTTTGTTATCAAACCATTTAAAAGACTTCATTTTTCATTTGGAAACTCAATTGTTTACGGAGATATGGATATTCAACCAGGATATCTGATTCCGTTTGCATTTTACAAATCAATTGTACATACAATACATAAGGGAACATCTTATCAGAACAATGCTTTGTTTATCAACATCAGTTCGCGCCAAATCAAGCACCTGCATCTGTATGCAACATATTTTGTAGATGAGTTTTCACTCGGTCGTGTTTCTGATAAAAACCGACATAATTTCACAAGTTTTAAGGGTGGTTTCTCACTCAACGACTGGCCTTTAAGAAATGTATTTCTCGGAGCTGAATATACGAGAACCAATCCCATCACTTTCTTACACGATGAGCCAACTACTTCATATCAATCAAACCTCTACAATCTCGGACATTATCTGACTGACAATGCAGAAGAATTTTTTGCAACTGTCAGATGGTATCCCTATCGTACACTTCAGGTTGGATTATCATGGGTATATGCACTTAAAGGAAATTATTATGAATATATCCGAGGGATGAATAATCCACGAATTGACGAACTTGACATCCTGCAGGATATCATCTGGCAAAACAAAAGCCTTTCATTTCACATGTCATATTATCCTTTATCAAATCTTAAAATATTTGCAAATTACACATTTTCAAATATTCAGACAATTGATGCCGACGGAAGAACAGCTCAGGATTATCTTGACATGTTTTCAGCTCAGTATTTACACGGAAAATCAAATATTCTCGAGCTTGGCTTTGGATTGGGCTTCTGAGATGTTCATCCATGATCCATTTTCAATTTCAATTAATGAAATATTATGTGTAATTTTAACAATTATTCTATTGAACTGCAACCTTTACTAAATTTTCAACTCTCAATGATTATGCTCTCTGCTCTAAACTCATCTTACTTCAGCTCATTTTTGAGCATTCTCATTCAATAATGTCATGATGGAAATAACAAATGACAATATCATCCGAAGACGAAAAAAACGTATCATCATTAATCTGATGATTGATTTAATGGCAATGTTTTTCAGTACTCTGACATTGACTCTGATCAATCCTCAAACCGAAAAATACATTAACAACTATTATATCCCCCAAACTGTTTTTTTTATTTTGTTTGTCATTGTTTCAGTCTTATTTCAGAAATATGAACTCAGAAAAAAAAGAGGCTTTTATTTTGTTTTGAACAGGTTTATTTTATCATGGTTGATATCATCACTAATTTTTCTGATTGTTATTTACTTTTTTGACATACAACTGAGTTTTAAACTTATAATATATTGGCTGCTATGTGTATTCTTTTTTGAATTGATCTTTTACATTATTGGCTACACATTCAGACATGCACAGGATATCCGTGATGCACATGAGTACAAACATAAAACATTTGTTTTAAATTCAATTCTCGAAGAAAGCAATGAAGTTGAACCAGCATATGATGAACTCATAGTCAACAACCCTGATCTCATTGAAGATATACCGGACTCGCTGAATATCATTCACAATGAGAATGTGCGATATTTTATTCATAAGTATTCATTTTTCAAACAAAATAAAAGGCTCCTCCTAAGTACACACAACAGATTCAATATTCAAAGCTACGCTTGCGACAAACTTGATCAGATTGTCAACATCCGGAAAATCAATCACATCAGCTACATCAATAAATTTTTCGAGACAGTTTTTACGAAACTGAAGCACGGAGGCATTTACATTTTATGTGTGGAAACACTTGAAATCCGAAAAAAGAGAATTCAAAAACAATTTAGCCTCCCTCTATCCTGGATTATCCGGCTTTTTGATTATTTTATTCACAGGATTTGGCCAAGACTTCCGTATTTAAGAAAAATTTATTTCCTGATCTGGAAAAACACAAACAAGCGAATATCCTATGCTGAAACACTTGGAAGACTTTATAGTTGTGGTTTTGAATATCTAGCAGAAATGGTTTCTGGAGAAAACCTTTGGCTTGCAGTCCAAAAAAAGAATCAACCTGTCTTTGATTTCAATGCCACATACGGTCCTTTAATTAAACTCAGGAGAATAGGCAAGGAAGGTAAAGTATTTAATGTTTACAAATTCAGAACCATGCATCCATTCAGTGAGTTTCTCCAGGATTTTGTCTATCGCAAAAACGCTTTGGAAAAGGGTGGTAAATTTAAAAATGATTTCAGAATCACAACTATTGGAAAATTCATGAGAAAAACCTGGCTCGATGAGCTTCCCATGCTGTTCAATTTACTACGCGGCGACATCAAGCTTGTTGGGGTGAGACCTCTGAGCAAGCATTTTTTCAGTCTTTATCCTTCTGATATGCAACAATTACGAAGTCAGTTTAAACCTGGCCTGATTCCACCATTTTATTATGATCTTCCTGAAACATTTGAGGAAATAATTGAATCAGAAAGAAAATACCTTGAAGCCTTCTCAAAAAATTATTTTCGGACAGACTGCAAATATTTTACAAAAGCTCTCTGGAACATCATTTTTAAAAAAGCAAGAAGCAGATAATTATTTCTGATTCCTGAAAATCAGTTTTTTTCTTCAATGTTTCAATCAAATTTTTTAAATATAGAAGTGTATGATTAAATTTAAAAAATTATTTTTGCTCACAAAGAAATAAATATTTGAATGACTCAAGAAAAAATCCATCCCTGGAGAGTAATATATACAAAAAGCAGGTATGAAAAAGTTGTTGAAAAACAGTTTACAGATATGGGGATCGAGGTATATCTGCCCCTGATTAAACAGCTTCGTCTATGGAGTGATCGCAAACAATGGGTTGAATTACCTTTGTTTCCAAATTATATTTTTCTGAGAGCTGATGACTCAACACTGTTTGAACTGCTTAAAACACCAGGGGTTGTGAAAGCTGTATATCACGCCCATAAACCAGTTTTGATCAGGGACAAACAAATGGAAGACATTATCAGAATTGTGAATTTCTCAGAACAGATTGAAGTGGAAAATGATTCCCTCATACCTGGAAGTAAAGTCAGAATTTCTTCCGGACCATTTAAAGGGATTAAAGGGACTCTGGTTGAACGAAAAGGAAAATATAAATTTTCATTTGAGGTGGAAGCGATTAGGTCATGTCTCCTGATTGAGATTGATCTTAAACAGGTCAGAAAAATTGTCAAATCCTGAAAATGTTGATATTGACAAGATTTGGAGATATGACGGTTTGACGGAAAGATGAGGAAATTACGTTACAGGATGATCATGTGACGTTGTAATAACCTAATATTGTGATTGAAGATAAATAAATTTTTCAACTTAATTAAGAATTATGCTTTCCCAAATGAGTTTAGTTTACCCGTTCTAATTTTAACAGATCATAAATGAAACTCTATGAGAATGTGAGCCTTTTAATTTCTCCCAGGCTTCATTGGCCAAAATTGTATAATCATGATCAATAAAGCTGTTATTCTTTTTTTCAACGGAATTGAAGAATTCCCCTTTATGGTGCTTAACACCGGATATTACATCCAATTTTCCTTTCAAATAGACGTCCTGAATAAAACTTGCCTGAGCTTCAATGTTGAATTCAGACCATCTGCTGTGACCATTAAGGATTTCCTGCTTCCAGTTATAAGCATCATAATGAATAAGTTGTGCATATAAAGCATCAAAAGTGTAACGGGCACCAAATTTATGGTATTGCCACACATGAACAAGTTCGTGAGTCAATCTTTCAGGTTCATGCATCGGATTATGATTTTTCATAAAAATCGTATTTCCAACGACTAACTCACGATCTGAGAATGAGAAAAACCCTGCTCTTTTTCCTTCTACTATTCTTATGTTATAAAATGCCAATGATCCTCCAAAGATTCTTTTCATATCTTTTATTTCATCATCTGTCATCCTTCGCTCTTTGGCCTGAACCCAGGGTATTATCTGTTGAACGAATGACATCACGGATAAAAAAATCAAAAACACTGTACCCATTACAGATGATAAAATATTACCCAATCCTTTGAGTATTTGAGTTCCTTTAAAAGTAAGGATATCAATGATCACATTTAGAATGTGACCTGTTCCCCCGCCTACCAGTCCGAACAGACTTTTGATTACAACTGCGACAAAATCTGTAAAACCCGATATAACCGAACCCAGCCAGTTTAGAATATGACTTAAAACAGGAATATCCCTGACAACGAAATAAAAAGCTTCAGTAACGAAATTCCCAGTTGTTTCAACAACATCCGAAATGTATTCTGCAACTGTATTTGCATTGTTAATAATAAAATTACCAATGGAATGCTGTTTTATCATTGTAGTTTATACTTAAAATTTAATACAAGCATAGGAAAAACCAGTTCGTTTCCACATGTTTCCATGTAACCCATCCCTGGAATATAATTGCAATAGCCATATAAATCCTCATAGTTCTTCGAAGGAACAGAAAAATGAATCCCAAAATCTGATGTCAATATATCAGAAATCAGAAAATGATACCCTTTTACAGCAGTAAATCCAATAATAAAAACATTATGATTAAGTGTTTCGATTTGATTGTCAGGATCTTCCATATCTTGAAATCTTGCTTGTTCATAGCTCATTGAATTTGTCATAAACAAACCCAGATAGAAGTAATTGCTTTTTTCATATGTATTTCTGAAATTAAACTTTATTCCAGTTTTCAGAAACCCACCTGATTGTTCTTGTATAGAATATCCATCATTTCCACATTTATAATGTGGTGTTAAGAAAAATCCAATCAAATCATAAGAATTTTCATAATTGATCGTATACCCGGTGTTTATAAGCCAACTGAAACTTGGTCTTCCTGATGTCTCATATGACAAGTCGATTGTTGTTGCAGGTATTTGTAACAAATTTATTCCGATTTCATGACTTCTGTAATCTTTACATTGTCCGGATACATTTTCACACATCATGGCAAAACTAAGTATTAAGATAATTTTTAAACCCTGGATCATTTCTTTTATCAGCCGGTTAAATATTCTTTCTTCAATAAATTGGTTCATTCTCACGAGAACAAGTTGATAATTTCGAACAAATTTAGAAATTATCTGTTGAATATTGGTCTTTTCAATACGTGTACTGTAAATCATTTACTCTCATAACTCCATGACTGATGAATGAAGTAGATTGTGATAAAAAAAAATAATAATTCTCGTCAGGGTAAAACTAAAATGATGTGTAAAACAGATAGGAAACAAAAAAATTAACCATTAAAAACTTTATGATTATGAAAACAACAATTAAAATCTCAGTCATCATGTTTGCAATCATCACAGCCATCTTCAACCACAGCTGTATGAAAGAAGGGTTTAAAAAACCAGCTAAACCAACTGAAATAGTTAAAGATAATGCCATTGCAGAAAAGGCATTTTCAGATCTGAACAATCAGGTTCAGGCAGGAGTATTTCAGGCACAGAGTGATACAGAAAACGGGAAAGGATTGAACCTGATGAACAGCAATTGTGCAACCATTACCATTTCTCCCTATGACTGGAACACATTTCCAAAAACAATTGAAATTGATTATGGTGCAGGCTGTCTTGGCGATGACGGAGTGATGAGAGAAGGAAAAATCAATATTGAAACAACGGGCTGGTACAGGCAGCACGGAACAGTCATCACAGTTGTTCCTGACAGTTTCTATGTTGACGACATTCTGGTTGAAGGAATTCAGATTACCACCAACAACGGGTTGAATGCCAATCAAAATATTACATACACAGTTGTTACAGACGGTACAGTTACAACTCCTTATGGAGTGATTCAATGGAACAGCAATCTCACCAGTGAGTGGATAGCCGGTGAACCAACATTATTCAATCCATGGGATGATGAATACCTGGTTTCAGGAACCCAGCAGGGCTCAACTGCTCCCGGCGACTCGTACAGCATCGTCATTTTGGTGCCATTGCATTTGAAAACAAATTGCGGATACATTGTTGCCGGAGAATTGAAATACACCATAGACGGATATCAGGATGAAATTTTTGTTGATTATGGCAACGGAAACTGCGACAATATCGCAACCATTACGTACATGGGACAGACATACACCATTGTCATGCAATAACCTTTCACATAATTCATAAAAAAAAGGCGGGTACATCACCTGCCTTTTTTTTAAAAGCCTAGTTGTATTTATTGATGAGTTCAGTCAAAAACGGATCCATTAAATTCAAAATAAGATCATCCTTCTGCAACTCATTTTCAAATTGATGAGACTGCAGAACACTGTCATTTACGAGTAACTCGATTTTATTTTCAAGAATTTCAATTAAAGGGCAATCCTTATAAAGTTGTTTAATCAAAACAGTTTCTTCGGCAAACGCAGGATTGTCAAGAATGACCATATCTGTCCCCTGATGAAGTAATCCAAAATCGTAGATATTGTCCTTATCGTGAACAAACAAGGCAATATCAGTTTTAGGATGGCGGAGGATCATTTTCTCATTCTGCAGATGACTCTGGTTTTTATGAAAAAACCGACCATTGAAGAATACTCCCTCATTTAGGAGACAGGCAAAAAACACATCAGGTTGCAGTTGATGAATTCTTTCATTTAACCTGGCTGCAAGATTTGCTGAAATTTTGTTCGCAGTGATGATAGGTATTCGGGAATTCAGATCGGATTTAAAGTGTGAACGGAGAATTTTTTCAGGGATATCAACAGATCCACCATAAGCAGGAGCGAGATGCATAAATACACCAGGTCCGGCATTAATCTCAATGATTCCAAAATTTCCTTCCTTCCATGACTCAGAAATATCTTTTGCAAGAACATCAATTCCGAGGCATTTAACATTCAGATATCCTGCAATATCTTCAACCATGCGAATGTTATCGGGATGAATTTTATCACTCACGTTATATGAAACTCCTCCTGCACTAATATTGGCAACACGTCTCAAAACAATTTGTTCTCCGGTTTGTGGAACTTTTTGAAGATCTAGTTCCTGTCTGCTCAGATAATCCATCAAATCTTCGTCAATTTTTATCTTACAAAGTGGAGACCTTGCATTATCAAGCCGAATGATTTTTGAATTTTCAATTTCGATCAACTGTTCAATATTATGAACCCCGTCACCTTCAACAAAAGCAGGAACCCTTTCCAACGCAGCTGCAAACTTACCATCTACTGAAAGGAGTCTGTGATCAGTCCCGAAAATTTGTGTTTGAACCAGTGCGCCGTCAAACTGGATATCATTTTCTTCATAAATCTTTAATATATTGTTGAATGCATCCCTCACTCCCTGTTCATCAACTATACCTGTCGTGACACCCTGTCCTTTATGTCCTGCAACAGGTTTCACAACACAGGGAAATCCTATGACGGAGGCTGCCTCAACGGCTGATTCAATATCAAATGTATTGATTGTTTTTGGAGTCGGGAAACCACACATATCGAGAAAGTCACCGACCATATCCTTAAACATTGTAAATTCAGTATCTTTTATGCCATCAGTGTTAAAAGTAGTTGAACGACCTCTAAGCTGTTTTCTGCCATACCCCCACTGAAACTGATTTTCCTCAAACAGATAAAACACTGGAATATCGCGTTTCAATCCACCTTCAATCAATGAATAGAGTGTTGGACCACCATAAAAAGTCTTGTCAAAATCAGCCTGAATCTTTTGCCATTCTCCTACTACGTCAAATGTTTCATTATTAGAAAGTGCATAGAACCAATCACTCACCAGATATACACAATCTTCAGCAACATTTTTATCAAGATATTCAATTGCAATCACATATTCATCTTCATCATATGAAATCTCATATTTGTTGATGTAAAGGTTGATATCCATTTTCAGGAGGTATATCAAAACATCTGCAAACAAATCGACAACATATTTTTTAGTATTGTGCGCAAATTCAGAAAATACCTTGGCAATTTCATTTCTGAAAAATTCAACTGAATCTCCTGAAGGGGCAATGAAAACATTAAAAACAAATGCTTTTCTGTCCATGTAAAAACTTGGTCCTTCAAAAACAGCAAATTTGCTGACTTTAAAATCTTTCTGACGATATAACTCATTCTTCATTTCTGAAAGTTTTAAATTTTCCTGTTCAAACTTTGCCTTCATGTCTTCTATAAGTTTCCGGGCATGTTCAAGTTCTTCTGATGACTGATGATCTTCATTGAAATCATCATTCCCATCTTGATCATTTTCAGGATTTGTGTAATTGTCTTCGTTCATATAAATAATGTTATTTGTTTTTACTTCTTATTGAAATCTCTGAGTAAATTTTCCATATCCTTTCTAAATTCCAGTTCCTGTTCCAGAATCATTCTGTATTCTTCAATCACACCGTTAAGATCATCTATCACTGATTTCAAGCGAGAATTTTCTTCAATTATATCTGAAACCTCAGTAAAACGCGTGTGTTGATGATCCCTTTCCTTTTCTTCCAGCTGAGTTTTGAGTTCATGAATTTCCTTTCTCAGGCTATCTGCCAATTGGTCTTTTGCAAGCAGTTTCTCATCTGATTCATTTCGTTCCTTCTCAAGCTGAGTCAATAATGTATTAACTTCCTGCATAGATTTATTCAGTGCTTCAGTTTTGTCATTCAGGATGTGCTTTTCGATATCTTTTTGCAGTGCAAGAATCTCTGTTTCATTTTTGCTATGAATGAGTTCATATTCTGATTCTTTATTTCTCAGTTCAGCAATAGTATTTTGCAATACCTGATCCAACCCTTCTGTTTTTGACTGAAATTGCTCTTTAATTTCATTATGCTCAATTTTTAATTTGAGTATATGGTTTTCCAAATCTGTTTTTTGAGCTGTAAGATCCTTTATGTTTTCGAGGCTGTTTTCAAGTTCTGATTTATAATGATCTCGATCCTTTTGTGCATGAAAGAGTGTGTTTACTCTTGCTCTCAATCGCCTTCTGGAAAACGCCTGAACGATCATAATGATAAGGAAAATCAACAACAAAGCACACAGAGCCAGTCCTCCATAAAACAACATTTTGTTTTCCTTTTCGAGCTTTTCCAGTTTCTGTTGAAATGAAACTTCATTATTTTCAAGAACATTTTGCAAAGAATCAGACCTCATCTGAAGTTGAGGAATTAGGTCAAGCAGTTGATTGTCTTTATGAATGACTTCCTGCCATAACTCAAGCATCCTGAGCGGAGACAATGTATCTGAAAACTCATTATTCCCAAGGGAATTAAACAAATTATTACGCTCATTCAACAAATATTCATAATCCGATGATGGTTGAGCATTCAGACCAAAAGATATCAGCAAAACAAAGACGCTTAAAATCTTATTCATTGTTCAGACATATATTTTACATTTTTCACAAAAATACAAACATTTTGCTGATAAAATAAACATAACTGTTGAATTAACAGTATAATTCATACGTGAAATTGTTAAAAATATTCCTCACAACTTAATTTTTTTTTAAACAGACGAAGACCTGAATTCATAACAGCTCCAGGAAAGGCTGACAAATTCATTTTTTTTGTAATTTTGAAAAAAAATCATTTTCATGAAGTACCTTTTAATTGTTTTTCTGCTTATTACACACATTCAGGTTTTTTCACAAGCCTGGATGAGCCCTCCCTATCTTAACAAAGCTGAAAAAGAAGCCACTTATTTTGACATCACAGCAGCATTTGATCAATGGTGGGGTGACAGAGAATATCAGAAAGGCAATGGTTTTATGCCATTTAAAAGATGGCAGTATATCAATTCATTCCGAACTTATCCCGATGGCCAATTTCCTGCTCCGGATCAATACTTGAACAGTTATCATACAATTATTCTGAACTATGAACTCAACAAGAACCAACTTGAAAAAACAGATGTTTCAAACTGGACACCTCTTGGACTGACGTCATGGGTCAACGGAGCAAACGGATACAATCCGGGAAATGGCAGAATCAATACCGTTACAGTTGATCCATTCAATCCTCAGATCGTATATGTTGCAGCTCCATCAGGGGGAATCTGGAAATCAGTAAACGGAGGTCAAAACTGGAATACAAATTTTGATCAGATGCCTCATCTAGGCGTTTCTGCGATTGCAATACATCCCGACAGCAGTAACATCTTGTTTATAGGCACAGGCGACAGGGATGCCGGGGATACAAAATCAACAGGTATTTACAAATCAACTAATGGAGGTAATACATGGGATCCGTCAGGGATGAATACAACATCCTGGAATAGTATCAATAAAATCATTTTCAATCCACAAAATAGCAAAACCATGTTTGCAGCTGCAAACAACGGCATCCACCGGAGTAATGATGGAGGTCAGACATGGACACAAATTTATTCCCAGACAAAGGTTACAGATCTCGTTTATCATCCAGCAGACACCACTATCCTTTACGGTGGCGGAAAAGCTTTTGTTCAGTCAGTGGATGGCGGAATCACTTTTACAAAAAACACATCATTACCCTCCGACACCAGCAGAATAGAAATTGCAGTTACTCCTGCAAATGATGATTATGTATATGTCCTTGCCTCAAATTATGCATCATCTTATGGTGGCACATACAGGTCAGTCAATTCTGGAGGATCATTTGTACTGATGTCAGACACGCCGAATTATCTCGGATACAGCATGGATGCCAGCGACAACTCAGGTCAGGGCTGGTATGATCTTGCCATTGCAGCTTCTCCTCTTGATGAGGATGAAATCTATATTGGAGGGATCAATATATGGAAAAGCACAAACGGTGGTAACTCATTTGATATTATTTCTCACTGGGTATACGATGATCCTTCATTTTACACCCATGCCGACATTCATTATCTTGGATTTTATGGAAACAGGCTGTATTGTGGAAGTGACGGCGGAGTTTTTTATTCAGATGATTCTGGAACAAACTGGACAGATATTTCAGAAGGGCTGGGAATCAGTCAAATTTACCGGCTGGCATCATCTCCAGCCGATCCTGATTTTATTGTATGCGGCACACAGGATAATGGCTCTAACCGCTTACAAGACGGAACATGGACTCATATTTTCGGTGCCGACGGAATGCAACCTATGACCCATCGTACAGATGTCAATACATTTTACTGTTCTTACCAGTTTGGGGGGCTTATGAGAACAACTGATAACGGATATACTATCGATTTCATTCAACCTGAAGACACAGATGGAGACTGGGTTACGCCCTATGACATGCATCCCACAAACAGCAACATCATTTACGCTGGGTATTCGGACATCTATAAATCAAATAATACTGGATACTCATGGATCAATATGACCAACGGATCTCTTGGAAACGACCCTCTCCATAATCTTAAAGTATCACCTGTTAATCCTGATTACATTTATGCCAGCCGAAATGCATACATCTATGTTTCAAAAGATAACGGACAAACATGGACATCAAAATACAACGGACTAAGCGGTAAAATCGCCGGAATAGCACTTTCTTACTCCGACCCTGAAAAACTTTGGATTGCAGTTTCAGGCACAGGCGGTGACAGAATATTTTTTTCTGAAGATGGTTATCAAACCCACCAGAATGTTACAGGTAGTTTATCGGGAACAGGGATACGATCTATTGTTCATCAGAAAGACAGTCACGATGCATTATTTGTGGGCACAGAAAATGCTGTATTCTACAAAGACACAACCATGAATGACTGGATTCCTTTTATCAACGGACTTCCCAATGCAATTATTTCAGATCTTGAAATCAACTATACCAATAACAAACTCAGAGCAGGAACTTACGGGCGCGGCATATGGGAAACAATTATTCCTGTAACACAAGCCGTTGACGAATATACCCTTTTCACCAACATTATTGTTTATCCCAATCCATCTGACGGTATTCTAAATGTTAATCTGGTAGAAATTCAAAACCCTGTTACAGTTATAATTTATGATATTACAGGAAAACTGATTTTGCAACAGTCAGCTGTCGCACCTCAGATGCAAATTGATTTACAATCATACGTCAGTGGAATCTATTTTATTAAAGTACTCACTGACAGAAAACAGTATGTTCAAAGAATTGTCCTCCATAATTAAATTTATTACTCATGCCTGAACTTCCACCGATCACAATCATTGTTGCTGTTGACCTGGCCATGGGAATTGGCAAAAACAACGACCTGCTTTGTCATCTTTCTTCAGACCTGAAGCGCTTTAAAGAGATAACAACAGGACACACAGTTGTGATGGGTCTGAATACCTGGATATCGCTGCCAAGAAAACCTCTTCCCGGAAGACATCATATCGTGCTTGCCCCTGAAAAGCAATTTGACCATCCAGATGTTGATTTTACAACAAACATTCAGGAAGCCATTGAGAAAATGGATAATGAAAGGGAAAACTTTATCATTGGTGGCGGAATGGTATACAACACCTTCATGCAATATGCACAAACGATTCTTCTGACTGTTTTTCAAAAAACGTTTGATGCTGATACCTTTTTTCCGGAGATACCAAATGATGAATGGGTTCTGACAGAGGAATCAGCTATGATGTATGATGCAAAAGCAAATATGGAATACATTTATCGTAAATATCAGAGACGGCATTCACTCAATTAAGTTGAGATTATAATTGTTACTTCTTACTGTCATTCAACAATTTCTTCAACTCCGCATGTGTATATGCTCGCAGATCCGGAAAGAAAGCAGAAAAGTGGTTGTTGAGAGTTTCATAATGAGTCTCAAGTACCTTAACTGCATTTTCAAATTTATTTTCAAAATTCACTCTTCGCGACATGCTACGGAAAACCTGAAATAATCCAGATTTCTCAGTGTATTTTAAAGGCCATTGCATTGCCACAATCCTGTTTGTTACTCGTCTTACATAAGGTGGAAATGAAGCACTGTGATTTGACAGACACTGATATAGAAAACTCAGGTCCTCGTTAAACGTAAAATCAGAGTACTCATTCCAGTGTTTAATAAGAAAATGATCATAATAAATGTCAGTAACAACTCTACCGTAATGCCCGAAATCTCCATGTAACAGAGACCATGTGTCTTTTACAACCTTATGATTATCCGAAAATGTATCAATTTTTTTATGCAGTTCTATACCGGTTTGAATCCCATTGGAAAATTTTCCAAGATCATGGATCTTTATAAAATCTGCAATAATATTTCCAACAACAACCTCTTCAATTCTTTGTGATAGGATATAATGCGCAAGGATATTCATTTTGTTTTTCAAAGTTTAACAGGTCCGGTATCTAACATTCGGTATCGGTATCGTTTCTTCCCTGAATCTGTATGAGTCATTCCAGGCAAAAAATGTGAAACAAACTGATGCGACATTCTGAATCTCTTCCGGATAGGAATTTCAATAAGTACCTTAACGTTTTGACCTCGCCATAAAGTATTTTCAGTAACCCAAAAAGGGCTAAAAAAAAGCGTATCACCTGATGAAAGAATGTTGAAGTGCAGATTTTCGTTGTTCTCGGCAGCCTGTACTGAAGTTCTTCCGTAGGAACGTTTCAGTACCACAGCCCTGAGAGAATCATCACCACCAGGAAGAATTGACAATTCAGGAACACCCGAAAGCATCAGGTTTGACGGATGTTCAACATCCATAACTTCAAGTTTCATCTCTGAGTAATACCCTTCAGCATACATATACACAGTCTCTTTTTTATCAACAAATAAAAATTGTAAATAAAGATAAACTACAGAAAACAGAAATACCAGCAGTGAAATTGTTCCCAGATAACGAGAAACCCATCTGATCATCGCCGATCTGACTGTTATTCCTGATAAGATGCTCATTCCAAAAAACAGAACTCCTGAAAATGGGATCATGAACATCAGAAACAGTGACCACTTGACAACAGTTCCCATAAATGCAGAATCAAATAAAAGTGAGCCGATCTGTGAGAAGCTGCTGATCTCAACTCCAAAAAAACTGCCAATGTAAAGAGGGTTGAATAATAAAATGATTAACCCTATTATCATAAATAAAGATACAGCAATCAGGATACTGCCTGTAAAAACACGAAAAAAAAGCGAAGCACTTATAAAATCTCTGATGTCATCCTCTATGTCTTGTTGTTTATTTTCCGGAACCACTTTTTTTTTTAAATCTCTGAACCTTTTTTCAACTTCACTGAACTCGGTTTTGAGGATTTCCTTGATCTTATCAAGCGTTATTTCATCACCTGACATGTTCAGTCTGTCAATGGGGCTCGTGGCTAACGGTACAACAATCCACATAACGATGTAGACCAGAATTCCAGAAGCAAAGATGAATGCAAAAACAATGAAAAGAATTCTGACAATCAGCGGATCAACATTAAAATACTTGGCAATGCCTCCACAAACACCACCAATAAATCTGTCATCAGGGTGACGAAACAATCTTTTGACACCAGAGCGTTTGAATCGTTCCTCTTCCTGGGCTTCTTCACTGAAATAACCCAGATCAGCAAGAACTTTGTGTACGTGGTTCAACTCAATAATGTGTTTGTGATCTGATTTTGAGATATTCCACAAATCATCTGAAATCCGTTTCTGAAAATCATCAATAATCTCCTGTCTTTCAGGTTCATTTTCAAAACTCTTTTCAAGGTAACTGAAATATTTCTCAAGAAGCTCATATGCATCTTCATCAATATGAAACAATCTGCCTGAAATATTAACTGAAAAATTCTTTTTCATGAAGCCTGATTTACATGCACAAAATTACATTTTTTTTTCAAGGTTACATATGTTATTGCATTGGACAAAGTATTTTCACGTTCGGATGGCAATAAGTTTTTTCGAAAACAACCATAAAAATGCCCCTCTTGCAAACAGAAAGGCACACATGGAAAACCAAAGGGCATGATTTCCCATTACAGGTTCAATTATGTAAAACAATGGTAAATATATGCAAAACATTGAAAGCAACATCGCATTTCGCAACTGTTTGGTTGCAGTCAATCCGATAAATATCCCATCCCAGACAAAAGCGCTGAATGAAATGACTGGAATAGCAACAAGCCACCATTTGAACTTCACAGCAGTTTCAATAACAGATTGCTGATTTGTGAGCAAGCTTAGAATATCTCTGAAGAGAGAAATATAAATGAGTGAAAACAACATTGCAAGCAATGCACTCCAAAAAAACAATCGTTGAATTAGTATTTTAAGAGTGCGCTCTTTTCTGGCTCCAAAAAAATATCCGGACAATGATTCTCCCGCATGAGCCAGTCCATCAATCACATAAGAAAAGAAAATCATAAACTGCAGTAATATCATATTTGAGGCAAGCAACACATCATCAAATGAAGACGATTTGACAGTGAAGAAAGCAAAAGCAAACATCAGAGTAAGCGTTCTAATCATGATGTCAGAGTTGATCCTGAAATAGTGTGCTAGTTCTTTAAGATTCATTAAAACCCTGAATGCATGCAATTTCAGTTCGTGTTTGTATTTTGCAAAAAGCAATATCAGCGCAATTCCTAAAGCAAGATACTGAGCACAAACAGTTCCAAGAGCCACCCCATCAGCTCTCATTTCGAATACGAATATAAAAATCAGATTAAAAATAATGTTTGCAATATTTTCAGTAATTGTAATATAAAGAACGAATAAAGCATTCTGCATACCAAGAAACCAACCAGTAATGACATATAGCATAAACACAGCAGGTGCAGAAAACACCCTGATTGAAAAATACTCTTCAGCAAAAAAGATAATTTCCTGAGACCCCTGAAGAAAATGTGAAGAAACCCACCAGACAAGATTTCGAAGAGCAACAATTAAAAGGCCAATGGCAATACCTGTATATATCCCCCTTTGTAAAATAACTGACACATTCGTTTTATCTCCTCTACCTCTGGCCTGAGCCGTAAATCCGGTTGTTCCCATTTTCAAAAAGCTGAATCCCCAAAAAATAAAATTAAAGATCATACCGCCAAGTGCAATTGCACCCAAATATTTCTCAGATTCCAAATGCCCAAGAACAGCTGTATCAACAAGTCCCAATAAAGGAATAGAAATATTTGCAGCAAGAAACGGCAATGCTAATGACAGTATTTTTCGATTTAAAATACCGGAATTACGAACAGAGAGTTTTGAAAGAGCACCCATTCATTACCATCTTATTTTTCGTAAAATATCTTGATATTCGAATTGTTTAGTCGCGACTTCAACCATTTTTCAATTCTGGATAAATCTGTTGTATCCTGAATAGTTTCTGTAACTCCGAACACAACCATCATGAGAGGCTCAGGCTCTTTCGCTCCATATATGTATTTATCAGAACCTGAAAAATAGGCAGATTTGATCTGTGGATACATCACGTGAATTTCTTCAAGTAGCTGTTTTGCAATCATTTTACTACTCATCAGACTATCCATTTTTACATTCTTTTCTTCAATAAGCAAATTCAACCTGTTGAGTTCAGCTTTTAATGTTTCTACTTCGGCATGTTTCTCGTCAAGATTTTCAAGAGTCAATCCTTGCCTGAAAATAACCAAAGCATTGCCCAAAGAAAAGTCTCCGGTTTTATCCTGAATGATCTTTTTCTCAGCATCAGTGAATGTCCGGCCGCCATAAGCCAGTGTGATTCTTTTCTTAACAGGATCAATCTCATGTTTTAAAAGAAAGTTACCTTCAAAAATACTTACACTCTTCACAAATAAATCTGCATTGGATAAAAACCGTTCTCTCTGAACAAGACTGTAGCCAAAATAAATACTGGGAATGATCATAAGAATAATGACTACAGAAATGATCTGATTAATGATTCTTTTTCTTTTTTCCTCAATCATAATTCGAATTGGAAACTTCAGGAGTTGAGAGACGAGCATAGCAGCAAATGCAATGAAAACAGAATTTATTGTAAACAAATAAATCGCTCCGAAGAGGAAATTAAACTGACCTGTTGCAAGACCGTAACCAGCAGTACATAAAGGAGGCATCAGGGCTGTCGCTATTGCTACACCGGGAATAACATTTCCTTTTTGCTTGCTGCTTGTTGCCACAATTCCTGCCAACCCTCCGAAAAAAGCTATCAAAACATCGTATATCGTTGGACTTGTTCTTGCAAGTAATTCTGAATGTGCAGTTGAAATGGGTGTTATTGAAAAATACAGCGTTGAGGTAATGAGTCCCGTTATAACCGCAAACGTATAATTTTTCACAGCTTTGGAAAACAAAGGAAAGTTGTATGTTGCAATACTATATCCAACTCCGTTAATGGGACCCATCAGTGGGGAGATTAACATGGCACCAATGATGACAGCTGTTGAATTCATATTCAGACCGACAGAAGCAACCAAAATAGCAAACATTAAAATCCAGAGATTTGTCCCTTTAAAGATGACATCTTTTTCAATGATTTCATGAATTTTATCATGATCATCAACTTCTGCATCAAGATTTACAAAATGCAGAAGCTTTCTGAACAATAATGCTGCTTTCATAACGGTTATTTTTTTGTTCCACAGATTTGTTTGCAAAAATAATATTTAGAATTCACAACAACATAGTTTAACATTAAATGATTCTACTGATATCAGAAATTTTTTAATTTTACACAAAATACCATTTGATGAACATTTGCAAAACACTTGTTTTCTCTCTAAAGGTTTGCCTGATTTGTGTCATGATTTCTTCATGTACTGATGATTGGAGACGAACAAATACTTCTGAATCCTGGAAGAGCTCAGACCCGTTGACTATTCCCTACAATATCCGGATGAAAGAATACAAATCAGGCAACCTTGTCCCCAATGCCACTTTTAATGAAGGAACGCCCCTTTCATCGGACACATCAACTGTGCAAGGTATTAAGAAATGGGAAATGCTTGGGAATGATATTCGCTATACTGAAGCCATTGCTGATTCAATTGATAAGAACGACAGAAATCGATTTGTTATGATTCATCGTGAATATCCAAATGAAACCGATTCCCTGGGAGAAGGAATTCTCAGCGATTTCATTCCTGTGATTCCGGGTAATTATGAACTAAGTTTAAAAATAAAAGCACACAATATCAGGTCAAAGTTTCACAGATTTGGTAGCAAATTGCTGGATGCAATCAATATAAGGTTACTATTCTATAACAACAGACGAGAAGCAATTTCGCCATCAAAACTGGACCCTGAATCAGGAACAATGATAGACAACGGCTTAAAAAGTGCTGCTTTTGCAGGCTTGAATTCCATTGATGAATTACCATGGATTAACTTAATCACACATACCGGCATTGCCCCTGCTTTTGACGGGGATATTCCCGATGATTGCAGATATGTCAGAATCTTCATCGGACTGAATGGATCCGGAACTATCTGGATTGATGATGTTCAGTTAACATACAGCAAATGGAATTTCACTTCAAAAGAACGAATTAGCTGGTACAGTGATTCTGTGTTTTCCAAAACAGCTTTGCTCATTCCAACTCCCCGTCAAATCACACCAAAAGAAAACATCACTCTGATATCTGCAGGTTCAGAGTCTATTCTCTATCCGGTTGTTGTCCTTGATCAGCCTGAAACAGTGCTGAACTTGTACACACGGGATTATCTTGCAGAAAATCTTAAAAGAACACTGACATCATCATATCCTGAATGCATGATCACAACCCACAACTCTCTTGGTCAACTGAATAAAGATGCATCTGTCATTTTTCTTCTAACATCTTATCAAACCATAGACACTCTGCGATTTGCCATTAATGCACCAGGTTTTTCTTCTCATGAGCAGGGATATGTCATTACAGACTCGACGATTCATAACAAACAAGTCATTATTCTGGCCGGGAAGGATGACCTGGGACTCTTTTATGCAGCAACTTCTGTTGTCAGACTATTGGATTCTGTCAGCTCCATGTATCAACATGCAGAGATCATTGATTTTCCTGCCTACCATACCCGGGGATTCTCTTTCAGCAACTGCGAAAACAAGAATACAACAGATCAAGACATAAATGATCTTGATTTTCTTACATTATACAGATTTAATAAAGCTTATATTCCTCTTCATTTTAATTCAGACCCGGATGATGATTTGCAAAAAGATCTGATTGGAGAGTATAGAGCCAAACAAATTTCACAATATTCAAAACAAAAGGGAACCATCAACTTTGGAGTCATGATGAATATGATGTCTCCAGCTGTTAAAACTGAACACACTACTTCACGTCATGACTCAGTTCAAGTTGGCATGCAATTTAATGAGGAAACAATACAGAAATTAACAACAAAACTCAAACCATACTTTGATTACGGTGCCCGATTTTTAATGCTCCTTTTCAAAGATTTTCATCCCAGTTACCGGACGACTCATGGAACCAGTATACTTATGAATCCGGAAGATCAGAAAAGATATACAAATCTACAAAATGCACATGTATTTATAATTAAAACAATTCAGGAATGGCTTGCAAAAAACTACAATATTCAATCAGTTGAACTGAAGCCTCTCTGGGACAATCTATCTGCAGCCACAAGCTCAGATCTGGGTGCAGCCGAAGCCTACACGCATGAGATTATTAAATTACTACCCGAAAATATCTCAATCATTCGTGAATTTCAAAACAGAACGTTAAGCATGCTAAATCCGGAACTGATACAAAGACAAACACAATACATGGATCATTATGTTAACTCTGTTTTATACTTCGGGCTTTTTTCAAATTATCCTGAAAAAATCAAGCTTTTAAGTATATTCGAACCATACTTGTCAGACAAAGATCAAAACCATGGTATTGTTTCCGGAGATTATGTCACCTCATTGATTCCTGATTCTGAAATTTCCAGAATTCAGTTTGCAACGTTAGCCGATTTTCTTTGGAATCCGGAAGTATATGTCCCCGATTTGTCACTTTGGAAGGTACTGAACAGCATGTTTGGTATGGACTATGCACTCCAGCTCATTGAATTTAACGATTTGTATGTCAAAGTATACAGCAACATTATCAAAATGGAGCGTGCAGAAAAGGATGCCAAATCACTTAAAAAGAACACGGCATTTGCCATTCGAAAATTATTTTTACAAATTGAAGTGATGCTTGAAAATGAAAGTGAAACAAACAATCAATTGATTGAAGAGTTGGAAACACTTTGTCTGGATTTGAAAGACCGACTGGACAAGCTTGAAATCGGGGATTCTGAAATTAAAAACATTGATTTAAATACAGTAGAAGAATGAGGCCTTTTCCGAACAATTCACAGACAGGACTTGTGTTAAGCGGTGGGGGTGCACGTGGTTTTGCACATCTCGGTGTTCTTCAGGCACTTGAAGAAAACCAAATCCGGATTGACTGTATCAGTGGTGTCAGTGCAGGGGCTATAGCCGCTGTATTTTATGCATCCGGTTTTCAACCTGTGGAGATTATGAAATTGCTATTAGAAAAAAATTTTATTCAATATTTTAAACTTTCACTTCCTGATAAAGGGCTGGTAAAAAACTATACCCTATTCAGAATGATGAAGCAATTGCTACCCGAATCCATTGAGGAATTAAAAATTCCCGTTACAATTGCTGTAACAAACCTTAACAAGGGTCAGATTGAATACATCAATAAGGGACCTTTGGCAAGGTTTGTACTGGCATCAACATCCATTCCGGTGATTTTTCATCCTGTTATTCACAAGAATACACATTATGCCGATGGAGGCATTATTAATAATCTTCCTGTTGAACCCCTGACCAAAACATGCAAGTTCATCATCGCCTCACACGTAAATCCGATCATTGAAACGAATAATCTCGGAAGCATTTTCAAAATTGTGGAACGTTGTTTTCATTTGGCAATCAATGAAAACACAATTCATAAATCCCGAATATGTAATGTAATCATTGAACCGCAAAAGCTTTCAAAATATAAAATTTTTGATTTTAAAAAAGGACCTGAAATATTTGAAATCGGTTATGAAGAAACAAATAAAGAAATTCAGAAGTATCTGTCTGATTTGAAAGAAAAAGAATAATTTTCAAAATGTCATTACTAAAAATTTGAATTTACCCCCCTGAATCAAAATATGAAACCCAATTTAAAACTGTTTCACCTCTCATTTGTAATGATGATGCTTTTTAGTATTGTATTTCAACAAGTGAAAGCACAGAAACATATGGGAATCATTCAGGATAAAACATTGGATCAGGAATTCACCATTTATGTTAAACGGATTTTAATTCTGGGAGATTCACATCTGGTTGGAAATTTTGGAGAAATGCTTCACAAAGGACTCCACGAGTCAGGAAAATTTGATATTCTTTCAATTGCAATCGGAGGAGCAGGGAGCCGGAATTTCACAATGACCATGCGTAACAATTGTTGCGGATATATAATACGTCAGTCATTTTACAATGAACTTCTGAAACCTGAGCAAAAGGTCAGGCGGATGGAAAGCAATTCTAATTCAAGCGGTGAAATTGTTGGAAAGCTATATAAAGGTAAACTTGAAAATGTACTTCTTCAGTTTGAGCCGCATATTGTTGTCATTGCACTGGGACACAACAACATCAATGATCACCAGAATCTGGTCAACACGATCATCTCTCAGAACAAACACACTCAGATCATCTGGATAGCTCCTTTAAGAAACAGAAACACCAGACGCCAGCTAAATGAAATCAGAAAAGTTACTGTTGACAATAATATATATTTGGTTCGCAGTGATGATATTTTGGGAAACGACACAGCACAAAGCATTCATTTTTCGGGAAAGACTGCACAACACTGGGCACAAACAGTGATTGAAAGAATGCAACCTATGCTTTCTGAGAATTATTCAATTCTGAAGCAAATCAAAAAAAATCTCAGTTTAAATGGCTATGACACTATTGCTTCTTCCAAAACATTATCTGATGTCAATATTTTTTCTCTTTTGTCATTCAATCAATCCGTTCCTTCTCAGATTGTGACAGGATTAATTTTCAAAAACAATGTTTTCAGTCCGAAATATCTGAGCCGTTTTTTTACAGACAACCGGACTTGGACTACTTCACAATCAGCTGATATTGAAGGTAATACATATGGGACAATTGTTTCAGGAAACAGTCTGTGGATGTCTGAAAATCTACGATCAGGTCATTTTGCAGACGGGTCAAAAATTTATACAGCAGTTCCTGGACATCACTTTTATCTGGACCAACATCCTGAACTAATGTATGTTTACAAGGATAAAAAACAAACCTACATTTATTACACCTGGCATGCTGTGAATCATCCGGCTGGTATATGTCCACCGGGTTGGCACATACCCGACATTGCAGAATGTGTATCACTGATCAGTCATCTCGAAAATCCCGAACAGTTTTTCGTTGATCACAATGGATGGATAAATTCTGACGGACGCCGGATTGAATCTTCAAAGGAGGGTTACTTCTGGACGATCAGTTCAGTCCTTGACAACTCAAACAGTGCATGGGTAGTAGGTTTTGACAAAACAAAAAAAACATTCTTCATCGTTAACAGGCAACTCAATACCGGATTTCCGGTAAGATGTATCAAGGATTGATCACAAAAAAAGGCTGCCTTTCAGGCAGCCTTTTTTTATTGAAATAGTAAATTCTTAAAACACAACCTTAAATTCAACTCTTCTGTTCTTTGCTCTGCCGGCAGCAGTACTGTTATCTTCAACAGGTTGAGTTTCACCAAATCCTTTTGCAGTCATTCTGACTGCATCTATTCCTTTGGCAATAAGATACTGTTTAACAGCATCAGCTCGGTTTTGTGAAAGCTCCATATTCATTGCATCATCACCTACATTGTCAGTATGGCCATTAATTTCGAGATCATATTCAGGATTGTCTTTCATGACCTGAACAACTTTATCCAGAATTGAATATGAAGAAGGCTTAATCACAGCTTTTGCAGTTTCAAACTGTATGCCCTGCAATGCCTGATCAAAAATCTTTTTGGTTTCCTCCTTAACTTCAGGACATCCTTTGTTTTTCAATGTTCCAGGAACATCAGGACACTTATCCAGATAATCAGGAATTCCGTCACCATCTCTATCCAACGGACATCCCTGAGCATCAACTTTCACACCTTTCGGAGTGTCAGGACATTTATCCAGATAATCAGCAACACCATCACCGTCACTATCAACAGGACAACCTTTAGAATCTACTTTAACGTCTTCGGGTGTACCAGGACATTCATCCATATAATCAAACACTCCGTCACCATCTGTATCGGCAGGACAACCTCTTTCATCAACCTTCTCACCACGAGGTGTGTTCGGACATTTATCCAGATAATCGGGAACACCGTCCCCATCACTGTCAACAGGACAACCTTTTGCATCTACTTTCACACCAGCAGGTGTTCCGGGGCATTCATCAAGATAATCAGGAATGCCATCATTGTCCGCATCTATAGGACAACCATGTTCGTTAACCATGACTCCCTTTGGAGTTCCGGGGCATTTATCCAAATGATCAGCAACACCATCCCTGTCAGAATCTTTTTTCCCGAATGAAAAAATAATTCCTAGTGTTTGCTCTGCAAACCGATCATTATTGTCTTCAACAACATAATCACGTTTGTCTTCATTGGTAAAGTTACAGGTAAACTTGTACTGAATTCCGAATGCATCAGAAATCTGATATTTCAGTCCGGCACCCACAGGAAAAATAAAATCATTTCCTCCTCCAATAATACGGTCACCTTCATAACCTGCAATTCCTGCTCCTGCAGATAAGAACGGAGCCAGTTTTGCTTCTTCCTTCAAAATGTAACCATTATTAAACTTGTAATCCAGAAACAAAATACCTTCTGTTTTTTTACCCAGAAGATTCCTTGTTTCACTATCTTTGTAGTAACCATAGGTTCCGTAATTACCCTGGAGCCCAAGATTAAATGAAGGATTCAGATAACGGGACAAAGAAATTCCGCCAAAACCGTAAAAGGCTTTGTTGAAATTAAAAACAGCATTCCCAAGATCACCGTTATATTCATTTTTTCCACCGTATAGGCCTAAAGCCCACTTTTTCTCACTTGTCTGTGCATTTGCAAATGCAAACAACAACATGAGAACAACAAACAAATGTGTAATTCTTTTCATAATCGCATCTTTTAATTAGTAATAAATTTATTTGAGTAAAACAAAATTAATAAAAATATACATATCTATATATATAGTATAATTATTTGTTTAACTTTTATAAAAAGAGACAGGTCAGGAACGTATATCAAAATCCTGACCTGTTTTAAAAATTAATTGTTATGATCTCCAATTAGGCAAGTGTTGCCACCATCACAGCTTTAATGGTATGCAAACGATTCTCGGCCTGATCAAAAACCAGAGAGTTTTTGCTTTCAAAAACTCCTTCAGTGACTTCAATACCATCTTTTAATCCAAACTGTTCTGAAACCTGTTTACCGACTGAAGTGTCTGCATTGTGGAAAGCAGGAAGACAATGCATAAATTTCACATCTGGATTTCCTGATTTCTTCACAAGATCAGCGTTGACCTGATAAGGGAACAACAGTTTGATGCGCTCATCCCATACTTCTTTTGGTTCACCCATTGATACCCATACATCAGTATGAATAAATTCTACACCTTTTACAGCTTCTTCAGCATTTTCAGTAACTGTAATTCTTGCTCCGGATTCCTTTGCAATGTTTTTACAAGTTTCAATAAGTTCTGCATCAGGCCATAATTGTTTTGGTGCACCAATGCGCACATCCATTCCCAGAATTGCACCGACTGTGAGCAATGAACGCCCCATATTGAAACGTGCATCTCCCACATATGCATAAGAGATTTTTTCCAGAGGACTGTCTGAATGTTCAATCATTGTCAGAACATCAGCAAGCATTTGTGTTGGGTGCCACTCGTTGGTCAGACCATTCCATACAGGTACACCGGCAAATTTTGCCAATTCTTCAACGATACTTTGTCCGAATCCCCTGTATTCAATACCGTCATACATTCTGCCCAACACCCTTGCAGTATCTTTCACTGTTTCCTTATGTCCCATCTGGCTGCCTGAAGGTCCCAGATATGTTACATGTGCACCCTGATCATGTGCTGCAACCTCAAAAGCACACCGGGTCCTGGTTGAATCTTTTTCAAAAATCAATGCAATGTTTTTTCCGGATAATTTTGGTTGCTCTGTTCCGCAATACTTTGCATTTTTCAAATCCTTTGACAGCTTCAGTAAAAATACCAATTCTTCTTTGGTAAAATCAAGCTCTTTCAGAAAGTTTCTGTTTTTTAAATTAAAAGCCATACGTTTCTCCTTATTTATTATTTATATTTAATTTATGTTTTTTCAGTTTTACGTTTTGTATCATACCAAATTTTCACTGCCATATTTCTCAGCGCATACGCATTTATGATGATACAAAAAAATTACTTTACAACTCTGACAAATTCTGTTTTATAGCCCTTTGATTTCAAATCCTTAATTATATTTTCCCTTTCCTTCATTGCTTCCAGATTTGTTGCAAAGCTGTTTACAAAATATTTTGAAAACCTTGAAAATTTTGTAATCTGACTGTTTCCGGCATTTCTGAATGCCACTTCAGCACCATCATTTGTCTCAGAGCCAGCGTCGATGTTGGTAAAAACATCTGATATCACAGCCCTTTTTTCTTTTACTATTTTTCTACCTTTCTGTGCCGGTTGCTTGTCAAATTGTCCGAAACCATACACCACAAAATACCTTGAAGCAGTTGCAACTGTTTCCTTTTGACCAACCGGAATCAAATCAAGCACTGCTTTGGGGACATACACTTCGGCCTGATTTCTTGAAACAGTACCGTTGTGAATCAGAAAGCCATATATGCCACCTCCTGCTACAATCAAAAGGATCAGAATTAAAAGAAACCACAACACCCATCTTCCTTTCTTTCTTTTTGCAACAACAGGTGTTGACACAATCGTCTGTTCTGCAACTGGTAATTTGGGTATCGGTTGTTTTTCAGTCTGAGGATGCGGTTGCTCTCCGGTTTTGGGAATCTCCTGAATATTTTCAGAAACTTCAGCCTGAACAATGACTTCTTTAATTGAAGGTTCTTCAGCAGGCGAACCAGTCTCATCCAAAGAATCCTGAACCTTCTGAACTTCCGGGATCAGTCTGAAGCCACATTCAGCACAAAACACATCTTCTGGAGAAGTGGGCATTGTCTGACAAACGGGACAGGGTTTAAGCAGAACCTGCTGATCAGCTTGCTGACTGTTATCAGGTTTATTATCCATTTTATGACCACAGACAAAACAGAACATATCATTTTCAGAAAGTTCTGTATGACATTTCGGGCAGCGAATCATTATTTAAATAATTTTTACAATCCAAAACCACTATAACCGGCTCCGGCAAGTGGATTATAGATTGCATTGGTTATGAGTCCGATAATCAATCCGACGATAAGGAATACTGCAATTGCAACGATCAGTGAAACGATGAAATACACTGTCACTTTATCAGCAGGTGTTTTCTTGAGAGGTACAATTCCAAAATACAACAGTACAAGAGCATAAATACCGGCAAGTCCTGGAATAATCCCTAAAGAAGGAATAATGTAAAATATTCCTGCAACCCACATTGGCGTCCATGAATAAACCACAAGCTGAAATGATTTTCCAAAATTTTTCTCTGAATTGAATGTTGAAGCAAGCAAATCAATAATCAATGCAACAAGAAAAATAGAAATTATTCCACTAATAAAAGTACCAACTCCGGTAGTAATACCCCATTTCCAACTTTTTACAGAATAGCTTCCCAGGAAGCCCATGTTCACTCTATAACCAATCAGACCATATCCAATCATCTGAGCTATTGAAGGAATAAGCATCAAAGGAATCGCATAAGTCATCAGGATTTTTTGAACATCAGGCGTTTCATTGGCAATTACACCAAATTCCTGCTTTGGTTTGGTAATCATATTAATTACTCTTTGTACCATGCCACTTTTGTGCACAGGTGTTTCATTGACATTTTGATTTTCCATATTGTTTTGATTTAAATTGGGTGTTTGGTTTTCTTTTACTTCATGAGTTTGATTTTCAGATTTTTGTTCTTCCTGCGGTATCTGATATCCGCAGACATGGCAAAATGCAGCACCCGGTTTGAGTTCTGCATTACATTTTGGACATTGGTTCATGGTGAGTTGAATTTATTGGTTGTACAAATTTATGCAATTATTTTGGTTCCACATTCAGGATCGTGTAAACTTTGTGCAGAAGTTATAATGCATTCTTTTCCTCCTTTTTCAACAAAGTGGATTGCAGCCCGTACTTTTGGAGCCATACTTCCTTCAGTAAACTGCCCCTGTGCAATATATTCTTTTGCTTCAGCAACAGTAATCGTTTTCAAGGCTTTTTCGTCAGGTTTTCTGAAATTAATAAACACATTTGGAACATCAGTCAGAATATAAAACTCATCTGCTTTTATTTCCGCTGCAAGCAATGCTGATGCAAGGTCTTTATCAATCACTGCATCAATTCCTTGAAGTTTGTTTGGCTCAACATAAAACACAGGAATACCGCCACCACCAACTGCAACCACAATCTGTCCTTCACGGGCAATTTTTTCTATGGTTTTGCGATTTCCAACTTCCATTGGCATGGGTGAAGCAACAACTTTTCTCCATCCGTTACCTTTCGGATCTTCTTTAAAAACAGAACCAGTTTGATTTGCAATTTTGTCAGCATCTTCCTTTGAATAATACGGACCTATCGGTTTTGTTGGATTAGCAAAAGCAGGGTCATTTTTATCAACCAGCACCTGTGTGATCAGGGTAATTACATCTCTTTCCATACCATTGGCTTCCAACACATTCCGTAATTGTTGTTCAATCATATATCCAATCAGTCCTTGTGAATATGCACCACAAATATCAAGCGGCATTTCCGGTATCCCGTGAACCTGAGCTCCCGCCTGGTTTTGCAGGAGAATATTTCCAACCTGCGGACCATTCCCATGTGTGATCACAACATCATGATCTCTTTTAATTAACTCAAGCAGATTCTCACATGTTTCATATACATTCCTTTCCTGCTCATCAATTGTTCCCTTTTCTCCGGGGCGTAGCAATGCATTTCCACCAAATGCCACAACTGCAAGTTTTTTCATATACATCTTACTTTTAATTAATTTTGCAAAACTAACTTATTTTTCTGAATTTTAAAACGCACTGTCAACAATGCGAACAATATCAACTTCATTCTGAGATGCAACATAGAAACAATCAATTCAAAATCGCATATTACACACTTGGCTGCAAGGTCAATTTTTCAGAAACTTCTCACCTTGCATATGAAGCTGAACAGTTTGGTTTTTTAAGAGTTCCGTTCAGTGAAGTTGCAGACATTTATGTAATCCATTCATGCATACTGACATCACAGGCTGAGAAAAAAACACGGAATGCCATTGCCAGGGCGTTCAAAAAAAACAGTCAATCTGAAATCATTGTTCTTGGATGTGTTTCTCAGCTTAAAGCCGGAGAATTGAAAAAACTACCCGGAGTCAGCCACGTGTTTGGTAATGAATCAAAATTCAGGTTTACAGAAATTCTGAAAGCCATCACTGAAAAGAAAGAGATTCAGCCGGGCACAGATGATGTCCACCTGTATCCTGAGTTTCATATCTCTTGGTCACACAATGACAGGACACGTTCCTTTTTGAAAGTTCAGGATGGATGTGATTGTTACTGCAACTACTGTATTGTTCCCTTTGCACGGGGGAAAAGCAGAAGTGCGACAATTGAACATGTGGTTCAAGCATCAGAAGAAATCACCAGGGCAGGATTCAATGAAATCGTTCTGACAGGAATTAATCTTGGAGATTTCGGGAAATCACAACATAAAAACCTTTCACAATTACTCTGGATTTTACATCAAAATGAACAATTGAAAAGGATTCGGATTTCTTCACTGGAGCCTCAGCATTTTACTGATGAGTTATTCAACACTCTGTCTCAGCTCCCCAAAGTCATGCCACACTACCATATACCAATACAGGCAGGAAACAACAACACACTAAAAAGAATGGGACGCCCCTACGAAACACATAAAATTGAATCGATCTGTAAACAACTGATCCGTATTCATCCGGATGCATGTATCGCCGCTGATATCATTACAGGTTTTCCCGGAGAAACAGAAGAAGATTTTGCACATGGCTTTGCTTTTCTCCAATCACTACCTTTGGCATACATGCATGTTTTCACCTTTTCAGCACGCAAATACACAAAAGCTGCTGATTTGCCCAATCAAATTCACCCTATAGAAAAAAAAAGACGTACAGGCAGACTGCTTGAAATATCAGCAAAAATGAAATCATCTTTTTACCTCCGGGCTAACAATCAGATCCGAAAAGTGCTTGCTGAAAGCGACAACAACAATGGGATGATGTATGGATATACTGACAACTACATCCGGGTGAAATTTCCTTTCAACGAAAATTACATCAATCAGATAATTGATGTTCAACTAACAGACTACTCCCCTTCTGAAGCTGTGTATGAATCCAAAATTATTCGCATACATGAATAAAAAAACAATCATCATCGGAGCAAGTGTCAAGCCTGAAAGATATTCGAACAAAGCAGCCAGGTTGTTGAAAGAATACGGACACGATGTTGTTGCTATTGGAAAGAAAAAGGGTACTATAGAAGATATTCCCATCATCAGCTATTTGCCTGAAATCCATGACATTGATACTGTTACAATGTATATCAGCAAAAAACATCAGCCGGAATATTTCCATTATCTGACGGAAATCATTCACCCGAAAAGAATAATTTTTAACCCTGGTAGTGAGAACTCAGAACTTGAAGAACTTGCCGCTCAAAAAAACATCGAAGTCATTCACCATTGTACTCTTGTGATGCTCAGAAGGGGAGAATATTAACTGTTTAAAATTTTTACTGGTATACTTTCTTTTCGTTTTACTAATATTTGAGGAGTATTTGTGGAAATTTGTGATTCTCTCAATCATGACTATTGCTAACCAAAAAACAGAAATAATATGAAATCTGTAAAAAAAATTTACATTGCTGTTGTAACAACAGCAGTGCTGTCGGCCTGTTCTGGAGAACAAATGGGAGAAGGGCAGGAAAATCTAAAAAACCGGGACATCTCTCAAACAGAAAGCTCTGATGAAAAAACCGCTATCGGAGAAGAAACCCAAAGCATTCCAACCAGTTTTGTGCAGAACAGAGAGATAGAACAGTCAAATGGTACTTCTCAGAAAGACAACAGGCAGGAAATTGATTATTCGTTGATCTTATCATCAACAGCTGCTTCTGACGTAAACATTGAAGAACACAGAATGATTGTAAGAAAAGCAGATCTGAAATTCAGGGTCCACAATGTGGCTCAGTCAACCTATGCAATCGAGCAAATTGCTGTCAGACAGGGAGGTTGGGTGGCCCACACAAATCTCTGGTCAGAACAGCTCTCCGAACACAAAATTAAAATCAGTGAAGACTCCTCATTGTTCATTACAAGGTATGTTGTGAAAAACACCATTATTTTACGTGTTCCATATACATCTCTGGACACAACACTGCATTCATTTGTGCCTCTTATAGACTATCTGGATTACAGAATCATCAACGCTGAAGATGTCACACTCCAAAAGCTGGCTGAACAAATGAAACAAAAACGTCTTGCAACATACAACTCAAGGATGAAACGTCACGCAGACAACAGCAAGTCAAGACTGATGGATGTCACAGAAGCTGAAAGGCAAATTCTGCTGCAGCAGGAACGGGCTGATGCAGCGTATATTGAAGAATTAAAACTGTATGATAACATTGAATACAGTACGATCAGCATTGACATTTATGAAACTGAGAAATATGAACAAATGATGGTTCCCGATCAGGAAAAAACACAAAGCTACAGGCCGTGCTTTACCAAAAGGTTGGCTGACTCTTTAAAATCAGGATGGTACATTATTCAGGAGATCATCATTTTTATCCTACGTTTGTGGGGCATTATTGTTGTTGTACTGAGTGCATATTTCACAATCAGATTTGTAAAAAAACGGATTCAACAGAAAAAAATGAAATAATAAAACACACAAAAGTTGATTTATAAAAAAAGAGACTGCAAAACAGCCTCTTTTTTTTTTACATGTTGAAGAATCTAGTATCCGAAAACATCTTCAATTTTCAGTTTCTTTAATTTTCCGAATTTTTTCAGAACTTTCATAGATAAATCCTTACTATTTCCAAGAACCAATATTGTATGTGTTTTATCCTTAAGGTGCTGGGCCTGATACTTCTGCAGATCATCCAGCGTATAGTTCTTTGCCATTTTGAATATAAGTTCTCTGATGTCCTCTTCGAGTCCGAGCTTTTGTGCTCTCTGATAGGCAAAGAAAATATCTGATCTGGTTGTTCTTTCTGTTCTCAAAGACTGGATCATTGATTCTTTGGCAATTTCAAAAGACTTTTCAGATCTTGGCATGTCATTCAGCAAAGTGAAAAATCCTCTGACAGCCTCATCAACTTTATCAAACTGTGTTGCAATATAAGATATTCCGGTGTAATACTTATCAGCTTCTGAAGGTTGCTGATAAAATGACATTGCGGCATAGGCAAGTCCTCTTGCTTCACGCATTTCCTGAAATACAATTGAATTCATATTCATCCCGAAATATTCATTAAAGAGCTGATTGATTGCAGCATCTTCCTTTTTAAATCCCTTTTCTCCCCTTGAAACCATAATGATTTGTGTATGGGGTGTGTCAAAATTCACAAACAGAACTGTATTTTTGTTTGTGGGTAGTTGTTCAAAGTCTTTTTTCGGTGGATAATCCTGCAGTGGTTCGTGAGATTTATGATTTCGTTTCAAGACATCGATCAACTTGTCTTCAGTAAGATTTCCATAATACAAAACCCGATGTTTAAATGAAGTCAGATTTCTTATAATTTCAATCATTTCCTGAGGTTTGATCTGCTTCAGTTCGTTTTCTGACAACTGATACGTTCCGGGGTTGACAGGACCATACATCCCGTACATCATCAAATATGAAAAAATGTACTGAATGTTTTTCTTTGCATCAATTCTTTTCTGAATTGTATTTTCCACATACTGATCCCATGCTTCCTGGTTGGGGACACATTCATTCAATAAATGTTCAAAAAGCCTCAACCCATCTTCCATATTTTCACTCAACCCATTCAGAGTAACATAAATCTGATCACCTGAAGTATAGACACCATAGGTACATCCGATCTTGTAGAACTCTTTTTTGATGTCTTCCGGAGAGAATTTTGATGTACCGACAAATTCAATATATTCCACAGCAGGATCCAGTCGAAGGTTGTGCTGTGTTCCCATGTCAAACACATAATACAATCTGAATGTTTCATTCTCCGTATTGCGGATGTACTGAACAGGAATGTTTCCCATTTCAAGGTATTTGATATCATTTTTAAAATCCAGAAAGACAGGTTCAATCTCTTTAGGCCTACTGTCCCTGATCATTTGAAGAAATTCTGACTCTGAATCTCGGTTGATGTTGACAGGGGTAATTTTATTTTTTGCAATTTTCTTCACAGAGTCATCTTTTCCAGTTCTTTTGTAAACAACCACATAATTCTGAGAGAATCTTTCCCTTGCAAACTGCATAATTTCTTCTTTAGTGATGCTTTCCAGAACCTGAATTTCATTCACATAGTCTTCCCATGGAATACCAAGAATGAATGCATCAACAAATGCAGAAGCTCTTGAGCTATTGTTTTCAAAATTTTTAATCCTCTGAAGCTTCAGATCATTTATAATTGCCTTAAGGAGCCAGTCCTCAAACTCTCCTTTTTTTACTAATTCAAGTTGAGATAACAACAATTCCTTCAGTTCATCAAGTGTTTGACCTGCCTTGGGTTTACCAGCCAAAACAAGTGCTGAATAATCAGCCATAATGTTATTGTAAGAATACGCTGACAACACTTTTTGTTTCTGAATCAGATTGATATCAAACAATCCGGCAGCACTGTTCATCAGGATCATATCGATGAGTGTCAGCACATATGTATCTTTTGAATTTGCCCCGTTAAATCTGAATCCGATAAAAACAGATTCAGCATCAGGCCCGTACACTTCTTTTACAACAGGCTCGCTGATTGGTTTGGCTTCCTCATATTTAAAAGGAGGAACTTCTTTCATATGCAAATGACCAAAATGCTTGTCAATAATCTGTATGGCTTCTTCCGGATTAAAATCCCCTGATAAACATATGGCCATATTGTTGGGCACATAATAATTTGAATGAAACTCTCTGATGTTTTTCATTGAGGGATTTTTAAGATGTTCCTGTGTCCCGATGACAGTTTGTGTCCCATAGGGATGATTTGGAAACATACCCTCGAGCATGGCAACATATTGTTTCATGTTATCATTGGTCATGGTCATATTTTTCTCTTCATATATTGTTTCCAGCTCAGTATGAAACAACCTCAGCACTGGATTTGCAAATCTATCAGCCTGAATTTTAGCCCAGTTTTCAAGCTGATTTGATGGAATATCTTCCACATATACTGTTTGTTCAAGTGAAGTATAGGCATTTGTACCACTACTGCCAATAATGGACATCAGCTTGTCATATTCATTGGGAATGGCAAAATCAGATGCAATCAAAGAAAGACTGTCAATTGTCCTGTAAATTACTTTTCTCTGCTTCTCATCTGTCAGTGTTCTGTATATTTCAAATAAACTGTCAATCTTATTGATGTAATAAGATTCGCTTTTGTAATCTTTTGTGCCAAACAACTTAGTGCCTTTAAACATCATATGTTCGAAATAATGAGCCAGTCCGGTTGTTTCAGCAGGATCATGCTTGCTTCCAGCTTTCACAGCAACATATGCCTGAATTCTTGGCGTATTTTTGTAAACTGTCATGTAGACCTTCATGCCATTTCCCAATGTGTAAATATAGGCATCCAGAGGATCATTTTCTACTTTCTCCAAAGAGTAACGACCTCTTGTGCTTTCCATTTTTTCATAATGGGCTTTGCTTGCTGTTCTGACTTCAGGATTTACCTTTTGCGCCTGAATAGAATTTCTTGACTTGGGCAATGTAATCTGTGCCTCTGTCTGACCAAACAACATCAGCAAAAATGCTGATATCATAATTTTAAAAACAATGTTTCTCATTTTGTGTATATTTATTTTCTGTTTATAAATGAATTGTCTAAACATCTGGCTGTGCCCCAAGTTCATTAATCAAACGTATGACATCAGGATTGTTCTGGATAAAGTCCTTCATTTTTTCCTCCCTTGTTTTTACATTTGTATGATCTTTTCTCGGTTCAACAACAAATTGAATATTGAAAGATTTATTTGACAGGTGTTCCCTAAACCATTTCTGAATATCAAGACTTCTGAATGCTTCTGTCTCAGCTGAACTTGAAAGCACGAGATTCCAGTTCTGATCATCAACTTTATCAAACCTTACATTTTTAATTATTGAACACACATATCCCTTGGTATCATCATTGTGAAGATGATCGCAAAATTCTGTAAAAGCTACTCGTACATCCTCATCCGTAAATGGTTGATCCATCCGTCGAATCATTGACTTTTCTGAGCTTTTTTGTTTAATCACATCCATCACGCTGATATCATCAACATCATGGACAGTCTCTGTCTTTGTGGCTTTTAGCGGCGGGGTCTTATATTGTACAGGGGTGTCTTCTGTAGATGTAGAAGCCGATTTTTCAGTTGTTGAATCCGGAAGTGGCTTTTCATGTTTTTCCGGCATTGGCTTATGTTCAGGTGATGGTTGTTTTTGTTGCTGTTCTTCTGTTTCAGCAGATTGCTGATCATTTAACTGAGCGATTTTCAGGAAATTTAGTTCTATATGAAATCGCTTATTGGAAGCCGATTTGTAGTTGATATCACAGGTGTTAATTATCTCAAGTGCTCTGATCAAAAATCGCACGCTGCATTTTCTGGATTGCTGCAGATATTCATCTGCCAGATTTTCATGTACTTCAAGCAACGGTAACGTTTTCTCATCTTTACATACCAGAAGAGATCTGAGATGATCTCCGAAACCCGTTATGAGGGTCTGTCCTTCAAACCCTTTTTCATAAATTTCATCAAGAATCAGAAGTATAGCTGTAGTATCTCCTTCGAGAATGGCATTGATTAACCGGAAATGAAATTCATAGTCAAGAATATTCAGATTGTCAATAACATCTTTTGTTGTGATGTTATTGCTCCCGTAACTGACCATCTGATCAAAAATTGAAAGAGCATCCCTCAGAGCTCCGTCAGACTTTGAAGCGATGACATGCAGTGCCTGAGGATCAAACTCAATATGTTCACTATTTGCAACATATGCAAGATGTTTTGAAATATCTTCAATTGTAATTCGTTTGAAATCAAAAACCTGACATCTTGACAATATCGTTGGAATGATTTTATGCTTTTCTGTTGTTGCCAGTATAAACTTCGCATAAGAGGGTGGCTCCTCCAGTGTTTTCAGAAAAGCATTAAACGCTGCTGCTGAAAGCATGTGAACTTCATCAATGATATAAACTTTATATTTACCTGCCTGCGGTGGAATTCGCACCTGCTCAACCAGAGTTCTGATATCGTCAACAGAATTGTTTGATGCGGCATCAAGTTCGTGAACATTAAATGAAGCCAGCTCATTGAACGAACGACAGGATTCACACTGATTGCAGGCTTCAAAATCTTCTGTAATATTGGTACAGTTGATCGTCTTTGCGAGAATTCTGGCACAGGTTGTTTTACCAACCCCCCTGGGACCTGTGAAAAGAAAAGCTTGTGCTAGCTGATTATTTTTTATCGCATTCTTCAGTGTAGTAACAATGTAATCCTGTCCGACCACAGTTTTGAAAGTTGATGGTCTGTACTTGCGTGCCGAAACAATAAAGTTATTCATATTTTACTTAAACGTCAATAAGGCTTCAAAATTACGAAAAAAAACAGCGCGCGGTATTTCAGTTTGCTGAAAAAACTCATCCGAAAATTGTAATTATACAAATACGGAAAGTTTATCTATGAAAAATATATTACATGTAACCTTTATGCAACATACGAAGATGATAAAATCAATAAATGGCATTATTTTCAGGATTGGTTCTGAATTGATCTTTTCCTTGTAATTTTGCATCTTAAAACAAAATAAAAAATGGAAAATTTTGACTACATGGCATGGATTGTTGTGCCTCTACTGATAATACTTGCTCGAATTGCAGACCAGACAATCGGCACACTGAGGCTTGTTTATCTCAGCAAGGGATATAAAGTCATTGCACCTGTGATGGGCTTCTTTGAAGTTCTGATATGGATCATTGTCGTTAGCCAGATCTTTCAGAAACTTGACAACTATTTTTATTATTTTGCCTATGCCTTTGGTTTTGCATTGGGCAATTACATCGGGTTGAAACTTGAAGAAAGATTATCGCTCGGACAAGTGGTCATCAGGGTCTTTCCAAAAAATAACACTGAAAAAATCGTCCATGAACTCAGCGAACGCGGGTTCGGATTGACCATTATGGATGCCCAAGGTACGCGTGGCCCAGTTAAAATTCTTTTCTCAATCATCAACCGGAAAAATCTGGATGATTTTCTTGTAACAGTCAGAAAATTTGATGAACAAACGTTCTACACCATCGAAGATGTGAGAACCTCAGCAAAAGGGGTGTTTCCAAGCTCCGAGAAGAACAGGAGAAGCATTTACGGACTTCTGAAATCAAAGTGATTCCGGAAATGAAATATGAGGGATTACATATCGTCGGTCAATAGAGTGCAGGACTGGACTTATACCACATAAAATATTCGGATTCTTTGGCATAAATTCAGGAAAATTAAAGTTCAAATCAAGAATTTGAAAACTATTGTAAAGCTTATGATTTTTTTATCGTTATTGATTAATTTCTTAATTATTAGCTAACTTTGCAACGTGAAAAACGCATACAAATTTTCCGTTGTTATTGTCATTGCAGTATTGTACTATTTTTCAACATACATACTGACAGTTTCTCCCATTGTTGTTAATATTCAAAATGAACAAGGTTCTGAAAAGGGAGAACTGATTGAACATATGTTTGACAATGTTGTCAGCAATTTTCTGATGTCTGATAACACAAATAACTTCAGTCAAGTCGTTGCTTCATCTCTGAAAAAGAACCAGTCCGTTACCAATTTCTCACTAAATGAAGTAATTGATAATTCCATTCAATCCGAATTCTTACAATACATTTACTTTTCACGAAATTTTCTTATAAACTTTCGAAAAGCGGATCTGATCTTTCCATTCAATTATTTCTGGTAATTCTGATGCTATTCTGACTGCGGCCTTCATTGAAAGCCGGCTGTTTGCTTCGTGATGAAATGAAGCACTATTATTATTTATAAATCATTAAAAAATTAAAAAATGGAAACTGGAACCACGATAATTGGTATTGTTTTAATTGCACTCTGTATTTTGCCTTTTATTATTGCCGGATACATCAGTAAAAAAAGAAAAAACAAAATATTGAAATCACTGAGAGAATTTGCTGAAAAACATAATTGCAATATCAGCAAATATGACACTGAAGGTCAACTTACTATTGGAGTAGATGAAACAAACAAATGTATTTTCTTCTGTAAAAAAAATATTGATAAACAGTTAGTAAAACAGTATGTTGATCTGAGAGATATTCTAAACAGTATGATTCTCTGTAACAACAGTCCTTTAAAATTCAGGGAAGGGAATTTCGGTTCTGTTGATAAAATTGAATTGTGCTTTACTGCAGCTGACAGGAACAAAAGTGATGTGAAATTTGAATTTTACAACTCTGAAACTGACATTAGGTTAACAACAGAAATACAGATGGCTGAAAAATGGATGAAACTTGTAAATGAAATGATCAAGATTAAAAAAAAGTAATCCATAATTAAATGCAAATTCAGTGTAACACCACATAGAACCAACCAAAGGAACTGAAGTCTTCCTGGAATATATATCACCCTGAAAGATTTATCAAAAAATCAAAGTAGAAAATAACTTAGAATAAAAAGGTTCTCATTAATTTTACAAGAAAATAACTGTGTCATGATAATTTCAGTTCTTTTGGTTATTTCCGGATTTGCCTGTCTGATTTTTGGGGCAAACTGGTTGGTTGAAGGAGCTGCTGCTTTGGCAAAAAAGTACAGAGTATCAGATTTGGCAATCGGACTGACAATTGTTGCTTTCGGAACTTCAGCACCCGAATTGGTTGTGAGCTTAATCGCATCTTTAAATGGCTTTTCTGACATCGTACTTGGAAATGTTGTTGGGAGTAATACCTTTAACTTGTTTCTCATACTAGGAGTGTCAGGTATAATTCTGCCAATTGCCGTTCAATCTTCAACTGCATGGAAAGAGATTCCCATTTCATTATTTGTAACAATTCTGCTGATTTTCCTGTTGAATGATTTTAGTTTTTCAGGTCAAAGTTTTTTAAGTCGGTCAGATGGTTTCATTTTTCTTGTGCTGTTTCTGTTTTTCTTATATTATGTGTTTTTTCTAATGAAAAAGGAACAAAAAACACACTCAGAGTTTACCCAAAAATCTGTTTTAAAAATCTGGGGCTTAATTATACTTGGATTGACAGGATTGATTGCCGGAGGTCAACTTGTTGTAAACTACTGTGTGAATATTGCAAATGAACTTGGTGTGAGTGAAAAGATTATCGGACTGACTATAATTGCTGCAGGAACTTCACTACCAGAACTTGTTACATCGATTGTTGCTGCTATCAAAAATAAAAGTGATATAGCAATCGGAAATGTTATAGGCTCAAATATATTTAACATTTTACTGATTTTGTCAATAAGCAGTATTATAAAACCGATAAAATTCAATTCTGCCTTTAATTTTGATCTGTATATTCTTACCGGAGGTACTGTTTTCCTTTTTGTTTCAATGCTATCAGGAAAAAGAAAAAAATTAGACCGGTGGGAAGCTTCTGTTCTTTTGGGGTTCTATATAGTATATACTGTCTTTTTGGTCATAAATGAAGTATAAAATTCGTTACTACTCAGCAGGGTAAATCAGGTGTTATTCTAAACATTTTAATAAGCCATGAATACTTCGGTAAACTATGTACAAGTGCACGAAATTACATTTATCACTATGTGAAGAATATGCCTGTTTTTTTTGCAAGAAAAAACAACTGACAGGTTCAATCGTTTTGAAAATTCAATGTTATCAATGATTAATTTGCAAAAAGAACTTTAGAAAGAAGCGATTCAAATACTATTTTTTAATTATTGCCTGGAAATTTTCCTGAATGAAGTTCCGGAAGGATTATAGATTTTTATAAAATATACTCCTGTGGCAAGATGCTTCATCTCCAAAGTTGTAGAAGCTGACTGTGCAGACTGATGTAAAAGCATTTTTCCGTCTGTCGTATACACACTGATCTGTGTATCAGAATATTCTGACAATTCAATGGTGAGATAATCGCTGAATGGATTTGGATATAGGTTTTGAATAATTTCATCTGTAATATTTTCTTCAATGCCAACTCCCCCACCATTTGATGTTTTCAGTATGACACCATTCTCACCAACCGTATATCCGGTAAATTCATTCACGAAGAAAACTGAATAGAGTGTTTTTGTTGTTCCGCTTGTCTGAGTGTACCAGTTAGCACCTCCATCGGTTGATTTTAAAATCCTTCCGTTCCAGCCGGTTGCAAATCCGACTGTTAGGCTTCCTTTCGGAGCGAATGTCACAGAATACAGTACACCGGAAGTTGGGTTGTTTTGCTCGACCCAGTTTGTCCCGCCATTCGAGGTTTTAATAATTTTTCCGCTGTTCCCGACTGCAATACCTGTCTGTGCATTTGAAAAATACACAGAATTCATGGCATAGTTTGTTGGAATTGACTGAAGCGTCCAGTTGGCTCCACCATCCGTGGTTTTAACAACCCTGCCGTTGGTGCTTTCACCTCCGACTGCGTAACCGTTGTTTGCATCTGTAAAGTAAACTGACTGAAGCCACTGACTTGAGTTGCTCGTTTGTGCAACCCAGTTCGTACCCGCATTTGTTGTTTTGAAAATCACACCACCGCCGGAATAGCCGCCAACAGCATATCCGGTATTTGCATCTGTGAAATACACAGACCTTAATGACTCGGTCGTTCCTGTGCTTAATGGGTTCCAGTTGGTTCCCCCGTCTGTTGTTTTCAGCATGATACCTGCTCCTCCGGCTACATACCCAGTCGAGTTACTGACAAAATATACATCATTCAATATTGTTGTTGTTCCGCTGGACTGTTGTGTCCATGTGAGTCCTCCATTGCTGGTATGAATAATTGTTCCTTCAAGGCCGACCGCCCAGCCGGTATTTTCATCAGTAAAATATACTGATCTCAACTCAGTTGTTACTCCGCTTGTAAGTGCTGTCCATTGTGCATTAGCAATAAAAGAAGTTGTGAATATTGCTATGAAGAGTGTGATTTTTCTTTTCATCTTTCTGTAATCCGAATGTACATGTCGGAATTGCATTTTTTAATGTATTAGATATATTATTTGTTACCGGACTGAATAATCTGCAAAGATAGTAAATTCCAGACAACCGATTCAAATTTACCAGAACTTAATGATATTAACTTTGGTCTTTACGATCTGCCTGGATAATATTTACTTAGGTCTTGAAACTTCAACATAAGCTGTGAAAATTATAAATTCATTTTTTTAATATATGAATTCACTATTGTCCGATTAAATTTTCTAACCTTTTGTCGTTAAAACTCTTCTCATTGGGATCCCCTTGCGAAAATCACTAAAATCCACTAAATGAGTCTATTGAGTTTTGTGAGGATTTCGTGTTTTTGTGTTTTAGTGGCAAATAACAAAACTAAGTTTATGTGTATCAAAACTATTTAAATATTAATGATAGCGAGGAATTTGATAAACCCTTTCAGTATTAGTCGGACAATAGTGATATGAATTAAGCAAAATTCAGAATTTCAAAGTTTTTGCCAAAATTCTTCATTTGATCATCCTCAGCTTTCCAGACTACACCTGATTGCTGAAAGTCATTTAATCTTATTCTATGAAGTTACCTGGGGTTTTGATATTCTTCATTAAAACTCACCATCCAGCTAATGCCAAATTTGTCTGTCAGCTTCCCGAAATAATCGCCCCAGAATGTGTTTTGCAGCGGCATGGTTATCTTTCCGCCTTCAACAAGAGCATTGAAAATTCTGTCAGTTTCAGCTTTGTTTTCTGCAGTCACTGAAACCGAGAAGTTGTTGCCCTGCACAAAATAAGGTTCCATTTCTGAACCGACATCACTACCCATCAACACTGATGTTCCGATTGGCAAACCCACGTGCAGGACTTTGTTTTTGTCGGCATCGGGAACTCTGTATTCATCACTTTCTGGTATTGTGCTGAAATACCCCAGGTAGGAAAACTCCCCTCCAAAAACTGATTTGTAAAAATTGAAAGCCTCTTCACAGTTGCCTTTAAAATTTAAATACATGTTGGTCGTAGTCATATAAATTTCTGATTTTAAGTTTTGTATTTATCGTTTAAACCCACGCCTCTGAGTATCATCGGGCAGATCTTTTCAAGACGTTTAATCCTGGTAGTATCCTGTTTGGCTTCATTGAGATATGCCACATATTCTCTCTGCTTTCCGGGCGTGAGGCTGTTGAATGCATGATTCAGGCCAGGATCTTTTGACATTGCTTCAGATAACAGAACGGGAACCACAATTTTCCCCGGCTTCTCAGGTTTCATTCTCAGTCCTTTTTTTTCAACTTCAATTGCCTCATAAATATATTCAAGAATTTTCTGCTCATCAATTTCATCAATTGAAGTAAAACGCCACTGCCGCAATGATTTGGTGTTTTCACCCTGGGCACTGACAAGGATGTTGTATTTATCAGTCAGAAAAACGCCCTTATAAAACCACAGTGCGAAATATTCTTTGAATCCGTAATAACTTATCACATTTTTTCCGTTACAGGTAAAGACTTCAGCTCCCCACTTCACAGCCATTTCCAGTGGTGCTTTCTGAATGACTGAAGCAAGATATTCAAGCTCCCGGCTCCATTTTTCATTGCCCTGAACAGACTTTTTATTGTTTTCCATATTTGGTTTCCAGAAACTGTATTGTTGCTTTCATCAAAGCTTTGAGTGCATCAGTGTTGATATCGGAAAGTTTTTTGATGTAGATGCATGCCTTCCCCATTGTAAATTTTCCCAGATCAGAAAGCAGGTGTTCATGTTCGGGTAACCCGCTAAATACATAAAGGGAAATGGCTGCCTTCCGTGGCGAAAAACCCAGCAGTGGCCAGTCACCCTCCTGACGGCTCCGTTCTGATTTGTAATGGTATTTGCCGAAGCCAATAATTGATGCACCCCACATTTTTGGTTCACATCCGGTTGCGTCCTGCATCAGTTTTATCAATTCAAGGCTGTCGGCACGTTTTTGTTCTGTATTTGCAAATGTGTTGATAAACTCAAGCACATCCGCACCTGTTTGTTTTGTTTTGAGTTCTCCCATTGTCCGTTTGTTTTGATTATGTCAATTTGTTGAAAAACCTCCTTTAATAACTCAGAGGAATGAAAAAAATTGCTGAAATACATTCAAGTTGATTAAATATGAAAGGATTAAAATTTTCTTTTTCAAATTTTGTAGATACGTTTTTAAATCAGTTGAACATCGAAATTAGCTTGATTATAAATTTTTGTTTAGAACCTGTATTTTTTTTCAGGAATCAGGATTAAGTCCTTTAGATTTCATTTATTCACTTTATGTCATTCGTAATGTATTCATTGAAACCATTTTTTTTTTGGTTTCATAAATTCTGAACTCTTTCATCTCACAAGCTCTTATGCGTTCCATCACAAAACGGTGGCGTATTGGTCTTTTTGCAGGCGCAGAGTTTCACCATTCCTTGCTCCTCTTCTATTAAAAACCTCTTCGGCCTGATCCCTGTACCATAGTGTGAGCCATCGCAAAAAGGATGTTTTTGACTCCTGCCACAGGCACACCAGAAATATTTTCCCTTTTTCAGTTCAATCTCAACAGGTTTTGTATCGAAAACCACAGGTTCTTTGGGAAGGTTGGGACGCTTCTTCATCTATTTTTTTTTTGTAAAAATATGAAAATATTCAACTCAACAATCTGTCCTTGTATTCACATCCTGTATTGTTAAACTCATTTCATGTATCAATTGCGCCTGACCTTCACCACCAGCAACTCATAATATCCTCTGCTGATGGGATACCCTCTTTCAGCAGCATAAATCAGATCTGAAAAAGCCTCCTGGTATTTTTTCAGTTCATTGTATGCCGCACTTCTGTTTATGTATGTTGATAACTCTTCTGGTTTGAGCTGAATGGCCATCGAGTAATCTGCAACCGCCATGTCATATTGTTTCAGTTCATAAAAGGCCAGGCCACGCCATGAGTACAATTCATAATTTTCAGGATTCAACTTCACGGACTTGTCAAACATTGGAATTGCCTTCGCATGATCGTTCATCTGTGAGAAAACAATGCCCTGCCAGTAGAAGACTTCATAATCATCAGGATTCAGAGTCGCAGACTTTTCAAGATCTGCCAGTGCCAGTTCATTTTCACCTGTCCTGCTGTATGCAATTCCCCTCCACAACCACGCTTTTGCATCATCCTGTTTCATCTGAAGATACGCACTGTAATCAGGTATGGCTTCAGCATACATTTCAAGTGAACTCAGGGTGTTTGCCCTACCAAGCAGTCCGTCGCGATTGACAGGATCAAGACTGAGCAGTTTGTTGAAATCTTCCAGTGCAGCCTGAGGCCTGCCTGTATTGTAAAGCAGGACTGCCCTGTTTGCATACGCTCCGGCATAGCCCGGATCGAGTGTAATTGCTGTTGTATAATCCTGAAGGGCTTTCTCAATGTATGCATTTTTCCTCGTTTCATTCTCAGGATACACTTTCAGGGCATAATAGTCGAAATATAAAAAACCTCTGTTATTATAACCATAGGGAAACCTCGGGTACTTTTTCAGCACATCGGTAAACAGCACATCACCGTCTTTCCAGTATCCGATTCTTTCATAGGAAAGAACAGCAAAGACAGCAACCAGAAGAACAAAAATCCGAAGATACATCAGAATGTTTTTTCTGGAAATTTTGCTCACAGTGCCATATAATTTTGCAAAAGGCAATGAAAAAATAAAAAACAATCCGATATAGGGCACATACGTATAACGTTCGGCAATGATTGCTCCTCCGACCGGCATCAGCTGAAGTACCAGCGAAATGGTTATGAAGAAAAATGCAAAACCAAAAATGACTTCCCTCCCCCATTTTCTCGAATACCAGATGAAATAACCCAAAGCTGCTATCAGAAGAGGTGCTGAAAAATAATACCATGGCAGCAGGTCTCCGGTTTTTAGCGGATAAGGGTAAAATGCTGATAAACCAACAGGCACCAGAGCTTTGTAAACATACAAGCATATTCCCCAGCATACGATCAGCAAACGCTCGAAAAAAGTCAGCAAAGGGGTCAGATCCTGTATGGCTGTATCCTGGGATTTGATGGCAAGAATTCCGAAAACTACCGAAATCAGTAAAAGCGGAACTTTCTCAAGCACGACACTCAGTTTAAACTGACGTTTGCAGAGATAATCAAATGCAAAAAGCAAAACAGGTAGTGTAACCGCAGCTGATTTACTCAGACAGGATAACAGAAAAAACACAGCAGTGTAGAAAAAATCGATTTTCTTCCCGTGATCCAGATATCGTACATACCGGATCAATGCAAGAAGGTAAAAGAATGTGTATAAAACATCTTTCCGCTCCGAAATCCATGCAACGGATTCCACATGCATCGGATGCAGTGCAAAAAGAGCTGCTGTGATCAGTGCCGGTAGCTCAGCTCCACGCAGAAGCTTTCTGATCAGGAAGTACACAAGAAATGTATTTGCAAGATGCAGCAGAATATTGTTCAGATGATACAACCATGCTTTTTCACCAACAAGAGTGTACTCAATCAGATAGGTCAGTGTGGTCAGCGGATGATAATTGTGCATGTGGAAAGAACTGAAAATGTCAGCAATATTTGACAGTGTAAAAGATTTTAAATAGTCATTCTTCAGTATATATCCTGCATCATCCCAATTATAGATAAATCCGTAACCGATTGCACTTGAATACACAATAAACGTAACAATGACCGTAACAAGCAGGAGGATCAGCGGGATGTTCCTGTTTTTGAAAAAACCTGTCTGCTGCTTTTCCGCAACATGAGGCTTTTGAACTGCTTGTTTATGTTTATCGTGATTTCTTCTTTTCTGCATAATGCTTTTATTGAATGCTGATTGCCTTGTACGCAAGCTCCTGAACTTTTTTCCTTACCTCCAGTGACATGAGTTTTTTGTTTTCAGCGTCAGGATGAATTCTGTTTGAAAGAAATACCACCACCAATCCGTGTTTCGGATCAGCCCAGGCAAACGTACCTGTAAAACCTGTATGTCCAAAACTCAGTGATGAAGCCTGATCGGAAGTATTGCCACTGTTGTTTGCACCTGCTGGTCTGTCAAAACCAATCCCTCTTCTGTTGTTTGTAAATTGCCTTGCAGTAAATTTGACAACTGCCATTGAATCAAGATACCGATGACCTGCATACGTCCCGTAATCAAGAAACATCTGCATCATCGAAGCCACATCCATGGCATTGGCAAACAATCCTGCATGTCCGGCAACACCTCCCAGCAAGGCTGCTCCGGGATCATGCACAAATCCATGTACAAGCTGATTTCTGAAAACCTGATCATTTTCTGTTGGAATAATGCGATCTTTTGAAAACTTATTCAGTGGATTAAATGTCATTGTGTATAACTGCATGGGCTGATAAAAACTGAGTCTCAGATATTCTTCAAAGGAATATCCGCTCATCGACTCAACCAATTCTTTCAGCAAATAAAAACCAAGATCGCTGTATTTGTATCTCTTTCTTTGCAGATTTGAATTCAGTATCCTTTGAAAAATTGAATCCCTGTAAGATGTTAACATCCATAAATTTTCAGCAACAGGAACAGAAAACTCTTCACTGTACTGATCAGCAAAATACACAGATCGCAGTGAATCAGTAGCAGTAATACTTTTGTAGAACGGGATCCAGCTTATCAATCCACTCTGGTGCGTCATAATTTCCAGGACAGTCAGTTTGCCTACGGGAGAATTCTCCATCCAGGGCAGATGTTTTTCAATCTGATCCTCAAGCATAATCCGGTCCTCCCCGAAAAGTTTCATGACAGCTGCAGTTGTTGCAAGAATTTTTGTCAGTGAAGCCAGGTCATAAATATCGGAATTTAACACAGGCTGAGTCTTCTCAAAAGTGTGGTATCCAAATGATTTATTGTAAAAAACCTTTCCATGCTGTGCAAGAACAATCTGACACCCCGGCATTGCACCTTTATCTATAGCATCCTGAACAATTTTGTCAATTTCCTGCAGGACATCGGTTTTGATATTCATTTTTTCAGGATCCGAAATGATCAGGCCCTGTTGAACCTCCCCGACAATTCCTGTCCCGGCCTGAAATCCTCCTGCGCTCACAGGCAGTTTTCCAAGAAAAGGCAACTGCCCTGATACACACATTGCCGCAGCAGCTTCACTTTCATCATGCTCTTCATATGCAACAACAATTGATCTGATGTTCGAAATATCTCCCATGTGATTTATTCCGTATGGATTTCCAAAAAGGATCAGAACAACATCTTTCTGAGCTGACAGCCTTTGAACAAGCCTTGCTGCTGAAGCCGAAACACCATAATTCTTACCGGCTGAATTGTTCATTCCATAAAGACAGATGATAACAGTCTGAGATTCCTCCACTACACTGATGGTTCTGTTGATTTCCATTTCGACTGGAGAAGAACCAACTTTCACATGGTCTGCTTCAAAATAGCTTCGAAGTTTTTTTACAAATTCAGTATCCTGCTGCTTACCGATGCTGACAACACTGATCTTTCCGGAAATATCTTTTTTTAATGGCAAAATTGAATCCTTATTGACAAGCAAAGTAGTTGAATGACAGAAAATCCTGTAAATAAAATCATTGACTTCCTGATTGTTCAGTTCTTCAGGTATTTTTGTATATGAATCAAGATCAGTTCGTTTCTCTCCGAGATATAAATATTTAAATTTTAAAAGTTTCCTGCATTTTTCATCAATCAGTGACTCCGGGATTCTGCCGGAATGAACAGCAGCTTTAATAGAATCGATCGCAATCTGCGGCTTCTGAGGCATCAGCAGAATGTCATTCCCTGCAAGCAAAGCTTTCACTTCAATTTCTCCGGGTTTGAATATGCTGCTCACACCCTTCATTCCCAATGCATCAGTAATGACAAATCCGTGGAATTTCAATTTGTTCAGGAGAAGATCATTCAGTATAACAGGAGATAAAGAACTGGCACGATTTAATGTTGAATCTAGCGCAGGCACAAACAAATGTGCAGACATGCAACCGGGAACACCATATTTGATCAGTTCCCTGAAGGGCAGCAGATGTATGGAATCTATTACCTGTTGTGAATCGTGAATCAATGGAAGCTCATAATGAGAGTCTGCATCTGTGTTTCCGTGTCCCGGAAAATGCTTTGCAACTGAAATCACCCCTTCATCATTCATCCCGAGGTAATAGGCCACAGCCTTCATTGCCACATTATTCGGGTTTTCTCCAAAGGATCTGTAATTGATCACCGGATTTCTGGGATTGTTGTTCACATCCGCCACAGGAGCCATATTCATATTGACTCCAAACCTTTTGCATTGTTTTGCGACAAGATTACCGTATTCCCTGACAACTGCATTGTCACTAACGGCACCCAGAGTCAATGCATAGGGTAAACGGCGAATACTGTCAACACGCATTGACACGCCCCACTCAGCATCCAGTCCGACCCACAGCGGAATTGCAGAAATTGCGGTGAATCTGTCGCTGAGTTTAGCAATCTCGGCAGGTTGTCCCCTGAAGAATATAATTCCCCCGATTTTTTTTTCTCTGACCCAGTTGTCTACGGTTTTGTAATAGGTTTCATTTTTATTCGGATACACATCCAGCATAATAAGCTGGGCAATTTTCTCATCAAGTGTCATCGCTTTCATCAGCGAATCTGCATAGATTTCACTGTACATTTCCCTGACAGCAGGTTCTATCTTTGTTGAGTCGTCTGAAAATTCATAAGTTTTATCTGTGAGCACCGGAGCCAGAAAAAGGCTCAGAAATAAAAAAAAGAAAGCTGCCATTTTCATGATTTTTAAAAACGTTTTTCGCAGTTTCAAAAGTATAAAATTTTGAGCGTTTCAATCAGGATGATTAAAGAAATATTTTAATTATGAAAAATTCAGGTTATTTCGGCAGACAGGACATCAAATATCTTTTCCCTTTTTAAATTCACTAAAAGTAGTGAAGTATTAACTGATTCATTGCAAATTTATAAAAATACATCTATCATTTTCACATTCAGGAAGTTTTACATAAAAACTTATCATATTAAAATCAAGATTCTTACAAAATCAAAGATATCAACACACCTATTTTATCGAAAAAAATTTGCATTTAGAATAATTATACTTTATATTTGCAAAGTTATATGTCTTTGCTCCCCATGAAAAAAAGCAGGCCATTTTCGCTGAAACCCGCATCACTGTGTGTGTGTGTGTGTGTGTGTGTGTGTGTGTGTTATACTTACCTGCAAATATAAAAAAAGTGGGTTTGTTTATGCATATTCCAACAGTAAATTTTGCTTTGAAAATTCTAAATACTTACCCAAAGACCATAACATCAACCAAACAATTGGAGGACATGCCATCTGCTATGCCTTTGGCAGCAATGCATGGTTGTGTTGCTGCTGATTTCTTTTAAAATTGATTAATCATTAAATTATGAAAATATGAAAACAAAAACTCAACTTCTCTTTTACCTGCTATTAATATCTACGTTTGCTCAAAGCCAGATAATGTTTGAGAGACATTATGGCGGCAGTGCCGATGACGGTGGCAATTGTGTTATGCAAACAGATGATGGAGGGTATCTTGTTGCAGGCTACACAAAAAGCTTTGGTGTTTACTGGCAGGATATCTATCTCATTAAAACCGATGCCTATGGTGATACACTTTGGACAAAACGTATCGGAAAATCAGAATACAGCGAAATGCCATATTCTATGATAAAAACCAATGACAATAATTTTGTAGTAACTGGTATCACATCAAAAATCATATCAGGCTCTTATGTGCATGAAGTTTTGCTGCTGAAGTTTAATGAATATGGCGATACCCTTTGGTATAAGAATTATGGATTATATTCAGAAAACAGTGGTTATGATGTGAAACAAACAAGCGACAACGGCTTTATCATAACTGGTTACACACGAAATAATGCAACTGCATCTTCTTATGTACTTCTGATTAAAACTGATGAAAGCGGGAATGAGCAATGGATGAAAACTTATGCACTGAGACAGTCAAACGGTGGTACTTCAATTATACAAACCAACGATGGTGGATATTTTTTAGTAGGCTATAGTCATTCAGGTTCTCTAGAATCATCAGATTGTTTATTAATTAGAGCAAATGCACTTGGAGACACATTGTGGACAAAGCTATATGGCGGTGTTAATTTTGACGCTTGTGTATGTGGACTTGAAACAACTAGTGGAAATTTATTCGTTTTGGGGAATACTAAAAGCCATGGGAATGGAGGGTATAATGTATTTCTGAGCAAGTTAAATGCTTCAGGTGATGAAATTTGGATAAAAACTTATGGTGGCAATAACGACGATTTAGCTTCGATGGCATTATCAATAACTGATAATTCATTTATATTAGTTGGCAGTACAAAAAGTTTTGGCTCCGGCGAAAGAGATGTTTATCTGATAAAAACAGACTTAGATGGAAATGAAATCTGGCATAGAACATTTGGAGGTATAAATGATGATGCAGCAAGTTATATTCAGCAAACAGATGATGGTGGCTTTATTTTATCAGGCTACACCAAAAGTTTTGGGGCAGGTGGTTTTGATGTTTATTTAATTAAAACCGATGCCAATGGAATTGCAGGTTTTGAAAAAATTATTCAAACCGAAAATCAATGTTTTATTTATCCAAACCCATGTACAGACATTTTAAATATTCAAATACATTCATTTTATGATAATGATGTTCGTTTCAATTTATTCAATATAAATGGACAATTGGCAAAATCAGAAATATTGCAAAATAATGGAACAGGTAGCTTTACCATCAATGTTTCACATTTGCCTAAAGGAGTTTATATCCTTAATATTCAATCAAAAACAAAAAAATTCAATAAAAAAATAGTTATTCATTAAAAAAACCATGAAATTATGAAAACAAAAACCATACTTTTTTTTATTTTATCATTATTCATTTTTTC
>CAYMAZ010000003.1:96318-132325 GCA_964388575.1 uncultured Bacteroidales bacterium | reverse complement strand
TTCTTCCTGAAATATCTGCAATTTCTATTGTGACAGCATTCCCATTAGTAAAATTCAGAATCTCGAAATACAATATATCATTTGTGGGATTAGGAAATACCTTCAACACTGATTTGGGCTCTGTGATCTGAGTAGTCCTGATTTCAAATGTGGGGTCAAACTCACAATCATGTGAATAAATCATATTTGGATTCAAAACAGATAAGAGCGAACGAGCAATATAAACACCCTGGCCATGCGTAAAGGGGCATAAAGTTTCCTGAGAATTATTTAAATACATGAAGTTCGTTTGTTGATGCATAATTTTAATGTTTAAGGCTGCTAATTTACGCAACAATTTGTCAAAAACCAAATAAATTGTTAAAACCCTGCTTCATATGTAAATATATATATATATTTAACATTGAACACAAAACACTGATCATGGAGTATTTCCATGACAAACAACCATGGCCAAATTAATCAGAAATGAAAAACACATAACACTTAACATAAAATGAATAAGTGTAATCCACAGACCACAGGCCATAGACCAAACCAACCTCCACGACCATCAACCAAGACCACATTTTCAGGAATGAATAATGAATAACACTTAACACTAAATGAATAAGTGAAATCAAAAATCCAAATCGATAACAAGTTACGCTTACCCTAAAAATCAGAAAGTCTCTAAGAAAAACTACTGTTTCTGGAATTCTGTCAATCCCTTTTGCAGAAATTCTGCAAACGCATTCACATCCGTGTTGTAGGCGCGCGGTTCGGTGAGCATTTTTCCGTCATGATCCAGCAGGACATAATACGGAAGAGCATTCACACCATACTGTGTGGTCTGAAAATCGCTCCATTTCTGACCGACAGTTCTGATCTTTCTCTCTTTCCCTCCGGTAGTGGAAACATACTGTTTATCTTCCGGAAGCAGTTCGCGGCTGTCAACATATAAAGCAATGATCACATATTTATCTCTCAGCAATGGCAAGACCTTATCTTCACCAAAGACAGATGCTTCCATTTTTTTGCAGTTTGTACAACCGATTCCTGTAAAATCGAGAAACACGGGTTTGTTTTGCTTGCCGGCAAATTCCATCCCTTCTTCATAATCCAGAAATTTGATCAGACCGTATGAGCCTTCTTTGGTATGATATCCTTCGTACAGTGACATATCGGCAGCGGGTCCGACAGAAACTGCTTTATTAAGATTGAATGTCTGGGTTGTGATCGGAGGCATAAAGCCACTGATTGCTTTCATGGGTGCACCCCATAAACCGGGCAGCATCAGTGCAGCAGCGACAAAACTTGCTGTTGCCAGAAACAACCTCCCGACAGTCAGATGTTTCACATCGCTGTCGTGATACATTTTGATCTTTCCGAGCAGATAAAATCCCATGAGCAGAAAGATGACCAACCATATAGCGATAAATAACTCACGCGGCAGAATTCCCCATCCGGCAACACCATCGGCTACAGCCAGAAATCTGAACGCAAAGGCGAGCATCAGAAATGCAAGCACGACCTTCACAGAATTCATCCAGCCACCGGATTTTGGCATGGATTTCAGCCATGAGGGGAATATGACAAGCAATGAAAATGGGATGGCCATTGCAACAGAGAATCCGAACATTCCCATCAGAGGCGCAACAAAACTGTTGGACGAGGCTGCTTCAACCAGCAATGCCCCAAGTATCGGCCCTGTGCATGAAAAGGACACAAGAACCAGGGTCAGTGCCATAAAAAACACACCCATCAGTCCTCCGCTTTTTTCAGTTTTCCTGTCCATGGCATTCACCCATTTGCTTGGCAAAGTGAGTTCAAAGGCACCAAAAAATGCGATGGCAAAAATGACAAGCAGAATAAAGAAAAACACATTGAACCCCGGACTTGTTGCGAGTCCGCCAAGTGCATCAGGTCCAAATATCAGCGAAATTGTCAGACCAAGTGTGACATACACCACAATCACGGACAAACCATAAAATACTGCGTCACGAACAGCACTCCCTTTTTTCTGTGTTTTGTTGAGGAAAAAACTGACAGTCATTGGAATCACCGGCCATACACAGGGTGTAAGCAAAGCCAGTACTCCACCCATAAGGCCTAACCAGAAAATGAACCACACGGATCTGTTTTGTGCCGGTGTTTCCTGAATGATTGATTCAGGTTCATTTATGTCTTCTGTGGTTGTGACTTCGGCTTCTTCAATCACTTCTGCGGTATCTACTGCAGTTTCTTCCGGAGTTGATGCAGTTTCATATTGAGTACCGTCAACCTGTACTTTCACATTATCACTAAGCGGAATGCAGCTGTTTTCATCACACATCATAAAATCTATGTCCACATTGATGCTGAATTTCTGAAATCTGGCAACTTTGATCTTCTGGATAAATGTTACAGACTTTTTCCATTTTCCGATCTCCATTTCAAACACATCATCATACGACAATTTTGGCTTTGGATTGGTTGTCATTTTTCCAATAAGCTGGAAATCACTGTTTTTTTCAAAAGTAAAGACTGTCGGAAGCGGCCCTCCGGGAGGGACATCCAGTGAGTACAAATCCCAACCGTCCTGAATATTTGCCCTGAAATGAATTTCAGCCATATCGGAATCAATTTTTTTCACTTCTGAAGACCAGGAAATTGGATGCAGTTCTTGTGAAAACAAGGGTTTAAAATAAAAAATGGATGTCAGAAACATCAATACAGTAAGAAATCTGAGAGCAGACGTATTTTTCATAATTCATGCATTTTTATAAAGATTTACAAAATTAATTAAAATTCATTAAATCCAAATTAGCATTATTACGCATTGTTTTCAAACCTAAATCAAATTATTTGCTGCAACTGATCAAATGTAAAATGTTTTCTGTGCCAAATCGAACAGCAAACCTCTGATCAATGCGGTAACCGACAACCCAAACAATATCTTCTCCGGAACACAACAGCCATGTGTTGCGTTTTTGCAGTGAGCTCATTTTCAGATCAGTAAAATAATCACTGATCCGTTTTTTCCCTTTCATCCCGAAAGGAAAAAAAACATCTCCCGCTTTCCATTTTCTGAGAATCAGCGGAAATTCTACCCTGGATGCGTCAAAATAAGCATGCTCAGGACCTGCTTTAAGATTGAGATCTGCGTTATTTTTCAACAATTCGCTGCTAATCTGCAACGGAAGCGCAAAAGTGGAAAAGCATTCCGGAGAGCTGATCACATACGATTGATCTGTTGCCTGCTCACGGATGCTGATGTCGAGAAACCCGCTTTTCAAAAACGCTTCATATTCATCTGACTGAAATACAGACGTTTCAGTTTTATCAGCACTTTGCATCATTTGCTCTGCCTGAAGAAAAGTAAAACCGTAATCAGAAAGAAATTCACCAAGCAGGATTGCCGAATTTTCATATACTGAGATTTTTCGGAGATCCAGATTCATCCTGTTTTCTTGAAAAGAAACGCAGTCTTTCAAAGCATTTTTGCACAGTTCTTCATGCAATGCCAGGCCGGACGAAAACCGTCTGAAATTGTCAATCATCACTTCATAAAACCCGGGAAACTGACTGACAAACTGCGGAAGAACATGGTGTCTGATGCGATTACGGAGATAATCATCCTTCGAATTGGAGACATCTTCACGATGGTTTAGGTTGTGCCTGGCTGCATATTCGGCAATTTCACTCCGTGTTGCAAAAAGCAGCGGGCGGAAAATATTTTCAGACAGGACAGACATCGCCCTGATGCCCTTTATACCAGTGCCCCGGGTCAGATTGAGAAAAAATGTTTCAATATTATCATCATGATGATGAGCCAGACAACTGCAGGAAAAATGATGTTCCCTGAGTAACCTGTTCATGAAATCGAGCCGTAACTGACGTGCAGCCATCTGGACTGAAATTCCGTGTTTTTTCGCAAAAGAAGCCGTTTCAAACTTCATGACAAAACACTGGTTTTGATATTCTTCTGCCAGTTGTTTCACGAAATTTTCATCATCATCAGAATCAGAGCCTCTCAGCTGAAAATTGCAATGAGCCACCGCAGCTTTAAAACCGTTGCTATGAAGCAAATGGAGCAATACAACTGAATCAATGCCTCCGCTCACACCGGCCAGGATGGTCTTCCCTGTCATTTCGGAATGGCTTTGCATGACTTTCAGAAACTTATCTACAAATTGATGCTGCATAATGAACAAATTTCAGAGCAAATATCAGAATAAAAATGTTGCACCAAATAAAAAATTCAGTTGGGCAGTACTTTTCAGCTCACGCATATAAACAACAGGATTGTTATGGAACACACGGTCAACGGCAAAAAGAAGCAGCGGAATTTGTTCATCAGTATGGACGTTTCTTATGTCGGGAAACAGAAACATGCCGTTATTTGTCCTGATCCCTGAAACATACACATGAAAAACCGTTTTATTGTCCTGCCTGATTTCAAATGCTTTGAAATCAACGTCATCATTATTTTCAATGACCTGTTCACTGCCGAATTTATTGTTCAGAATATTTAAAACCAGCATTCGTGCACGCTTCTGTTCCGGAAGTTCATTGAAGCGGTGCAAATGACTGAAGTTTTCATGAATGTGCGCTTTTACAAACTGATCAAAACCGGGAATATCAGTAACCGGTTTGCTTTCAAAGCCGGATTCTGAATGTCCGGCAGAGCTGTTCAGATCGATCAGGACGGGATTTGTTACACTGATTTCCGGTATATTTTCGGGAATTGAAAACACAGTGTTTTCAAGTGCTTCTGAGATCACAGCTGTGTCGTGACCTGATGCTCTCAACTTTAAAATGAGTTTTAATTCCTCATCACTCACTTCGGTGAAGCTGACACTCAGACCGAACCTGCGTTTCAGTTCGTTGATATGTATCCCCGACTCAGAATAGTGTGAATGCAGTGATGAGACTTCGGAAACAGTCTGGGCTTTGCCTTCTGGATTAAACAGCCATGGTCGCGTTCGGAGTTTCCGGATAAAAGCAGGTTCAATTTCCTTAGAAATGGTTTGGGTATATGTTTCAAAAACCAGGGTCGCCGAAGGAACATTTTGAATCAGTAAAGACGCTAGTACAACTGACTGATCGGGAGTAGGTTTATCAAGAAACTGATCGAGGCCATGAATGTCAAAATCAGTGAATGTTTCTTTGACAATTTTCAGGCCTCTCTCCTCAATCTGCTTTCTGAAATCATCAAATTCAGCGTCCCTTGACTTGATTACAATGGGAATATATGCCGGCAGGACATGTACACCCATTTTCTGAAAAAAAACATTCGGGTTCTGAATTCCGCTTTGTCCTGCCAGTTCAGTCAGTCTGTGATCTGCCAGCGGAATATCCGTTCCCCTGAAAAAAACATGCACATTCTGAACTTCCATATACGTTTCTGACGGCTTCATAAAACATTTTTCACGGGAAAGAGAGAACTTAGCCGGAATACACCGAACATTTTGCATTGCTTCTGCATACTGAATCTTTAACTCATCACTGGCCAGGCTGTAGGCTTCAAAAAACCTTGTCCATGCGTTCAGGCCTTTTCTGACTGACAAGTGCGTGTCTTCAAATACAGAAAGGATATTCTTTTTGAATTCGTGCAAATCGTCAGGAGAAGGAATTTCAAGCATTTTCAGAAAGGACATCAGATCCTCATCCTGAGCCAGCAACCTGTGCACCATCGGAATATTTCTGCGCCGCTTATCATACAGATAAAACTGAACATTCTGACCTGCATGGGGTGCAGCAATACTCATGTCATTCAGCAATATGAAAGGCTTTTCCCTTAAGCTGAACCAGGAATCACGTTTTTGTCTGTTCCAGAGATCAGTATTTGCAGCAACAAATTTCAGAAATTTCAGATGCCACTGCACATTTTTTCGTTCAAGAAAAGTTGGCTTGCCGGCAATAGCATAAGCAAAATCATGAGCGTCCACCTGCTTGATTTTTGAATATGGAGCACGGGTAAACAATTGTTTTTCCGTAATACGAAAAATCTCAACCGACAGTATGGCCTTCCGGTGAAACAGCAGCTGAACATCTCCTGATAAAAGCAGTTCCGCCAGACTTGAGTCAGCACAAATCATCCCGTCAATTCTATGAAATTTTCCATTTGTTGCGGGCAGCACTACATCCTTTTCTATCGATGCAAGCAATCCGCTTATGACCGCCTTTAAGATCGGATTCAGATCATCATTCGGTTTCACCCTGAAAACGGGCACAACAGTCCAGAATGACTCATGCAGCAACCCGAACTTTTTGAGTCTGACAGGCATTTTCGAAAAAATTGCCTTAATCCGGTCGAGCATTTTCAGGTTTTCGGGAGACTTCAACGGATCAAACGGGATTTGTTCACGCGTTGGTGTGGTCGTAAACGCTGCATGAATCATAAAATCAAGCCCGGTGTCTGTCAGCGTTGGAAAATACACAAATGCTTTCTCTCCTGCCAATGCACTATATCTCGCTTCAGAAAAATTGCTATCTGAACAGATCCTGAACGCAAGGCTGATGAACCCATCTTCTTCAGCGAATATTAGAAATTGTCCGAGATCTTGCTTCCGGCTGTCGTGAATATTGATGATCTTCGTGTTGGTGTCAAAAGTACGAATGGTTTCTGTTTTCAGAACGAAACGACCCAAATTGCTTTCAACACTGATTTCACCATACCCTCCGACAAACAGCAGGTGCCTGTATGTCAGCTTGTTTAATCCCTGTTCGACAGTCCTGATGATCTGTTTGTCCTGTTTCAGGGGAAGAATGATGCAGGTTCCGTAACCTTCAGTTCCGACTCCCGGAATTTCCTCAAGAACTTCAAAATCAGTAATCCTGAAATGAAAATTCCCTGAATGGATCTGAGGCTCATCACAAACAGCAAAAACAGATTTGAAGCCAAGCCCGAATTTTCCGATCAGATTCACATCCGATAATCCCGGCTTTGTTGACTGTCCGATAGTGGTAATGGAAATCAGATCATCTTCATCAAACAAAATACCGTTGTGATACATGTACAACACACTGTCTTTCAACAAAAATCTGACCTTACCGTCTGAATTGTCCATCCCCTTTCTCTGGCAGGCATCACTGGCATTCTGCAACAATTCTTCGATAAACCTTGATGTGTCAGAATACAGTGAAGATAATATTTCAACATGCCTGTTGCCTTTGGCTTTATTGGCCTCTGCAGCAGTTTTGCTTAATGAAATATGTGTCTGTAATTTTTTACTCAGCATTTCAATTACGAAATTACAATAAAATTCTCCTTCAATTAAGAAAATCTCAGAATGATCTATATTCAGCACTCTGTTCAGAAGAAATATATTCAAAAATGAACAAAACTGTTCAATCCTGGTCAAGCAGAAATCTGATGTGAACCGTGGCTTAATAACATCCGGTTGTTAACAAAAAACAAGAAAATGCAATAAATCGCGTAAACGGATTTATAATTTTGTAGAACTAAACGAACTGAATCATGGCAAAATCAAACAAAAAAGCTGTAGCTGAAGAAAAAATTCAAAAAATTTATGTGCTTGACACTTCGGTGATTTTATACAACCACACTGCGATGCTCACCTTTGAGGAAAATGATGTGGCATTGCCGATCACTGTGCTTGAGGAACTAGACAATTTTAAAAAAGGCAATGACATCATTAACTTTGAGGCCAGGGAATTTATCCGGATGCTGGATCAGCTTTCTAATCAGAAAACAACCAATGAATGGTTGCCGCTGATCCCGGAAAAAAAATCAAAATTCAAAGTGATCATGAACGGACATTCGAGAATGGACGCATGCAAAGTCTTTGGAGAAGACAAACCCGATCACAGAATACTGAATGTGGCAATATCACTGACTGAAGAGTTTCCCAATAAAAAAGTCATACTTGTCAGCAAAGACATCAATTTGAGGCTTAAGGCAAAGGCCCTTGACATATGTGCCGAAGATTACAAAACAGGCAAAATCAAAGATGTTGAATCATTATACACCGGAAAATCAACACTTGAAAGTGTTGACAGGGAAGTGATAGACAAAATTTACCAGGAAGGTTTCTGCAGTCCTGCTGAATTATTTCTTGACAAACTTGTTCCAAATCACTACTTCATCATCAAAAATGACAGTCAGTCGGTTCTGGCATTTTTCAATCCGGTGAGCGGACTGATTGAGAGAGTTGAAAAAAAGCCTGCGCACAGAATCACACCAAGAAATGCAGAACAGGTGTTTGCACTCCATGCGATTGCCAATCCGGATGTCAAACTTGTTACACTTCAGGGTGTAGCCGGAACCGGAAAGACGCTTCTTGCACTTGCCGGCGCACTGGACCAGAAGCGCATGTTCAAACAGATCTATCTTGCCCGTCCCATTGTACCACTCAGCAACAAGGACATCGGGTTTCTGCCTGGTGATATTAAAAGTAAAATTTCGCCTTTTATGGAACCCCTGTTTGACAATCTGAAATTCATCAAAAATCAGTTCAGCGAGAAGGACAAGGAGTATAAAGCCATCACCGAAGACCTTGAAAAGGAAAAGCTTGTCATTACGCCTCTTGCATATATCAGGGGACGAAGCCTTTCAGATATCATTTTTATTGTGGATGAGGCACAAAATCTGACACCTCACGAAGTAAAAACAATCATCACCCGGGCAGGGGAAGGCACAAAAATCATTTTCACCGGTGACATTTACCAGATTGACACACCCTATCTGGATGCTCAAAGTAACGGCCTTTCAACTTTGATTGACCGTATCAAGCACCATCCGCTGTATGCTCATATTAAACTTGAAAAAGGTGAACGTTCGGAGCTTGCAAATCTTGCAAATGATTTATTGTAGAACAATCTGATTGCAGCAGCTACTCGTTGTAAATAACATGTAAAACTGTCTGGCCGACTGCTTTCAGTGTTTCCTTACTGATTTTATCCAGGGTATCTTCCATCGTATGCCAGTATTTGAAAAACCCTGTCTGACTGTTTTTGTCCTGATGTATGATGTCAATTGTTGGCAATCCCATGTGCAGATTGACATAATAATGATCATCGGTGATGTGATTTGAACGATCGTATGAGAAATACTTACCATATCCAATTTTATGTGCTGTGTCCCACACTTTTTTCACCACATGTTCTGCATACTGAACCGAATAGCCTTCCCTGTAAAAAATTGCATCCTCAGCTCCGACCATATCGAGCAGAATACCAAAACGTGCGTAATAATTTTTCACATGTGGATTTTTCGCCCAGTATTGCGAACCCAATCCCCAGTTGTCATCTTTCAGTTTTGACTGATCATCCTTTGGCTCACCATAATCTTCGGCATCGAAGAAAATAATGTCAATTCCGATGTTGGGCTGAGATATTGAAAGTTGGCGTGCAATTTCAAGCAACACGCCCACTCCGCTGGCTCCGTCGTTGGCTCCGTCGATTGGTTTTCTGTGATTTCCAGGATCCGGATCCCAGTCGGCATAGGGGCGGGAATCCCAGTGAGCACACAACATCACACGTTTTTTATTATCGGGCTGCCACGACCCGATGATGTTTTTTACAGGAAGAATGGTACCGTCCCAGGCTCTTGCCGTCGCTTCCTGAACAATGACTTCGGTTCCGAATCTTTCGAGTGTTCCGACCAGATATTCTGCACATTTTTCCCATGCTTTTGAACCGGGAACACGTGGCCCGAAAGAAACCTGGTTTTCAATAAAATGATATGCAGAGTCTGCATTAAAATACGGAACGTCAACAGTTTTTACAATCTCTCCATTTTCCTGCTCCTTTTCGATGCCTCCTTTGCGAACACAGGCTGCAACAAACAAACTGCCGAGACATATAACGAGGACCATATGCAATCCGCAGGAACCATTCAATTTGTTATTCAGATGTTTCATGTTTTAATGTTTAATTTCCCAGACTGCTCCGTCTTTGGTATCTTTTACAACGACACCGATTTTAACCAGTTCATTGCGGATCAGGTCGGCCAGCTGATAATTTTTCTCAGCCTTCACCTGTGCCCTCATATTCATAAGCACATCCATCAGTTGTGTTGTCATGTTTTCAGATCCCTGATTTTCAGTTTCAGGACCTTTCAGACCAAGCACATCAGTAAAAAATGTTCCGAACAGCAACTGCAGGGATTCCACTTCGCCAGTGTTGAGTGTCATTTTTCCTTCAACAGCCTGGTTGATGATCCTGCATGTTTCAAACATCTGTGCAATGGCAACGGGAGTGTTGAAATCATCAAGCATGGCTTCATGAGCTGCTTCAAGAAATGGCTGAATTATGTTTTCTCCGGGGCGTTCATCTTCAACGCCCCTGATGTGAGACAGTCGTCGTGAAGAATCAAGCAACCTCTGGTATGCTTTTTCTGCTGATTGCAATGCATGATTTGAAAAATCGAGTGTACTTCTGTAATGTGCCTGAAGTATGAAAAACCGTATGGTCATTGCATCATAAGCCTGCTCAAGCAGAGGATGCGAACCTGTGAAAAATTCCTCAAGGGTAATAAAATTGCCAAGGGATTTTCCCATTTTTTGCCCGTTGATTGTAATCATATTATTATGAAGCCAGTATTTTGCAGGCTCATGCCCAACTCCGGCGACGCACTGTGCAATTTCAGACTCGTGGTGTGGAAACAGCAGGTCCATGCCTCCGCCGTGGATATCAAATGTTTCGCCCAGATATTTCATTCCCATGGCAGAACATTCGAGATGCCAGCCCGGAAATCCTTTGCCCCATGGTGATGACCATTTCATGATGTGTTCGGGGCTTGCTTTTTTCCACAGGGCAAAATCTGCAGAAAACCGCTTTTCATCCTGTCCGTCAAGTTCACGTGTGTTTTCGAGCAATTCATCAATTTTCCTTCCTGAAAGTTTGCCGTAGTCGTGGTGTTCACTGTATTTTCGGATATCAAAATATACAGAACCGTTGACCTCGTAAGCAAAGCCAGCATCCAGTATTGCCTGAACCAGTTCGATCTGTTCAATGATGTGTCCTGATGCCCTGGGTTCAATTCCGGGAGGCAGGACATTTAGTCGGTTCATGAATTCAACATAGCGGTTGGAATAATGCTGTGCAATTTCCATTGGTTCCAGTTGTTCGATGCGTGCTTTTTTCTGAATCTTATCTTCACCGTCGTCGCTGTCGTGTTCAAGATGACCAACATCAGTGATGTTTCGGACATAGCGGACTTTGTAGCCGATGTATTTCAGAAAGCGAAAAACAATGTCAAAGGTTATGGCCGGGCGTGCATGCCCCAGATGCGGATCTCCGTAGACTGTCGGTCCGCAGACATACATTCCGGCATGTTCATCTGACAGGGGCTCAAAATGTTCCTTCTTTCTGCTGAGAGAGTTAAAAACTTTCAGTTTTTGTTTCATAATCTTGAAATTTCACAAAAATTCAATGCGAAATTACAAAAAAACTGACAAGCCTGAGACATAACAAGATGAAGAGAGCGAAAATCATGTCAGTGCATGAAGTATAAAACGGTCAACGCTAATTAGATATTAACACAGGATTGAATAAAGATTTGCACCTATCACTAAATAACAAAACAAAGTCATAGAAAATAGCAAAAATCAAATAGCAAATATTCAATATAGCGAACATCGGAAAAATTTACAATTTACAATTTGATATTTAAAATAATTTATTAATTAACCAACCTCCACAACCATCAACCAATGACTCAATGAACAAGTCAGAATAGCGCCCTGTATTTCGGCAAGCTCAACAACCATGGCCGCTTAAACAAAGAAAGCCAGACGAACACAAAACTGCAAAAAACCATTGTCATTCTGAGAGACTGAAAGGAATGAAAATATTTTATCGAACAGATTTTTTGGAATGAACATCACCAAAAGAATATTAGAAGCATACACACCTCAATTTATCAACTAATAACTAATAACTAATAACTAATAACTAATAACTAATAACTAATAACTACTAACTACTACACTTCTCTGTCAAGTGGCTGACATCCGAAATCATTCATCAGCACATCATCATAATGATCGGCCTGTTCCATCAGCAGTTTCATCTGCGCTGATGCAACTTCATCAACCAGGTCATCGGCATGAACTACAAAACCGAGCACAATATCAGTGTTGAATATACTGAACGAAAGCCCCTGAAGAACAGTGTTTTCCCTGAGCAAAAACTCATACAACCGGCCCAGTTCAGACTTCGGAATCTTACATAATGACGCATCGCAAAAGATAAATCTGTTTCTTTCGTCATTGATGATCCGGATTATTGCCGAACCCTGTTCAAGAGTCCACTGATATGAACTGTCGCGTGCCAGAAAAACATCCTTTCCTGTTTTTGCAATAATGCTCTCAATAATTTCTGAACTTCCCGCTGGCTTGTATTCTTCAGGCTCAAGCAGTTTCCTGTCAACCTTATTGCCGCAGATGGAGCAATAACCGGCTTCAAAATTCCCTTCATGGATAACATTCTCACAACTTGTGCAACGAATAGAAGGTGTATCCCGATGTGGTTCATAATCATTAAAAGCACTTTCAAGCCTGGTTGAAGGCACTGCAAAAGCAAGACTTTTACCAAAATTGAATAATCCCATGGTGAAATTTTTTGCCAAAATAAAAAATGTATGCATTGCAGAAAGTAAAATTAAATTTTTTTTGTAGGTTTGTGGCTTAAAAAAATACTATGGCAATACAACCGGGCTCAGGTAAACGTGACGGATTTACCGGTAAGTTTGGAATCATTGCGGCAGCAGCCGGATCTGCAGTTGGTCTGGGAAACATCTGGAGATTTCCTTATATCACCGGAGAAAACGGTGGTGGCGCTTTTATTCTAATGTATCTGATATTTATTCTTGCAATTGGTATTCCGGTTATGCTGTCTGAGTTTGTAATTGGCCGTCGGGCTGGAAGCAATGCCCTTGGGTCGTTCCGCAGACTTTCACCAGGCAGTCCTTGGTGGCTCATCGGACTTATGGGTATCATTGCGGCATTTGTTATTCTTTCGTTCTACAGCACTGTGGCCGGATGGACTCTTGAATATATATTCCAGGCAGTTCGTGGAAATTTTGAAGGCAAAAGCATTGAGCAACTGGGAACAGATTTCATCAGTTTTACATCGTCAAGCTATATGCCTTTGATCTGGCAGCTAATTTTTATGGCATTAACAGCAGGGGTTGTGCTTGCAGGAGTGCAAAGGGGAATTGAAAAATACACAAAGATTCTGATGCCCCTTCTACTGGTGCTGATCATTGCTGTTTGTATCCGAAGTCTCACACTTCCAGGGTCAGCAGCAGGACTACGCTTTTTATTTGAACCACATTTTGAAAAATTAACTTTGCAGTCAGTACTGATGGCCTTAGGCCAGGCGGCATTTTCACTAAGTATCGGAATGGGAGCCCTGATCACTTACGGCTCGTATATCAGAAAAGACACACCGCTTTTTGGTACTGCCGTTGAAGTGGCAACTGCTGACACTGTGATTGCAATTTTAAGCGGAGTGATGGTTTTTCCGGCGCTCTTTGCCCTAGGAGAAAGTCCTGCCGGCGGCCCCGGACTCGTTTTCATTACACTTCCGAAAATTTTTCAGTCCATGCCCGGAGGACATTATTTTGGAATTGTGTTTTTCATACTCATTGCTGTAGCAGCTCTCACTAGCACAATTTCAGTCCTTGAAGTCGTGGTTGCCTATCTGAAGGAAGAAAAAAATATGAGTAGGGCAAAAGCAACACTGATTGGTACAGTTTCAATTTCTGTGTTGGGCGTATTTTGTACTTTGTCTTTTGGTCCGTTACAGAATTTTAAAATTTTCGGAAATACAGTGTTTGATCTGATGAATTTTATATCGGCAAATATTTTTCTCACGTTCGGTGCACTATTTATTGTGATATATACTGGATGGAAACTCGGTAAATCAAATTTTGTGGACGAACTTCGTCAGGGAGGCAAAATTCATCCGGTTCTGGCTGAAATTCTGGTGTTCAGCATTCGATATCTGGCACCTGTGGCCATCGGAGCTGTTGCAATCAGTGCGTTTTTTATTGAAGGAATAACTTAAAAGACTATGACTGAATTTTTAAACAATGCCATCAAAGCCTACAATGAATATGTGGGTGGTTATGCAATTCTTGCCATGTTAATTCCTGTGGGATTATATTTCACGGTGTACATGAAGTTTCTTCAGGTTTCAAAATTCAGGCATGCCATCAATATCGTCAGAGGTAAGTATTCCACAAAAAAGACCAAAGGTGATGTGTCATCCTTTAAAGCACTAACTACAGCTTTGTCAGCGACGGTGGGAACAGGCAATATTGTTGGAGTTGCGCTTGCAATTCACTGGGGCGGACCGGGAGCTGTATTTTGGATTTGGGTTGTCGGGTTTTTGGGAATGATGCTGAAAATGGTGGAGTGCACACTTGCGCAGAAATACAGGAAAATCAATGCTGATGGGAGTATCTCAGGAGGACCGATGTATTATATGGAAATCGGATTGAAAGATAAAATAGGAAAATATGCTAAATATCTTGCTGTGGTTTTTGCTGTGGCTGCGATTCTCTGTTCCTTCGGAACCGGAAATATGGCACAGGCCAACTCCATGGCTGACGCTTTACGATCAAGTTACGGAATCCCTGTGTGGATTTCGGCAATTGCAATCACATCTCTGGTGTTGTTAATCATTGTGGGCGGTTTGAAAAGAATCGCTGAAGTCACTTCCAAACTTGTTCCCTTTATGGCAGTTTCATATTTTATTGCTGCTGTCATTGTTCTTGTTGACTACCATCAGGCCATTCCTGCTGCTTTGAAACTTATTGTAACAGATGCTTTTACCGGAACTGCAGCAACCGGAGGATTTCTGGGCTCTACGTTTATCATGACACTGGCATGGGGAGTTAAACGAGGATTATTCTCAAATGAGGCAGGGCAGGGCTCAGCTCCAATTGCTCATGCTGCTGCCAAAACAGAATACCCTGTGCAGGAAGGACTTGTGGCTTCACTGGAACCACTCGTTGACACAATTATAATTTGTTCACTGACTGCTCTGGTGATTGTTGTGACAGGTGTTTGGACCCTTAATGACACAGCAGGAGTCAGTATGACAATTGCAGGTTTTGAGCATGGTTTATCAAGAATCGGAATCGGATGGATTGCCAAACACGTTGTCAGCATTGGTCTTCTGATGTTTGCTTTTTCTACTGTTATTTCGTGGTCATATTACGGAAACAGGGCTGCACAGTATATCTGGGGCGACAAAGCAATCAAACCCTATTACTGGGTGTATGGCTTTTTTGTGTTTCTTGGCTGTATCTGGGGCCTTGAACTGGTTTGGAATTTTGTGGATATGGTGATCACTTTTATGACCATCCCCAATCTTGTCGCCCTTATATTGCTGTTTCCCGTTTTCCGGAAAGAAGTTCGTGACTATTTCGAACTGAAGCGACTGGACAGATTATAGACAGAAAATATTGACCAGCGATTAACAGTCACCTCTATTTCCTTCAATTTCATTAATTTTGCGCTTCAAGAAATAATTATATGAAAATTTCATACAACTGGCTGAAAGATTATGTGGATATTAACATCAGCCCTGAAAAATTATCCTGCGTGCTGACAGACTGTGGTCTGGAAGTTGAAGAACTTTCAAAATGGGAAAGTGTCCGTGGTGGTCTTGAAGGAGTGATCATTGGTGAAGTGATGGAAGTAAAAAAGCACCCCAACGCTGATAAACTGACCGTTACAAAGGTCAGAACAGGTGATGATGAACCCTTGCAGATTGTATGTGGAGCGCCGAATGTTGCTGCCGGGCAGAAAGTTCTGGTGGCCACTGTCGGTTCAACTTTGTACCAGGGTGAACAATCATGGGAGATCAAAAACGCAAAAATACGCGGTCAAGAGTCTTCAGGAATGATCTGTGCCGAAGATGAACTTGGTCTGGGAACTTCACATGAAGGGATTATGGTTCTTCCTGATCATGCACCGGTGGGAAAACCGGCTGCAGAATTTTTTGAGGTGAGCACCGATTGGGTATATACCATTGGTCTAACTCCAAACAGAGTTGATGCTGCCTCTCATGTGGGGACTGCACGGGATGTTGCTGCATTTCTGAATGTTTCTGAAAAAATGAATTTATCAGTTCAAATGCCCGATGTTGATCAGTTTGCAATTGATAATGAAACACTTCCTGTTAAAGTTATTGTGGAAGATGCCAAAGCATGCCCGAGATATTCTGGTGTGACTTTACGTAATCTCAGGATCGGACCTTCTCCCAAATGGCTTGCAGACAGACTTCTTGCTGCCGGAATGCGTCCGATCAATAATATCGTTGATATTACGAATTATGTGATGCTTGAGCTGGGACAACCTTTACACGCTTTTGACATGAAGCATGTAAAAGGCAATACAATTATTGTCAGAAAGTTCAGTAATCCCTTTGAATTTATCACTCTGGATGAAGTAAAGCGAACAATGCACCCCGATGATCTGATGATCTGCAACAGTGAGGAAGGAATGTGCATCGCCGGTGTTTTTGGCGGAATTGACGCCGGAGTGTCAGAATCAACAACTGAAATATTTCTTGAAAGTGCGTATTTTAATCCTGTTTCTGTCAGAAAAACCAGCAACAGGCATGCCCTTAAAACAGAATCTTCATTCAGGTTTGAACGCGGTGCAGATCCATCAATCACCGTTGTTGCACTCAAACGTGCTGCCCTGTTCATGAAGGAAATTGCCGGAGGAGAGATTTCCTCGCCGGTTTATGATGTGTATGCAGAAAACATTCAGAAAGCTGAAATTACGTTCACACATGATTATGTCAATCAGTCGGTGGGGCATATTATTCCTGATCAGATACAGTTGTCCATACTCAGGGATCTTGATTTTGAGATCGTTTCGGCAGAAGGTGATCAGGTTGTTGTTAGAGCACCCTATGCAAAAGTTGATGTGACAAGACCGGCAGACATTGTGGAGGAAATTTTGAGAATTTACGGATATAACAATATTCCCTTTCCTGAAACCCACAGATCAACATTATCATCATTGAAGAAAACAGATTCATTGAAGATTAAGAATGTGTTCTCTGAAATGCTCACAGGATTTGGTTTTTATGAGATCATGACAAATTCATTGTCAGCTGGGCGATACTATGTTCCTGAATTCGGGTATAATGAACATGAAAATGTAGCGCTGTTGAATCCGCTCAGTAACGAACTGAATACACTCCGCAGGACCCTAGTTTTCAGTGGACTTGAATCCATCGTTCATAATATCAACAGAAAGCAGCAGGATCTGTGCTTTTTTGAATTTGGAAATGTGTACTGCCGAAAAGCTGCAGACAAAAATATTGAAGTTGCTGAGCGTTTTTACGAACAACAACAGCTTGCTTTGTTTATGACCGGGAATGTTTTTCCCCTCAACTGGAAATACGGAGAAGAACAGACAAGTTTTTTTCATCTTAAAAACCGGGTCAGTCAGTTGCTTGAGCGGGCGGGGATCACCGATAATGCTTTTGAGTCTGAAGAAACGGATCTTGCGATTTTTAAATACGGACTTCACTATAAATTTCACAGCTCCGGCAAAAGTATTGTCCGGTTCGGTGAGCTGTCAGGGAGGGTGCTCGAGGTTTGTGAGTGCCGTCAAGCTGTGTTTTATGCACAGATATACTGGGAAAATATTTTAGAACACATTTCAAGCCTGAAAGTAATTGCATCTGAACCTCCAAAGTTTCCTGAAGTACATCGTGATATTGCAATTTTGCTTGACAGGGAAAAGACTTATGAACAGGTCAGGTCAATTGTCTTCAGTAAGGGAAGTCCGCTCGTTAAAGCTGTTCGCCTGTTTGATATTTACGAAGGGAAAAATATTCCCGAGGGCAAGAAATCCTATGCAATCAGCATTATACTTCAGGATAGCGAAAAGACACTGACAGACAAGGAAACCGACAACGTTACCGGGGTGATCAGAAATGCACTGATTCAACAGCTTGGAGCCACAATACGATGAAAAAGGAGAAAAACAAACGTCTGCCTGTCATTGGAGTCATCGGACCGAGCAAATTTACCTGCACAAGTGAAGTTTATGAATTTGGTATTGAGCTCGGGAAAATGATTGCCGGATTGAATGTGCATTTGGTGTGTGGCGGCATGGAAGGCATCATGGAAGCTGTTTGCCTCGGATTTATGCAAACTAAAAAAAAGAAAGGCGTGGCAATCGGAATAACTCCTTACGATAAACGTGGAGCTTCAAATCCTTATTGCGACATCATCATTCCCAGTGGAATTGGTATCAGCCGCAATGCAATCATTGTGAACTCTTCAGATGTGCTTGTTGCTATCGCCGGCGGAGCAGGCACCCTGTCTGAAATTGCTTTTGCATGGCAGAAGAACAAACATGTGATCTGTTATGATGGATTTGAGGGTTGGGCAAAAAATCTTGGCGGAACGCAACTTGACACGCGCCGAAGAAAATTGCTGCATGCTGCTTCTGATCTTGATCAGATCAAAGATCTGATATCCGGGTTTGTGTCATAATATAATACAATGAAATTCTGAACATCAGTATCTCAATCAGTAAACAAGGACTTTTTTTCTGTATATGGTGTTGGTGACAGTGATGATGTACATTCCGGGTGCTAAATCTGTCACTGACAGTGTATTTGTTGTTCCGGTGGCAGTCATTCGTTTATGGAGTTTTCCGGTCAAATCAGCAATTGAGATCTCCTGTCCGAACAGTTTCGGGTCCTGAATTTGAATTGTAAGCTGATCCCTGACAGGACTGGGGAAAACAAGAAAATCTGCAAAAGTTTCATTTTCAATGACTGAGGTGTAGTCTGTTGTATCAGCCCAGAGTGCAATCGTGCCGCCAAAACTGACACCTCTGTCTTCAATAACAAAGACCGGAAACCTGAGATCATTTGTCAGCCAGGTGTAATGTGTTTCTGTATGTGGTATTTTGAAACCAATGCCCATACTCTGGTAATAAATTGAGTCAGTAAACATTAAAGTACTTTTTATCCGCAGAGTATTAAATGTACCAATTGGAGTTTGTATTGTTCCCCATGCATCAGCAACAGCAGTTCTGTTTAATGTTTGTGCCAGATAACCCACAGTAGGTATTTCAATTTCAAATTCAGAATAAGATGTTATGCTGTCTCCGAAGTTGAGCGGAAAACGATAGACCACATCAACGGGATTTGTTCTGACACATGCCGGAACACCGTTCACACTTGCACTTCTTCCGACCATGGAAAAAATACTGTCACTATTTTTAAAAAACTCAAACACATTTGTAATCTGAATGTTCTGCGTGGGATCAGACATGTCAGGCCCCGGCCTGGCAACTGTTGCATCATGTGCCGGGTCAAGCGGATTGTTAAAAACGGCAATACAGATAAATTGAATTTCTGATGAAGTTGGAGAAATAAATCTGTTCAGTTGTTCATCATCTGAAGCGATTGACGAAAAATTCCAGGTTTGACCCGCTCCGGCATTTGTAAATCCATTGATTGAAGCCCCCGGTTGAACTCTTACTCCGAATAGCATTTCATCTCCGGGAGCAGGCATGTCACTGGAAGTAATTGTGGTCTGTGATGAAGAAACAATTGAAAAAAGCAATATGATACAGGAAATTATTGCTGATTTTTGTATTTTTGAAACGGTTTTCATAATGATTGGTATTTTAGGAGTGAAGAATCACAGATTTTTGCTCAAAGATAAAATGTTTACACGTATGAAGAAATTATTTTTTTTACTGTTTTCAATATTTCTGTTGTTGTCAGCAACTTCCAAAGCTCAGGTTGTATTTTCAACACAATACAAATATGAGGCAGATGTAAAAGTATTTGTCAGCAATTATAAATATGAAGCTGATCTTATCGTTTTTAAAACGGATCATAAATACGAAGCTGATAAAAACGAGGGGATCTGGTTTTTTACAGAACATAAATATGAAGCAAAAAAGTCAGTTTTTTTCACGGATTACAAGTACGAAGCAGACATTGTAGTCTTTTTTACAAATCACAAGTATGAAGCAGGCTGGCAAAGTAAGCAGAAAATACACGTTATGTATTAATTCAAAATACGATGATAATAAACGGAACGAATTACCGGACGGTTTGGATGGAAGAACCCGGTATTGTCAAAATGATCCATCAGAATGAGTTGCCTTTCAGATTTCGGATTTTCAACTCCGAGAATTACAGAACAACAATTGATTCAATCAGAGATATGATAGTGAGAGGTGCAGGTGCAATTGGTGTCACTGCCGGATTTGCCATGGCTCAGGCATTTGTTGAGGCCGAAAGGGATGGGCATTCTCATGATTTTGCAGATAAAGCAAAAGTTGAGATTGACACGGCACGACCAACAGCACGGAATCTCTTTTATGCAACACAGAAGGTATACAATGCTGGAGTTAAGGATGGTGCCGCTGGTGCTAAACGTATGGCACAGTTTCTTGCTGAAGAAGATATACGAATGTCTGAAGCAATCGGAAGATATGGGAATGAGCTTATCAAAACCGGATTCCGAATATTGACACATTGTAATGCCGGCAGGCTGGCTTTTGTGGACAACGGCTCAGCACTTGCGCCTGTGTATGAAGCATTTCGTCAACAGAAAAATATATATGTTTTTGCTGATGAAACCAGACCCCGGTCTCAGGGAGCCCGTCTGACAGCATGGGAGCTTTTGCAGGAAGGTGTCCCGTTTGACATCATACCCGATAATGCTGCTGCCTACTACATGGCAGAAGGAGAAGTTGATATGGTTATTGTTGGTGCCGACCGCATTGCTGTGAACGGTGATGTTGCAAACAAAATTGGGACCCTTGAGAAAGCCATCTGTGCAGCACACTTTAATATTCCCTTTTATGTTGCTGCGTCTACTTCAACTTTTGATGTGAATTGCAGTTCAGGAAATGACATTCCAATTGAAGAAAGACATCCTGATGAGGTCCTCTGGCAAACAGGCTTAACCCGTCACGGCAATTTGAATTCTGTGATGGTGGCGTCACCGGGTGCAACAGCCCGAAATCCCGCATTTGATGTAACTCCTGCTTCTTTGATCACGGGCATCATCACTGAATATGGCGTGATATTGCCGGAAGAAGATAATATCCGAAAAATCCTAAATTTTTAAGAGTGTGGCTGAAATTTATTCGGGACCAAAATTTGAAACTGTTTTTCTGATGCATAAGCCTCCGGAACATCATGAACTGCACAAACTCATGCACTGGTGTTCTGTATTTCACAATGAGCAGCTTGCTCCTGCACATGAAACAGGCACTGCCGGAAATCTGAGCTTCAGGATTTCACCTGATAGAAATGCATTTTGTATCACCGGTGCCGGTCTCAATGCCAAATGTCATTTAAAATCTTCAGATTTTGTGATTGTTGAAGAGTGTGACGTTGAGAATATGAAAGTGTATGTCAACGGAACCCGTTTTCCTTCGTCAGAAAGCATGATGCATTTTAAAATTTATGAAACTCTGCCTCAGGTCAATGCAGTTTTTCACGGACATTATCAGGAATTTCTTGATCAGGCAGGTAAAATCGGATTACCTGTTACTGAAAAAGTCTGCGATTATGGCTCACAGGAACTCATTGAAAGCATTGTGCCTATGCTTGGGCAACACAATTTTTTTCTTATTCGTGAACATGGCTTTCTTTCTCTTGGAAAAAGTCTGGATGAAGCCGGAGGGAATGCTCTGGAAAAGAAAAACGTTTGTTTATTCTGATATTAAAACAACCCCGAAATATTCCCTTCATTATCAATATCAATGAATTCGGCTGAGGGTGTTGCCGGAAGTCCCGGCATACGCATGATGCTCCCTGCAATGGGAACGGCAAAACCTGCCCCTGAAGAGATTTCTATGGCTCTGATTTTAACTGTAAAATCTTTTGGACGACCTCTTAACAGCGGATCATCAGAGATTGAATTCTGGGTTTTTGCCATACAAACAGCCATGTCATTCAGACCGAGTGCCGCGATGGTATCCAGTGTATTCTGAGCCTGCATTGAATATTCGACATTTTTTGCTCCATACATTTTTGTGGCAATGGTCTCAATTTTCTGCTTCATATCCCATTTCAAATCATAGAGCGGATTGAAACAGGAGGGGCATGATTTTGCAGCTGTCAGGACAAGTTCGGCAAGTTCTGTGGCACCATCGCCACCTCTGGCCCATCCATCGTTTACAGCCATTTTTACATCCTTTGCTTCACAAAGAGAACGCAACAGATTGATTTCTGCAGCCGTATCACTTGTGAATTTATTAAGAGCCACAACAGGAGTAAACCCGTAATACTTCATGTTTTCAATGTGTTTTTCAAGATTTTCAAAACCCTTTTCAACTGCAGCAATATTTTCCTCATTCAGATGTGATTTCTCAACACCACCGTGATATTTGATCGCTCTGATAGTGGCAACAATCACTGCAGCATTTGGACGTAATCCGCTTTGCTGACACTTGATGTTGAAGAATTTTTCAGCTCCCAGATCTGATGCAAACCCGGCTTCTGTGACGACAATATCAGACATGGACATGGCCATTTTAGTTGCAACAATCGTATTGGTTCCCTGTGCAATATTCGCAAATGGGCCCCCATGGATAATGGCCGGAGTGTTCTCAAGTGTCTGCACCAAATTTGGCATCATGGCATCCTTCAACAGTGCAGCCATTGAACCTTCTGCTTTCAGGTCGCGGGCAAAAATCGCCTTTTTGTCCCAGGTGTATCCGATAAAAATCTTTCCAAGTCGTGTCTTCAGATCCTCAATGCTTTGTGCCATACACAAAATTGCCATGACTTCAGAAGCTGCAGTAATGTTGAATCCTGTTTCTCGTGGAATACCGTCAGCTTTGCCGCCCATCCCAATGACAATGTTTCTGAGCGATCTGTCGTTCATGTCAATGACTCTCTTCCACGCAATTGTACGTGGATCAAGCCCGAGATTCCCCTTTTTACTCTGAAGATTATTGTCAATGAGTGCTGAAAGCAAATTGTTGGCCTTTTCTACTGCGGCAAGGTCCCCGGTGAAATGCAGGTTGATATCTTCCATTGGAATAACCTGAGAAAAACCACCTCCGGCAGCACCACCCTTGACCCCAAAAACGGGTCCCAGAGAAGGCTCACGAAGAACAACTGTGGCTTTTTTGCCAAGTTTGTTCAGACCCTGTGCAAGTCCGATGGATGTTGTTGTTTTTCCTTCACCTGCAGGTGTCGGTGTCATCGCTGTTACCAAAACCAGTTTACATCGTTTTATCTTTTTCTCATCAATGAATTTGAGCGGAATTTTTGCCTTGTACTTACCGTACAGTTCAAGATCATCGGCATGTAGTCCAAGTTTTTCAGCAATCTCAACGATGGGCCGAATTTTTGCTTCTTTCGCAATTTGAATGTCACTTTTCATAAGTATTATTTTTAAGCAGTATAAATTAATTATTAAGTGTAAAGTTACAAAATATTTTAAATTGTTGTGAAATATTCAATTAAAACTCCGATCAGTCAGCTGAAAATTGTATTTTTGTTCAGGGGTAAGCAGTATGGAAGATATTTTATCCAAATTGAAAATTCAAGCTCAGGAACTGGGGTTCAGTGCACTGGGAGTCAGTAGGGTACATACCGTTGAGGATGATGTTGCTGCATGGTTCAGGCAGTGGATTGACAACGAGTTTCACGGAGAAATGCATTATATGGCCGAACACTCTGACAAGCGTCTCAACCCTGCCCTGTTGACACCTTTTCAACCCGCTTCAATCATCGTCATGGCCATGAGTTATTTTTACAGTGATGATCAGGATGTTTTAAACAATTCAAAGTATAAAATATCCCGCTATGCATTCGGAAAAAATTATCATCTGGTGATGAGGAAAAAGCTCGAAAATTTCTGCCGGTTTTTCATTGAGCAGACCGGGGGGCAGATTAAAGCCTATAATGATACCTCTCCTGTGCTTGAAAAATATTGGGCGCAAAAGGCTGGCCTTGGAGGCATTGGAAAAAACACCTGCCTGATTGTTCCGGGTTATGGTTCATGGGTGTTCCTGGCTGTGTGCCTCACTGATGTTGCGCTTGAGCCCGATCATCCATTTGAAAAAAATCTGTGTGGTTCATGCACAAAATGTATTGATGCCTGTCCCACCGGCGCAATTGTAGGTGCCGGAAAACTGGATGCCTCAAAATGCATTGCCTGTCTGACTGTAGAGCATCAATCTGAATTTGATGATGCAACGCTTCAGTGGAATGATTGGATCTGGGGCTGTGATGTTTGTCAGGAAGTATGTCCCCACAATCGTTCCGTTACAGAATCTGTTGTGAATGAGTTCAAGCTGCTTCCCAAAATTGTAAATCTGATGAATGGAAGTTTCAACCCGATGACCTATGATACTGAATACGCCGGAACCTCAGTGAAAAGGAGGGGACTGGAGCGGATTCCCAGAAACAAAAAATGGGTTGATCAGAAATAATTTTCAGTCACAGAGATGAGAATCAGTCTCATTTGGGACAGTTTTTTTAGTATTGAAACAAATTAATTGCAAACCATTGATTCAGTGCAAATTGACTTAAAGAAAATATTTCATGATTGATAATGTGAAATCAGGCATTGATCACTTAAAAATGAATGCTGATTTTTACAGCTAAATTGTTGATAATTAGTGAAAAATATATACAGTTTTTTAAATATTTTGTGTAATTTTGCTATAACCTCATAAATAATAAATAAAGTTTCATGAAACCTGAAATCCGCTTTTCACATTTCATAAACCATCTCAAACTAATTTTCGGTTTTTTTATACTTCTTGCTGCTGTGAATGATGGGGTGGGGCAGGTGAATATTTCCGCTGGAAATACAATTACAGAATACTTTTCTATTGGCACAAGTGCAACAGCAACTTTACCCACAGGATGGAAAGCAGGTAAGAATTCAACTGTTAGAACTGTTGGATCTTATTCTTCAGCGGTTACTGCAACAGAACAGAGAGCTGGAAACAATATGAGTTCTAGTGCTACAAATGGCATATATAACTATGCCGTCGGCGACCCAACATCTGCAACTGACAGAGCTGTTGGTGGAATATCTTCAAGCAGTGCTTCACAATCTGTTAATATTTATGTTCATCTTACCAATAACGGTAGTTCTATAATAAGTGATTTCACAATTTCTTATGATGTGGAAAAATATAGAAACGGGAGCAATGCTGCTGGGTTTTCAATACAAATGTATTATTCATCAAATGGTACAACTTGGACTAGTGCAGGCACTGATTTTTTAACAAGCTTTTCTGCTGATCCTGATAACAACGGGTTCGCTTCTGCACCCGGCACGACTGTGTCTGTTTCAAACAAAACTCTGAGTGTTTCGTTAGATGCATCATCCAGCCTTTACCTGGCGTGGAATTACTCTGTTACCAGCGGCACAACAACTTCAAATGCTCAAGGTCTGGGAATTGATAATGTATCTATAACGGCTAACGTTAATTCTAATCCCAGCATTACATTATCTTCAAATGTGCTTTCGGGTTTTTCATATTCTCAGGGTTCTGGTCCTTCTTCTGAACAATCATTTATAATAAGCGGCTCAAATTTAACTGCAGGTATTTTAATAACTCCACCAACAAATTACGAAATTTCTTCCGGTACAGGTGGTTCATTCGTTGCAACAAACCCGATTTCATTAACTCAAAGCGGTGGTAATATCAGCAATACTACAATATATGTTCGTCTTAAAGCCGGTTTGTCTGCTGGAACATATAATTCTGAAAACATTACTGCAGAAACGGCCGGGGCAACAACACAATATGTAACTTGTCATGGAAATGTCACTGCAGCATTATGTGTGCAGCAAGGGTTTGATAACGGAACGACAGTTCCGATTGACTGGTCATTTACAGGTATATCAGAGACTTATTCAACAGCATCAAATTTTGGAGTATCATCACCCTCTTTAAAGTTTGATAATACTGGAGATCAGATTGAAACAGAATACTTTTCGGATGCAACTGAGCTTTCATTCTGGATTAAAGGACAGGGGACAGATGCTGCTTCATCATTCCTGATTGAAGGTTGGAATGGAACATCCTGGTTAAATATTGATAATATTACAAATTCGATTCCTACGACAGGTACAGTTTATGTTTATAATTCAAATACATCGCCACAACTTGCCAGTGGTTTTACCAGATTTAGATTTACATATACCAAAAGTTCAGGAAATTTAGCTTTTGATGATGTTAGTGTATATTGTAATTCTGTTTGTTCTACCCCAACAATGCATGCTTCAGCAGTGTCTATTCAGTCTTTCTCAACAACAGAAGTTTCATTTCAATGGACAAATGGTGATGGGGCACAGAGAATTGTTGTGATGAGCGCGGGCAATGACATTAATTCATTGCCTGTGGATCAAACGACTTACATAGCCGATGCAGCTTTTGGCAGTGGAAGTGAAATCGGGACAGGCAATTTTGTGGTCTTTAAGGGTTCTGGCAATTCTGTCAATATCACAAATCTTACTCCTGGAACTGTATATTACGTTAAAGTTTTTGAATTTGCATGTTCAGCAGGCAATGAATTATATTATACTTCCGGTACTCCGGGAAATACGAATTTTTTTACAACACCTTCTGTTCCAACCGCTTTTGCATCAGGTTGTATTGGGAGTAATGATATTGATTTGAGCTGGTCGGCACCTGCCTCAGGAGTTCTTGACGGATATTTGCTTGTTGCCAGAGAGATTTCAGGTGAACATTCTGTCAATTCAATCGATCCTGCAACCTCCAACTTCAATTTAAATTATTCTCTAGCTGATGAGTTTGGGACAACTACCCCTTATTCCAGAGTATTATATTTAGGAAATAATAATTCGGCAACAATCACAGGACTAACTTTGGGAGTTACGTATACCTTCAGGGTGTATTCTTACAAAACAGTGGGAACTGAAACAAAATTTTCAAACAGTACAAGTTTGACAAGAACCATTCAGTTTAATAATGTAACAAATGCAAATGCTTCGGGAGCAAACAATGGTGCATTTGTGAGCTGGGTTAATCCGGATTCACCATGTTTTGACGAAGTCATGGTTGTGGCGAATACGACTTCAGGAATTAGTTTTATGCCCACAGGAGATGGTTCTGCCTATTCTGCAAATCCAAATTACTCAGGAGTAAATTCTATTGTATACAAGGGAGGCCCGGGTTCCAGTTTTGTAAATGTTACGGGGCTTACCAATGGAGTAACATATTATTTTGAAATTTTTGTCAGAAAGGGAACTTCATGGAGCAGTGGAGTTGAAGTTTCTGCTGTTCCTGCCAATGTTACAGTTCTTGAAGGTGGAGATATTGCAATTATTGCTGTAAATACCCAGTATGCTGCATCCGGAAGCGATGATGAAATTTGTTTTATTTCTTTTAAAGATATCAAGCCCGGAACAGCAATTGAGTTTACTGATAATGGCTATGAAAGAAGCTTTCCATATATTTGGGGTGATACAGAAGGGACAATCAGAATTATTTTTAATGGCTCTTCAGATATTCCGAAAGGGACTCCAATATGTCTGAGGGGCTCCGGTTATCAAACAGCAAATTTCTCAATTATTGTATGTGGTATTGATCAAACAGTGGACTGGATAGTGTCTTCCTTAAATGGGAATAATAGTTTTGATCTGAATAAAAATGATCAGGTTTGGATATTTCAGAACGGATCATGGGTCAATCCTTCAGGGGATCATAATGCTTCGTATACAGGGAGCATTGTGTGGGGATGGACAGGAACAGGATGGAAACCGGCTCCGGAATATAATTCCACTGAAGGATCAACACTTCCCCCCGGTTCTGAGTGCTTCAATACTGAAATAATAAATACAAGTTATGGGAAAACAAAATATACAGGTCCTTTAACTTCTGCAACACAAATCAACTGGATTGGCAGGATTAATACTCCATCGAACTGGACAGATTATACTGATAATTCAAGCTATAATTCTGGATCAACAACAGATTATTCGGGTTCTTGCATTGTATTTGATATTCTATCAGGAGGATTTACAGAAGGCAAATGGACTGGAGCAAAAAATGCTGACTGGTTTGATTGTGCCAACTGGGAAAATTTGAAAGTTCCCGACCAGAATATTAATGTTGTTATTTCTTCGTCGATTGATTTTCCAAATGAACCGGTCATAGGTGAGCCTCCCATGGTTCCAATTCCATATTCAACGGCCAGCTGCAAGAACCTTACAATCGAAAGCAGTAAGACTTTAACAATGAATCATCCCAGTAGTAGCCTTGAAATTTATGGTGACTTCATGCAACAGGGCACTTTTACAGCAGTTTATGGTATAGTTAAATTTTTAGGACCAAACAGTATTCTGAATGCAATCAACCCCGTTGGGTTTATAAATCTTGAAATCAACAAAAATGTATCGTCAGAATCTTTAACGTTAAATCAAACAATTGCAACTTCAGGAACACTAACACTTACGAAGGGAAAAATTGTTACAAATTCAAACAGTGTCATCGTGCAAAACATTCTGTCGTCAGCGATTGAAAATCACAACCCGGGCAGCCATATTGCCGGAAATTTAAAAAGATATGTTTCTTCTACCGGTACTTATGATTTTCCTGTAGGCTCAACAAATTATTATGAACTTGCGAGTGTCTCTCTCAATTCATCTTCGGGTCTTGATTATATTGATGCACAATTTACGACACCAATTTCACCTGTTGACATTACACCATTGAACATCATTGTGAATAACACTTTGATTGAGGAATTGCTGGATTATGGTTACTGGACTTTAACCCCTTCAGGTGGAACTTACAATTACAATATTACTTTGATATCAAGAGGTCATACAAATCCCGGACCCACTGACTCTTCACATACTGTCCTGAAAAGAATAAACTCATCAAATGACTGGACATCAGAGGGAATTCACAATAACAATACGCAATTAAAAGGGCCGGACTGGGTCAGAGCCACAAGAAGTAACCTGACCAGTTTCTCAGATTTTGCAATTGCTAAAAGTAATTTGGGAACCTTGCCAGTAGAGCTCATCTCTTTCAATGCTGTTCTGCAAAATGAAGATGTTCTGCTAGACTGGACCACTGCGTCGGAGGTCAACAACAGCCATTTTGAAATTGAACGTTCGGTCAACTCCAATAAAGATTTCAGCACGCTTGGTTTTATTCCGGGAAACGGGAGCACAAATACAGAAAATAATTACCATTTTACTGATTTCAGTGCCCCAGGAGGAATTCTCTACTACAGACTCAGGCAGGTTGATTTTGACGGAAAATGGGAGTATGTTGCAGCAAGAGTTGTTGAAAATATAACTGAAAATGGCAGCCTGATGATTGTTTTTCCTGTGACAGATGAACATACTTTCAGCTTTGATTTGATCAATATTCAGGGAGAGTTTGTGCTCATTGAGTTATATCGCTTGACAGGGGAGTTGATTCATTCGGCTTCATTATCTGTCACTGATGATGCCTTCAGAGTCAGACTTGACGCTCAGGGTCACAGGGGTGTGTATGTGGTCAGGGCAACAGACGGTGTGAACAGTGTCACCCACAAATTTTTCAAATAACAGAGCTTGTTACAAGCCGGTACACCTTATCATTTCTGCGAATCAGTTCCTGAACCGGAATGGAACACACTTCACCCTTCAATGCTGCATCCACAGTCTGCAGATCGACCCTGATTTCCGGAATTGCTATTTCGACAACACCTGTGGTGTTTCCGATGATCAGTATTTCATCACCAACCTGTATTTGCCCGGTCTCAAGCGTGACTTCCATGACATTCAGTTTTGAGAAATAATTTGTTACTTTCCCGACATATTCTTTCGTCTTTGTTGCATGTGAACCGCCAAATTCAGCCCATTCTCCCATTTTTCTTCCCAGGTAGTATCCTTCCCAGAATCCGCGATTGAAAACCCGCTTCAGTTGTTCGTTCCAGTCACGGATCTTTTCTTCTGAATAAGTGCCTTCTTCGATACTTCTAACAGCACTTTTGTATACCCGTGTGACAGTTTTAACATATTCTGCTGACCTTGCACGCCCTTCAATTTTCAGCACACTGACTCCGGCTTTTAGAATAACATCCAGAAAATCAATGGTCTTTAAGTCTTTGGGAGACATGATGTATTCATTGTCAATGTTCAATTCAACCTGCCTGTCCAGGTCTTCAACCCTGTACCCTCTCCTGCACAGCTGAATGCATTCGCCCCTGTTTGCTGACATATTGAAATTGTCAAGACTTAAATAACATTTTCCTGAAATGGCCATGCAAAGTGCCCCATGGGCAAAAATTTCAATCCTTACAGGTTTCCCGGACGGACCGCAAATATGTTGTTCCCGGATGGCTTGTGTAATCTCTGCAACCTGTTTCATGTTCAATTCACGGGCAAGAACCATCACATCACAAAACTGAGAATAAAATTTCACAGCTTCAATATTTGAGATGTTGAGCTGGGTTGAGGCATGTACTGGGATATTGTTCTGACGGCATGCAGCAATCACAGCAAGATCAGAAGCAATCACGGCATCAATTCCCGAGCCGGCCAGTTGAGAGATCAGATGATGCATCTGTTCGATTTCTTCATTGTAAACAATTGTGTTGACAGTTACGTAAGATTTCACACCTGCTTCGCTGCATACACGAACAATTTTTTCAAGATCATGCAACTGAAAATTCAGACTTGAACGGCTGCGCATGTTCAGATGCCCGATTCCGAAATACACTGAATCAGCGCCTCCCTGAATTGCAGCATGAAGTGTATCCCATGTGCCTGCTGGTGCCAGTATTTCAACAGTTTTTTTCAAAATTTTATTTTTTTGCAAAGATACAAAGAACTTTCAGGGCACACATCGCAATACGCCTGATGGGCATAAATGGCAGGAAACATTTTGCAGTCTTATCAATTTTTTGTCTAATTTTGAAAAGAAATAAAAGGATATCTGAATGCATTGTTCGGTTTTTTTCTCCCTTACACTTCTTCTTTTAATGATGTCCTGTCATCCCGGTCCTCGTCCGGAAGATGCAGTGCAATTTAATGACAATCTCGTGATGATGCAGGATACTTTTTACAATCAACTTGATGAAATAGTACAGCTTATAAACGGAGAAGCTCCTCCTGAACAGGTTGCTGACAAATATGAAGAACTTCTGAAATACACAGAACGTGTGTTACAACGCATTGAACTCATGCCTTCCTTTGATGACGAAGATGAAATCAGAAATGCTTCAATTGAATATTTCAGAACACAGCTTCTAATGCTTGAAAATGAATTCAGTACTATTGTGAGTTTGCTTCAGGCTGATCCTGAAGAAATTACCATCGATGACCAAAATGCTTGGGATTCACTCATGAATGTCATCGTTATCAAAGACTCAGTTGCAATTGAACAATTCCTGATTCAGCAGGAAGTTTTTGCGAAAAAATATAATATTACATTAAGAGACATTGATTGATATGAAAAACATTCTTTTAATAACCGGGCTTTTGTTTCTGGTTTTCTTGATGCAATCCTGCAATACAAAAGACGATATTGTCTCCCAGAACAACATGGTTTTTAATGACCAGATTGAGTTTTATCAGCTTAACGATAACCTGTTCACTCTTTTTGAAACCGGAGCAGGAAAGGATGAATACATAAAGACGTATGATTCACTGACGATATTTTTGAAGACAACTATTCAGAAATACGACACCATTCCCCCTGCCAGTAATGACAGTTCCCTGATACAGGCAATACAGGTTTTTTTATCAGAATATCAAAACCTTGTTTATCAGGAATATCAGGAAATACTTCACATAGTTATCAAACCGGCGTATCTGTTTGAATCTGCCGATCTCAGGATACTGGACTCACTTTACGAAACTATTGATATAAAGCAAATTAAGATAGATCAGGACTTTTCTGAAATTCAGGAAGCATATCTGAAGAACCATGACATCGAAATTTCAAATGAATAGTTCTTTGACAGATTTCTAAGAAAAACTTTCTTACTTTTGCGCTTATTTTTTTCAGGTCATGCCGGGAACACCTTTTTTCATCCTTTTCTTACTATATTTTATCATTCTTGTATTATTTCAGATTTTTTTCAGGATGAAACTGGCTTATGCTCAGAAAAAAGCATTACAGCCCAGATATTATCTGAATATTCCTGTTTCAGTCATTATTTGTGCTAAAAATGAGGAAAGAAACCTGAATCAAAACCTTCCACTGATATTAAATCAGGATTATGATAATTTTGAAGTTGTTGTTGTTGATGATAATTCAAATGATGAAAGCAGTTTTTTTCTAAAATCTCTACAACGACAATATTCAAATCTGAAGGTGGTTACATTAACTGAAAATGTGAATTTTTTTTCGGGCAAAAAGTTCCCTCTTTCACTTGGAATAAAGTCAGCATCTCACAATCATCTTTTGCTGACTGATGCAGATTGTAGACCAGCTTCGGCAATGTGGCTGCGCCTAATGGTATCTGGCTTTATTGATGACAAAAGTATCGTCCTTGGTTACGGAAAATATGCCTGGAAAAAAGGCTTTTTAAACACACTAATCAGGTTTGAAACACTTCATACTGCAATGCAGTATTTTTCTTTTGCATTGACCGGAATGCCGTATATGGGTGTTGGAAGAAATCTTGCATATACAAAGCAAATATTCAATGCTCAGAAAGGTTTTTCTCGCCATTACAATGTCATTTCGGGAGATGACGATCTGTTTGTCAATTCAGCTGCTAATAAATTAAATACTGCCTGTGTTATACATCCTGATGCATTTACTGTTTCTGAATCACATTCGTCTTGGTCAGCATGGTGGAAGCAGAAAAGGAGGCACCTTACGACTGGAGTCAGATACAAACGAAAACATCAGCTTCTCCTGTCAATATATCCAATCTTCTTGTTCCTTTTTTATGTTTCTGGCATTTGTGCGTTTCTGCAACAAAATAATTTTTATATTATTTTATCGTTATTAGTTTTAAAGATACTGCTTGACATCATACTTTACAGGAAAATATCAAAGAAATTTACTGAGAAAAATTTATACTTATTTTCTTTTATATTAGAAATTCTTTTAATTTTAATCTATGGTTTGGTTTATATGTCAAATCTTTTTTCAAAACAGAAAAAATGGAAGTAGGTGAACATCTTACGGACAAGGGCAAACGGGATTATGAATTGATTCAAAGTGCACTGAATTCTAACAATGAGAAAGCATATGCAGAATTAATGAATAATTACCGTGATTCATTATATTTCATGATGCTTAAGATGACAAATGATCCGATAGATGCAGAGGATATGACTATTGAGGCCTTTGGCAAGGCTTTCAGAAATCTTAAAAATTATACTCCGGAATTTGCATTCAGCACCTGGCTTTTCAAAATTGCTTCAAACAACTGTATTGACTTTTTGAGAAAAAAAAGTAAAAATCAACTGACTCTGGATAGTAAGCACTGGAATGACGATGTTGACTTTACACAGAATATTCAATTCAGTGGCCCAGATCCTGAAGAAAGAGTTATTACCAAACAAAAATACAAACTCCTTCGTGAGATTGTTGATATGATCAAGCCGCATTATAAAACACTCATAGAATTACGATATTTTCAGGAACATTCCTATGAAGAAATTGCCTCAGAACTCAATCTTCCATTGGGAACAGTCAAAGCTCAGCTTTTCAGAGCAAGAGAGCTGTTGTTTCAAATACTCAAGGACAGCACTGACAAAATATAACCTTGAATTTCCTTAACTTTGCACTTCTTTAATCAAAATCCGGGATGAAAATCAACATACTCACAGCAAATCCTTTTCAGGTAAATACATATTTGATTTCTAATGATCAGAATGAAACAATAATCATTGATCCAGCTTGCAGCAACGTGGAGGAAGAAAATTATTTTGTCAGTGAAATAAACGCCCTTGGCTTAAATCCCAAAATGATACTGCTGACTCACGGGCATATTGATCACATTCTCGGATGTGGTTTTATGAGTGATCATTACGGAATTGATGTTTATGCACATCATCTGACGGAATTTTTTATTGCACAGGTACACGACTCTGCAGACCTTTTTGGTCTCAATATCAGACATATTCCAAAAATCAATCATTATCTTGAACATGGTCAGTCAACAGGAATTCAGGGAGTGAAATTCGATGTGATGCATACTCCCGGACATGCATCAGGGAGTCTGTGTTTTTATTCTGAAAAGGAACATGTATTGTTTTCAGGAGATGTGCTTTTTCAGCAAAGTATTGGGAGGACTGATCTTCCAACCGGAGATATGGATACACTGCTTTATCACATCAATGAATTTCTGCTTGTACTACCACCTCAGACCATTGTTTATCCCGGTCATGGGCCATCAACAACCATCAAACATGAAATTCACCACAATCCCTTCCTGATACATTAATTCATTTTCGTTCCCGATTATTTTTGTACTTTTATAGGCAATTCGAACATTACCGAACATTGCAAACCCAAACCATCCCGTTACTATGGAACAGGCAAGACCAAAACTATTTCTGATTGATGCCATGTCAATGATCTACAGAGCATATTTTGCTCTGAACAAGAACCCTATTGTCAACAGCAAAGGGTTAAACACATCGGCTATTTTGGGATTTTCAAATATTATGACTGACATTCTTCTGAACGAGAAGCCTGATTATATTGCTGTCGCTTTTGATTCTGCAGCACCCACATTCAGACACGAGGAGTTTGAAGCCTATAAAGCTCAGCGTGAATCAATGCCTGAAGAAATTGCCACAGCTCTGCCCTATATTTTTCTCCTTCTTGAAAAACTCAATATTCATGTTTTCAAAGCTGATGGGTTTGAAGCAGACGACCTCATTGGAACACTTGCCAAAAAAGGAGAAAGTCAGGGCTGGAAAGTATACATGATGACTTCAGATAAAGACTTCGGACAACTGGTCACAGATCATGTCATGATCTACAAACCCGGTAAACAGGGGAAAAAGGCTGAAATTATCGGTAGGGAAGAAGTTTGCAGAAAATATGAAATTAAAGAACCTGTTCAACTTATTGACATTCTTGGATTATGGGGCGATGCCTCTGATAACATTCCCGGCATTCCGGGAATTGGTGAAGTGAAAGCAAAAAAACTGATAGCACAGTTTGGCTCCATTGAGAATATGATAGAACAATCTGATCAGATTGAAAATGCACGCATCAGAGACCTTGTTAAATCATTTGCTGACCAGGCTGTATTTTCAAAAAACCTGGCGACCATTGAAACACAGGTACCTGTTGAATTTATTCCTGATAAACTTCAATGGAAAGTCCCGGAGCCCGGCCCTCTGATGGAATTGTTTAAGGAACTGGAATTCAGGAGTTATTCGAAACGATTCATTGATTCATTCTATAAAGACACATCTCAGGTTGTGAATACACAGTATGGTGTGCAGGGTTCTCTTTTTGACGATTCCAGTGCGTCTGCTTTTTTACAGTCAAATTCAATCGTCGTATTTGATGAAAAAAAAGTCAACTACTCAACCATAAAGAATACTGAAGAATTCAGCAAATTAATTAAAAAATTGCTTGAAGCTCCCGTATTCTCTTTTGATATAGAAACTACCGGGCTGAATCCGTTTGAGAATGAAATTATTGGTATTTCATTTTGCGTGAAAGCAACAGAAGCATTTTATCTTCCGCTAAACGGAGAGTTTTTTTCAATGAAAGAAGTCCAGGCTTTCTTAACCCAGGTATTTGATAATGAGTCTGTTGTAAAGATAGCACATAACCTGAAGTTTGACTACAGAATGTTAAAAAAATATGGAATTCTCGTTAAGGCACCGTATTTTGATACTATGATTGCAAGTTATTTGCTGAATCCTGAAGGAAAACATAATCTGGATTATTTAAGTGAAATAAAACTCTCATATAAACCCATTTCCTTTGAAGATATTCTTCCGGTTAAGAATCCTGATCCTGATCAGATTAGAAGAGTTCCGATTGAAGAAATGAAAAACTACTCCTGCGAAGATGCAGATATGACTTTCAGATTGTATCAGATCATGGAACCCGAAATGAAAGCATCAGGG
>CAYMAZ010000003.1:0-96308 GCA_964388575.1 uncultured Bacteroidales bacterium | reverse complement strand
GGAACTGTTTTCTGAAATCGAAATGCCACTTGTTGAAGTCCTGGCATTTATGGAAGATGAAGGCATTGCAATTCATACTGAAGAGCTTGAGCGGTTTTCACAAAAACTTACTGAACAACTGGGAAGAGTAGAAGAGCAAATCTTTGAAATGGCTGGAATGAGATTCAACCTGTCATCACCTAAGCAATTGGGTGAAGTATTGTTTGAAAAAATGAACATTGCAGAAAAACCACCAAGAACCAAAACAAAACAATATGCAACTGGGGAAGAGATCCTTTTGAAATTTGAAAAGAAACATCCTGTTATTCCACTCATTCTCGAACACAGATCTCTGACCAAACTTAAAACCACTTATGTTGATGCATTGCCAAAATATATTGAAGCTTCTACCAGAAGGGTTCATACAGCATTCAATCAGACAATCACAGCAACAGGCAGACTTTCCTCTTCAAATCCGAATATTCAGAATATCCCCATAAGGACTGATCTCGGTCAGGAGATTCGTAAAGCATTTATCCCTCGCAATGAAAAATTTGTTCTTGTTTCTGCTGATTATTCACAGATTGAACTTAGAATTATTGCAGCTTTAAGCAATGAAACTTCAATGATTGAGGATTTCAGGCAGGGTCACGATATTCACACAGCAACAGCTGCAAAAATTTATAATATTCCCCTGGAAGATGTGAGTTCAGCCTACAGACGGAATGCAAAAACAGTGAATTTCGGAATAATTTACGGAATTTCAGGTTACGGCCTTGCCGAACGTTTAGGGATCTCAAAAAAGGAATCGGAAGAACTGATTAAAGAATATTTTATCAAATATCCACGAATCAGGGAATTCATGAATAATACCATAGAGTTTGCAAGAAAAAACGGATATGTTGAAACAATTAGAAAGAGAAAAAGATATATTAGCAATATGAACTCCACAAATGCATTTGTGAGGGGCTTTGCTGAAAGAACAGCTATCAATGCGCCTATTCAGGGCTCGGCAGCTGATATTATTAAAATTGCAATGGTCAACATTCACAGGCGTTTTAGATCACTAAAGCTTAAATCAAGAATGTTACTCCAGGTTCATGATGAGCTGGTGTTTGACGTATGGAAACCTGAAACAGAACAAGTCATGCAAATGATCAGAGAAGAAATGATTTCTGCATTTGACTTGACTGTTCCTGTAGAAGTTGAAATGAAATATGCAGACAATTGGCTGGATGCACATTAACATAAAAAAACTGCTTTTGAAAAAAAGCAGTTTTTTTTATGAGATAGATTATAAGATGATGAATGTTTAATATTCCCAAAGATCGTGTTCAACCTCGAAGATTTCCTGTTTGATTCTTTCTGATTCAAGAAGACCATCAAGACCGGGTGCATATTCATTGATGTATCTGTCATAAACATTTGACTCCTTGATGATATAGCTGCTGAACATTCGTCTGAAGAAGACATCATCATAACTGAGTCTGAAAACATCACTATGCCTGTTAAAGACCTCATTCTGAGCAAAAATCTTTCTTGCTTCAGGAAAATGAATCCAAAAAAGGACTTTTGTTCCTTTGAATTCATCTCCGTCGTAGAGGCTTATAACCGGACACATTGCCATAATCCTGCATTCCAGAACAGAACGTTCTTTATCAAAGAACCAGAATTCCTTCAGACGGAACATGAGAACATCTTCCGGTTTAAAGGGTTTGGCAATGACAGTATCATAAGGTTCATAAGGTGGATATTCTCTCCAGAGTGTAACGGAGTCATATCCTTCAAGACTGGACATAATATCTTCGTAAGGTTTCACAACATCCAACTGATCTGACTCGTATGCTCTGATCATATTTTCCTTAAGTCCGTCAAATATAACGGTCATCAGATTCTTTCTTCCGTTTGTTGGCGTAAGGGGAAAATACAATGGTTGATTGATCTTTTCACGCAGATCAATAACTCTCCATATTGTTTTGCCCCAGAATACATCTGCTTCACGAACGTGTGTGTACGGAGCTGGTTCAGAAGTTGTGACTGCATCCCTTGTAAATGGCTCAACATTGGGAGGAGCTTCAATAACCTGAGCTTTCATCGGCATATAAAATGCGCCTCCGATCAGCACCAGTGCAATTAAAAGAATTTGACGTTTCATAATCTATTCTCCAGTATTAAATTATACAATACGTATTGTGATTGCCCCAATGGGACGTGTTCCGCTAGGTCCGCTTGCACGAATATTTGTAAGATATACCCTTTGACCTCTTCGTGCACTTTGAATATGCTGCACCATCGACTGAGTCAGCCTGTTTCCGGAACCCTGAATTTCAATAAGATCACCTCCAGGCATTGTGATCTCAAAAGTATAAGAAACTATTGTAAAGGACAGATCAAATTCAAAATTTTCGAGAACGGGAATAATAACCGGACTTGCAATGATTCTTCCTTTTTCAACGTTTCCTTCTCTTACACCTGCAATGAATGGAACAGGATCTGGAACACGTTTGACGCGAAATTTCACCTGACCCATTGATCTGGTTTGACCACTCAATTCAGCTGCAACGCTAATGACAGATTCTGAACCTCCGTCCACACGGACAACATATTTTCCTCCGCCCTGCGGAGTTAAACGACCGTTTGAAATTGAAGGTCTGACCTTTTCATTGGGAATCCCCGGAACTGAAATGGTGACAGGGTTGTCAACCCCAATATAGAATACATTCATTTTATCAGCAGAAACTGTAGCTGTTGGTGCTCCAACAACATATTCCTCGTTGAATCCATATTCTACAATTCCGCCACCGGGTTGTTTCAGTTTAATGATACCTCCGAAAGTCTGAACACCAACCCCACCGGCAGGAACTCTGTATTTAACAAGTCCTCTTTCACCTTCAATAACTTGTGTATTCCCTATCACCGAGCGTGTTAAACTGTCGTATGCAGAACCAATAATAACTTCAGGTGCGTCAATGGTATCATATGCAGCGACGAAAATATCTGCTTCATATTCTTCACCAGAAATGACATACTTGCTTTTTGGGACAACTTTTGCAGTAATCGTGTTAAATTTAAAATCTGTTTCACCAATAGATGTTAACAGTTCAGTAACAACACCAGATTCAGCATTTCTGACATCAGCAACAAGTTTATTAAGAATAACAAGATCTGCAGCAAGAATTGTTCTGTAAAAAGTCGCCATTTCCCAGTTTTTGACCTTGTTGTTCAGGTCTGTAAAATCTCCTTCAACATTTAAGCCGATTTGAACCTGATCGTGTTTATCATCTGGCAAAACACTGAGAATGTTTTCTTTAAACTCGATGATTTTGTTTTTCAGTTCCCGTGCTTTACCCTTTGAACCATCAGGTGAGTCACCAATGAAAAAGTGCGTTGGGATATCATAATTATCTTTCTTTTTGATATCTCTGATGGTTTTTGTTTTCGCAACTTCAAGAGAGACACCTTCAGTTTTGGAGATGACTTCCCATTTGAGATCATGAATATAGGCAACAAGTTCGTCAGCCCATGATTTCACTTTCTTGGCCTTGTCATAATCAGGTCTTGCTTTCGTTTCATTTTCTGCAAGAGCTCTTTCAAAAGCAGAGTAATTTGCTTCGACCTTATCGGAGAAAATTATATTTGTTTCTTCCATGCTTTCGTTTACAATCACAAAAGCATTCAATATATCAACGGAGACATTAAGTGCAAGAAGTGCCGTTAAAACAAGGTACATCATTGCGATCAACTTTTGCCTCGGGGTCTCCGGACAATTTTTTGCTCCCATATTATTCTTCCCTTATTTTTTATTAACATTCACATTCATTGCAGCAAGCATATTCCCATATACAGTATTTAAAGCTGACAGGTTGCTTGCAAGAACATCTGCCTGCTCTTTGTATTTGGATACACTTGCAACAGAATCATTGATATTTTTCACAAACTTATTGACAGATTCCTGCATTTCCTGAACTTTTTCTGTCTGGTTGTTTGCTCCCTGCAACTGTAACTCATATACTGCATTCAGGGCTGAAAGATTTTTGGTAATTTTCTGAATCTGATCACCATATGACTTTCCGTCTACCTGAGAAAAATCAATTGCTTCTGCAGACTTGGTCAATGAAGCTGCTGACTGAGTATATTTTTCAGCAAGGCTTTGTGCACTTTGAGTTGCCATTTTGATGCTGTTCACATATTCTTCAGTTGCTTTCACATCTGTTTGAAGAGCACCAGCTATGGTACCGAATGCCTGACTTGTTTGATTTGCATTGGTTGTTGCACTTTTGATTGAAGAAACAAATTCTTCATTAACACCGACACTTTTATTCATTGCTTCACTTGTCTTATCATACACACCCTGAAGTTGTTTCACACTGTTGGATGCCTGTGAAAGATTTGTGACAAATGAATCAGTTGCACCAGCTGCGTCAGCAACACCGGATAATTTAAGAGCATTTTCACTCAGATTTTTCATCCCTGCACCAAGACTGGCAATAAGCTCAGGCCCTATCTTTGCCTCCTCAAGCATCTTGTCAAGTTCTTGAGTAACTGAATGTTTTTGAATGGCTCTGCCTGATTTGACGTCCAGTTCATAGCCGTCAGGATGTGGTTCTCCTTCGTGATACAATCCCCAAAGTTCCGGATATACCAAACTCCAGTCGGGCTCTGTATGTAACGGTTCAAAAGCTGAAGCAAAGAAAATCAAAGCTTCTGTTCCCAAACCTAAGATGAGCATGATACCTGCACCTGGATAGTGCTGGATCTTAAATAAGGCTCCCAAAATTACAACTGCAGCACCCCAACCATAGAGCTTTGCCATGAATTGTTTGTAGCCCTTGCTTTCAACAATGTTCTTTAATCCCATAACCTTAATTGATTTTTTAAGTTAATAATATATTTTAGTTAGCATTTTTTTTTAATGATTCTTACCTGTAAACATTTGATGATGTGGGGCCGTCACCCTTCATACGACCCATATATGACTGGACATTTCTGAATCCGACATAACTCTTTCCTGAATCCTGATATTCAAATGTACGGGTACTAACATGCATAAAGTATCCGATATCTTTCCAGGAACCACCCCGTATCACTTTTCTTTTCATTGAAATGGGGTCATTATCTTTTGCTTCATAATCATACACCTGATTCAAATCATGTGCAAACTGGTATGATGAGGGGTTGTATGCATCACGGCACCATTCGGCAACATTCCCTGCCATATCGTATAATCCGAAGTCATTGGGAGCATAATGTGCAACAATAATGGGTGTTGCCCCTCCGTCATCAATGTAGTTTCCTCTTAGAGGTTTATAGTTCCCAAGGAAGCAACCATTGCTGTTTCTGATATACGGACCTCCCCAGGGAAACGGACTTAATTCAAGACCGCCTCTGGCTGCCCATTCCCATTCTGATTCTGTGGGAAGACGAAATTCGTTCACTCTTGACATATTCTGACTTGATTCCAGATAGGCATTGAGATAATTTGTTCTCCAGATTGAAAATGCACGTGCCTGTTTCCAACTGACACCCACAACTGGATAATGATCATAGGCAGGATGTGAAAAATAATTCTGAGTCAGAGGTTCGTTAAATGAATATGTAAAATCATGTACCCAGCATAATGTATCCGGGTATACATTTATAATATCTCTTTTAATATAAACCGAACGATCCCGATATCCCTGAGATCTGTTTGTCCATGATGATGTGTTAATGTCAGGAGATTGTGTTGGATTCTCAAAATCTTTCTGAGCAGCTGCCTTGTAGTCTATCCACCAATATTCATAATTAAGCTTTCTTGTATCAAGTTCTTTTCTGCGGTAAAAACGTTCATGTTCCTGATAGTACAGTTCTGACAGAGCTTCTCTTTCCTGCTCGCCATTCCATTTGATTTTCCTTTTCCAGTTCAGGTAGGGAGGATCAAAATCTTCACCATACTGGTCCTGCATGATCAGATATGACTCATCAATATCGCCAAGAATTGACCTGGCAATTGAATCTCTCACCCAGTAAACAAACTGTCTGTATTCATTGTTTGTAATTTCGGTTTCATCCATATAAAAGGATGTTACTGTAACAGTTTTGGAGACAGCAAGATGGCTGTAAGGGACATCCTGATCATTCTGGCCCATGGTATAGCTGCCGTGTGGAATAAACAGCATTCCATAGGGATCGCCCTGATACCAGTTTTCCCTGTTCTGTACTCCCACAAGATGTCCTCTGTCAGATTTAGAACATCCCATGATGATGGCTGCAATGAAAAACCAAAGTAGAATGCTTTTGTTGTTGTACATGAGGTATATTTTCATGATGATATGGTTTACTGACTCAAATTTTATATTTTACGGTTGCAAATTTAAAAAAGTTTCAAATAACATTATAAGAATCTTACATTTTTGTAACTTGATATGACTGGTGGAATTTCAATTTTAAAACAGTAGCCGATGTAGATTTCCGCAGAACCATAGCTTCTGCCTTGTGATCCTAGAGCTGATGTTGTAAAATCATAGGCAATACCAAGTTTTAATCCATCATACGGTGATGCGCCTGCAAGAAAAACAAGAGCATCATCAACCCGATAGCTTAATCCGCCCCAAAATTGCTGATTATACATGACAAGCAGGTTCACATCATACTGCGCTGAAACAAAATCTGTTTTAATGAACAACGAAGGCATCAGTTCGAAAGACGGATTGTTTGGAAGAGCATATTGATATCCTCCAACAAGAAAATAGTGACGCTTCAGTTTTGGACTACCGAGGCTTGATGTGCCTGAAAAGTCAGATTCTGACTGAAGCAATTGTGAGCTGGAAATACCTGCATAATACTCCCCGGGAACCTTATAAAACAACCCGGCAGAAACGTCAAAAATCATGTCACTTTCCTTGGCGCCCTGTAACAGTGGATCTCCTTCATCAATTGGAAAAAATCCTCCGTAATTGATTGTTTTGTTCAGAAATCCTGCTTGAACACCAATACTGGCTTGTCCGGGGCCAAGGATTCTTTTATACGCGTACCCGAATTTCAAACCAATGTTATCTTCATGACCCAGTTTGTCTTTATAAACAACTGCGCCAATTCCTCCACGAAGAGGTTTGATATATGCGTCCATGCTGAACAGAAATGTTTGTGGTGAAACACTATATTGTTCGCCGTCAGGATTTGTTTCTGAAAATCCCATCCATTGCTGACGACCCAGAATATTCAAACAAATCTGGTCGTTGCTACCTGCAAAAGCAGGATTATAGGATAAAATATTAAACATATTATGGCTGAACTGAGCTTCCTGCTGCGCGTATACGTTTGTTGAGCAAAGCATTGCAAAAACCAGAACGAAAGGAAAAAATAAATATTTTTTCATAAACAATGATATTGAGAATAGGTGGTCACTAAAATCGGGCATAAAATAACGAAGAATTTTTGATATTAACAAATTTTTGTTAATAGATTTTTGATTCTTGTACATAATTTTACTGAAAAAGTTTCATAACAATTGGCAAAGTTACATAATTTTTTGATAGGTCTGCCACCATCTGTCAGGAAGTTCATCTTTCATAGCAATTTGATAATCTTTATATGAACAGGCGACCAGGTAATGACGGCTGATACGGTCATCTTTTTTGACAGGACATGGTACTTCCATCCACCATCTTCCTGAAATTTTACTTTTATAAAACAATATTTTCCTGTCAAGTTTTTTACTGAATACATGAAATTTTGAATAATCTTCACTGTCTTGTTGGGGATAGTCATGTTTGCGCAGAGAGATCCCTTCAATCAAGAACCAGATCATTTGTGCCGCAAGCTTTGATGTTTGCTCATTCAGATCAATCAGCGGGTTGACTTCATAGAATCCAGCTGAGGTCAGTTTATCACTCATTCCGGCATATCTGCATATGCGGCAAATTTCTTCACCGGTGAGTCCGTTTGGTGATGAAAATTCATTGGCAGGGGCATCGGATTGCTTGACAGCTGAAATATCGATGCTCAGCATATCCGCATTTCTGAGCAAGGGTTCAGTTTCTTCAATGTCATTTCTGATCATCCCTACCCGATAGCTATCAAAGAACAGCTGATTCATCAGGCTGATCATCTCATTGTCAACAAAATAACTCTGATATCCGATGTTTGTGTAATTAAACAAATAGTTTGGTTGACGCATGATGATCTGATTCAGATACGTTTGTGAACTCATCACGGAATCAGGTGATCCGATGTCAAAGCGTGAGTCTACTGAAGCAATGTTGATAATATGTTCCGCCTTCTCGTAAGCAAGATAGTTGGCATAGGCAAGGTCGTTTGATCCTCCGATAATGACCGGAAATATTTTGCTCTGAATAAAATCTGCCAGAATTTGGGACAAAGCAATATATGTGTCCTGTGCGGTTTGACCGGGAATGATGTTTCCGGCATCAACAATCTTCATCGAAGGTGTTCTGTTCATCAACCTGAACAAATGCTGACGAATGAGGTTGGGTGCTTTTGAGGAACCGAAATTTCCAGATGCGTTTTTATCTTCGGGGACTCCGATCAGAACAACATCCGCATCTTCAAATGACGGAAGCCCTGATTCCCTGTGTGTTGCAATGGTTTTTCCCAATGCATGTTTTGGTAAGTCTTCGTAAAAAGATTCAGGCAGGTCCGGGGTTTCAAGAATGTCTTGCCATTCAGTCATCTTAACGTTTTTTGAAGGTTCTTTTTTTGGGTGGATTTAACCGTGCTTCCTCAATGATTTTCAGGCATTCTTCTTTCGTGAGAGATTCCGGATCGTGTCCTTTGGGAATTTTGAAATTTTCATTTTTCAGCTTTATATAAGGTCCCCATTTCCCTTTTCGGACAGATAATTCAGGGTCTCCGCTGAAATCATTAATTATCGAACTTTCAGTGCCCTGTTTTTTATTTGCAATGATTTCTGCAGCTTGTTCAATAGTGATTATAAGCGGATTCATATTGGCCGGAATCTGATAAAACTTACTGTCATATTTCACATATGGTCCGTAAGGCCCTACGCTGACAATCAAATCTTTTGCATCCAGCTTCCCCAGTGTGATGGGAAAATTAAACAACTGAAGGGCTTCTTCCAGTTTGATATCCTGTACTGACTGATGTTTGAGAAGGCTGGCAAATTTTGGTTTCTCTTCACTTCCTGTTTCGCCGATCTGAACGATCGGGCCATATCTCCCAACTTTAACATACACATTCTTTCCTGTTTTCGGGTCTTCTCCAAGAAGTCGTTCCCCGATGAATTTTTTGCTTTCACTTTGAGTTTTACTGATCTGGGGATGAAAGTCTTTGTAAAAGTCACTGATCATTTCTGTCCAGACAACACCTCCTGTGGCAATTTCATCAAATTGCTTTTCAACCTGTGCGGTAAATTGATAGTCCATGATATCGGAGAAATGCTCTGTCAGAAATCCCGTGACAATAATTCCAAGATCAGTGGGAAACAATTTGTTTTTTTCTGCACCTACATTTTCACTTGTGGTTTTTGACTTGATGGTTTTCTTTGTCAGAGTGAGAATTTCATAATCACGGGTTGAGCCTTTTCGTGTTTCCTTTACCACATAATCTCTTTTCTGTATGGTTGAAATAATCGGAGCATAAGTAGATGGTCTTCCGATGCCCAGTTCCTCGAGTTTTTTAACAAGACTTGTTTCAGCAAATCTGTATGGTGGTTGTGAAAATTTCTGGGTTGCAAGTATCTCAATATATTCGAGCAAATCATTTTTTGAAACCTGAGGGAGAATGTTGGTGTCTTCAGTATGGACATCTTCATCATCAGATTCATTGTAAACTTTCAGGAATCCTTCAAAAAGAATAACTTCGCCTTTAGCCTGAAAAAGATATGTTTTGTGGGGAGAAGAAATATCAATTACCGTTTTTTCAAGTTTGGCATTGCTCATTTGTGATGCGATGGTTCTTTTCCAGATCAAATCGTAGAGATTTTTCTGATCTTTTGTGCCTTCCACATCCTGAACATTCATATAAGTGGGTCTGATTGCTTCATGGGCTTCCTGTGCCCCCTTGATCTTACTGGCGTATTTTCTGGTCTGCGAATAATCAGGTCCGTAAGTGGCTTCAATTTCCTTTTTACATGCAGCAATGGCAAGGTCAGAAAGATTTACAGAGTCAGTTCTCATATAGGTAATTTTTCCTGTTTCATAGAGTTGTTGAGCGACAACCATTGTTTTTGAAACGGGAAAGCCAAGTTTTCTACCTGCTTCCTGTTGAAGTGAAGAAGTGGTGAAGGGAGGAGGAGGAGATTTAAAAGCCGGTTTGGTTTCAATTTCAAGTACTTTAAACTCTGATCCGATACATGATGTAAGGAATTTTTCAGCTTCATCCCGGGTTTTAAACCTGTGATTCAGTTCTGCTCTGATGTGTTTATCAGTGTTCTTTGCCTCATTGAAAAGTGCTGTAATTCTGTAAGAAAATTCTGTCTTGAAACTTTTGATTTCATTTTCACGCTCAACAATCAAACGAACTGCAACAGATTGCACTCTTCCTGCTGACAGTCCGGGTTTGATTTTTTTCCAGAGCAGTGGTGAAAGCTCATATCCAACAATTCTGTCCAGAACACGTCTTGCTTGCTGTGCATTCACAAGTTCACGGTTGATTTTTCTTGGGTTCTGTATGGCTTTCTGAATTGCAGTTTTTGTAATTTCATGAAATGTGATCCGTTCTGTTTTCTTCTCGTCCAGCTTCAGCGCTTCCAGTAAGTGCCATGATATGGCCTCACCTTCTCTGTCCTCATCAGTTGCAAGCCAAACTTTTTCAGATTGTTTAACACCTTTCAGTAAATCCTGAATAACGGATTTCTTTTCGGCAAGTAATTCATATTTCGGATTAAAATTGTTTTCAATATCTATACTGATATCTTTTTTTGAAAGGTCACGAATATGACCGTTACATGATCTGACAACAAAATCTTTTCCGAGAAATTTTTCAATTGTCCTTGCTTTTGCAGGTGATTCAACGATCACAAGGTTTTTTGACATAATACAATGTATTGATAAAAATTTTGGCAAAATAAATCAATCTATTTTACAATGACAACATTTTCGGGCAATATTATAATGTGTTTTGAAAAAAATGAATCATAAAAAGATTGAATATTAAATTTTATATTACTGGTAGTCATTGGGTTATATGTCAGAAATGTTGTATTCGTTTTTTTTACTTCTGAAGTTGTAACTTTGCAGAAAAAGTATTCAGAAAACAGAATGGGAAAAAAAGTATATATCGAAACATACGGATGTCAGATGAATGTCTCTGACAGTGAGTTGATTGCAACGATATTGAAAAATAATGATTATACACTCACAGCAGAATTAAAGGAAGCAGAAGTCATTCTGATCAACACATGTTCAATCAGAGATAATGCGGAACAGAGGATTCATAAGCGGATAGATGAACTGCAACATCTGAGACGGAAAAATGAATCACTGAAGATTGGAATTATTGGCTGTATGGCAGAAAGAATGGGAGAACTGTTGTTTGAAAAAGAAGGGAATGTGAATTTTCTTGCCGGTCCTGATGCATACAGAAAGATCATATCAATTATTGAAGCATCTGAAAATCAGAGAGTAACAGATATTGTGCTTTCACATACAGAAACATATGAAGACATTTTGCCTGAAAAAATTCTTGAGGGTGGTATTTCCGCTTTTGTTCCTGTTATGCGCGGTTGTGAGAACTTCTGTTCCTATTGTGTTGTGCCCTTTACTCGTGGAAAAGAACGAAGCAGAACTCCTGATTCAGTTGAAAGGGAAATCTTTTCACATGTGAACAGGGGCATTTATGAAATCACATTGCTGGGTCAGAATGTTAACTCCTACAGATTTGAAGGGAAACCCGGGGTATTTGATTTTCCTGACCTGCTGGATGTGCTGGCAGGAAAATTCCCGGATACACGTTTCCGTTTTGCAACTAGTCATCCGAAAGATTTGTCTGACAAGCTGCTTCACACGATTGCTTCACATGAAAATATATGCAGATCCATACATTTGCCAATGCAGTCCGGAAGTAGTTCTGTTTTGAAACGGATGAACCGGAAATATACAAGGGAATGGTATCTTGATCGTGTTGAAGCAATCAGGACTGTTGTTCCTGACTGTACAATTTCAACCGATATCATAGCCGGTTTCTGTGGAGAGACAGAGGAGGAACACAGACAGACCATGACAGCAATGAAGGAAGCCGGATTCTTTTATGCTTTTATGTTTAAATATAGTGAACGACCGGGGACCACTGCAGCTAAAGTGATGCAGGACGATGTTCCCGAAGATGTGAAAACCAGACGTTTGACAGAAATCATCAATTTGCAGCTTGAATTGTCTGCAAAGCATAACAAAGCTGATGTTGGAAAAATATTTCAGGTCATGGTTGAAAATGTTTCAAAAAGAAGTGAGTTAGAGCTCATGGGAAGATCTTCACAGAATAAGGTGATTGTTTTTCCGGGAAATCTGAATCAAACACCTCCGGGGTCTGTTATTCATGTGAAAATTACCGGATTCACAAGTGCTACACTCAAAGGAGAACAATGCTGAGAGCATTGGGTTTCCAATTATTATACGTTTGTTTTTTTCCATTTGCCGGACTTCATATATAAAAATGAAGTCACACCGATAAGTATTCCGTAAAGGTATTCAACAGTCCAGGCTGCAGCCAGGTTCCAGTTAAGCTCGTATATCACAATCCATGTGAAAATAATATAAACAGTCAGTACGGCAAGCTCAATGATCATTCCGGTAGTTGTTTGGCCTGTTCCGGTCAATGCGCTAAATACAATGATTCCAATTGTCAGCAGAGGAGCTGCTCCAAGGATGACATAAAACACAGGCAATGCCTGCTCTATCAGATAAAAATCATTAGTTAAAACGCTAAGAGAAGAACGTGCAAAGAAGGCAAGCAGTGCGGTGAGAGCCATCGTGAAAGGAAGGCAAATAGAAAGAACCTTGCCAATAATTCCCATTATCTGATCAGACTTTCCCCTTCCGATGAGCTGGCTCACGAAGGTATTTGTCACTGCAGAGAATCCCCAGATCGGCAGACACATGAAAATGTATGCACTCCGGATAAGATTTGATACAGCGAGTTCGGTTTCTCCCATTTTTTCAATAAACAGAAAAAAGGAAAACCAGCATACCATTGATACAAAATGCTGAAGCATGAGTGGTGATGAGATTTTCAGAATTCTTCTGATCAGATGCAACTGAAATCCATGAAAACGAAACAACCTGAATTCGTGGATGTTGGTTTTAAACCTCGCATAGAAGAAAAAGATACCTAGTGCACATGTTTCTGCAATGACTGAGGCGACGGCAGCACCTGAAATCCCCATTTCAGGAAATCCATAATGACCGAAAATAAGCAGATAATTTAAGCCAATGTTCACTATCGTCATGACAACGGTTGTGTATGTGATCACTTTTGTTCTGGCAATTCCGACAAAAAAAGCTCTGAATGAAGCATTGAGAAATGCCGGGATGAATCCGAACAATCTGTAGGAAAGATATTCAAACGCTTTGTCTCTAATAGATTGTGAAGATACAATTGCATCCAGAATCTGAGGAAGAAAGATTCGGGAAACAGTCAGCAGAATTATTGCTATTGCAAGCATGAGATACTGGGTTTGTTCTAGTGTTTTCCCGATCATTTTCAAATTCCCTTCTCCGAATCTTCTGGCAATGATGATCTGAGATCCCACACCCAATCCAAAAGCAATCATAATAAACACAAAATAGTAAAGTGAGCCTATGGCAGCAGCACCCAGATTAATTTCACCGATACGCCCCATAAAAGCAGTGTCGGTGATATTCAGGATATTTTGTGCCAGACTTTCAAGTATAATTGGCAATGCAACCAGAAATATCGTTTTTCTGGAAAACTCTTTTTTCACAAATCCGTATTTTGTTATTTTGCAAATGTACAACAGTTCTTTATTGTTGAAGAGACAAAATTTGGCATAATAGTTGAAAAGACATTGTTTTTTCAAAAAATGAGTACATTTGAAGTTTAAAAATTAACCTATAAAAAGAACCCTATGAGAAAGTGTTTATTATTTGTTTTAGTGTTTTCAGTATTGTTATCAGCCGATTTGATGGCGCAAAAAACCAGAAAGAAAGACAAAAAGAAAGCGACCACTGAAACTCCAGCACAGGTTGCTCCTGTTCAAAGTGAACCTGTTGTCACCGAACAGTTTCAGCCCGGAGTAAATCTCAGAGGCGATGTGGCCGAAGTTGATGCAAAGGGCATTGGAGTAAACCGGGAAGATGCATTAAAAAATGCTCTACGGCTTTGTGTTGAGCAGGCTGCTGGTGTATCTCTGGCATCTGAAACCAGAGTTGAAAACTTTGTTGTGATAAGAGATGCAATCACATCTAAGTCAGAAGGGTACATTACTAGCTATACTATTCTTAAAGAAACACCCTTCCCTGACAGATATGAGGTTTCGGTTAGGGCTAAAGTCAGTCTCAGCCCCATGAAAGCAGATTTTAATTTACTTACAAAATCTGTTGGAGGTGTCAGATTTCTGGTGATGTATGATGAACGTTCTGTTGCATCGGGTGATATTTCAAATTACGAATTTGCCATCGAAAGGGTGAATGAATTTCTTTCACAACGTGGTTACAGATATATTGATAAAAAGCGCTTTGATGACCTGAAAACGGAAACACGCGGGATCATGAATGATATCAGGGCTTCGGAGGAAACCTATATTCAACATATTGGTTTAAAGGCAGATGCTCAGTTTATAATTTTCATTAAGAATATTCGCATAAGCACCAGAAGCGAAGCGTTTGACACAAGAACATCATCAAGCATCATCATTGAGTGTAAGGCTTATGATAATTGCACAGCTGAAGGATTGGGAACCATTGTCCTGGAAAGTGACTGGAGATCCGGAAGGGAGGTTGGATCACAGATCATGGCCGGCATTTCTGAGGCAATAGAACGGGATTTTATCAAATTACTGGGGACTTTTACCCGTTATATTGGCAGTTGGTCAAACAACGGAACGCCGTTTGAACTCAGATTCTATCATACAGGAACATATCGTGAACTCCGATCTCTCAGATCAAAACTGCAGAGTGATTCTGATTTTGGGGGAGATATGGAAATTGTAAGTTTTGACAATTTTACAAAACTGAATTGTACTTTTAAGAATCGTCCAGATCAACTTGCTGACAAGATTCTTGATTATGCAGATGCACTTCCGGAACTTGCTCCCAAAAAACTGGATGTCAAATATATATATGGAAGACAGATTAATTTTGCACCTTCAACTTTCAAGCTTGAAGAGTTAAACATATTATCTCCTGAGGGAACAAAGAGTCAAAGTCCAAAACAAAGATAAAATATAAGTTTTTGAATAATTTAAATAAGATAAAACCATGAAAAGATCCATCATTTTTATAGTTCTTCTGACAGTTTGCATGGCAGCGACCGATGTGTACGGTCAGAAAGTTAAAAGAGAAAAAAAGAGTAAAAAAGCAAAGAAAACTGAACAGGCCACTGCACGTGAGTCAGAAACAACAAACACAAGTAGTAAAACAGAAGCAACAGCAAAGAAGCCTGATGCTGAATTCAAAAAACCCACCGGAGAAATTCAGCCTTTAGAGATCGTTCATTTTGAAGACCTCATTGAAGCAACATCACCAGTGATCACATCAAAACCAAATGGTTCAGTAAACTGGACAGAACAATATATTGAGGCAAGGGGAACAGCTGTCATTGATTATGACCGTTTTCCCAATGCAGCTCAGGCTCGTGCCATGGCAACAAGAGGAGCCATTGTCGTTGCGCAGAGAAATCTTCTGGAGATTATCCAGGGAGTGAATGTGGTAAGTGAAACAACTGTGAAGGACATGATGGTTCAGAGTGATTATATATACACACGCGTTGACGGAGTGGTAAAGGGAGCACAACAATTTGGTGATGCCATTGAAAAAGACGGGATGATGGAAGTTTCAATGCGGATACCAATGTATGAGCGCAATGGCCTTGCCCCTGCCGTGTATGACGGAATCGTAAATTTACCCGGAATGCAAAACAAAGCTTTTCCTGCTGATCTTGATATTGAAGAGGGAGATATTCCGAGCGGACTTGTATTTAATTTTAACGGAAAACAATATGATCCTTCGATGTTTCCCATGGTGGTTGACGAAAACGGTCAGGTACTGCTTGATCTGACAAAATTCTATGACCCCAAAGAAGGAAAATTTCCAAAAATTCTTTCCGGAACAAAAGATATCTTTAATGATCTGAATTTTAAAGAGGGCACACAGGTGATAGATGTGATTGAGTCATTTGACGGTAAACTGGTTGTGGATCCCTCAAAAACCCCGAAAATCAACTGGGACAAGATTCAAAAAGGTGTGTCAACAGCCACGAAGATTTTTAAATTTATCCTGACAATAATTTAGCAGATTATTGTGGAAAAAAAGATTTCCGAATCCAAAAATTAATGTTAATAAATATAAATCAAAGAGTTATGAAAAAGAAAACCGGATTGTTTTTGTTGTTTATTGTATTTGCAATCAACGGATTGCTGGCTCAAAGTTCCCAATTGACAATTTTCCATCAAAACGGTGAACGCTTTTGGGTCATTATTGATGGAATCAAACAAACTCCTGAACCTCAGGCAAGTGTGTTTCTGCCTGATATCAAACAGGATTTTCTGAGAGTGAAAATTATTTTTGAAAATGAAAAAATCAAGGATATTGACAAAAATGTTCAAACCAAGGATTATGATGGAAATTTCACCCATTCGAAATATATCATCCGGCCAGAGAAAAATAAAACCGTTATGCGCCTTCACTCTTTTGAAGTGATTACACCGCAGGCTCAGGTTGTAACCCAGCCAGTTGAAACACAGCCTGTCACAATCCCTTCACACACAGTAAAAGAAAATCCTTCAACTGAAACAATGAGAATCGGCACACAGGTTATTGATCCTGAAACCGGAAAACCAATTGAAATGGACGTAAAAATTACAGTACCAACAACAGAAATTGATGAACCAGGTTTTACAACCCAAACACAGGTTACTCACAGAGAAAGCCACAGAACAAAGCAACCAGAAAGAAGACACACACAAACTGAAACACCCAAAACCTATCAGATGCCAGGATACAACGGAAAAATCGGGTGTCCTTGGCCAATGTCAGAACAGGATTTTACTGATGCAAAACGTTCAATCAGTTCAAAGACCTTTGAAGACACTAAACTGACTGTTGCAAAGCAGATCACTACTTCAAACTGTTTGCTGTGTTCTCAGGTCAAAGAAATCATGGGATTATTCAGTTTTGAAGATTCGAAACTGCAATTTGCAAAATTTGCATATGATTATGTTTATGACCTGAATAACTATTACAAGCTGAATGATGCTTTTACTTTCAGCAGCTCAGTTGATGAACTGGACACATATGTGAGAGGAAAAAACAGGTAACCATTTATCTTTAAAAATTTTATGAATCCAATGGCCTCAGTTGCGAGGCCATTTTTTTAAATACTGATTTAGGCGATATTGAATATTTTCTCACAAAGTGATCCCCCTGGGATATTTGATGTTTACTATTTTCACTTTGCTACTTAAAATTCCTTTGGTCTTTAGAAGTTAAGTATTAATCATTCCTAAAGATGTGGACAAGTGGTCAAATGGTCAGGTGGTCCGGTCGTATACAAAAAAAGACTGTCCCAAATGAGACAGCCTTTTTGATCAGAAAAAATTTGATTTATTTTTTCGGGGCGTTTTTGAGGGTTTCAAGCAGAAATTCATAAAAAAGTTCAACAGTTTTGATATTGACTTTTTCGTCCGGTGAGTGCGGAAATCTGATGGTGGGGCCAAATGAAATCATATCCAGTTCACGTCCGCATGCTGCTCCGATGATTCCGCATTCCAGTCCGGCGTGGATAACCTTAACTTCGGGTATTTTGCCATATTTGTTTTGATAACTTTCTTTCATGGCTTTCAGGATTGGAGATTCCACATTGGGTTTCCACCCGGGATATTCACCCTTATGTTCAACTTTTGCACCGTTGGGTTCAAAGGCAGATCTTACACTGTATGCCACAACTGTTTTTGCTGTATCAACAGAACTTCTCTGAAGGGATGCGATGGATATTTTTCCGTTACCTGATTTGACAAGTGCCAGATTCGTTGAGGTTTCAACTACTCCGGGCATGTCAGGGCTCATACGGATAATTCCGTCAACACATGCATAGACAGAATTCAACAGATGTTCTGTTGCTTGAGCATCGATCACTGAAGCTGGTTTTTCTGACAATTCAAGCTTGATGGCCACATCGGGATCTGAATTCTGATATTCATTGATGATTTCATTTCCCATTTTTTCAAAGCAGTTTTCAAATTTGTCCTGTTGGGCCTTTGGCACAGTGATAACAGCAAATGATTCGCGCGGGATAGCATTTCTCAGGCTTCCTCCGTCAATGGATGCAAGACGCATTTCGTGCTCACGGAAACCGTGCCACAATATTCTGTTCATCAGCTTGTTTGCGTTTCCTCTGCCGAGATGAATATCAAGGCCGCTGTGTCCGCCTTTCAGGCCGGTGACAGATATTTTATATGCGACGATATCATTGGTCACAGTCTCTTCTTTGTATACAAATTCTGCATTGGTGTCAATTCCTCCGGCACATCCGATGTAAAGTTCACCTTCGTCTTCCGAATCAAGATTCAGCAGAATGTCTCCCTGCAGAAAGCCGGGCTGAATTCCGAAAGCTCCGGTCATTCCTGTTTCTTCATCAATGGTAACAAGTACTTCGATGGGGCCGTGTGACAGATTCTTTTCTTCAAGCACAGCCATGGCAGCAGCAACACCAATGCCGTTGTCTGCGCCAAGGGTTGTCCCTTTTGCTCTTACCCATTCGCCGTCGATGTATGCCCTGATCGGGTCTGTCTTAAAGTCATGCTCTGTATCACTGTTTTTCTGCGGAACCATATCAACATGGCCCTGAAGAATAATGGTTTTTCTGTCTTCCATACCGGGAGTCGCCGGTTTGCGTATGAGAATATTTCCTATCTGGTCTTTAATCGTTTCAAGTCCGAGTGATTCACCGAATTTTCTCACATACTCTGCTGCATCCTGTTCATGTTTTGATGGACGGGGAATCTGGGTTAATTCGTAAAAATGGTTCCACAATGCTTCTGGTGCTAATTTTTTAATTTCCTGGCTCATGCGTTTTCCTCCTGTAAAAATGTATTAAGTTTGTAATTGTTTGAATGTTATATATTTTTGATTAAATAGCTGTTGTATAAATGAAAAGCATCTTTCTTCAAGCTGTTCAATGGGTTCTTTTCCATCTGTGCGAACCAGCTCAAGTATTTCTTTGATGTTCCGCTCACCGTTGAAACGTGAATATACTCTTGATCCTGTTTCATCAAGTTCTATCACATGATATGGTTTTGACTTTTTTGAAAGAAACAGTTTTCCAAATGCTTCATTTTTAAATTTGGGAACATGAATTTCAACATTTTCTGAATCGTTCACCCGGTGTTGAAACAATGGTGCGGGGATCAGTTGATATGGATCAACAGTAGCAAGTTTACGCTTGAGTTTTCCGGTGAACATGATATCATATTATTTTGCAAACTTACAAAAAACTATTCACAGAAAATAACGATTAACTAAAGAAAAATCTGCATGGAAATTATGAGACTTCTGATTTACGAATCTCAGTATAATCACAATAAAATTTGAATTCCACAGCAAAAAGTTTATATTTGCATTGATTTTGACTCTGTTTCCCATTAAAAACAGCATTTCAATGTCAACACTGTCGCAATGTTGCTTACAATGTGTTTGGCAGCATTACATTTTGTTTGTACTAAATGTTTTTATTCTAAAAGTAATTTTTTGAAATTATGATAAAAACAATTAGAAAACGTTTACTTTCAAAAAGCATATTCATTGCTTTGTTGTTAGTCAGCACATTAGTTTGGAACAAAGATGTAATATCTCAGACAATAGACACGATGTATATTACCCCTGCAACCCCCACAGACTTTGATTCGGTTTTTGTGCATATTGAGGGAGAAAGATATAATCCAGTAAAACTTACAGCAACTACTGTTCAAATTTTCGACAATGATGTTAATATAATTTTTCATTACAATTTTTGTGGTGGATGGACAATGACATTACCGATTCATGACTCGGTAAATATTGGTTGTCTTTTGCCTAATACATATACTATAAAATGCATAATGCTTTTTGATACAGTTTTACACAATCCAAACTGTCAGCCTTTCAATAGCTTATTTTTAGCTGATAGTTCTTTTATTCAAGTTACAGTAACATTTATTGAAAACTATGAAAACTACTTTGAAGTTATTATCTATCCAAACCCAGCATCAGATGTATTATACATCCAAACCCAGTTTCCCGAAGAACCAAGCCGCCTAACCATAACTGACATCACAGGTCGCACTGTTTATCAAAGCACATTCACCAGCAGAATTTGTGTTTCGCATTTGCCCAAGGGAATGTATGTGCTGACTGTTCATACAAACGATGGTCAGTTTGTCAGAAAATGTATTGTCCTATAATGCAAAGTGAAATATGAAAACAAAAACATTTTTTTTAATATTAATGGCATGGCTTCTCATCATAGGGGCAAATTGCAAAAAAGAAAAACCAACATACTATATGCCACAAGAGTTTAAGGATTATGTGATGTTTCCTGAAGGATCTTATTGGATATATGAGGATTCAATTACTAAAAATATTGACAGCATATCATTATACAAAACTAATATGCTTGTAAAAGATGATGATCACGTTTATTGTATTTGCAAATATGAAACCATTACTCAAGAGTTTCACAGCTCTTTTTCTAATAACATATTTCTCAGATATATAGAGCCTTTCCTTGCTGACTTTGAAAATAAATATGCATTTTACTTGAATTCAATGAGTGGTTATATTTTTATTTTTCCTCAAAGTAGTTTTGGTGATCCTTTTAAATACAAGTACTTTAACTACATAATTATTAATGATACAATTTATGAAAGTGTACATGTTTTCGAAAGGAAAATGCAAGGAGAAGATATTCTTATCCATTATTTTGTAAAACATATTGGCATAATAAAAAGAAAAATCATAACTACGGATAATGACACCATCGTGTGGGAACTTAAAAACTATCATATAAACAATTAATCCTGAATAAAATCATATTGTAGAAGTTGTAGGAAAGTAATTCAGCCCTGCGAAATATCCCTGCGGCAGCGCTGAAGTGAGATCAGGTTAGTTTGAAAATTCGGTATACGCACATGCATATGTTACAACAAAAGTCCATCTGTATTTTTTGTGCGTTGCGCTGCCCACACCGATAAAAGTATACTCAGTATCCAGAATATTTCGCCTGTGGTCTCTTGAGCGGACATTGTCGTCGATAAGCAGTTCAAGCACAGCATGATGTCCGTATTTTGGACCGTAGGTGATATTTTCACCCATGCATTTATGCCAGGTTCCCTGCTGATTCAATCTCTTACTGAGTGAATTTGTTGGACCGTGACCGGTCTGTCCGCTTATGCTCTGGCTCTGAGCATGATTTCGTGCAGCTTTTGACATGCCGGGCGAAGGAATGAGAATGCCCATCGGATTTATGGACATCAACTGCCTGTACAGTTGTGTTGCAGGAGTTCTACCTTCTTTTGTTAGAATTGGTGTTTCACCGGGATACATCAGATACTTTCCATTGTAATATCCGATCACTTCTTTCACATACAGTTCAGCAAATTTTGCAGGGTCTGTTCTGACCATATTTGTGGCGAGGATCAGATTTTTTTCTTCTTCAGTAAGATACCCCGAGTTCAATCCGGTGTTCAGTTCGTCCACATTCCACCCGTCAGCCCTGCAAAGTGAGGCATATTGTGAATTGGTCAACGTGCCTGCCGGAAAAGTAAATGCTCCCGTGCTGCAATCCGATGAATGAGTTACGGATAGCAATAAAATCATAACAAGAACAGATTTGTAGAAAAGCAGATTCAGCATAAAAGAATTAACTCAAATGTGTATGAAAATAGTATAAGCAAACTTAAAATATTTTCATTTGAATTGATGCAGAAAATGTACTTCTGTGATGGGGTGTAAAACCATGTTTGTGAATTGCAAGTTTGTGTTCCATTGTTGGATACCCTTTGTTTTTTTTCCAATTATAATTCGGAAATTCCCGGTGAATTTTCTCCATAAATTCGTCTCTTGCGGTTTTGGCAAGCACTGATGCTGCAGCTATGCTCATGTATTTTCCGTCACCTTTGATCACACACAGGTAGGGAATATTCCGGTAGGGCTTAAATCTGTTTCCGTCAATCAGAATGAATGCAGGAGGTGTACTGAGTCTGTCCAGCGCCTCATGCATGGCAAGCCAGGTGGCATTGAGAATGTTGACTTCGTCAATCACTAAGTTGTCAATGAAAGCAACTGACCATGAAACTGCTTTTTCTTTGATTACATCTTTCAGTGCAAGGCGTTGTTTATGACTGAGTTTTTTTGAATCATCAAGTCCTGGAATGACTGTTTCAGGAGATAAAACTACTGCTGCTGCCACCACCGGGCCTGCAAGACAGCCCCGTCCGGCTTCATCGCAACCGGCTTCGGGAATCTGTTCTCCGTAAAATGATTTAAGTATTGCCATCGACGACTGCCTGAAATGCTTCAAGCCATTTATGTTTATTTGCCTCAAAGGAATATTTTTCTTCAACGGTTTTCCTGCCTGCTTTTCCAATGGTTTTTCTCAAATCATCAGATTCAATCAACAATGATAATTTTTCGATCCATTCTTTTTCAGTCGCTGCCAGAAATCCGTTTTCACCATCTTTTATGATCGAATTGTTGACCCCGACCGGAGACATGATCGCCGGAATTTCGAGCGACATGTATTGCAGTCCTTTAAACCCACATTTGCCTTTCGCCCATTCGTCATCGGGCAAAGGCATAATGCCGATGTCAATGTCCATCAGGTCTTCAACTTCGTTCTCTTTGTTCCAGTGGCAGAACTGATAATCGATTTCATCAGTTTCATATTTTACATCAGAGATGAGTTTGACAGTAATTTTTCCGGGATACTTGTCTGAGATTTTTTTCAACACCGGCACAGACAGTCCGAAATGTTTCAGCGTTGTTGAAGACCCTGTCCATCCGATGCAGATCTTTGTTTTATCATTTCTGACGGAAGGGTTTTGATAGTATGCAGTGTCAATTGTTGTAGGAATAATCCTGACAGAATTGGAAAAGCGGCTGGCATAATTTGCGAGATAACTGTTTCCGACAATTGTTAGTGAACTCAGCCCGATTATTTCAGAGGTTTTTTGGGGACGCTTGAGCCACCCAAACTTTTTATTGTTCTCTGAAACATCAAACAGCCAGATCGCATCATCAAAATCATAAATAACTGGTATTCCACTTTCTGAGATTTTCTTTTCAAAAAACACAGAACCATGCATCATGGCTTCCCTGTAAATAAACACAGCATGATAATCTTTCAGGTTCTGCAGATCTCTTTGCCTGGTACGGCGTGCTTTTTGAAATATCAGAAACTTCTTCCGGAAATTGTTTCTGCTGTAAAAAATGCGGTCGTCATGTTCATTGAGCAGATAAGATATCGTACATTTAAAACCATGCTGCTCAAGATAAGTCAGATATTGTTCAAAACGGAATCTTTGTCCTGGTGATCTTCCGGGGCGATGTGCAACCAGACAAAGGATTTTATAATGTTTTGCAGATCTCATTGCGGAAGTTCGAATCTGTCAGTTTGTTTTTTGGTAAGGCAAAAATAAAAATTTATCACTTCGGATTGACAGACTGAGTTTGGATTATAACAAAAAAAGATGAATTAACAGGATTGCCGGGACAGATAAATCAGTTAAAATGATTAAAAGTCTTTTTTCCTGAACCCGACGGAGGGTAAATGAAATAAAATATCCAAATGGCATTGCAATAATCAATATCAGTAATGAAACGGGAATATCGCTGATCAGAAATAATAACAAGGCAAAAAAGATTACCCAAAGTAGTAAAACTGTTTTTTTTCTGACAATGATTTTCTTTTCGCCAAGTGAGGAGATAATCCGGAAAGTGGATATTAAGAAGAGGGGTGACGTAATTGCCCAGGCAAACGGGAACTTGGTATACTTATCCAAACTGATTTGAAAATGATCAATAACATTGTAAAAAAAATCAGCATAAAAAATTTTTTCAAAAAAGAAAAAATTTGCTGACATCAGAAAAAAATGTGGAACAATGATTCCGGTTAGAGCAGATGCCCAAAATTGCCAGCTGAATTGCCTGAAAAAAAACAATGCTAAAAACGGCAGTAACAAAAAGGGGAAAAGATATATATTCAGAACACAGGAAATGCTGATCAGAAAAGTTGCATCAAACACTCTGATTAAGGGCTGTCCGGAATTTTCAGATGCAAAAATACTGTTGATACCAAGAAAAAGAAATCCGGCTGTCAGCAAATCGTAAAATGTCGGTATTACAGGATACCACAGTGCAATGATCAATACAGTATAAAATAAACTTAAGTAATGACGGGTAGGGAGAAGTTTGTTTGCAATCAGCATTTGATGAAACAATGAAGCAAAAATAATGATCGCAAGAGTCAGTAAAAGAAATATTGCTTTGTTCTGAAACAGAAAAAAATCATCAGCTATGTGATAATATTTCAGGAGTGAACCTGCAGGAAAAGTTGAATAAAACGTAAAATCAAATGGTAAAAAAAACAATAGCATTACTCCGAAAGCGATCAGCCATCTGTAGTCTGCAAGATTTTTAAATAGTTTCGTAAGCATTGATAAATTACTGACTGTTGTATTTTAACAAATCCTGTCCGATGTCATTTCTGTAATATTTGTTCTCAAAACTGATTTCATCAGCAAGCTCATAAGCGATTTGTATTGCTTCTTTTAATGTGTTTCCCCGACAGCATGCAGAAAGCACTCTTCCGCCTGATGTAACAGTTTTTTCGTTCAATGAAGCGGTTCCTGCATGAAAAATTAAGCAGTTGTCTGATTGTTTTGGGAGATGGATTGGTTTCCCTTTTTCATAAGCATCAGGATATCCTTTCGAAGCCAGAACAATGTTTACAGCAGTTTTTTCCGAAATCTCAATTTTACTATTCTGCAGTTTTTTGTCTGAAGCAGCAATCAGTAACTCCACAAGATCGTTTTCAATTCTGGGCAGTATAACCTGTGTTTCGGGGTCTCCGAGCCGCACATTGTATTCGATCACATAAGGATTTCCATCTACATTCATTAAGCCGAAGAAAATACACCCGCAATAATGCATTCCTTCTTTAGAAATCCCCCCGATTGTGGGTTCAATGATCTGCGTTTTCAGTTTTTGCATAAAATCAGCGTCAGCAAAAGGAACAGGTGAAACAGTGCCCATACCCCCGGTATTGGGTCCGGTGTTTCCGTCTCCGATCCTTTTATAGTCCTTGGCTTCCGGAAGCATCACATAGTCAATACCGTCAGTAAGCACGAACGCGCTCATTTCAATTCCGTCAAGAAATTCTTCAATCACAAGCATTTGTCCTGCTTCTCCGAAGATGTTCCGAACCAGAATATTGTCAATTGCTTCTTCAGCTTCAGCGACTGTGTTGCATACGAAAACGCCCTTTCCTGCAGCCAGGCCATCGGCTTTGATAACATAGGGGGAGTCTAACGACCGCAGAAAGTTCTTTGCATTTTGATGTTCTCCCGAATCAAATTGTTGATATGCTGCTGTGGGAATATCATATTTTTGCATAAACTCTTTTGCAAATGATTTACTCCCTTCAAGTTGGGCTGCATGTTTGTCAGGGCCAATAATTCTGATCCCTGACAGTTTCCGATTTGATCTGAAATAATCAACAATACCCAACACCAGCGGATCTTCAGGACCCACAACAATGAGCTCAATGTTATTTTCAAGACTGAATGCTGCAACCTCTTCAAAATGTACAGGATTGATACTGATATTTGTACCGTACTCATGTGTTCCGCCGTTTCCGGGGGCGATGAACAATTTGCTGCATAAACTGCCTTTCGAAATTTTCCAGGCAAGTGCACATTCTCTGCCGCCTGACCCAAGAATAAGTATATTCATATGTTTTTAATGAAAAGAAAAATCAAAATTACGATATTTTGCGAAAAGCTCAGCTTATTTAAAAAATCCATCAGGAAACAGGGTCTGCTGTCTTTAATTTTTTCTCTTTGCTATTTTAATTCCTTTGATCATTGGGCATTAAACATTATTCATTCCTGAAAATTTAGAAAAGTGCCCGGTTGCTCCGTTGGTTAAATCACATGATTATATGGATTTAATTGATTTTTTGTAAAGGGGAAAAAAGACAGGTTATTCAGAAATCAGCAGGACACTGGCAAGGCATAAAATGCCTTCCTTTTCTCCCACAAAACCCATGTGCTCAAAGGTGGTTGCCTTAATTGAAACATCTTCTGCTGTTATCTGAAGAATCTGTGATATAACAGCCTTCATATCATCGATATAGGGAGCAACTTTCGGTTCCTGGAGGCAAATGACTGCATCAATATTTCCTATTGAGAATTTTCCTGAGCGAAGCAGTTCTCTTGATTTTTCAAGTAAAACGGTGCTCCTGATATTTTTGAATTGAGGATCATTATCGGGAAAGTAAGTGCCGATATCTTTTAGTCCGGCAGCGCCATGCAAAGCATCTATGATTGAATGAATGAGTGCATCAGCATCACTATGTCCTTTGAGTCCGGTATGATACGGAATTTGAATGCCACCAAGATAAAAATTGCGGCCTGTTTCAAAGGAATGCACATCAAGACCCAGTCCAGTGCGGATTTTCATGTGATTTAATTACCCAGTTCTTTAAACGCTTCAAAGTCGAAGGTGAGTGTAAAGCGGAGTGTGTTTTCAAGGGGATGTCTTTGTTCGAGCGGGATGAGATAGGCAAAGTCCAGTCCGAACACATTCAGTCTGAAGCCAGCACCAAGAGTGACATATTTACGGTTGCCCTTGTGCGGATGTTCATAGAAGAATCCTCCGCGAATAGCAAACTGCTGATCATACCAGTATTCAAGTCCCACCGAATAGTTGAATTCTTTTAGCTCTTCTTCAAATCCTCCCGGTGCGTCTGAAAATGAACCAAGCATACCTGAAACAACGGAGCGATCAGGATCTTTACCTTTTGCAATTTCATAATTTCCGTCATTGTCAATAATCGGTCTTCCAAGACTGTCACGAGCATAAACAGGGGGCGTAGGAACCAGCAGTTTGTTGATGTCAAACATAAAAGTGACTGTATTATACTGATCAAAATTAAACGTGAAGGCTGGTCCGAGTTTTAAATTGATTGGAATAAAATCCTTGTCAAGATTTTCTGTGTATGAAATTTTTGCACCGATATTTGAAATATTTGCACCAAATGAAAAGAATCCGGGAGTTTCACCATAGCTTATTTCTTTTGAATAATACACAGCAACGTCAGCAGCAATGGATTGTCCGACTTTGGACTGAGCCCCGTTGACAAAGATACCACCGGTGAGATTTGAATTGATATACCGGATGGCAACAGCTCCTGAAATATTGTCTGAAAATTTTCTGGCGTACGCCAGATCAACTGCAAATTCATTTGGTCTGAACTGTCCGATAACTTCACCAACCTTATCTGTGAAAATGATGTCTCCAAGAGAAAAATATCTCAGTGATGCAGCAACGGTCTGTCCGTTTCCGAGACGTTTGTATCCTGCAAGATATGCAAGGCTGATATCGTTGACAAGACCTCTGAGCCATGGACTGTATGACATCGCAACACCAAATTCGTTTTCAGCAAAAGCGTATTTGGCGGGATTGTAGTGCATTGAGTTTGCATCAGGAGAAATTGCAACACCTGCATCTCCAAGTGCTCCGCTTCTGGCATCAGGTGCAATCAGAAGAAAGGGAACAGAAGTTGTGATGGCGTTCAACTTATCCTGTCCTAATATTTCATTGTAATTTGGCTGGGCAGAAATTCGAAAACTGCAAGCAATGAAAATGAAAGATACTGTAAATATCTGTTGCAGGTGGTTTAATTTTTTTCCGATGATCATGTTTTCAGAAATTAAGAGTGCAAAATTAACGATTTTTTTTAATCAATATTGTTTTGAAGGATTATTTAATAATGACAAGTCTGCTGCTTCTTTGTGCAGTGCCTCCTTCGCAGGTTTTCATTGAAATAGAATATACATAAATGCCTGAAGCAAGCGGATTTCCGTCATGAGATAAACCATACCAGCGAATTGGTTCTGATTCGTATCCTATGGATTGCTGTGCAGATTCAATACGTGAAACATGTTGTCCGGCAGCATTGTAGATATCAATCACAATGTCATAGGGAGCACAGGATTGATTGTGTTCAAAAATGAAGTCAGTAAACTCATTGAACGGGTTTGGAAAATTTATCAGATTCCTGATAATGGCTTCGTGTGATGCTGCAACATAGAATGTCAGATATGCTTCTGAAGAATTGTTAAATACATCCCAGGCTTTGAAACTGACAGAATGTGGCCCTTCAGCAAGATTATGAAAAGGATAAATAACCCTGCCGCTTCTGTATGAGTCAAGGTCTGCTTCGTAATAGTCATTCATCACAATGACTTCCCCTGAGTTATCAGGAATAAGTGTAATGTCATGACCAATTCCTGAACCGAGTGTATTGATTCCTGATGAATCGCGCAATATGGCTATAAGTACAGGGTTTTCACCTGTTGTGCCTCCGTCGGTAAAGGTAATATCATTCATAAACAGTTTTATTTCCGGCCCAGCGTTGTCGCCGGTATTATTCTGCTCTGAGCCGCCCACGTAAAACTGATTGAAATATCCCGTTGCATCTGTTTGCCCGTTTTCTGCATAATAACTGATTTTTCCGTAATCATAAGAATAGTTGATGTCTTTTGGAACATAAAATGAAAATGAAAATTCTCCATTTTCAACACTTGCCTTTCCTTTATAAATGATGTTTTTCTGAAGCTTAAAAGTGGCAGGAAAACTTTCTGAGTCGCTACCAAGAGTTGAAAGTGTTGAAGCCTTGTCAAAAACAGTCGGTGTGATGGTTCCGTTGAAATCAGTTAACTTGTTGTTTTGAATATCAGCAATATACCCTTCTACAGTTACAAAGCCGTAAGCAGAAATTGTATCCGGATCAATGCCTGCAGGTTGTCCGTTGATTGATGTTGTGATGATTCTGTTTTCAGGATAGGCGAGTCGCATTGCCGGATCACCAAGCAGAATAAAATTTCTAATAAATTCGTTTGAACCGTTATCGGTTTTGGCAAAACTGAGAATTTCTCCAAGAGTAGGATAAACCCCGTTGTTATTTTCAAAAGCAACTTTGTAAACACTTCTGTTGAGATTTTCATTAAACGTAGAATATGCGAGTCGTGTAGTTGAAAACAGTGCAATTCCACCACCTTTTGGATTTGTAAGGACCATTTCTCCGGCAGCAATCCTTCCGGGATCATCAAATCGGCTGAATTCACAGGTTGCAGTGATAAATAATGGCATGTTGTAATGGTTTTCCCAACCGTTGATGTCGGAAAGTTCAAGAATTCTTTCATGTGCCCAGCCAACTTCACCTCCGTGTCCGGTGTAATTCATAATCAGACAGCCAAGTTGCATCCGGCGGTTTATTGCTTCATTCACGGCTGGAGCTCTTTCCCCCCCAGGAGTGCTGTTTTGTGGATAGGCATCAAGATGGATTTTTTCAATGTTCAGATGGAGATAATTGTTACCAAGATTTGTTGAAATTCCTTCAGACTGAATAAAATGCAGATTCGTGTTTCCATCATCACTTATAAAAGTAACCCAGTTTCTCCAGTCGGAAAGGTTGGGTGTGTTCTGAATAAAATTGCAGGTGTTTTCAAAATCGTTGAAATTGGTTTTTTCGTGATATCGGAAAATTTTGCTCATCAGATTCTCAGCTTCCTCGACTGTTGTTGCAGGGAGTCTTCCAATTCCGATGTCAAGATGCCCGTTACACTCAAAACCTTCTCCGTTGTCAAGTAGTCCGAAAAAATCATCCGAAGCATAAGACCGGGTGGGATTGAGAGATTCACTGCTTTGAAAGGTGGGAACAAAATTGGTGTTATCAGCAATTCTGTTTTTGTAATCGTATGATGCACGGCCAAAAAAGAGCAAATATTTGGGCATTTCTTCCTGGTTTGTTGCTCTGTCATAAAACATTTTCACAAAATCACGTATGGCAGAAGGATCCTGAGAACCTGAAGAAAATTCATTATAGATCATTTGAGGAGTCACAACTACAAAGGATAATCCGTTGAGATTATTGTGAAATTGACCGATTTTGTTTGCTTGTTCAGAAAATAACGGATGAGTAACAATCAGATAGTCAATGTTTGACATTCCGTGCAGGTTTTGATTTGCAACTTTTTCTTCTAATAATGGTGACAGAAAACTAAGACCATTGAATGCAATAAATTCTTTTCCCTGATCGGCCTCTGCAATGACCGAATAGATCTGCCCGTTCAGATTTCCCTGAATTATTGATGGTTCAAGAGGATTTGTAATGTCAAGTACAGTGATTGTATTTGATGTTGCAATTTGATATCTGACAAAATTTCCAGGGTCATCAATCAGCGGATTCTGGAAATGCATTTGATTTCCTGTCATTGTCAGATTGCGCCAGGCATTAATGTTGATCTTGTTCAACCATGCTTTGGCATCATTAAGGTTGTTCTTATTATATGTAATACTGACACTGATGTTTGATGATGGAGTTGCGCAAATCAGACCCGTTCCCTGTTTTGCATAATCAGAGTTGTATCCTGTAACTCCTGAAAACCCGATACTAGTCGAAGCTGACCCGACACTGACAGATGCTGAGGTTGCCCCCGATGCCCTGGCTGCCATCATCACCCGGACTTTAATGCAGGAATCGGCGTGAATGTTTGGGAGTGCAAAACTGAAACTTTGATTCAGACTCAGATCAAAAACATCGCCAAACCATTCCTTGCCACTCTTAATCAGGTTGTAGGTTTCATTTTCATAGGTCAGACGATCCAGAAATATTCCGGTGGTGTTGGAGGGCGTTTCATTCATGTGATTTACAACGTTCATGCGTTTTCCCTGACTCTCTCCGATATTGAAGAAATAAAATGATTTATCATTGTATCGGTTGATTGAACTCATATATTCACCTGTTGCAGGATTGAATGACCATGAATTGGGTCCGGGTGCATAAAACAGGATGTAGTCACTGGTATTGAAAACACCGTCGTTTTCACCAAAGACGTAAAGAGCATTTTCATACAAATCATCAATTCGCGGGACATCGTTTCCCTCAGGAAGCATACGACCCCCGTTTCCGAAAATTCTGATATTTCTTGGGTCAATTTCAGTTAGATCGTAACCCATATCTATCAGATGTTGTCCGGTAAGTCTGTATATTCCTGGTTGGGTAACAGAAATTTTGTGAAATGTTCCATCTGAAAGAACAGATTGATTGGTTTTCAGTTGTTTTTGATTCGATTTCTGAGAATCAGATGTGTTCATAGCAAAAGAATAGTTCATTTCTATTGTACATGAAACCAGCTTTTGAAGTGTCCCGTCAGAAGAACTGATCCTGAAGGGTGTCAGCAAAATTTCAGAAAATCGTTGTTTCCGAATTGTTTTATGCTGAACAACGATTTTGATATCTTTTTCAGGATTAAACCCAGATTGTTCAACAATCAATATCTCTTCTGGGGTCAGGTTGATGTATTCATCGTCTGAAATTTCAGCAGTGATTTCAAGATGCGGATCAGTAATACCAATATTTATAGAAAATAATGGAATTGTGGGAAATGATCTGTATTCTGCATTTTCAAACCAAATTGCCCTGGCTGTGTGAGGAGATTCATAAGATACTGTTTTAAGAGCCCCCCAATTGATCGCAACAGTAAAATCCTGAGCTGAAATTGGAGTGTTGTTTAAAACAACAAAACAAGCAAGCAAAAAATATTTGCTGATCAAATTGAACATAAAGTGGATTTTCATAGTGGTATCAACAAAAACGCAAATATGCACAAATTATTTTTGAAAAATGGAAAAAATTCACTCCAAGCGTAACTAAATTAAAAATCTGAAGTATAAAATCTGAAGTACGGTGTAATTTAAATTTTAAATAAATTTTGAAAGTTTGAAAAATTTTCAATGTATATAATGAAATTTGTTTACTTTTGTCTCCAATATTTCAATGAGAAGCATTGTTTAAAACATATAGCAAATGGTTAAAAGATTAAGCATGTTATTAATAGCCGGGTTGTTGTTGATTGCTGAAAAGAGTCAGGCACAGGATCCACATTTTTCGCAGTTTTATGCAAATCCGTTGTATTTGAATCCCGCAATGGCAGGCTCAGTCATCTGCCCAAGATTGATTTTAAATTTCAGAAATCAATGGCCATCAATTCTCGGCACATTTGTAACATATAATGCATCATATGATCAGCATATTTATGCATTGAACGGAGCAATCGGGGTAATGGTTAACACTGACAGAGCAGGAGCAGGAATTCTGAATACAACCCAGGTGAGTGGGATTTACTCATACAGACTGGAGGTATCAAAGGAAATTTCAATTAATGCTGCACTTCAGGCAACATATTTTCAGAGAAGTCTTGAATGGGACAAATTGCGTTTTCCGGATCAGTATGATCCCAAATGGGGACCTGTTCAGAATACCAGTGAACAACTTCCAGACGAACTAAGAAAATCTCTTGCTGATTTTTCAGCGGGAATGGTGATGTCTCATGAGAAGTTTTTTGTGGGATTTGCTGCACATCATCTTACCAGACCCAATGAAGCATTCCTGTCATATTACAGAATGCCTATCAGACTCACAGCACATATGGGAACAATTATCAGTATTGAAAATTCAAATGCGAGAAAACGTACTGTTGAAGAAACAACGCTGTCTCCTAATATCATGTATATGAAACAGCAGAATTTTCAACAATTGAACCTTGGATTGTATCTGAACAAGTATCCTTTTGTAGGCGGATTATGGTACAGACATGCCGGGCCGTTCTTTAATTTTGATGACAGCAATGCAGATGCAATGATATTTCTTGTCGGTCTTCAACAGGAGACTTTCAAATTTGGATACAGTTATGATCTTACAGTTTCAAGATTGTCAAATGCCACAGGCGGCTCTCATGAATTTTCACTTACTTTCCAGTTTGACTGTCCTCAGAAAGCAAGAAGAATCAGGCCGATAAATTGTCCAACTTTTTAAAATATTTTTTAAGCTAATTAAGTTAATTATAGTAAATAATGAATAATATTTCAGTTATGGGAAACAATCACAGTTTATTTACAAAAGTGTTGTTATTGATGTGTGTTGTTCTTCTGATGTCAGCCTGTCGGAAAGAAAGATCCAGAACAACAGCATGGTATTACAACGACTCCAAATGGGGCGGCTTTGAAGTAGTCCCTTACGGAGAGCAGGAAACAGGTCCAGGATTGGTTTTGATTGAAGGCGGTACATTTGTCATGGGCCGCGTTGAACAGGATCTCAATTATGACTGGGACAATATCCCCAAAAGAGTTACAGTATCTTCCTTTTATATGGATCAGGCAGAAATTGCCAATGTTGATTACAGGGAATATCTTTACTGGCTGGGAAGAGTTTTTGGTCTTGATTATCCTGAAGTTGTGAAAGCAGCTTTGCCCGACACTCTTGTCTGGAGAGGAAGACTGGCTTACAATGAACCTTATGTCGAATACTATCTCAGACATCCTTCATATAACTTTTATCCTGTGGTTGGGGTAAGTTGGGTTCAGGCAAATCAGTTCTGTTCATGGAGAACTGACCGTGTGAACGAATACATTCTTATCCGTGAAGGGGTCCTTCGTGTGGATCCAAATCAGCAGAATGATGAAAACTTTAATACAGATGCTTATCTTGCAGGACAATATGAAGGTCTTGTGAGAAATGACCTTTATGATCTGAATCCAAGTGGTGCCGGCACAAGAAAAGTGCGTATGGAAGATGGTATGTTGCTGCCCAAATACAGGCTTCCGACAGAAGCAGAATGGGAGTTCGCTGCTCTTGGATTAATAGGAAATACACTGTATGAACGCGTTATTGAAAGAAGAATTTATCCATGGAATGGTCATGTGCTTAGAACAGATGCCAACCGCAATATGGGTAATTTTGTAGCAAACTTCCAAAGAGGAAAAGGTGATTATATGGGTGTTGCCGGAAACCTGAACGATGCAGCTGATGTGACGGCTCCCGTTTATTCATACTGGCCAAACGACTATGGATTGTATCATATGGGAGGCAATGTGAGTGAATGGGTACTTGATGTGTATCGTCCCTTAAGTCATGAAGACAGATCAGATTTCAGACCTTTCAGAGGAAATCAATTCACAACAAAGGTGCTTGATGAAGACGGGCTCATTGCAGAAAAGGATACCTTGGGTCGCATCCAGTGGAGAGAAGTGACTGCCGAAGAGTCAGCCCATCGCAGAAATTACAGATATTCAGACAACCGTGATTATCTTGATGGAGATTATGCTTCAAGTATTTTTTATTATGACGACATTTATCTGGATCCCGAAAAGCAGAATAAGCTGATGTATGAATATGGAGCCAGCTCAATGATTAATAACAAAGCAAGAGTATATAAAGGTGGTTCATGGCGTGACAGAGCATACTGGATGAGTCCCGGAACCCGTCGATTTCTTGATCAGGAGCTTTCTACTGATTACATTGGCTTTAGATGTGCTATGGACAGAGTAGGAAGTCCTTTTGGAATGTAAGATTGAAAAAAAAATATTATTTAAAGCCGGTTTTAACCGGCTTTTTTTGTAATTTCACATCCTTAAATCTTTTGAAAAAGACTATGATTGCTTCACTTTATAAGCATTTTCTCAGTTCAACAGGTGTTACAACAGACTCCAGAAAAATCTCAGAGAACGTGATGTTTTTTGCTCTCAGAGGAGAAAATTTTGATGGTAATGCATACGCCCTGAAAGCACTTGAAAACGGAGCTTCTTGTGCAGTTGTAGATGATGATAAACTTGCAAATTTGCCGGGATGTTTTCTCGTGGACAATGTTTATTCAGCTTTGGCAGACCTGGCCAAATATCACCGGAAGCAACTTAAATGTCCTGTCATAGCTATTACAGGAACTAATGGAAAGACAACCACGAAGGAACTGATCGTTCGTGTTTTGCATGAAGGTTTCAATCTGACTTTTACCCATGGGAACCTGAATAATCACATCGGATTGCCTCTCACAATCCTTACTGCCAGACATCAAACTGAATTGATGATTCTTGAGATGGGAGCCAATCATCCTGGTGAAATTGATTTCTTATGTCAAATTGCACAGCCAGATTACGGTCTGATTACAAATGTAGGGAAAGCACATCTTGAAGGTTTCAAATCACCACAGGCAATCTTTAACACAAAAACAGAACTCTATCGCTACATCATTGCCAACGGAAGGGGAATTTTTGTCAATGCAGATGATAAAGAACTTTCAATGGCAGCTTCAGAGGCATCAGTTTTAACTTACGGTATAAATTCAGGGGAAATCCAGGGCAACATCATTTCCGGATCCCCCCTGATGAAGATGGAATGGCAGTATGATGGAAAGAAATTTATTCAGCCTACCCAATTGTTCGGGTCTTATAATATATATAATGTGTTGGCTGCAGTTACATGTGGCTTGTTTTTCAAAATTCCTCCCAAACAAATTGTTCAGTCTGTCGCTGAATATTACCCTCAAAATAACAGGAGCCAATTTTTTGTAACTGACAGGAACAATCATGTTATTCTGGATGCCTATAATGCGAATCCATCCAGTATGACCCTGGCTCTTGATGATTTTTTTAAAACAGGAACCCGTAAATGTGTCATTTTGGGTTCAATGCTTGAACTTGGAGATTATTCAGAAGAGGAACATCGTGCTGTATTAAACAGACTGTCAGAAACTGAAATTGAAATGATACTCCTTGTGGGGAAGGAGTTCCGAATGTTAAAGCATGAATTTTCAAAATTCTCATATTTTGCAGATTGTGATGAACTTTTGAATTTTTTAAAGTCTGAAACAATGTCAGATATGCATATCCTTATTAAGGGTTCACGTGCCAATACACTTGAAAATGTTGTAAAATATTTATGATGCAAGATGCAAGTATTCATGATGTTGTCGGTGTAATGTCCGGAACTTCTCTTGACGGACTGGATATTGCATTATGCAGGTTCTTTCACTGTGAAGAAAGTTATAATTATAATATTGAGCATGCGGCGACAATTCCATATGATGAAAGCTGGAAGAAAAAACTTGGTACAGCACATTTACTGGGTGTGCGAGAATTAATTCTTTTACATAACGAATTTGGAACCTATATTGGAAAAGAAATAAAAAAAATTCTTCAAACACATCAGTTTCATCCGGAATGTATAGCAAGTCACGGACACACTGTTTTACATGAGCCATTGCAGGGTTTGACACTTCAGATCGGAAGTGGGGCTCATATTATGGCAGAGACAGGAATAGACACAGTCTGTGATTTCAGAACACTGGATATTTCATTGGGAGGTCAGGGGGCTCCGCTTGTGCCTTTCGGAGACATTCATTTGTTCGAAGCATATGATGCAGCTCTGAATATTGGAGGGTTTTCGAATATCACAATAATGAAACCCGAAATGGATCCTGTTGCTTTTGATATCTGTCCTGTTAATTTTGTTCTGAACACCCTGGCAAAACGGAAAGGTGTTGATTTTGATAACGGCGGACAACTTGCTTCCAGCGGGAATCTATTACACAAGCTTCTTGAAAAATTTGAGAAAATTGAACTGTATCATTCATTAACACGTGTTTCACTTGGTCGTGAATGGGTAGAAGATAACATAATTCCGCTTCTTGATTCAGAAATCGATGCCACAAATCTTCTACGTACATATACTGAACATGCTGTATTGAGGATTGCAGATGTCCTGAACAGCTATCAGCTCAAGAACTGTTTAATCACAGGCGGTGGAGCTTACAATTTATTTCTGATCAGCCGGTTACATGATTTATGTGAAACCAGACTGGTTATACCAGATGATCTGACAGTGCAGTTTAAAGAAGCTCTGATATTTGCATTTCTTGGTTTAAAAAGGATGAATCATGATATAAATGTCCTGTCATCCGTTACGCGTTCTCAGAAAGACACTGTTTCCGGTACGTTATGGAAGTCAAAATAAAACCATATCTGTATATTATTACTTTTCTGCTTTGGAGTATTACTCTGATTTTCAGATTTTCATATCTTGAAACAAATCCTCACATAAATAATGTAGCTCATATATTCTTATTGCAGACAACAAAAATCTGGCAGGAAGAAAATCCCATTTGCTCAAATTTTTCAATGAAGCATACGTATTCAGGTTCTGGTGACAAATTTGTTACGTATTATGTTCGCTATCAGGATAAGGAAGGAAATAATTATTATGTTTCACATCCGTCTCTAACACAGGGTATTGCATGGATCATCTCTGGTTTCGGAAGATTTGAAATAAGCAACAGAGTCCTTATGATGGCGGCAATGATCATTCAACTTTTCACAGCATTCTTCCTGTTAAAATTTGTGAGATTGTTTGTTGGGTCTACGAAATATTCGGTGCATGCCCAACTTGGTGCTGTGCTTTTGTATTTGTTTCATCCTGCCGTTTTGTATCTAACAACATTTCATTTTTTTGCTGAATCAATCGGACAGTTTTTCTTTGTATTAACGTCTTATTATTTATACAGAGTGGTTCATACAGATGTGAATGTTCGCAGAACATCGCAAATGATTTTGTTTGCTCTTGGATTTTTATTTGCTTCTGCAGAGTGGCTTGGAGTGTTTTACGCAGCATCACTTTTGTTTTTAATTCTTTTTAAAAGAAAGTCATCAAAAAGTTTGGCAAAACCTGCATTAGCAATCATTTCTGGGACATTGCTTGCTTTGGTTGTTTTCTTTTTACAACATATCACTCTAAATAATGCACATACGTTTATTAGGGCACTTGGAATAAGATTTCTGGAAAGAAGCGGTTTTTTTGGAAACGAATATACGAGTATGGGTTATTCCTATATTAATCCTGATTCATATGTGCTTCTAATCAGGCAATTAGGCGAACTATTCAGTGGAACAGGATTTGTATTTGTTTTTGTATTGGTTTTTCTGACATTGCAAAGAAAATTATGGCTACACTCAACAGTGAAAAACACCAGATTGATACTGACAAGTATAATTCTTACTTGTCTGGTCCACTTTGTCATTCTGTTCAGTGCTTCAATTACACATTATGTATATATAGCGAAGTGGGTGCTACCTTTGATCATGTTTGTGTCAATTTTAACACCCGTTATGATTGAAAAATTAAGAAGTACACATTTAAGAATGACTGGCGCATTTATTTTGATATTTTTGCTGATCTGGTCTGTTTGGATTTTCAGAAAAAAGGCCGATCTGTTAGAGCTGCCTGATCCTTTCATTATTGAACTGGCAGAACATATTTCAAGTCAAACAAAAAAACATGAACAGGTTTTTTGTTCAACTCTTGCTGATTATCCCACAACAGCAATTATTTGGCTGAATTATGCTTCGGGACGCAATATAGCCATTGTCGGCAAAGAAGAAGATATTTGTACATATTTGCCCGGAAAAACTGAACAATATGCATACTATTTTGTCAAAAATAAATCATTTTCTACCCATAAGGGCAAGTGTGGAGAACAGGAAAGATTTCAGACTTTATCCAGTTCTACTGTAAAATGACGCATAAGCGGTGCTTCATGTGTGATCTTATACCCGGAAGTTATACTTGATCTTTTGTCCCAGATATTTTTAAGGGCAACAGCCACAACATCCATATGGTTATTTGTGTAAACACGCCGGGGAATGGCCAGTCTCAAAAACTCAAGTTTCGGATATCTGTCTTGTCTGGTTTCTGGATCACGATCCGCCAGAAGTGTTCCCACTTCAACGCCACGGACACCCGCTTCTATATAAAGCTCAACAGCAAGAGTCTGAGCAATATACTGTTCAACAGGAACACCGGAAAGAAACTTCTTTGCATCAACAAAGATTGCATGACCTCCGATTGGGCGCTGTATGGGAATTCCCCATCCAATCAGCTGATTTCCGAGATACTCAACCTGTTTGATTCTTGTCTCAAGATAATCAAATTCTGTACCTTCATCAAGGCCGACTGCCAACGCATTCATGTCTCTTCCTGACATTCCACCGTATGTGAGATAGCCCTCAAAAACAATATTATACACACTTGCTTTCTGGTAAAGTTCTTCGTCGCGCATGGCAATAAACCCGCCCATGTTTACAATTGCGTCTTTTTTGCTGCTCATGGTCATGATGTCAGCATAACTGAACATTTCTCTCACAATTTCCTTGATGGTTCTGTCTGCATAGCCTTCTTCTCTCATTTTGATAAAATATGCATTTTCAGCAAATCGGGCTGAATCAAAAACAACAGGAATATTATATAATTTGGCAAGCTTTGAAACTTCTTTTATGTTTTGAAGTGAAACAGGCTGACCTCCTGATGTATTGTTAGTCACTGTAACGAGAATACATGGAATCTTTGATACACCATATTGTTCAATCGTAGCAGCCAGTTTGTTGACGCAGATGTTTCCTTTGAAAGGATGTTCGAGTTCAGTGTCAAAGGCTTCATCAATGGTGCAGTCAATTGCTTTGGCTTTTCTATATTCGATGTGCCCTTTGGTGGTGTCAAAATGTGAATTGCCGGGGACGACATCACCTTCTTTAAGAATGGCTGAAAAGAGCACATTTTCTGCTGCACGGCCCTGGTGTGTTGGTAAAAACATCGGAAAACCAAGAATGTTTTCTATGGCTGCTTTCATATTGAAAAATGATGAAGCTCCTGCATAGCTTTCATCACCCATCATCAGAGCAGACCACTGCCTGTCGCTCATTGCGCCAGTCCCTGAGTCGGTGAGCAAATCAATAAATACCTGATTGCTCCTGAGTTTAAAAAGGTTGTATTTTGCTTCCCTGATCCAGTTTTCGCGTTGTTCTCTGGTACTTCTGTATAATGGTTCAACCATTTTTATTTTATATGATTCTGCAAAAGGATAATCCATATGACGTTTTTTTGAAAATTAAAAAATTGAGTTTATAATTAGGAAAAAGCAGAAAATTAAAACTTATCCCTGCGTTTAATGTTCAGAAACAGCAACATAACCTTAACTGAAAACAGATATTTTAAAACCATGATGTATTAATTTTCAGCACAGTGCAAAAATAAAATAAAAAAATGAATATAATGAAAAATTTCTAATTCTGATCATCTTCAAATAAACTGCCAGGAATCGTTTTTTGATCTTTTCCAAGATGGCTGTAAGCAAGAATAGTTGCTTCACGACCCCGTGGTGTCCGGGTTAGAAATCCCTGTTGAATGAGAAATGGTTCGTAAACTTCTTCAATGGTTCCTGGGTCTTCACCGACAGCTGTAGCAATTGTATTTAATCCCACAGGACCTCCGTTAAATTTATCGATAATGGTTACAAGAATTTTGTTATCCATTTCATCAAGTCCGTATCTGTCAACATTGAGTGATGTCAGAGATGATTTTGTAATATCAAGGTCTATAACCCCTGTCCCTTCAATTTGTGCAAAATCACGAACACGCCTGAGAAGAAGGTTTGCTATACGGGGCGTTCCCCTGCTTCGGCCTGCGATCTCTGCAGCAGCAGTTTCTTCAATTGGGATTTTCAATATCCCTGCTGATCGCTGAATAATTTTCGTTAAAATATCCGGCGTATAATACGAAAGTCGTGAATTTATTCCAAATCGTGATCGAAGGGGGGCAGTGAGCAGTCCGCTTCGTGTTGTGGCTCCGATCAACGTGAACGGATTAATCTTTATTTGAATACTTTTAGCACTGGGTCCAGTATCAATCATGATATCAATTCTGAAATCTTCCATAGCGGAATAAAGATATTCTTCAACGATACTGCTTAACCGGTGGATCTCATCAATGAAGAGTACATCATTGGGCTGTAGGTTTGAAAGAAGTCCGGCCAGATCTCCGGGTTTATCAATGACAGGGCCTGATGTGAGTTTTATGCCAACACCCAGTTCATTTGCAATAATATGGGACAATGTTGTTTTACCAAGTCCCGGAGGTCCGTGTAAAAGCACATGGTCAAGAGATTCATTCCTAAACCTGGCTGCTTTAACAAAGACTTTTAGGTTGTCAATAATATTGGGCTGACCTCTGAAATCTTCAAAAGTCAGAGGTCGCAATGCTCTTTCATATTCTTTTTCCTGCTGGGAGAGATGTCCGGAATCTGGGTTAAGGAGATCGTTCTGCATGCTGACTGTATTTAAAATCCTTTCATGGCATCTTTTCTTAAACGATACTTGACAGCATTTTCATGACTGAAGTCGTAATTATATATTGCTCCTTCCCAGTCACCATATGTAGAATTGGGCAAAACAATATATGTATTTCCGAATAATTCTTTTTGTTCATCGGTTATCCTAAATCTGTCCTCAATGTTTGTGTGTTCCCAGTCATCACTAAAATCGCCGAGGTTATCTCCGAAAAGCATGAGAATTTCGTAATCTTTCATTATCAGATCCCTTCGTTTGTTCTTTGAAGATTCATCAGTACGTAGAAGAAGAAATTGATCTTTGACATTCGGAAACCCTTCTTTAATCAGGTTTCTTACTGTGGCATCCTTAAGATGTGCTTTTCTGTTACTGACATAGAAAACAGATACCTTTTTTGAATCAGCGTAGTTTAAGAAATCTGCAGCTCCCGGAATTGCAGGTGCTTCAGCAAGTAAACACCATTCATCCCATCTGAGGGGATATTGGAAATTTCCCAGAATGCATTGAGCCTGGTACTGACAGTTGTCGAGCACTGTTTCATCTATGTCAACAACAATGGCTGGCTTTTTCTTTCCCTTATATGTGCGAAGCTTTTGATCGAGAACTGTTTTGGACACGTTATATGCCTGATACTGAAGAGCTTTGACTTCTGCAGCTGTTTGCTGATATAATACAGCAAGCGTCATGTACTCGTTGACTCTTTCTGCATGGGCTTTCGGATTCGGTATGTGTTTAGTTTTTTCAGGAATCAGCAGATTTAGAAACAACGCAGTCGCTAAAAATAGGAGAGAGACTGAAAGAAAACCATATCTTTTCATATAATTTTTTTTACAAATCTACGATTTTTTTTCAGGATATGAAGAAGATCAATGAATAATGGACAGGAAAGAAGAATCAAAAAATCGAAATATTTTCTTTGGGCGCTTTATATCCGAAAACGAAATTGATTCCAAAATGGGCATTTAGATATTTGGTGTTTCTTGGCATGGTAATGGATTTTTCCTCATTATCTTCAGTCCAGTAAAACGTGTTGTGAATAAAAGGAGAAATAATATTGTCTGTTGCAACATAAATCTGAAAAGGGCCTAAATTTGCTGCCAGACCAATACCCAGATTAAAATAGTTTCTTGACGCCATTGTATAGGTGGCTGATAGTGAGAGAAAATGACCGAATTTTCTTACATATCCGAGTGTAAATGCCGGATGAACAGTTTGATTGTAGAAATGAAAACGCAGCAATGCACTGAGTTGGTCTTTGGGTGTGATCTCATAAGCTCCGCTTAAATATATTCTGGCATGCATTGGTGAAGTATAAGCATCATACAGAGTATCAATCTGGAATATGTCTGCGATTGAATCAAGCAGATTGTCCAGTTTGCTATCGCTTCCGGTTGTATCACTCTGGTCGAGAAATTCCGAAATATCGATTCCTTCAAAGGTGAATTTTCCGCCGGGATTAGCACTTTTAAAATTTCTTGTGCCAGTTTTCCAATTGATAAATCCGAGATCAACAACACTCAGCCCAAGTGTGAGTTTTTCTCCAACTCTCTTGCTTATGCCCAAATCAATAGCAGCACCCATATTTGAGAAATTATTGAAATATGAATTGGCATCTATACTGTCTTCCTCCCAAAAGGTTTCCTGCATGCTCGCAAAGACATCCAGGTCAGATGTGGCAGTAATAAAGAAGTGATCTTCTTCCGTGAGGAGAGAGATATTTGACTTTTTCATGTAGATGTTTGATAACCCCTGAAGAATTTTTAGGTGTAATCCGAAAGACCACATATTATTATAATCAATTGCATAGCCAAGCATCAGCTCGTTGTAATGAGTAGCATTAACTCCCAACCTGTCAAACTTCAGGGTTTCATCCAGAAAAGCTCCGTTTCCCTGATGAATGAATTCAAAAAGTTCCTTAGGATAACAAAACTTCATGTGTGTTTTATTTGAAAGGGCCAGGCTCACATAATGCTTTTCCTTAATCTTAAATCCGAAAGAGAGCAGTTCCACTGCAGAGCTGAAATTCAGGTAATTATACTTACCCATAGAACTGACAAGATCTTCAAGTTGAATTTCAACGCTGTCACCAGTTGCGATCTTCATAAACTGATGTGCATTAAATCCAGTGTGCCCACCCTCCACATATATTGATGACAATGCAGGAAAGCCAATGTGCCATTTGAGAGAAGGGAGCACGGATGGATTGGAATAAGCAGACTGTGGAACAGACTGCATGTGAAAAATTGTCAGATCCTGCTGTGCATTGGCTTTCATGGTAACAATCAAAGCCAGAATTATCAATATTAATTTAATTTTTTTCATGATCTGTAACATTGAAGCGTTAATGAATTTGAAGTTGAACCTGTGCTCCGAGCATGACATGCATCTGATAATAAGAATAAAACTTCACAATCTGAGAGCTGTTGTTATAGGTATTCAGATGTGCAAGGATAATCGCATTTTTAATCCGGCTATATTCGCTGATTCTGTCATTATTGATTTTGGTGGTTATGACTTTTGTGAATTTTTGGGTTACGATGTAATCGGGAGGAGGACCTGGTGTGGCGGCATGAATAAATTGCTGTTGAGGAGCCAGCAAAGAATCAATTATTACATAGTTCTCATCAGTAAAATATATCTGAAGGTTTGCATCGACCGGAAATTGATTTTCACAGAAAATTTTAAACAAAACCCATTCAATATGTTTTGAATCCTCAAAATCCTCTCCCAGATTGAGCTCTATCGTGTCAGAAATTACAAATCCCTGAGCAGTTCCGTGTAAAGGGAGTTCAATTTTTGCATTAACATTAAAGTGGCTTGTGTCAAAAGCAAAATTCTGGGACATTCCGGAAGGATTGGAAACTGCATCCAGAAGGGCATTGATTTGCTGTGGTGAAATATTCAGTGCTTGTGTGATGTTGCTGTTGTTGTTGTCAAGAAACATTGTTGACTGTTCTCCGCTACCAATTTGCGAAAAGTTTGGATACGCAATATTCCAGGGAACAGGAATACCGGGTCCTGTGATTTGTATTGTATTGGCCGGAGCTTTTGTTCGGCGTGCTTCCAGTAAATTAATATTGATCTGAACGGGCATTCCCAGATAATTGGTGACAGTCAGATAAAACCGTGGATCTTCCCAGTTAATGATCCCGTCAACATTATTATTATAAATTTTGACAGAAACAGTATCTTCGTTTAATGCAAAATTCAGTTGACCGAGATATCCAAACAGTGCTCGAAACTGCATCTGGCTGAATATGCCGTCAATACTCAAATTGTAAGGGGATAAGTTGGCATTTCCGTTGCCGTAAAGTACAATCCTGAATTTCAACTCAAGACGGTTATTCCCTCCAGAATGATTGAATATCAGTTTTGTGTTTTCAAAACTGATATTCTGACTTTGGTTGGGCCCTGACATATAGATTGTTTCAATAAAAGGGTTGCCGTTTTGAGTGCCGGGAAACTCAATTTCTATTTTACCTGGCATGTTGAAACTGGTGTTGATGTTCAGGTTCAAATTGCCGTTTTTAAGATACATGCTGTCAATGACCTGCGTTCCGGGAAAACTGAAGTCGTAATGATATGAAAAAGTGGTAACAAAACTATCTCCCTGGGCAATCGATCCGCCAGTGTTGAATGAGTGCGAAGCATTCAGCATCTGATCGCTGATCTGAATCAGTTCCTCAGCAGATTGAGAGTAGACCTGATTTGTATAAACCAGGTAAAGAAAATTGCTCTGATCTTCAACAATGATATTTGTTGAATCATAATCATTCAGGATGTCCCAGATTGTGAGTTTCGAATTGATCAGCGGGGCTGCAAAATTTGGTTCCCAATCCGGGTTTTTAATGTTTTGAAGGTAGTATTCTTCTCTGACACAGGATGTGATGATCAGAAAAAACATCAACATTGCTGTAATGAACTTGTGTTTGGGTGATTTCATATTGTCATGTGTTTGTATATAATATAAAATTTGTAATTTTTAAAAATCATTACAAATTTAATAAAATTAGAATTGAAATAAAATAAATTTCCGGGTTTAGCCAAAAATTTCATTTTTTAATCTTTTCCTAAACGAAATATCATGATAATTTTTTGATTTTTATTCGATAACGTATAAAATCAGGTTGTTCCCATATGATGATGTTACAACAAGTTTGCTTGCATCTACATTCTGATAAAAATCGGCTGAGTTTGCCGAACGAAATGTTTCTTCAGGGAGAATTCTGCCGGTTTTATTCACAAAATACAATTCACTTCCGTCAGAAGAAAATACGTATAGCAGTGGACCGTAAGGGCTGTTTTTTATATAACCTGTGTTTCGGCCTGCATCGGAATTAATTTCAAGTCCTGAAATAAGGTTTCCGTCCTGATCAAAAACATATGCTTTTCCCTTTTCAATAAATATGAAATCGGATTGCCCGTCATTGTCCATGTCCTCATATATAAAGATGTGACCTGCACCTGCCTCATGAATAACTTTGTATTCGATTTCACCGTTTGTCCCTATCATGGCAATCTGACCATCTGAAGTTGTTGAGACAAAGCAACGACAATATTTTGAAGCAGCAAAAATCTCTGAATATTGACTGAGAGAGATATCACTGAGGTCAAACATGGGTATGCCTCTGCGGTTATAGAAATGTGGAAGATTGTTATTGTCTTTTATATAAAGGGCATCTGTATTTACAAGACGCAGATGTTTGATTTGTTGCTGGGTTGCTTCGGTACTGAGCTTCGGTTTCTCCCATCCTGACGTTGGTTCTCCCTTGATGTTATAGTTATAGATCACATTGTCAATGCCTGTAAATACAATACGGTAATCCTTCGTTCTTTCATAATCAAAAACATTAATCGGTCCGCCAGCCTGAACAGGAAGTTTTACAGGAAAGTTCTCAACATTTTTGCCATTTCTGTCTATCAGAAACAAAAAGTTTTCAGAATTGAAGAGGTATTGAATTTTCCCGTTTTTAAAGGCGTCAACACTGAATACTTTGCTGACAGGGCGCTCGGTAACAGGAATTTTCCACAAGACTTCACCTTTGTCTGAAACAAAATACATATTATTAAATGAGTCGAATGAAATGATGTTTTTAGATGTTTGGTCTGCAACATCTGCAAACCAGGGGCCTGATGTTGTCAGCCCGTCAAGTGTAATTTCCCATCCGCTGGTGCTTTCTTCAATAATATCAGTGGATCTGAACAGGGTGATACCAGATAGAAATAAAGAATTGGTTGATGAAAACTGAATTCCGATAGCCTCAAGATTATCAAATTCAGAAATGTTTCCTTCAGTTTTTACGGCCAGCTCCTCATTAAACCACATTTTAATCTCACTTTTCATTTTTCTCGGAGATGCATAAAGATAGATATTTGCTTCACCAGAAACCGACTGTGAAAATTCTTCATAATAAGAATTTTTTATCAACAGCCGTCCTGAAGTGACCTGGTTCAGATATTCTTTCATGGCTTCATGCGAATTTCCTACGATCCAATACCCGCTGTAAATTGTGAAACATGTTTTTTCCATCGCACTAAACAATTTCCCAAAAAGATCAAATAACATATAATCTGCAGGAATTGTTGTGATAAGTTGATTTCTGAATGTGCTTGTGTCAATCTGCATTTTGTTTGTCTTTGAAGCAGAACGAACAACTTCCTGAAGATTTTTGCGAAAAGTTGAGACATCCTTCACCTTGAATGCTGCAAAATGGCTTAGTTTTTTTCCTGATCTTTCAGGAATTGAAAACAATGCCATTTGATTATCAATGTAGGGAAAGATCAGTTCGTTGATATTTTGTACACCTGTTCTTCGTTTGAGGTTGGTCAGATTGTTGTTGAACTCCTGTATTTCGTCAGTTTCTGTCAGAAACTGTTTATAGGTCTCACGGTGACTTTCATAATTATTGAACCCGAGCCAGATGAAGGAAATTGTATTACCCGGAAGTATGTTGATAATATCTGTGGGTTGAGGGTCAGAAGATGTGAAGGCTCCGAGCCAGGATGGATTCTTCTGATCCGGAGCTGTAAATCCGGTTAAATAGATTTTCTGTTCGACTGTATGAATGTCAAAAGCACTCCAGCCAGTAAAATGATTAAGTAAATCCATTGACTTCAATGTTTCTCCGTTGAGGATTCGGGATGCAAATCGATAAAGAAACCTGTAATTAACATACAGATTAGCCATGCACTTTTTGCCGCTTGTTTTTCTGACTTCAGTAAAAGCTACATCATTGATTGTCGAATTTTTTATGCTTGAAGCCTTCAATGCTTGTTCAATAATTGTTGTTGACTTACTGAACAGACAAACACCATCCCTGATACAAAGAAATATTGTGTCAATCCCGAATATATATTGTATTGCATTTTCTCTATGTCCCTGTAATTCAGTAGTTTTATGGGAATTTGCATGTTTCTCAAAAAACTGATATATTCTTGACTCCTGATTGGGATGGGGGAGTGGTTTAATAAAAATTGTTTCAAATTTATCAGATCCGGTAAAATTTGTGCTGATCAGTAACTGCCCCTGAAACCAGGCCTCCTGAATTGGTTCTTTGGTGGCAAAAAGTGAGTCGTAAAATGAAAACATTTTTTGAATTTCAGAGGAGCTGAGTAATTGATCAAAATCTGAAAACAGAGCATTTCCTGTCATGTTGGTAACAAAATCCTGCACATCATTCACCTGTATGACTGAGAGCACGTTGTCCGGCAAAAAATCCCAAGGATCTCTTGTTTGTTCCCTCAACTGAAGATAAAATCTCAGTCCAAAGTATAGCAAACAACCTGCAAGAATGACCAGGGATGAAATTTTTATGATTTTTCCACTGCGTGGATGCGTTAACAAATCATTGATTTTTTTAATGAATTTTGGTTTTGCCATGGTTTTATCCCATCATATGTATATTTCCAAAAATAGAAACATTAGCGTTTTTGGGATGTTGAAAGAGCAAAAAAATAATAACATTACAATGTTAATTACTTTTTTGAAGATTGTCATTTAACTTAAAATCCTGTCAGCAATCAAAAACAAGTATATTTGAATGATCAACGAATTAGAACCATTTTGCCGAATTCTTTAGTGAAATATTGAGATGCCTGGGTCTGGCTGAGTTCAATATCTTCATTTCGGATTTTTGTGATTACGCGATACAGGTATACACCATTGGCAAGCTGATCCCCGAACTGATCACGGCCATCCCATGCATATTGAGTTATGTTTCTGCCAATATGGATTGGCCCAAGTTCAGTAATGTCAATTTCTCTCACAACCTTGCCGGTAATAGTCATGATCTGAATCTTAAAATAATCGGGAATAACAGAACCTGTCAGCGTGAATACAAAATGTGTCCGGGTGGAAAATGGGTTGGGCCAGTTCATCACTTCAGTTATCGTTGATTTGTTAATAACTTTGAAATGAATAATATAATCAATATCTCCGGATTCGTTTTGCGACATATCAGTAGCCTGAACTCTAAGCAAATATTCTCCGTCGACCGGAAAATTGGCAGGAAACTCGATACGTGCAGCGTTGTTTGACGTAGATCCGGCAGGATAAAAGAACATTTGGTCCATGTTGTTCCTTCTGAAAAATATTCGCTCCAGTTCCTGCCCTGGACGCTGTATGAATACTCTGACTGCAGCAGTATCATCCAGCAGCAGAAACTGATTTTCATCACTGAGCATAATCTGGATATTTGGTTTTGCACTGACAATATCACCATCAAGGATTCTGATACCATCAAATGTAACATCAAGTACCGGATTGATTTTGTCTTTGGATACGTAAAACGGAATCTGTGCAATGTTGTTGAAATGGTGTTGTTCCAGTTGATGATAGGTATTTGTTACGGTATCAATTGGATTGAATTCAATCCATAAACTGTTTAATCCGCTCATTCCAAGTGTGGAAAATGAAACGGAATCAATGATTACGTGTCCGGAGGGATGGGTGTCAATTTTTTTGTTTCTGACAAGAGGTGCAATATTATTTGTGTTGGTAAGTATCCAGAAGTCAACCATCAGACTGTCAGGGAAATCATAAGGACTGATATTTTTGGTTGCAATACTCATTTTAATTTGTTCTCCTTCCTGAATAGTATCGTTGTAAAAGTTGAAATGAACATTGGGACTGAGAGCTGTTTCGGGCATTCCCTCATAAAGTACGTGCCATCGAATGAGTTGTGAAGGTGTGAAGTTGATTTCATCAGTGGTCGTAAGCAAAAGCTGGATATATGGATATTGTCCGGCCTGAATTCTTTGATCCAGATCCAAAATGTCGAGTGAATCGGGAAAGGGAGGCAAAGGTCCGATCAGAGTGTCAAAACTGCCAATACTGTTTTGACCGAGTACATACAGGAATGTGGTATCTGTTGAAGATCCCTGTTCTGTTTCCTCGATTCTCCAATGCAATGATTTCCATTCTGATGCCGGACCGATCAATGTTGATTTGATTGATCCGTAATAAAAATTTGTAGGCAGATAGTAATCATTCTTAATCACTGATGTCAATGCAGCACCGATACTTTCCTGCGCTGTTCCGGGGGCATCTCCCTTCCGTCCGAAAATCATATAGGGTTTGTTGTTTTCAATGGTTCTGATATATCCGCTTCCGATTGACTCGAATGCCTGATATAATTCTTCAGGATAGTTTTCAGCGTTATGGTTTCGATGACTAAATGCAAGAACATAATGTCCTGCTGGAACTGTATCTATCAGTCCTGACATTTTCATATGCCAGTAATTCTGATCTGCAGAGTCTGGTCTGAAAGTAAAATAATCAAAGTCCCACCAGTCATAATTTCTGCAGTGCAAATTTCCGTAAGGACCAATGCCACTGCCGTCAAATTTGCTCATCCAGGGCTCAATAGTTAAGGGATCGAATACGGCAAATTTCATCCCGTTGCCGTTGTAATTGGTGCACGACCAGTTGCCTTTCATAATACCATTTACCTTATACCATTCCTCAAACCATTCAAAGGTTGGATTCAGAATGCCATCGTAATACCCTGTTTGTGCCGAAATCCATACACTTGCGGTATCAAAACTGAACTGTCTGCTTTGTGTGTCGAATGTGATTTTATCATACTGGTTTTTTTTGAACTGAAAAAAATGAGCCTGCCCCCAACCACGTTTGCCCTCAATGTACTGAAAAGAACTTTCCCTCCATATACTCCCTCCGGAAACAGATGTTCTCCAGTAATAAACAGTACTGTCGGGCATTGTTGACATGGAAAAAGGAAGAGCCCATTCTATGATTCCTCCGGAAGAAACAACTGTTCCGGTTTGTTTAAAAGGACTGTTAAATACGTCAGTTGTATCAATTTCAAAAATATACGTGTTTGATGGAGCAAAGGGGTTACCGGTAGATGCAGTCAGTATTATGACATTGTCAGAAACAACAGCAAATTCATATGGATAAATTGGAATGACGTCAGAAGATGTTATCAAAAGTTGTTTTGAAGCTGAATTATTGGTTTCTGTAATTTCTTCAATATTGAAATAAGCATCAAGAGTTGCAGTAAATGAATTGATTCCAACACCTTTTGATAAATCAACCGGAACCGTAAAGATGACGGTATCGGTATTAATTGTTGCAGGAATGGACTGAACATAAGTTTCGCTTGAGTTGTCCGGATACATTCGTGTGAGCTCAATTGCAAAATTATCAACAACAGATTTTCCAAGATTTTTAGAAATTACAATAACTTCAAATGAATCTGTTTCGGTTGTAACAACAGGAGGATTGAACAAAATTGATGGAGGGTGCATTACAAAGTCTGGCAGTGGATGAGGATTGATGCATAGAACAGGATCTCCGTGCAATGTCATTGAATAACAAATTTCTTTAATAAACGGATTGGAAGGGTTGTCAATCCTGGCGATGGCTTTCTGTATACTGCTCCCAACAGATTTACCATAATTTGAATAGGAAATGCCACCTATAAAATTTGACGAGTAAATATGTAGCAGGTCTGCAAGTGCATTGGTTGTTGATCCTAGATATCCGATTGCACCTTTGTTTTCAATCAGTACAAAAACTTCACTTGAAGTTTGGGTTTGTTGAAACAGATCGCCTGAAAGACACGAATTTGCCAGGATGAAAAAGTATTTTTTATAGTTGCTGTATTCAGAAGGATTATCTATACTGATGTCAAAACCAATACCTGCTGCATGACCAAAGAAGTTCAATATTGATACACCATTGTTGATGAGATTTTTTAGTGAGTCTGAAATAATCTGCTGCATTGGGTCGGTGGTATTTTTCTTGAATGTTCTAACAGTGGCCCCAAAATGAGGATCTACGAGAGAATCTCTGTATTCATTTAAAAAGGATTCCAGTAATGCTCCCTGACTGGCATTTGATCCACCAGCAAAATGCAGTGCTTTTTTCATCCATTCCTTTTCCATTGGATTGGAAATATTGTAGGGTGCTGATTGTGCGGTTTCATACTCAATAATTTTATTGAGATAAGAAGTGACGTTGAGATTGGTTTTGGCACTTAATCGTCCTGTGGGTATTTCAGGAACCAGTGAATTTACCTTGATCTTTGTTGAAAAAAGCAGGTCAGAAGGTGGATTTCCCATGGAAGGGAGAAGTGTTTGGGAATAAATTGATGGATTATTTCTGTATGATGGATTTTCTCCTGCTTTGTAGCCTTTCCCGATAAGAAAAAGTCCGTGAATGGTGTCTGCAAAATGATCAAGGGCAAACGAAATGAAATTCTTTACTGCCATGGGATGCTTCCGGATTCCGTAACCAAACTGATCATATAAAGTCTGCACATCTGCAAGCAACACATTGTATCCTTTGGAAGTTCTGTAACCTGCATATTGAGTTGCTCCTGCCATCAGTGATGAATGGGTTATGATGATGTAATCGGTTTCTGAAAACTGGAAGTCGGAATAGTTTGTAAATGTTCCGCTGCTATACTGTTGATTAACAGGAGTAATGGTTTGTATGTTGATAATCTGGCTGCCTGTTGTCACAAAAACATCTTTGTCACTCCCGTTGTTAAAAATAACAGACTTAAATGCCGGACCATAAGGCACCATATTGATACGTTTTTTGTTTGTCAGATCAAAAGCAAGTATACTGTCTCCCTGTGTCACATTGATATTGGTCAGTTGCAGCTGAGATTTTAGTCCTGACTGATCAGGGACCTGAATGAACATTTTTTGCTGATTTTCCATGTTCATTGTGTGGGGATATTTGACTTGAATATATGCAATTGTATTCCTGTCAGCGGCGCTTCCAAGATCATTGGGTAATGTAAATGTAAAAGTTGTGTTTGATGTTCCCAGTTGAATAGGGTTGATGGAAGACTGTATATGAAGTGTGGTGTATCCTTCATACAGTGTGTCAATTGTTTTTCCGGGAAACTGAATGATAAGATGGTGATCAGGATTTAATCCGATATAGTTGCTGGCTCCGATTACTTTCAAGTCTACACTTGCTGATGGACCTGCAGTAAAAGCCTGTGGAGTGGGTATGTTTTTGGAAACTGTAACAGCAACACCAGGTGTTAGAGAATTTATTCCAAAGGCAACATCAAACCAGCCTTCTGCATCAGAGTATTCAAAATCTGTTGTTCCTGATGAATTGGGTCTTCCCCCGAAATATGTGCTTGTATAATCTTGTCTCGAAGTCTTCCAGAAATAGGGAACCGGTGTGTAGGCATTGTAATTATTGTCTGTTTCTCTGACAATTCTTCTGTTGTTGATTCCCGATGTAACTGTTAGAAAGTAACAAGCAGTATCATTGAAAAAGCTGTAATTTGGGTTTGCAACATGTTCAGGATTTGAAAACATGGGAATATCAGCTGATGCAGTGTTTCGCTTTCCGTAAAATTCAATATAATCATTCGGGTGGAAGATCCCGTCATTTTCTCCGTGCACATAGATGTACTGCTCTTCTCCTTCATGAAATATTTGAATTTGTCTGGGGTCTATCGAGGTAAGTATTAGTCCTGCTGCTGTAAGTGCCGGCAACCCTATTCTGTATATTCCGTCCTGAACAATTGGGATTCTGTAGTATTTCTGATTAAAATTTATCCAGCTATTTGAATATTGTGCCTGATTTGTTCCGGGGAGAAACAGTAGGAATGTCAGAATAATAAATATAAACAATTCAGGTTTTTTCTGCATATTCAACTATTTTTGACCACGGTTAAATGACATGCGGAGAGAAAAAATATTCGAATTGAGAGCCATTGATTGATCTCCGATATCAGTAAGCGCATAATCAATTGAAAATCTGTCTTGAATGTTGATCCCAATGCCCATATTGGGCTGAAAAGATGTTATTTTTTTTCCGTCTGTGTTGTATTCCTGCTGAATATTGCCAATTCCGATTCTGAAGTAGATAAATTGCTTGTACGATGTTTCAATGCCAAGATGTGGTGAGATACTGAACACATTCGTTTTGACAGGGACGTTTCTTTTTCCGTCGAAAGTAACATGAAGCCCTGCTTCAGGCAAGATTGCAAAAGAAGGAGAAATATCAATCTGTCTGCCTGCTGCAAGGAGAAGCGACGGTAAGGTAATTTCCAGTGAGTTTTCAGGAATGATGTTTCCGGTGATTGTAAATACTTCTTTCATCCGGTCTGAAAGATTGAAACTCCATGCATTAAAAGTTGAAGTTGCGTCTCTTGCCACAGCTGCCAAAAGCCATGGCCCTGTTGAATAGGATGTTGCAAAGTCAAGACCAAAGCCCCAGGCACCTGCAAAATCACCAATTTTTCGTCTAATGATTTTAACACTTCCACCAAGTGAAAGATTTTCAATTTGTGTTTTTCTTCCGTAGGAAATAAGAAATGCCATATCAGCCAGTGAAAAAGTGGTAATCCTGTCATAATGAATGTTGCCTTGTCCATCAACAAGATCTGTAGTGTTGGGAATGTTGTCCACACCAAATCGGATAAAGGAAACAGCAAGGGCTGAACTGTCGTCAAGTTTCAGGCCAAGACTGCCGTAGTCGTATTTCGCAATCCCGGCAAAATACTCAGCATGCATCAGACACAGCTGTCTTTCACCATTGAGAAGATGCAATCTTGAAGGGTTCCAGTATCCGGCAGAAGCATCGTCAACAGTGGCTGCAACAGAACCAGACATTGCCATGGAACGGGCTCCGATCCCAATTGAAAGAAATTCATTGGAATATTTTGGTGTGTTGGTTTGGGAATACACTTCAGATATGTTTACAACACCGTGTAAAATTATGCAAATGGAGAAAAATAGAAATCTCATTCAATGGTGTTTTCGAATATGTAAAATTACAATATTTTTGACTTGAAAAACAAGATGAATAGATTTTTATCCCATTGTTCAGTGATTTTTTTGCATATTTATCCGGCTTCTGAAAAAAAGCGTAATTTTATCCCAAATAATCTGAATAATGAAAAATGTTGTAATTACTGGATGTAGTAGTGGAATTGGCGAAGGAACTGCAGTCTATCTGGTGGAAAATTATGAAGTATTGGTGATCGGAATAGCCAGAAATGAAGAAAAGCTAAACAGAATATCTGAAAAGCTTAGCTCAGTATCCCATAAAGGCAGATTTGTTCCCCTTCCCTTTGATCTTTCTGATATTGATGGTTTTCCAAAACTCCTGCAAGATGTATCAAATTATGCCAGAGAAATTCATACTCTGATTAATAATGCCGGCGCAATTGTGAATAAAGAATATGCAGATATTTCACCGGGAGATTTCAGCCATGTTATGAGTACAAATTTTAAAACTCCTTTTTTTCTAATTCAGTCATTTCTCCCCTTATTCTCTAAACCTGCCCATATTGTGAATATTACAAGTATGGGTGGTTTTCAGGGAAGCGTGAAATTTCCTGGATTAAGTGTGTACTCAGCAAGTAAAGCAGCATTATCCTGCCTGACGGAATGCCTTGCAACTGAACTTTCTGATTCTGAAATTTTTGTAAATGCTGTTGCGCCCGGAGCTGTGCAAACGGAAATGCTATCGAAAGTCTTTCCAGGGTATCAGGCACCTCTGACACCTGAACAAATTGGAGAATTTGTGGGGTACTTTGCACTTCATGGACACAATTATTTTAACGGAAAAATTATTCCCGTCTCTTTATCAACTCCCTGAACACTCAGAATAGAATTTAATTTGTAAAAAAACTAAATATAATATTATTTTAATATTTTTGCATAAAAAAACATATTATGAAAACATTTAAATCTCTGTTTTTATCAGCATTTTTATTGTGTGCTATTGAGTTTGCATCACACGCTCAGGTGGTAACTGGTGGTACTTTGGGTGTTGACTACAGAAATGATGGTTATTTTATTGAACTAGCCCCAAAGATCGGTTACAAATACAGTATTTTTGAATCTGGTGTAGCTCCGTTTCTTTCATATCATGAAAGTTCAGATTACCTGGCCTACGGAATACAGGTTTATACTCAGGCAGATATCTATAAGGGCGTATTTCTGCATGCTGAATTTTCTGCAACAAGTGCGTATATCTACTCACAAGGGACCAGAGAATGGGTAATGGGATTGCCTGTCGGTGTTGGATATCAGCATGAAATTTCCGACGGATTGTGGTTCAAAGGATCTGTCCTATACGATTTCCTTTACAAGGAAGGATTCTCTCCAACAAAAAATCCAATTTTCAGAGTTGGTCTGACTTATTCTTTGTAATTTTTAAACAACCTGCTTACTTGATCAACTCGCGATGAGAAATTTCAATAAGAATATTCTCGTTTTCGTATTTTTTCTTAAGTAAAGCATATAAAGCATTGGCACAGAAAACGGAACGGTGTTGACCTCCGGTGCATCCGAAACTGACCATAAGATCAGAAAATCCTCTTTTCAGGTAATTGTCAACAGATGAAGTTACCAGTTTTGCTGCAGAGGAAATATATTTTCCAACAGCATCTTCACTTTCAAGTAAGTGAATCACTTCGTGATCAAAACCGGTTTTTATCTGCATTTCTGCAATACGTCCTGGATTGGGAAGTGAACGGCAGTCAAACACAAAACCACCGCCATTGATTGTCGTGTCATCGGGAATGCCTTTTTTGTATGAAAAGCTGTAAATCCGGACAGTCAATTTTCCTGATATCATCTGATCTGGTTTTTTGTGGTACTTTTCAGTCATGTTATTCAGAATGATTTTGAGATGTGGAACCTCAAACGGCAGATTTTCTTTCAGAAGATGTTTAAGATTTGCGGCAGCATAGGGAATGCTTTGCAGAAACAACGTTTTTTTCTGAATCATGCCTCTGAAACCGTACGCCCCGAAAGCCTGCAGAATGCGGATCAGTTGACAGGCAATCAGTTCATTGTTAAAATTCAGGCGATTGGGTTTTTCTTTATCAGGAATGAGTTTGAAATATGCTTCTGTCAGTTCTTGACGGAAATAATCAGGCAAATCTGCCTTTGCATCCAGTATGCAGGACGCAAGATCGTAAGTGTAAGGACCTTTGCGACCGCCCTGATAATCAATCAGGTAAGTTTTGTTGTCACAGATCATGATGTTTCTGGACTGAAAATCGCGAAACATGAACTGGTAATGATGTTTCTGAAGCAAAAAGTCAGTGAGTGCCTGAAAGTCTTTTTCGAGCAGATCTTCTTCAAAATGAATGCCCGAGGGTTTCAGAAAATAGTATTTAAAATAATTCAGGTCCCACATCATGGCTTGTTTGTCAAATGCTTCAACAGGATAGCAATGTGAAAAATCAAGATTCGCTGAGGCATCAAACTGAAAGCGGATCAGTTGCTCAAGAGCTTTCATATAAAAGTTGCGAATTTCATCAGAGATTGTCTTTTCCTGATGTTGCTGCAGAAGTGAAAACAGACTCATATCACCCAGATCATCCTGAATGTATGTTGAGAAATCTGGTTCAACATGCAAAATCTTTGGAACATTTAACGTGTGACTGGCAAAGTGCCTGCTCAGATTGACAAATGAGGCATTTTCACGCAGATTGGTGCTGTATGTGGCAATAAAAGTCTGTCCGGAGTGAGCAGTGATTCTGAAATAAATCCTGTCGCTGGCAGTGGCCGGGAGCTGCACAACGCTCTGTGTTTTTTCTCCTGAGAATTTTTGATATATATCAGCTATGATTTTGGTTAGTGGGAGCATCAAAGTTTTTCTTCAAAATTATTAAAAATCACGAACAATAAACATCATTGGTAATCAACAACTTCAGATTTTCTCCCACGACTTTTTGTTGAAAACAACATTTTCACTCAAGAGTATTTATGATAATCTCCGCATTTTTTAACCACAGAGTTCTCAGAGGAGGAACTGAGAGTTCAGGAGATTTTATTCTTTCCGGTTTTTGCCACGAAGACACCAAGGTACCAAGATTTCACGAAGTTTTCACAAAGAAAATGCCTTACCTCTAGACACTCTCAGTAATAAAACAAAGTATCTTATATGAAATTCTTATATAACTTTATATGCCTTATTTGGTTCAAATGTGGCTCAATTATGGTTCAAAAAAGTCCTCACTCATTTGCAAATTACCGGGATCATTTCCCAAAAATTCAATAACTTTGAAAAAAAATCTATCTATGCCAACGTCAGAAGTAATCTATCTTGGTGATCTTAGAACACAATGCACGCATTATCAGTCAGGAACAGTCATCCTGACCGATGCCCCCACTGACAATCAGGGAAAAGGAGAAATGTTTTCACCAACCGATCTTGCGGCAACATCACTGGCAAGCTGCATGATGACCATCATAGGAATACTTGCTCAGCGCTCAGGTTTTGATATCACCGGCACAAGGGCTGAAGTGACCAAAATTATGGGAACAGATCCACGCCGAATCAGTGAAGTTAAAATCGATCTGTTTTTTCCGTCCAATAACTATTCAGAAAAAGAAAAAGCAATTATCAGGAATATAACAAAAACCTGCCCAGTTGCACTGAGTTTGCATCCGGATACAATTCAGAATGTGATTTGTCATTTTTAAAACTGTTGAATAATGGAACATCATTTCGAAAAAATTCAACCCGGACTGGAATTCAAAACAGAGAAAACAGTCATGCCCGGGGATTCTGCAGCACATTATGACTCCGGTCTTGTGGAAGTATTTTCAACACCTGCAATGATCGCCTTTATGGAAGGAACGAGCTACAGATGTGTGATGCCGTTTCTACCCGAAGGTTTTTCCACCGTTGGTTTTGAAGTCTGCATCCGTCATCTGAAAGCAACACCCATCGGAATGAATGTCAGATGTGAAGCAAAACTGGACAAAGTAGAAGGCAAAAAACTTGAATTTGAAGTTAAGGCATGGGACCAAAAAGGACTGATCGGAGAAGGACGACATATCAGGTATATAATTGATGAGGCAAAGTTTACAGCAAAACTAAATTCCTGAATATAAGAAACATGAGGTGGTTCATATCTTTTATGTTTTCGTTTGTATTATGTTATGCTACTGCACAGGAAACCGGTTTGCTGAAGCAGGAAAAATTTGACAAACACTTTGTTTTTCGCAACGGTATTTATCTGTCATTTGATGAATTCAAAGAAAATAACCCTTCAATCACTGATTTTAAAGTTGTCAGAAGTTCTCAGTTTTCAGGCGAGGTTTTCCTCGAATATCAGTGTGTTGACGAGAGCACAGGTGTATTGAAAACATGTTATGCCCAAAAATGTTGGGGATACGCACAAAATAATAATGTTTATATCTCGCAGGGGATAAGTGGTTATTTTTTCAGGTTGCATATCATTGGTGCATTGATTCATTTTTATTCAGTAGAACTGTATTCAATGCCTTACTATGATTATTCTTATGGATATCCTGCATACAGAACAAACAGACGAGCGGAAAACAGGGAATTTGTAATTGAATTTAATTCAGGCAGAAAATTTGAATTTAACTACAGAAATTTTTCCAGGTTTTTAATGGAAAATGATAGAGAACTTTACGATGAATTGCAGAATACTAAACGAAAGAAAAAAATGATTTATCACTTTCTGATTCGTTACAACGAAAAACATCCTGTTTATTTTCCAGCAGGTTGATCCGAAGAATATTTTTATGATAATTTGAAAATTTTGTTGTTTATTTGTAGAAATTATAAACACATATTAAAATTATGAAAAGAACCTTTATTTTTTCAGCATTATTGATGCTCATATTGTTGGGATTAAGGGCACAGACTCCGCTCAACACAGCTGTGGATTTTACAGCTGCTGATGCAGATGGTGTTACCCACAATTTATTCAGCTATCTTGACGACAACAAGTATGTTGTGCTTATGTTTACAATGCCTGGATGAGGCACATGTACTTCGACCTACCCAGTCGTACAGGATAGTTATACTCATTTCGGATGTAACTCCGGAAATGTAGTCATTATGGCAGTGAGCACCGCTCATACTGCTTCTGCTTTGCAAGCTCTGGGATATGATTATCCCATGATCCCGGGTTCTCCTCAGGGGTCTTCCATAAACAGCACTTATTCGATATCTGCTTACCCAACTGTGATTCTGATTGCTCCCAACAAAGCAATAGTTGAAAAGGATATCTGGCCTATTGACAACACAATTTTAAGAACAAAGATCACAAATGCAGGTGGTATTGCTCAGGCCTGTCCATCAACTGACATTGAAAATCCGGAAATACCGGGATTCAGCATTTTCCCAAATCCGGTAGAAAGTGATTTGACAATTGTTATTGACAGAAGCACCAACATTGAGATTTATGATGTCTCAGGAAGATTGGTTGATCACTTCTCTGCCATTTCAGATGTATTATACGATTGTTCACATTTGCAATCAGGAATATATGTTCTTCGTGCAATGGATGTCGATGGACTGTTGATTTCAATGGAAAAATTCATAAAAAATTAATCAGATCTGTTTTCTGTCGAAAAACGGATTTTTGGCTGACACACTCAGGGGGATGGCATAAGCAAGCCTGACTTCAGGGGGTGTCAGTCCTGTTTTTACTGCAACATAACCTGCAGAATACATGATTCTGTTGTCTACCCTGTTGTCCAAAGCAACACTTACGGCTGAACCGATTGCAATGCCGAGGTCACCAGTGTTGAAAACGCATGGAACATCAGGGTAACGATTTTTATTCTCACAATTTTCAAAACCGCAATATCCGCAAAATTGCAATCCCTGTGAGGCATATGTTGTTCCCATTATAACAACTGCTTCAGCCTGAAGTAGATTGTCAGCATCCCGTTCAAACAAAGCCGGTCCTGAGTTGATAGCAATTTCTTTCATCTTCTGTGATAAATTCATAACCTCATCACCGTCAATGATGGCCAGGTATAACCTGTCTGTTCCGCGTGCTTTTGGTGCTGTTCGTGCTGCTGCCAGCATGGCTGTGGCAATATGCATAACATATTCCTTTTTAATGTCAGCTTCAGTTTTTAAACTCATGTTGTTTTGATTTACTGTTGAATAATGCCCCCGCCGATACATTCATCTTCCTGATAGAATACCGCTGATTGCCCGGGTGTGACAGCAGAAACTTTTTTTTCAAACCTGACCGACAAAGTGTTTCCCTGATTTTCAATCAATGCCTGAACACGTTGTGTATTGTATCGGATTTTTACGTCAGCCTCAAATTGCTTGGGGATTTCAGTATATTTGTTCAGAATAAAATTTCTGACTGTTAATGTATCAGTCAGTAGCTCTGATTTTTGGCCAAGCCTGATCGTATTGCTTTGAGGATCAATATGAGTTACGTAGGCAGGCTCTCCCATTGAAATTCCAAGACCTTTCCTCTGTCCGATGGTGTAGTTCAGAAATCCTTTGTGTTTTCCTATCACCCTGCCGGTAGCATCGATGACATCCCCCTCTTTAAGGGATTTAATCATTTCAGGAAATTCATTTTTGATGAAATTTCTGTAATTGTTATCAGGGATAAAGCATATTTCCTGACTTTCGCGTTTTTCTGACAATTGAACGAATCCTTTCTGATATGCTTTTTGCCTGATCTGTGATTTCGTATAACTGTAAAGAGGAAAAAGTGTCCGACCTAGTTGTTCGGATGTAAGCTGCCACAAAAAATATGTCTGGTCTTTATGTGAATCTGTTGCATTGACAAGCACATTTCTGTTATTCACCTTTCTGATTCCTGCATAATGTCCCGTGGCGATATAGTCACACCCCAATTCATCAGCTTTTTCCAGCATCAGTCCCCATTTGATCTTTGAATTACAAAGTACACACGGGTTAGGTGTTCGACCAGCTGCATATTCACTTACGAAATTCTGAATAACCACATCTTTGAATTCTTTCCTGAGGTCCAGAATATAATGTTCAAATCCAAGGTTGTGAGCAAATGTTTGGGCTTCATGGATGGCATCAATGCTGCAGCAGCCAGTGTTTTTTGCAAGGCAGTTGTCAGAGATATAATCCCATGACCTGAATGTGGCACCGGCAATTTCATACCCCTGATTTTGAAGTAATATTGCAGCCACACTGCTGTCCAGTCCTCCGCTCATTGCCAGTAAAACTTTCATTTTTGTTCAGATATTTATGCAAAGATAATACTTTCAGAAATTATGGCGGAGAGCATGCTTGTCTGAAATACTCTGTTCTGTATGATATTTAGATTCAAATTCAATGGATTGATTAGTAAAATTAAAAAAATACAATAACTTTGTGAAAATTTGAAGTCCATGGTTTTAGTGATGAAAAGATTCACCTCTTTTGTGATTCTAATATTTTTAGTCTCGATGAGCCTGGCAAATGATTCAGCTTTGGTTATCAAACTGAATTCATCTGCCTTACAGACCATGCTTTCAAATCCTGATGCAGCTATTAAAAAACTGGAAAAAGCACTGGCGATTGCACAAGAAACAGAATATAGAAGAGGGATAATGAAAACCCATCAGAATTTGGGAGCTTTGCATTTTCAGGAGAAGAACTATAAAAAGGGAATTTTTCATTTAAAAAGGGCATTAAATTTTGCTGAAACAGATCATATTCTCCCGGAAATAGCAGACATCTCTCTCATTCTTGGAAAAGCACATAATCTGATTGGTGACCGAGAAAATGCATTATTTTATCTTGACAAAGCACAGAAATTTTACACATTAACCCACCACACAATAGGACTTCACGATACCTACCAGACATTGAGCCTTGTGTACCAGTCGCATAATGAATATTATCAGGCTTTACATTTTGGGCTTGAGGCATTCAAAATCAGTAAAAATTTTGAAAATAAGGAGAAATTTGTCCTCTCTCTTGGCAATCTTGGTCAGATTTATACTTTGTTGAATCAGAAACAAAAGGCATTGGCCCACTATCTTCAGGCCATATCTTATGCAGAAAAGGGGAACCCTTCAGAATACCTGCCTATATTATATATTAAGACTGGGACTTTATACAGAGACAACAAAAATCTACAGCAATCAGTTAGTTACTTCCTTAAAGCCTATGACCTGTTCAGAGAATTTCGTAATAATGATGGAATGATTGCAGCTTTGACAGAAACCGGGATAGTATATAAAAACTTCAAACATTATAACAAAGCATTAAATTTTTTTCTTAGAGCAAAAACCTTTGCAGAACAGGAACGAAATTATCCAAGAATCATTTCGATCAATAAGGAAATCGCCAATCTGCATATGTTTCAAAAGAATGTGCACAAAGCCATGGCTTATCTTGACATGAATTTCAATATTGCAAAAGAACTTCAGGATACAAGAATGGAGGCTGAAGCTCTGAAAAATATCGGAAATTTTTATTTGTTAACAAAAAACCACAATAAATCTATTCAAATTTTATTGCAGAGTTACTCAATTGCAGATCAAACCAATGATGTGCTTTTAATTTCAGATATTACTGAGAAATTATCTAAAGCTTATCATTTATCTGGTCAATACGAGAATGCTTATAAATACCTGATAATCAGCAAGGAACATTTTGAAAAGTTTAACATGTCCCTTGAAAATACGAACTTTCAGATGTTGCAATCAGTATTTGAATTTACAAATTCAGAAAGAGAACTGGAATTGCTCAGAAAAACCAATGAAATTCAGCGACTTGAAAAAAGACGGGCGCTATCAACGCAAAGATTGCTCATCTTTGGAATCATGGCACTTATCATTGTGATTCTAATTTTTCTTTATATCATATCAAAGTATAGAAAAACCAACAGGATGCTGAAAATTAAAAGTCTTGAAATTGAAGCCTCAAATCATGCATTAATTGAGATGAATCTGCATCTTGAAAACCAAAAACTGGAACTGAAAACACTGAATGAGTCACTGAAAGAAGCAAATCAGCTGCACAGGGAATCCGAAGAAAAATACAAATTAATTTCTTCAATGAAGGACAGGCTCTTTTCTGTGATCTCACATGACCTGAGAAGCCCGTTTTCGTCTGTGGTGAGTTTTGTCAGAATGATGAAACGCGATTTGCAAAAAATGACGAAAAAGGACATTACTCAGTTGACAGAAGAACTTGAGGTAACTACTGACAAAATCAACATATTACTTGAGAATCTCCTGAAATGGTCAATGGTTCAGAGAGGCAGAATAACTTTCCATCCTGAAATGCTTGATTTGAAAGAACTGACTCAGGATGTAGCCGGGTTGTATACAACTTTTGCAAAAAATAAAAACATAACAGTTGAGAATTTAATTCAACAACATACATTTGTGCTTGCAGATAAGGTTATGTTGTCAACGGTTATTGGCAATCTATTATCCAATGCCCTGAAGTTTTCCTTTAAAGATTCTGAAGTTATCATCCATTCAGAAGAGCATTCAGGTGATTACGTATTTTACATTTCAGACTCAGGAAAAGGAATGAACCAAGAACAAATGGATGAGCATATTCACGGATACATGCCGCAAACAAAACCAGGAACTGAAGATGAAAGAGGTTCAGGGCTGGGCTTGATCATCTGTAACGAATTTCTTATGTACCATGGAAGTAAGCTGGAAATTCAAGAAACGAACAGAAGCGGAACAGTGATGTATTTTAAATTGAAAAAGGGGTAGAGAAAATGAATCAAATAAATAGGTTATATTTATTGTTTCTAATTATGCTGGGAAGCATTTTCTTGTCCTGTAACAATATGAAGCGGGAGTTCTATCCAGACGGACAAGTTAAATCTGAGATTCCTTACAAAAATTCTTACCGCAACGGAGAAGCAAATTATTACTACGTAAATGGAAGTAAGCAAATCATGTGTACATACGAAAATGACAGATTGAACGGATTGTTCAAAACCTGGTATTTTAACGGAGAACCTGAGCGTGTTGAGAATTATGTCAATGATACCTTGCATGGATCTGCTTTGAAGTATTTCGAAAACGGAAAACTTCAGATGGAACTAAATTATAATATGGGAAAACTGAATGGAAAATATGTGGAATATCATGAAAACGGACAATTAAAACTTGAAGGATCTTTTCTGGATGATTTTTATGAGGGGGATTGGGCATATTATAATTCCAGCGGGATATTGATCGGAAATGGAAAATACAGCAAAGGAAACGGGGTTCATGTTTCTTTTCATCTGAATACTTCCGATACATTGGTCAAAACACCCTATGCCCGTAACGAAAAGCATGGTGATGAAGTTTGGTTCAATGAAGACGGGTCTGTTCGGGAAGTTGTCAGTTGGAATCAGGGTGTATTTTCTGGCAGGCAGAAAATGTCAGAGTAGTTAAAGATTATAAAATGATGTTCATTTGTTCAGGTATAGATGTGAAATTTCCCAAAGATTTAAAGTCTTTTGCAGGTCAGTATACAGGTTTGTTAAAACTTTATGTACTCAACTTATTTTTATCAATTTTCCTTATGTTGACAGCAGATACCCTGCTGATTGCCCAGGGTTACTCAAATATTCATCTTGATTCATACGGGACAGAATACGTAAAAATTCAACGTGGGTTGTCACAGAATTCAATTATGTGTATGATCGAAGATAGTAACGGATTCATATGGATAGGAACATGGGACGGGTTAAACCGGTTTGACGGATATGATTTTGTGATTTTTAAGCCTGGTCTGAATTCAAATATTTCAAATATTAGCAATGCAACAGTCAATGCTTTACTGGAGGATTCAGACGGGAAAATCTGGGTAGGAACAGATGACGGACTGAATGTTTTTAATCCGAAGGAAATGGTATTCCGAACATTCAAAAATGTGATTGATAATGATATTCCAATGGGAGAAAACCAGATCCTTTCACTTGCTGAAGGGAAAAATAAAGAAATCTGGGTAGGAACTGCCAATGGACTCTTCCTATACAACCGTCACACAGAATCACTCAAATTTATAGCATTTCCTGTCAATAAACTTTTAAAGAAACCACTCACAATTTTTAGTCTTTTTCGTTCAAACAATTCTGATCACATGTGGGTTGGGACAAATATCGGGTTGTTCAGATTTAATATTCATACAAACAGGTATCAGTGCTTTTCCCTGGCCAATTCAACTGTTCCTGCTGCACCGGTAACAGCATTGTTTGAGGATAGTAGGCAAAACGTGTGGGTAGGTACAGAACAGGGATTGTATGTGAACAGAAATACAGGCGAAACATTTGGGTTTCAATGTGTGGATGATATAAGATTGTCATCCAATCACATTCTCAGTTTTATGGAAGATATGACGGGAAATGTATGGATTGGACTTTTGGGAGGTGGCATTTTAATATACTATCCCGAATCAGAAGAATACTCTTTTTTTGGAAATAATGATGAACTGAATAATGGACTGACGAATACATCCGTTTATTCACTTTTAAAAAGTAAAAATGGAACAATTTGGATTGGAACATGGAGAGGTCTAAATAAATTTACACCAGGTCAGTTCAGATTTAATCATTTTTCATTTGGTCAGGGTGCCGGTTTTCTCAACTCAAATATGATATGGTCATTTCTGGAAATTTCACCCGATTTGATTTGGGTTGGAACCGAAAATGGAATAAATAGTTTCAGTAAAAGCAGGAATTCTTTCAGTTCTGTTACGAAATCCTCCGGCCATGGTGTTATTCCACCCTCTGATAAAATCAGAGCAACATATAGGGACAGTAGAGAGCGAATCTGGATCGGGACATTCAATGCCGGTGTTGTCTGCTATGATCCGAAAACGAGCACTAATACTTACTACAATGCAAATGCTGATAATATTGCCCAAAATATTTTAGGCAACGGAATCTGGGGAATTGTTGAAGATGGTTACGATAAAAGCATCTGGCTCGCAACCAACGGAGGTGTGAGCCGTTTGTTTGAAGACGGAACAATGAAGCATTACACCCATGATCCTGGTGATCTCACAAGCATTAGTAATAATCAAGTGTATGGAATTTTAAGAGATAGCAAAAACAATATCTGGATTGCATCGTTCAGTGGTATTGATATTTATGACAGAAAGAATGATTCTTTCTCCAGATTTGGAGCAGAACTTAAAGCAAAACAACGACTCAAAACAAACAGGATTTTATCAATTTTTGAAGACTCTGAGGGTCAGATGTGGTTTGCTACAATGGGAGAGGGGGTGAGCAGATTTAATCCGAAAACTGGAGAAATGACAACAATAACTGAAAAGGAAGGATTGTCGAATAATACCGTTTATAACGTTGTGGAAGACCTGAGTAAAAACATCTGGCTTACAACAAATCAGGGAATTTCAAAAATTAATCCCGAAAATATGAACGTTTGGAATTTTGATATTAGAGACGGAGTTCAGGGACACGAATTTAATCTCGGAGCTGCAAAAATGATCTCTAGCGGAGAAATTCTTTTCGGCGGAATGAACGGATTCAATATTTTTAACCCTGATCAACTCCAAGAAAATGAATATGACCCCAGAATTTTTGTAACAAAACTGAATGTCTTAAATCAGAAACGTTTCGATTTGCTTCGAGATCAGGATGCTATTGAACTCACATGGTGGGAAAACTATTTTACCCTGGAATTTGCTGCACTGGACTACACCAACCCCAAGAAGATCAACTACTCATATAAACTTGAGGGGTTTGATAATGACTGGATCTATGTTCCATCCGATAAACGGTATGCTGATTATACCAATATCCCTCCGGGGAAATATACATTCAGGGTTCGTGGAACAAATAGTGATGGACTTTGGTCAGAAACAGAACTGTCAGTTTTTATTACAATCCATGCTCCATTCTGGAAAACAATATGGTTTAAAATTCTCACTGCACTTATTCTTACATTTCTAATCTGGCTGATTGTAAATAATCAGGTGCGAAAAATCAGAAGAAAACAGGAAATTGACAGAAAAATTTTTGAATTTGAAAAAAATGTATTTGAACTTCAGCAGAAAGTCCTCCATCTTCAGATGAATCCACATTTTCTGTTTAATACTTTGAACTCAATTCAAAGTTTTATCCTGAAAAACGAAGCAGAAAATGCAATCAGTTATCTGTCAAAGTTTTCAAATCTGATGAGATTGATTTTGTACACAAGTCGAACTCCAAATGTAGTAATTGCTGATGAAATCAAGTTGTTGCAATATTATTGTGAGATTGAAGCGCTTCGCTTTGATCACATTTTCGAATTTGAAATTCGGGTTGATCCCGAAATTGATGATGAATTTACTGCAATTCCATCCCATATGGTCCAGCCTCTTATTGAAAACAGTATTAAACACGGACTTATCCATAAGGAAGAGAAGGGTGTTGTGAATGTTTCATTTACACAGTTTGAAGATTATGTAATAATAATTGTGGAAGACAATGGTATAGGTAGAGAAAAGGCATCTGAAATTCAGAAAAGGCAAAAACTGCAGGTGAGCAACCAGGGAATCTCAATTACAAAAGAACGACTAAATATTTTCAACCGCCAATTTGAGAACGATATTTTCGGATTGGAATATTCAGATATTTTTGATGATGATGGACTTCTTTGCGGAACAAAAGCAACACTGATAGTTCCCTTTTTTGATGTATGATTTTTATTTTAAATAATAATGTATGAATTATGACAAAAAAAATTAAAACGGTCGTTATTGATGATGAAAAAAATTCCAGGCAGGTGCTTACAGAAATGTTAAAAAAGTATTGTCATGATGTCGTTATTATAGGAGAAGCAGCAGGCTGCCGTGAAGGAGTTGAACAGATTCGTGAACTTCGTCCGGAGCTCGTTTTTCTGGATATTCAAATGCCCGACGGGAGTGGTTTCAATCTTTTGGAGGAATTTGAAAAACCATCGTTTGATGTGATTTTTGTAACAGCATATGATCAATATGCAATCAAAGCGATAAAGTTCAGCGCACTTGATTATTTGTTGAAACCTGTCAATCCACAGGATCTGATCAAAGCAACAGAACGTTTTATAGAGAAATCACAAACAGGAGACATTAACCGTAGACTTGAGGTTCTGATGCATAATATGAGCGGGGGAACCCCTAAGCCCAAAAAAATTATACTATCAACCTCTGAGGGATATCATGTCGTTAACCCTGATGATATTATACGCTGCCAGTCAGATAGTTATTATACCAACTTCTATTTTGTTGATGGAAAAAGAATAATCGTTTCAAGAACCCTCAAAGAATTTGATGAAATGTTAAGTGATTATGGTTTTGTACGCTCTCATAAGTCACATCTGTTAAACATTAAATATATTAAAAGTTACCTCCGTGCCGATGGTGGCTATATAATCATGACTGATGGTACTGAAATACCAGTCTCAAGAAGAAAACGCGATTACATTGTTGAAATTATCAACAATATCTGACCTTAAACTTAATTTTTTTTGCCGTTTACTTATCAAATACATTTTGTATTAAATAATAATGTATTTTTGAAAAAATTCAAATCTACATGGAGCAAATAGCTGTTTACATTATTATAATTGTCATTCTGATTTTGTCATCGCTACGTAAAGGGAAAAAACAACAACAGGCAAAGCTGGATCAGTTAAAAAGACAAAAAGAAATTCAGGAGCAACAAACTTCTGCATCTGTGAGCCCGATTGATGAAATTTTTAAACAATTCGGAGGTGATTTTTTCAAAACAGACTTTGAACAACCTCAACCTGTTGTTTCAGATTTTTACCAGGAAAAAATTTCACAACCAACCCCCTTTCTCGACAATGAGCTGAAACAACATGCAAAAAAACAAAGTATCAGAAACCGGGAAACAACTTCTTTTAAATCTCAGAAAAATAAAGAAATTCAAAATGAACATATTTCAGTAATCTCAGACGATTATGAACATTTTGAAAATGAGCTTTCTACAATTGAAGAATTTAGAAAAGCCATTATTTATTCCGAGATTATTAACAGAAAATATGAATGATTTGAATTTTTTTTTGTTCGAACAATTAATTTATTGCTAATTTTACCGACTCGAAAAATATTATGGTTTAAAAAATAAAATGGTTCCTTATGTTAAGAAAACTACTCAGTGGATTTATTGTTATTATGCTTTTTAGCATAACCGGTTTTGCCCAGAGCAGCGGCACGCTTATGGGTAAACTTATTGATAAAGAAACCGGAGAACCTATTCCTTTTGGCAATATCATTGCTGAAGCAGCAGGAAGACAGGTTGGAGGTACAACCTCAAATTTTGAAGGTGAATACACAATTCGTCCCATACCTGCAGGACGATATGATGTCAAGGCAACATATGTAGGGTATAAGCCAATTCTTGTTCAGGGTGTTGTGATCAATCCCGATAAAATTACATTTCTCAATATTGAAATGGAATCAACAGCGGTGACATTGACAACATTTGAAGTTATTGACTACAAAGTTCCGTTGATCGAAAAAGACGGTGGAGCTTCCGGAGGGTCACTGACAAGAGAAGAAATTGAAAAAATGCCTGGTAGGGATGTAGGTTCAGTTGCCGTTACAGTTGGTGGTGTGTTTTCGCAGGATGACGGAAGCACAGATCTCAATATTCGTGGACAGCGTTCTGACGGTACTGTGTTTTACATTGACGGAGTGCGTGTTCGTGGTTCATCAAGCCTTCCAAAAGGTGCGATTGATCAGGTTACTGTAATTACCGGAGGTGTACCTGCCCAGTATGGTGATGCGACTGGTGGTATTGTTCAGGCAACTACCCGTGGTGCAGCACGTGAATTCGGAGGCGGTGTTGAATTTGTTACATCTCAATTTCTGGATCCTTATGGATTTAATCTCCTCGGGTTCAGTGTAATGGGGCCTCTGATCAAGGGAAAAGGAACTGATAATACAACTTCATTACTTGGATTCTTTCTTTCCGGTGAAATTGAAACAGCAAAAGATTCACGTCCCTTTCATCAGTCAATAGGAGTCTATAAAGCAAATGATGAAGTGCTTTCTTATCTTGAGGAACAACCTCTCAGACCATCAGGTCTTGGATTTGGTTCTTTTCAGAATGGCTCTTTTGTCAGGGCTTCCGATTTGGAAAAAATGAAAACAAAAATCAATGATGATGATTTAAGTATCAATCTGGCAGGGAAAATTGATGTCAAAACCAATACAACAACAAATCTTTCCTTTGGTGGTTCAATGAATTATCAAAACGGACTGGCATATGTACATAATAACAGTTTGTTTAATTATAAGAACAACCCTCAGGTTATTGAAAATACCTGGCGTGTTTACGGAAGATTTGCACAAAGATTTCCAACAGATACAGCAAGTAAATCACCAATATCAAACGTGTTTTATCAAATTCAGGTTGATTATTCAAAATATACCTCAACAATTCAGGATCCCAATCACAAAGATAAACTATTTGATTACGGTTATATCGGAAAATTTACAACAACAAAGGAACGTTCATATGAGCTGACTGATCTGCCTACACTTGGGCTATCTGATGTTTATGTGCACAACGGTTTTCGCGATTTACTCTATTGGTTTGAAGGTGGTGATTTAAATCCCGTCCTTGCAACATACACACAGCGTTATTATGACTTGTATCCTGTTGAATCAGGAATGTATGCAAATGCTGAATTGGTTCAAAATGGAGGTGGCTTGCTTAACGGTCAGTTACCCCCTGCAATTATGGGTCTTTGGACAAGCCCCGGATCAGTCTATGGACAGTATTCTAAATCTGACCTGACTCAGTATGGATTCAATGCCAATGCATCGGCAGATATAGGACGCCATTCATTCCAGTTTGGATTCCAGTATGAACAACGCGTGGACAGATCCTATACTGCAGCTCCTGTGGGATTATGGTACAGAATGCGTCAGCTGGCCAATAAGCATATTGCAGAAATCGATACTGCAAACCCAAATCTTGTGTTTGATCAATGGGGCATTTTCCAGGATACAGTATGGTATGACCGTCTTTATGATGGAGCTTCTCAGGCATTTGTTGATTATAATTTACGCCAGGCACTCGACCTACCTGTTGATGGTCTTGAATGGCTGGATGTCGACAGCTATGATCCCTCTATCATGTCCATTGACTGGTTCAGTGCTGATGAATTACTCAACGAAGGAACTTCTCCGTATGTTGCATATTATGGATATGATCACACCGGAAAAAAACTAACAACAAAACCAAGTTTTGAAGATTTCTTCAGCAAAAAAGATGAGTTTGGAAATAATACCAGAGAAATTCCTGCTTTTGAACCAATTTACATGGCTGGATATGTTCAGGATAAGTTTGCTTTCAGAGACCTGATTTTCAATATCGGGGTTCGTGTAGACCGTTTTGATGCAAATCAGAAAGTTTTGAAGGATCCTTATCTGCTCTACGAAGCCAAAACTGTTTCAGAAGTTTCTGAATTCGGAGAACATCCCTCAAATATGGGCTCTGATTATGTCGTTTATGTGGATGATGTCAGAAATCCAACATCAATCATGGGGTATCGTTCTGAAGATGTTTGGTATAACAGCCAGGGGATTGAAGTAACTGACCCAACATTACTGCGTGGTGCTGGTGGTATTGCTCCATATCTTGTTGATCCCACGCTTACAAGACCGACAGCAGATGCTTTTAAAGATTATGAACCACAGCTGACAGTTATGCCACGTGTTTCATTCTCATTCCCCATCTCTGATGAAGCATTGTTCTTCGCACATTACGATGTCCTTTCAAAACGTCCAACCAGCGGTCTGAGACTTGATCCTACAGATTATTATTTTATAACTGCCCAGGGAACAAACCTGCTCAATAACCCAAATCTGAAACCAGAACTTACAGTTGACTATGAACTTGGGTTCCAGCAAATGCTCAACATCAGATCTGCAATCAAATTTTCTGCTTACTACAAAGAAGTCAGAAATCTTGTTCAGGCATATAGATTCTCAGAAGCATATCCAACGTCATACTATTCTTATAATAATATTGACTTCGGAACAGTAAAAGGATTAACAATTTCTTATGATTTAAGAAGAAGTGCCAATATTTGGATTAAAGCAAGTTATACATTGCAGTTTGCTGACGGAACAGGTTCCTCTGCAACTTCTGCAGTCAGTCTTGTCAGATCTGGACAACCTAACCTGCGTATTATCAACCCTCTCGACTTTGACAGAAGACATGCGTTTTCATTGATTCTTGACTATCGTTTCCAGGGAGGCAAAGACTATAACGGACCAACACTGAAACGTAAAATGAAAGACGGGTCTGACAAAATCAAAACAATTGCGTTACTTGAAAATACAGGTGTGAACTTCACCTTTGTAGGCGGTTCAGGTGTTCCATATAGCCGTTCAAGTACTATCGTCCCAACTCAACTTGGTGGTGGAACCTATGTTCTTCAGGGTTCTCTCAACGGATCAAGATTACCTTGGCAGTTCACAATTAACGGTCGTATTGACAGAGACATTGCAATCAAGTTTGGCGCAAACAAAAAGAAAGTTACATATGCAAACATTTACATTGAAGTTCTGAATGTTCTGAATTCAATGAATATTGTGAGCGTTTACCGTGCAACTGGCAATCCCGATGATGATGGTTACCTTGCTGCAGCTGAATACCAGGCCGGTATTGAAGCTCAGCTGGATCCGGTTGCCTTCCGTGAACAATACGCGCTGAAAGTGAACAGCCCGTATAACTATAGTTTGCCAAGAAGAATTCGTTTAGGAATTGCGTTTAATTTTTAATACTACAAAAAAATAAATGATTGATTATATGAAAAAGACACTATTATTAATAAGCATAGGGATTGTATTTGTGATGACGGCAAATGCATACAAAAACCCTGCGCCTGAAGGTGGTGGAAAAAACACAATTGAAACCCGTTCCATTGCTGCAGGTTGTTTACCTGCGGCCTCTTACACTTTTCTTGAAATAAATAATGTAAGAACCAGAATAAATACCGGTGGAGATATGTGGTGGGATCTTTCAGGAGACCCAACTTATGAAATACCTAAAGGCTCAAGAAAGCATTCAATGTTTTCTGCTTCTTTGTGGATTGGAGGTCTTGATGTGAACGGACAGCTAAAACTTGCCGCTCTCAGATACAGACAGGTTGGAAATGATTACTGGCCGGGACCACTGACAACAGATGGTACTGCATCCATTGATGGAGAAACATGTATCGAATATGACAAACATTTTGTAATTCTAAGAAAAGATGTTGATGATTTCCTTGCCTGGAGATCAGATCCGGATGTGTTTCCTGATTACAAAGTTCCCAGATCAATTATTGACTATCCGGCTCACGGAAACCCAGTAAAAAAACAAGCAAGATATCTTGCACCATTTTTTGATGTTGACGGTGATGGCGAATATAATTATGAAAATGGTGATTACCCGTATTATGATATCGATAATGCCCTCTGTCCGCTATATCTTCCCTATGGATCAGATCGTCAACCAACGATGGGCTCAGATCCGAACTTTGGTCCTCCATCAGAAGAAGGTGGTTTACTTGTCGACCAGGTATTGAAAGGTGACCAGACTCTTTGGTGGGTTTTTAATGATAAGGGAAATGTGCACACAGAAACAGGTGGTGCTCCCATTGGACTGGAAATTCGTGCCCAGGCTTTTGCTTTTACAACCAATGATGAAATAAATAACATGACATTTTATTCTTATGAAATCGTCAACAGATCAACATATCGATTAACAGAAACCTATTTTTCTCAATGGGTTGATTCAGATATCGGTTATGCTTATGATGATTTTGTGGGTTGTGATGTTGCCAGAGGCTTGGGATACAGCTACAACGGAAAGGCTGTTGACGGAAGTGGTTTGTTCAGTCACTATGGTGAAAATCCTCCTGCAATCGGTGTTGACTTCTTCCAGGGTCCCTATATGGATAAAGACGGAGTTGATAATCCCAAATTCAACGTTTCTGTGATCGGAGGTGACACTGTTCTGACTCAGGTTTGTGATGTCAGTATTAATGGTGTGAACTTCGGAAACGGAATTGTTGACGATGAGCGTTTCGGTATGAGACGTTTTGTTTATCATAACAACACTGGTGGCTACTGGGCACAGACAGATCCATCGATTGCACCGGAATACTACAACCTCCTTAGAGGTATATGGAAAGATGGTACAAAAATGCTTTATGGAGGGAATGCGCATATCAACTCAGGTGCTTACGGTCCCGAATGTGATTTTATGTTTCCTGATGAAACTGATCCCTGTAACTGGGGGACAGGCGGAATTCTGCCAAATGGTCCCAAAAAATGGACAGAAGAAGTAGCTGGTAATGAACCCTATGACAGACGTTTTATGCAGTCAGCAGGTCCTTTTACGCTTGAACCAGGTGCTGTGAACTATATTACAGTTGGTATTCCATGGGCAAGAGCAAGTTCAGGAGGTCCATTTGCTTCAGTTCAGCTATTAAGAAGAGTAGATGATAAATGTCAGAGATTGTTTGACAATTGCTTCCGTGTTGTTGATGGTCCTGATGCTCCAGATCTGGTTATTCGGGAGCTTGATAAAGAATTGATCCTTTATATTTCCAATAAACCGAATAGCAACAATTTTAATGAAGAATATGAAGAATTTGATCCTTCAATTGTTTCCCCGGACTCATTGTCTGCGGCAGAACGCTACGATTCTCTTTACAGATTTGAAGGGTATCAGGTTTTCCAGGTTAAAGATGCTACAGTTACAGCCAATGAAATTCACGATCAGTCCAAAGTAAGACTTATTGCTCAGTGTGATGTGAAAAACGGTGTTGGAAGATTAATTAACTTCTATTATTCAGAAGATCTGGTTGCTGTTGTTCCTGTTGAGGAAGTGAATGGTGCTGATAATGGTATCGTTCATTCATTTAGAATTCTGGAAGATCAGTTTGCTACTGGTGATAAAAGACTTGTGAATAATAAGAAATATTACTTCCTTGTACTTGCCTACGGATATAATGAATATGAAAAATATGTTCAGGATCCTGAAGCTCAGGAACCAGGAATTCAAAGTTTGTTCGGACAGCAAAAACCATATCTTGCAGGTCGTAAAAATATTCAGGTTTATACTGCAATACCTAGAATTTCTTCACCATTATCAGAGGGAACTATCATTCAGGCTGAATATGGAGCTGGTCCCAAAATCACACGTATTGAAGGACATGGAAACGGCGGAAATATTCTCGATATGACAAGCGAAAGCGTAAACAAAATTGTTGCAGATGGATTTTCCCCGACACCAACCTATAAAAATGGAGCAGGTCCGCTGGATATTAAAGTGGTTGATCCTCTTAATGTTAAAGGCGGAAATTTTGTTGTGAAATTTAATGTAACCGGAACGATGATAGACTCTGCTGCATGGTCTTTAATGGAAGTTGATGAATCCGATAATATTGTTGATGTCTGGACTTCAGATAAAACCATCGCATTCAACAATGAACAAATTATTCCAGAATTGGGAATATCTGTCAACATTAACCAACCTTTACTTCCAGGTAATTTGGATCATCCTACAAATGGATTGCTCGAATCAAGTCTTGAATTTGTTGACAGTACAAAACAATGGCTGACCGGAGTGCCTGATTCTGATGGACCGGGAGCACTCAACTGGATTCGTGCTGGTTCAACAGCTGACGTCAATGATGCATCAAATGATGATTATGACTCCAATAATTTCCTTGATCCTCAGGAACATTATGAAAAAATTATTGGAGGGACCTGGGCTCCCTACAGACTGGCTTCGAGATATGCACACGGCCCTGCATTTAATTTAATTCTTTCCCAGATATTGAATTATATGTATAACCTATACAGTGTTGATGTTGTTTTCACAGCCGACAAATCAAAATGGAGCCGTTGCCCTGTGATTGAAACAGGTGAAGATGAAATTCTGGCTGTTGATAATGTTAAGAAAAATTACATCAGGAAAGCTCCTTCAGTTGATAAAAATGGTAACCCCGACGGAACCGGAACAGGAATGGGTTGGTTCCCCGGATACGCCATCAATGTCGAAACAGGTGAACGCTTAAATATGATGTTTGGAGAAAGCAGCTGGCATGTTGGAGATAATGGAAATGATATGAAGTTCAATCCAACATCAAAATACTATACTCCTACAGGTGAAGTAATTTTTGGTGGAAAACATTTTCTGTATATCTTCGGAAATCTAAAAAATGCAACCACTTCTCCTGAACTCTCACCTGCATACGATGAAGGTGCATGGGCAAAAAGTAAACTTACTGTTGGAGATAACACATCAATGCGTCACGTGTATCAGTCAATAATGTGGACTTCTATACCAATGCTTACTAACGGTGAAACCTGGCTAGAAGAAGGAAATGATGCCAGAGTCAGAATTCGTGTGACACGTCCTTACCAGAGACACTATGGTAATACCCCTCTCAATTCTTCATCAAACCCGCAAAATGATAACTGGCCGTTATATAGATTCTCCACATGGGATCTTGAAACAATCAAGGGAGACAAACCAACTGCTGAAAGTGCTCTTTCTTTAATCAATATGGTACCAAATCCGTATTACTCTTTCAGTTTGTATGAAGAAACACAGGTTGACAATCTTGTCAAAATCGTTAATCTTCCTCAAAAGTGTACTGTTTCAATCTTTACAGTGAGCGGAACTTTGATTCGCCAGTTTACAAAAGATGACCCTGAAACAATCATTGAATGGGATCTGAAAAATTACGCCGGAATTCCAATTTCAGGAGGGATGTATCTCGTTCATGTAAATGCTCCCGGAATTGGTGAAAGAACAATCAAATGGTTCGGTTCATTAAGACCTTTGGACTTAAATGCCTTCTAAATAGTTGAATAATAACGATTTAAAAATAACGAAAATGAAAGAAGTAATTAAAAAAGCAATATTTTCAACTCTTGTCATGCTGATTTTGATTCCTGCAGGTAATGTTTTTGCTGGAAATGAAGATCGTGCAGGACAGGCAGGTGCCTCTGAACTTCTTATTTTGCCCTATGCAAGAAGTCAGGGATGGGCAGGTGCAAACACTGCTGGCATCAGAGGTCTTGAAGCGATGTATCTTAATGTTGCTGGAACAGCCTTTACACAGAAAACCCAGGTCGCTTTTTCTTACACCGACTGGCTCAAAGGATCTGATGTATCTATCAGTGCATTCGGGTTTACCCAGAGGGTAAGTGAAACAGCGGTTATTGGACTTAGTGTAATGAATATGTCTTTTGGTGATATCGACATTACAACAGTGAATCAGCCGGAAGGTGGAATAGGAAAATTTTCACCTAATTTGCTTAACATTGGTGTTTCCTATGCCAAAGCATTTTCCAACAGCATCTACGGAGGTATCGTATTTAAAATTATTAGTGAATCAATTGCTGATAACAGCGCACAGGGTCTCGCCATTGATGCCGGGATTCAATATGTTACCGGAGACAGGGAGAATATTAAGTTCGGAATTGCCCTCAGAAATGTGGGACCTGCCATGAAATTTGACGGCGATGGTTTAACATTCAGAGGAAATATTCTGGGTTCTGATAATCAGCTCACCGTGCAGCACAGATCTGCCAAGTTTGAGTTGCCCTCACAGCTGAATATTGGTGCTTCTTATGATTTTTTCTTAAATGAAGACCATACAATCACTGCTTCAGGAACATTCATTTCGAACTCATTCCAGAAAGATAACGTTATTGTGGGAGTTGAGTATAACTTTAAGAATATTTTCATGCTTCGTGGCGGTTTCCACTACGAGGAGGGAATATTTGATGCAATGCCCGAAAGAACAACTGCGTACACAGGCCCCGCGGCAGGTGTAACAATTCAGGTTCCCGTCAAAAAGGAAGATGGTTCAAATATATCATTGGACTATGCTTACAGGGCAACCAACCCTTATCAGGGAATTCATACGATCGGCGCAAGAATTAGTTTTTAGGTTAATCGTCAGATTATAATGTACAAAGACCCTTCAATAACGGAAGGGTCTTTTTTTTAAAACACCAGATGATGAAAATACTGACACTGAATATTAACGGCATCAGATCCGGAATATCAAAAGGATTTATTGAATATCTTCAGCAGGTAAGCCTTGACGTCGTATGTCTTCAGGAAATTAAGGCATCTGAAGATCAGATTCCACAGTTTGAATTTGAAGCATTGGGTTACCAGTCAAGCTGGTTTTCTGCTGAAAAGAAAGGATATAGCGGAACAGCAATATTGAGCAGGATTGAGCCTGAAAGGTTTGTCAAAGGGATGAATATTGAAAAATATGACCGTGAAGGGCGCTTTCTGAGAATGGATTTCGGAGAATTATCGGTTGTCAGTGTGTATCATCCTTCAGGCTCATCTGGAGATGAACGTCAGGCTTTTAAAATGCAATGGCTTGATGATTTTCATCGCTATGTAAGCAGTCTCCGCAAAGAGCGCCCGAAACTCATTATCTCTGGAGACTATAATATCTGTCATCGTGCAATAGATATTCATGATCCGGTCAGAAATAAAACAGTGTCAGGCTTTTTACCGGAAGAAAGGGAATGGATGGAGCAATTCTTCAGTGATGGCTTTATTGATACATTCAGACACGTGAACAAAGAACCACATCATTATACCTGGTGGAGCTTCAGGGCAAATTCACGGCAAAAGAATCTTGGTTGGCGGATTGACTATAATGTTGTAACTGAAAACCTCAGACAAAATATTCAACATGCGTATATTGATAAAGATGTGTATTTCTCAGATCATTGCCCTGTTATTCTGGAACTGTCAGTTTGATGTATTGACTTTTGATGAAAAGAATCAACCGTTAACTTTTTCATCGAAGTTTTCTCATGATAATTTTGTTATATTTGTCAGAGTTTTATACACTTATCAGTAAACAATATTCTCATGAAAAAATATTTATTGTTTTCAGTCATTGTGGTGTTTTCCCTGTACCCGATGCAAAATCCGGCTGAAGTAAGCAGTTTAAGAATTATAGGTGAATCTGCAGCTGATTGTATGCCTCCGGCATCATACGCCTATCTTGATATTGCGAATGTGAGAGCAAGAATCCATGCTGGTGGAGACATGTGGTGGGATCTGCAGGGAAATGAGTCATATGAAGTCCCGAAGGGGACAAAAAGACACTCGATGTTTTCAGCTGCACTCTGGATTGGTGGAATTGATGATAACGGGCAGCTGCGGATTGCAGCACTCAGATACAGGCAGAACGGAAACGATTTCTGGCCGGGCCCACTTACAACTGACGGTAATGCGACCATTGACAGGGAAACATGTTATGAGTATGACAGGTTGTTTACTGTTTACAAGCAGGATGTTAAAGATTTTAAGGCATGGTTCAATAATCCCCAGGCATATCCAGGATATACCATTCCTTCTTATTTTTTTACATATCCCGCTCATGGTGATGTATCTAAAGGGCAGGCCCGTTATCTGGCCCCGTTTTATGATCACGACGGAAACGGAATGTACAATCCGAATAAAGGTGATTACCCGTTTTATGACTTGAATAATCAGCATTGCCCTTTATACCAGCATCCTTTTTCGATACCGGTTCAGACAATGGGCTCTGATCCGGCTTACGGAAGTCCTACAGAAACTGGCGGGCTGTTACGTGATCAGATGCTGAAAGGAGATCAGACGATCTGGTGGGTGTTTAATGATAAAGGAAATGTACATACTGAAACAGGTGGTCAATCCATTGGCCTTGAAATCAGAGCGCAGGCATTTGCATTTGAAAAGCCCCAGGAAATCACATATTCTACATTTTATTCCTATGAAGTTATAAACCGCTCCGGAAACAGAATCAATGAAATGTATATCGGTTTTTACAGTGACTGTGATATAGGCTATGCCTATGATGATTACGTGGGAAGTGATGTTGGCAGAGGTTTGGGATATGCATATAACGGGAAAGCAATAGACGGGACCGGACACTGGAATCATTACGGTGTAAATCCGCCTGCAATCGGGGTGAATTTTCTGCAGGGTCCGTATATGGATCCTGATGGTCAGGACAATCCTGCAGGAATGTGTGATGCGGGATTGACGGGTCATTTTTTCGGCAACGGAATTATTGATGATGAACGTATGGGCATGCAGCGTTTCCTTTTCTTTTCAGGTGCAGGTGGTTTTTGGGCACAGACAGCACCCAATACGGCAGAAGATTACTATAATTATCTGAGGGGTATCTGGAAAGATAATACACCGATGATGTTCGGCGGAAATGCACATGTGAGTTCAGGTGCCTACGGGCCTGAATGCAAATTTATGTTTCCTGGTGATTCAGACCCGTGTTTGTGGAATACTTCCGGTATGAACACGATCGGTCCTGCCATCTGGTCGGAGGAATCATCCGGAAATGAGCCCTATGACCGGAGAATGTTAAGCTCTGCAGGGCCGATAACGCTTGAACCCGGTGGTGTCAATTATATTACGATTGGAGTTCCCTGGGCGAGAGCGTCCACCGGAGGCCCGCTGGCTTCTCTGGATTTGTTGAAGCATTTTGACGATAAGATCCAGAAGTTTTTTGACTATTGTTTCAGAACAGTTGATGGTCCTGATGCACCTGATCTGACCATCAGGGAACTTGACAGAGAAATCATCCTCTATCTTTCAAATAAACCGAACAGCAACAACCATCTTGAAAATTACACTGAGCATGATCCCTACATCATTTCGGGAGACTCTTCTCATTTTGATTCTCTCTATGTGTTTGAGGGATATATGATTTATCAGCTTTCCAATCCTGAAGTGCCGATGGATGAGCTCGATAATCCTGATAAAGCGCGGCTTGTGGCTCAATGTGATGTCAAAAACAATGTAACAAGACTGGTCAACCATTATTATGATCCTCAAACAAATACGAATATTCCTGTTGAAGAAGTCAATGGCAGCAATCTCGGGGTGGTGCACTCGTTCAGGATCCTACAGGATATGTTTGCAACAGGAAATGACAAGCAATTGATAAATAATAAAAAATATTACTACACTGCACTTGCTTACGGATATAATGAATTCGAAAAATTTTCCGATGATCCTGCATATCAGTTTCCGGGTGAAATTAGTTTTTATGGTCAAAAGCTCACACTTCTTCCCGGAACAAAAAACAGACTTGTATATACTGCAATTCCTCATATTCCGCAGCCACTCTCAAACGGAACGATACAGAATTCGGTATACGGGACAATCCCAGAGATCACCAGAACCGAAGGGCATGGCAACGGAGGTCTTCTGATTGATCTGTCAGATGAAGCTGTACGGGAAATTTTGGAAAATGGCAGATGTGAGAGGCTGACCTATAAGAGAAACTTTGGACCTGTCAGTGTGAAGGTTGTTGATCCCCTGAATGTGAAACCGGTGAATTGCAGCTTATTTCTGATCCCCCAACAAGGGCCTTCGGGGAATACATATTCCTGGAAGCTGTTGGCCAGGGATGACAACAATTTGAACAGTGAGTTTCTGTCACATAAAACCATTGATATTTTCAATGAGCAACTGATCATGGAACTTGGATTATCAATTGCAATTCACCAGTGTACAAAGCCGGGTGACCTGACACATCCTGCAAACGGACTCATTTTCTCAGATATTGAATATCAGGATGAGACATCTCCCTGGTTGTCTGGCGTGGCTGATGTGGACTGGCATCCTGCATATAACTGGATCCGTGCAGGAACAACAGCAGATCCAAATGATGCAACCAATGATGATTATGATTCAAATAACTTCCTGGATCCTCAGGAGCATTATGAAAAAATTATCGGAGGAACCTGGGCGCCCTACAGATTGACTTCCCCATTTACACATGGTCCCGCCTATAGTAACCAGGTCTCTCTTGCCCTTAACAAATTAGAAAATATTTACAGTGTGGATGTGGTGTTTACCCCGGACAAATCAAAATGGAGCCGTTGCCCTGTGATAGAAACCGGTGAAGACGAAAATCTTGCGGTCGATTATGTGAAAAAAAATCATATCCGGAAGGCGGCGTCAGTTGATAGGGAAGGTAATCCTGACGGAACCGGAACAGGTATGGGTTGGTTCCCCGGCTATGCAATCAATGTGGAAACAGGCGAAAGACTGAATGTCATGTTTGGCGAAAGCAGCTGGCTCTCAGGTGAAAACGGGAATGACATGCTTTTCAACCCGACAAAAAATCTTGAAACTGCATTGGGAGAACCCCTGATGGGAGGTAAGCACTTTCTGTATATTTTCGGAAATTTACAAACTTCTTCGGATGATCTTTCTCCTGCGTATGATGAAGGAGAATGGGCTAAGACAAAGCTGACAGTTGCAGATAATGCTTCATTAAGGCATCTTTATTCTTCTGTCATGTGGGTCTCAATTCCCATGTCTGTGGAGGGGGCACAATGGCTGAAATCTGAAGCGAGAGTCAGAATCCGGATGACAAGGCCCTATATGAGATATTTATCCACTTCAATGTTCAGTTCAACACAACCTGTAAATGACAACCATCCGGTATTTGAATTCAGTACACATGATCTGGTTGCGGTTACTGACAATTTACTCACAGCACAGTCGGGTCTTCAGCTGATTAATATTGTCCCCAATCCGTATTATGCACATGGTGATTATGGAAATACACAGGATCAGCAAATCGTAAAAATCACCAATCTTCCTCAGAAGTGCGCAGTGACCATATTCAGCACTAGCGGAATACTGATACGACAGTTCAATAAAGACAATTCACTGACATGGATTGACTGGGATCTGAAAAATGACTTTGGAAAACGTATTGCCGGTGGTATTTACATCATCCACATATCTGCACCAGGGATTGGTGAACGGACACTGAAATGGTTTGGATCAATGCCTGAAATCCCTGCAGGAGCAAATTAAAAATCAGAATATACTCCAAAAGGAATATCAGATTAGGGTATTGCTTTTATCTTGTCAATTTCCCCATGATTCCCTGTCAAGGCTTCGGTACTGGATTGCTTCGGCAATATGTTCAACTCTGATGTCATAAGTTCCTTCCAGATCGGCAATTGTTCTGGCCACTTTCAGGATTCTGTCATAAGCTCTGGCGGATAAGCTCAGTTTTTCCATTGCTGTTTTCAGCAGACTTTGTCCTGACTCAGATAGTTTACAGTATAATTTCAATTGCTTGGAAGTAATCTGTGCATTGCAATATATACCATCAGCACCTGCATATCTTTCATCCTGAATTTTACGCGCTTTGATCACACGTTGTCTGACAAGTTCGCTTGTTTCGGAGTCCCTGGCATTGGAAAGCTCGCGAAATGGAACGGGCACCACTTCAATATGAATATCAATACGATCGAGCAGGGGCCCGGAAATTCTATTGATATATCGTTTTACACTTCCCGGCATACATGTACAATCTTTTTCGGGATGATTGTAATATCCACATGGACAGGGATTCATAGATGCAATGAGCATAAAGCTGGCCGGATAATCAATAGCAAAACGGGCTCTTGAAATTGTCACTGTGCGGTCTTCAAGTGGCTGGCGCATGACTTCGAGAACAGTACGTTTGAACTCCGGAAGCTCGTCCAGAAACAGTACTCCGTTATGAGCAAGTGAGATTTCACCCGGTTGTGGAAAGGTTCCTCCTCCGACAATTGCCACATCGCTACTTGTATGGTGCGGAGAACGGAAAGGACGGGTAGTTATTAATGAGGAATTCTTCATGGTTTTTCCTGCAACTGAATGAATTTTGGTTGTTTCAAGAGCTTCGTCAAGAGTCAGGGGAGGCAGAATGGAGGGAATGCGTTTGGCAAGCATCGTTTTACCAGCTCCGGGAGGACCGATCATGATCACATTATGTCCTCCGGCTGCAGCAATTTCAATGGCCCGTTTCACGTTTTCCTGTCCCTTGACATCAGCAAAATCAAGTTCGTAATGTGTTTGTTCTCCTGAAAAGACTGAATCAATATCAACAGTAACAGGTTGTATCTCTTCAAGTCCGTTACAAATATCAATCACTTGCTGCAAATGGCTGACACCATATACTTTTAATCCACTAATTATTGCGGCTTCAGCTGCATTTTGTTCAGGAAGAATAAACCCTTTAAATCCGTTTTTCTGTGCTTCAATGGCAATGGGAAGCGCACCTTTGATGGGAAGCAGACTTCCATCGAGTGACAATTCCCCCATGATGATGAATTGTTCCAGCAGCTCAGATTGCATCTGACCTGATGCTGCAAGTATTGCTATGGCTATTGTCAGATCATAGGCTGAACCCTCTTTCCGGATATCTGCAGGAGCCAGATTAATTGTAATTTTTTTCCCCGGAATTTTATAACCGGAATTTTTTAAGGCTGCATCAATTCTCTGGTGACTTTCTTTGACAGCATTATCAGGTAATCCTACCATCATAAATTGAATGCCAATATCAAGGTGAACTTCAACAGTAATAGGAATTGCATTTATTCCGTATATTGAGCATCCATATGTTTTAACCAGCATCTTAATAAATTTTTTAAAGTCCTTTTATCTGTAATTCGGTTAAAAGCTGCCTGACAAGTTTTGTCAGCAAAGGCTCGGCAGCATTGGCAGCCTTGATAACATCTTCATGAGAGACTTTCTCGGCAACTGTTCCTCCTCCGAGATCTGTAATGACACTGATTGCCATGCAATGAATCCCGGAATGACGGGCAGCTATGACTTCCGGAACTGTCGACATGCCAATCGCATCTCCGCCAAGAATTCTGAATGCACGATATTCGGAAGGTGTTTCAAAACAAGGTCCGGAAACACCAACATATACACCTTTTTTTATGTTAATTTTCAATTTTTCAGCAATGGATTCCATCTTGGAAATCATTTTGAGATCGTAAGGTTCGCTCATGTCCGGAAAACGTGGCCCGAGATTATCATCATTGGGACCCATCAGTGGATTTGTTGGAAACATATTGATGTGATCAGTAATGATCATAATATCCCCGATCTTGAAATCAGGATTCATGCCTCCGGCAGCATTTGATAAAATCAATAATTTGACACCCAGTTCTTTAAAAACACGAATGGGGAAGGTGATGGTTTTCATGTCATATCCTTCGTAAAAATGAAATCTTCCCTGAAGAGCAATTACTTTTTTACCTCCGAATGTTCCTGAAATCAGTCGGCCAGAATGCCCCTTGACAGTTGAAACAGGAAAATTGGGAATTTCGGCATATGGAATATATTGTTGATTTTCAATATTTTCTCCTAGATTGCCTAGGCCAGAGCCTAAAATAATTCCAATTTCATGCTGTCCATGAAAACGGCTTCGGATGAATTCACTGGTTTCTTTGATTTTTGTTAACATAGTTGATGATTATTTTATTAAATTTTTCTTTATCCTGTTTGTGTGGTGTAACCTGAATAGGAACATAAAATACGGGATATCCGGATAACAGGTCTTTAATTTCAGCTGATTGCAGTCGCATTTTATCTTTTTCTGTTGTGACAATAATTTTATTTGTTGACAAATGTGCATCAAAAATATTCAGAATTTTTTGAATATCACCGGGTGTATAACTATAGTGATCCGGAAATTTAACTTTTTCCAAATGAAGACAGCGTTTTTTCAGATGCTCTTCAAGTGGATATGGATTTGCAATTCCGGTGAACAGAAAAATTGTTGCATAGATAATTTTAGGATCCGGTTGATCTGTTTCATTGAATGCAACCATTTCAGCGTATTCAATTTTTGAAAAAAACAAGTGTTGATTAGGTCTTAATGAAAATTTTGATAAAAAATCTTTTTTGATAAGAGGTGAAATGACAGGTGGGGATTTTGTAATCATGATGATATCGGCCCTCTTTGAGCCAGATTTTGGTTCTCTTAAATTACCAAAAGGCAGAATGTTGTCCTTGAAAAAAGGTATGTAATAATCCGAAAGCAATATATTAAGTCCCGCCCTGACATATCTGTGTTGAAATGCATCATCCAGGATAATTGTTTTGATATCTGGGTAGCGGCTCTGCAGTTCACGGATTCCTCTTCTTCTGTCTTTATCAACAGCAACGATAATGTTGAGTTTACGGAGTCGTTGTTTGTACAAACATGGTTCATCTCCAATTTCCTGATGAGTATGGTGTTCCTCTGCAATGATAAACCCTCTGGTTCTGCGTTTATAACCACGACTTAAAATAGCAACAGGATGACCATTTTCTTCAAGAAGTTTCGCAATGTATTCAGTATGAGGTGTTTTTCCGGTACCGCCAGTTGAAAGATTCCCTACACAGATCACAGGAACTTCAAAGGAATCAGATCGGATAAATCCTTTATCAAAAAGTTTATTGCGTATGACAACAATCAGTAAATAAAAGACTGACAATGGTGACAATAATATCCGGAATACAAATTTCATTGTGTAAAAATATGAATTTTTCTGATCTTTCAACATTGTTCATAAGAGAGTATACTAATATTCCAGGTTTAACAACCTGAATATGAAAATAATTTTTGGAGTTTTCAGTATTGATTTTTCATGTTGAATTATATGTTCTGAAAACAGGAGTTTGATTTTATATTAAAAAAAAGACTTTTGGGGACAATTTGAATTTTATTTATTGAACAGTGGAGATATTTTTTATCTTTGTAAAAAAAAACAATTAAACATTATTAATGTGATTGACCGCCTCGTAATTATTCCGACATACAAAGAAAAGGAAAATATTGAGAAAATTATCCGTAAAGTTTTTACACTAACTCCTGAGTTTGATGTTTTAATCATTGATGATAATTCCCCTGATGGAACTGCAGATATTGTCAAAAATTTGCAGTCAGAGTTTCCCGGAAAACTCCATCTCGTTCAACGTGAAGGAAAGTTGGGGCTAGGGACAGCCTACATCAGAGGATTCCGTTGGGCACTTGAAAGACATTATAATTATGTTTTTGAGATGGATGCTGATTTTTCTCACAATCCTGACGATCTGATCAGATTGTATGTTGCCTGTTCGGAAGAAAATGCTGATATGTCCATCGGTTCAAGATATGTGAAGGGGGTGAATGTTGTCAACTGGCCAATGGGAAGGGTGCTGATGTCATATTTTGCCAGTAAGTATGTACGCATCATAACAAGAATGAACATCAAGGATGCAACTGCCGGTTTTAAATGCTATACAAGAAAAGTGCTTGAAGCCATTAATTTTGACAGAATTTCTTTTATCGGTTATGCCTTTCAGATAGAAATGAAGTATACTGCCTGGAAGCTTGGTTTTAATATTAAGGAAGTTCCTATTGTTTTTACTGACAGAACTGAAGGACAGTCAAAAATGTCAAAAGGCATATTTAAGGAAGCTGTGTTGGGGGTCATAAAACTTAGATTCAGAAACATAAAAAAAAGACATTCACAATCCTGATCTGATGTCTGATATCATTCATATAGCAAATGCCTTCATTGTTAATGAACAACAGATTAGCAAAGGGGACGTGCTTATTCGTGGTGAAATCATTCAGGATATCTCAATTGAATCATCATTGACCTCACCGCCAGGAGCAAAATATGTGGATGCATCCGGGTTATTCCTTCTTCCTGGTATTATTGATGATCAGGTCCATTTCCGGGAACCGGGTTTAACACAGAAAGGTGATATTTTTCATGAGAGTAGGGCCGCAGTTGCTGGTGGAGTGACTTCCTACATGGAAATGCCAAACACAAAACCCCCTGCAACAACTCTGGAACTGCTTGAAGAAAAATATCAAGTCGCACAGAAAAACTCAATTGCCAACTTCTCTTTTTATATAGGAGTGACAAATGAGAATCACGAAGAAGTTTTAAAAACCCCTCTTGACAGTGTTTGCGGACTTAAAATTTTTCTGGGGTCCTCCACGGGGAACCTGCTTGTGAATAATTATGATACTCTTGAAATTATTTTTAAGAAAACACCACATATTGTTGCTGTGCATTGTGAAGAAGATGAGATTATCGAAAAAAACATATCTCAATTCACAAAACAATATGGAAAGAATATTCCTGTTGGACTTCATCACAGGATCAGAAGTTCAGAAGCGTGCCTTGTGTCTTCATCACGGGCTGTGGAACTTGCAAAAAAACATAATACAAGACTTCATATTCTGCATATTTCCACTGAAGATGAACTAAGCCTTCTTGATCAAACTCAGCAGCTTGAAAACAAACGCATAACCGGAGAAGTGTGCGTACATCATCTGTGGTTTACATCAGACGATTATGAAAAATTCGGTACTCTGATTAAATGGAATCCTGCCATTAAGGAAAAGCATCATCGCGAAGCATTACGCAAGTCAATTACAAACGGGTTGATTGATATTGTTGCGACCGATCATGCACCTCATTTGTTTGAAGAGAAGCACAAACCCTATCTTGATGCTCCTTCAGGAGCTCCGATTATTCAGTTCTCATTACTCATGATGCTTGAGCTTGTGAAGCAAAAAGTTGTATCACTTACTGATGTTGTGCGTCTGATGTGCCATAATCCGGCGCGGTTGTTTCAGATCCGTCAGCGTGGATTTATCCGCAAGGGCTGGTTCGCAGACCTGACTCTGATAGATTTAAATACAAGTTATCTTGTTGAAAACAAAAATATTTACTCAAAATGTGGTTGGTCTCCCCTTGAAGGAACTGTCTTTGGTTCAGAAATAAAAATGACACTGATTAATGGCAAAATTGCCTTCGAAAATGGCCAAATAAATGAGGATGTGAGAGGAAAGAGGTTGTTTTTTGACAGAAATACTTAAAGATCAACTCCGGGAAGTTGTGGATCAGCATACAGATCATCCTTCAATTCTGGTGAAATCACTTTATCCAGCTCTGTGTGAGAAGGAGAATTCATAATCAACGCATTTTCTTCAGCTGTGAAGGATAAATTTTTTAGTACCTGACCAGTGTTTGCTTCGTAAACCTGAAAACCCAATGTTCTTGCATAGGCAGAATGATATGTTGCCTGGGAAATGTTTCCTGAAGTGAATAGTTGAATAGCATAACGCTGATGCTCAATGCTTTTTGCAAGATTGCCAGTTGAAACTCCGTGTGCAATAAATGATTTATGTGCCGCATGTATAACCAAACCACTTTTTCTGATCAGTTGTTGCTCAACAGATATCTGTTGTGAATATACAGCAGTAAAGATGATAAAAAAAATCAGAGAAACAGATAGCCTTTTCATAATGAATTATTTTTTTCAAAAGTAATGGTTTTTTTTGAATGATACAAACAAGACATTAAATTATGTTTGCAATTTGAACAACCTTCAGAAAAAAAAATGAGCAAATACCTGACCTTTGTATGCAATTTTCAAAGTGAGGTAATAATTGATAGTCAACTGTTTGAGATGTGATAATTCTTTAATGTAATACCAAATTATTTAAGAAATGGACATGCTAATTGTTTATCCTTCTAGAGTTCGTTTCAATAATACAGAATGATTCTGCGTTTCAATTTTTTGTAATTTTGTATGAAATTGAATGATATGGAAATTTTAATGAGTATACTCTTAATGTTAAGTTCTGTTCAGTGCAGAACGAATAATGAATTTTCAATATTAAAAGCTGAATATCAGCAGTTTGCCGGTGGCACCGTATGGTCTTCATCTGGAACAAATTACAATATCCAACTGAAAGCTGAAAGGAATCTGAAAAATCTGAAATTTCTCGTTATTTGGGTTGGTCAGACATCATATATTGAAGTTGAGGCCTTGAGCGGAAATCAGGCAATTGAATTTTCGGATGTTGATAAAGGAGAAACAGTTAATTTGAAGTTTTCCAGAGTGATTCAAAACCGACAGCATAACAATCCGTACTTTGATAATCAACCTCAGCCAGTAGATTCAGATAACCAGGGTAGTATTGACCAAAATATCAAAGTGCCTTTTGAGTATTCAGGTGCCGCTTTAATATCTTACATCGTAAAAGGGAAGAAGAAATATATTGTCGTTCCTGAATTTGTGAAATTAAAACCGTTGATGATGCCATAATATGTGCATCATTATAATGAAAATCACTGCGCAGACATACTGTTTGAGATACAACAAATGGATGTGTTATTGACTTAACAAAAAAATATACTGAAATGAGAAAATTGCTTTTGATGATACTTGATGGATGGGGTGAAGGCAAAAAAGATAAATCTGATGTTATTTATAATGCCAAAACAGACTTTATGAAAAGTCTTGCAGTCAATTCCCGATGGAAATATGTAAGACTCCATGCGAGTGGTGAATACGTTGGGCTTCCTGATGGACAAATGGGAAATTCTGAGGTTGGTCATTTAAATATCGGAGCAGGGAGGGTGATTTATCAGGATTTTGTAAAGATTAATAAAGCTGTTGAAAGTAACTCCATTGCAAACAATACAATTTTAAATGATGCATTTGATTATGCAAGGGAAAAGGGAGTAAAGGTTCATTATATCGGACTGGTTAGTGATGGTGGTGTCCATGCTTCAACACAACATCTGAAGAAGCTTTGTGAGCTGGGAACAATTGCCGGAATTCAAAGGCAATATGTTCATGTTTTGACAGACGGCAGAGATACAGACCCATACAGTGGACTTGGATTTATAAAGGATCTTGAGGCATTTCTTACAAAAACCACTGCAAAGATTGCAAGTATTTGCGGACGCTATTACACCATGGATCGGGACAAAAGATGGGAGCGGGTAAAAAGAGGGTATGATTTATTGACAAACGGTGTCGGAAAACATTTTCAGTTTGCAATGGATGCCATACAAAGTTCCTATGATCAGGGTGTTACGGATGAATTTGTTGAGCCGGCAGTGATTACTGATCAGAACAACAACGCTCTTGCAATTGTTGAACCTGATGATGTTGTGATTTGTTTTAACTTCAGAACAGACAGACTTAGAGAAATAACGACAGTATTAACACAAAAGGACATACCTGAATTCGGAATGAAAACAATACCTCTTCATTACGTAACCATGACCCGTTATGACGAGAGTTTTCAAGGGATTCGTGTAATTTTTGATAACGAAAATGTGGAGCAGACACTGGGGCAGATTATTGCTGAAGCAGGTTTGAAACAGATCCGGATTGCTGAAACTGAAAAATATCCTCATGTAACATTTTTCTTCTCCGGCGGTCGTGAAGCTCCGTTTGATTTTGAAAAAAGAATTTTAATTCAGTCACCAAAAGTTGCTACGTACGATCTGAAGCCTTCAATGAGTGCCCATGAGGTTAAAGACGCTATTTTACCTGAAATTCAGATACAGTCAGCTGATTTCATTTGTCTCAACTTCGCAAATGCAGATATGGTGGGGCATACCGGCGTTTATGATGCCATTGTGGAAGCAGTTGAGACAGTCGATGCATGTGTTTCAGAAATTGTCCCTGTTGCCATTGAAAATGATTATTCTGTTATGATTATTGCTGATCATGGAAATGCCGACAATGCTTTGAATGAGGACGGATCTCCAAATACTGCACATTCTCTGAATATGGTTCCATGTTTTGTTTATCATCCCAACGAAATTGTACTGAAAGATGGAGGCAGACTTTCAAATATTGCTCCCACAATTTTAAAACTAATGGGTATCGATGCTCCTGAAGTTATGGATAAGTCTTTGTGTTAAATTGAATTGATATCCAGCAGAAGAGATGCGCCAATACTGCAGCTTAAACATCTTTTTTCAATGCAGTATTCATTGAATAGTTCAATAAGTGCTTGACTTTCAGCAGCATTGTCAGCTTTAATATTCAGGGATTTCCATTTTTTTAAGATATGGTTGTCTTCTGCACGAATTTGCTCAAGCATATTGATTGCAGCATCCCTGAACTTTTGATTGTCATGGAAGTCTCCGTATAAAAAGACAAATGGAACAACTGCATTAATGATCAGATTATCAACAGCTGTCTGTCCCAGGTTTTTTGATTTTGAATGATCATTGGATTTGTCAAAATGATAATGTGTTAACCAGTATGCCGAAGCTTCAGACTGAAGGTATTTTCTGATTTTAACAGTATTAACACTACTGAACATTTCTGCAAGCAGATTGTTCATTTGTGTTATAATATAGGCGAGCTGGGATATTCGGATAGTTGGAAAATTACCGGGACGGGTACGCATAAATTTCCAGACTCTTGGATCGATGTGTTTGAGCTGATATTTATGTGCAAGAAAGTCATATTCTTTTTTTAACTGAATTGCATATTCATCCTGTTGCATATTCAATAGTAAACCTGCCTGACCAAAAAGGATAGCTTCGATCTGCATCAGGCTATTGCTGTGCTTCATTAGTATTTTATATGAAACAGATCGCGACAGCATGAGGAATCCGTGATTGTTGAGTTTAAATCCGAAACAAGACGAAAACCATTGAAAAAATGAAGTTTCCCAGTCCATTTTTGTTGAGGCAAGAATTTCCCTGATGTGTGTTGTTTTGTTTTGAAGACGTTCGACAGTAATTCTCGAAAGCCATGGTTTGACAACAATCTGTTCAACTGATTTTAAATTGTTCTGACAGGGAATCCATTTCACATTTGATAAGAGCTCGTGATATTTTAAAATGAGCTTTTTGGAAATGTGGTTTTTAAGTTCAATAACAGGAATCTTTTTGAGTGATTCAGTTTCCGGCTTGTCATCTTCGAAAACGACATGCAAAATGACAGAATCAAAGGATGGATTATGATGATGATTGTGAAGGATCCAGTCTGAAGTTTTGACATGTATTTCAACATTTCCTGCCCAGATGGTTTCTTCAATTTTGATTTTTGCACCAAAGAAGTCAGGACCTGAATCTGTGTTTTTTGTCCCGGGATGAATGATTTGAATGCGCTCTCCCAGCGTTGATCTGAGAACCTGAGGAATACGACGGTACTGCCATACAAAGCTTAAAAGGTCTTCACGAATTTTATTCATTGTCTGATTCATTTTCAATACAAATGTAATTTATTTTTTAATGTCCTGACAAGATGTTTTAAATTAGATGATATGGTATTTCAGTACTATCAAAAACCTTATTTCTTCATACAGCATTCTGTTCATAAAAAAATTGCAATTTTGACAGAAATATATTAACTTTGCAAATTGAATTTTTGCAGATTATGGAAGATTATTCACTATTGGTTACAGGGCTGGAATTCAAAGTCAGGCAACTTATAGAAATAAAAAATTCACAATCTGCTGATATTCAGGAGATGAAGGAACAAATTGAAACTTTACAATCAGAGAATCAAAGGCTGAAAGTTCAAATTGAAGAAATAACAAGACAGAAACAGATTATTGAACTGTCGGGATCAATTGAATCGGCCAAGGATTCGAGAAAATTAAAGTTGAAGATCAATGAATATTTAAGAGAAATCGACAAGTGTATAGCATATTTTAACAGCGTCTAAAGATGGATTCGGATAAATTGAAAATTTCAGTTCATATTGCGGAAAGAAAATATTTTCTTTCTGTACATCCGTCGGAAGAAGCCGGAGTGAGGTCAGCAGTTGAACACATCAACCAGCAGTTGAAGGATCTGGCTACAAAATATGCTTTTAAAGACAGGCAGGATATACTGGCCATGATTGCTTTAATGAACAGCACTAAAATGCTGGAATATGAAAAAAGTCTCAATTATATGAACGATACATTCGGAAAGCGTCTCATGGAAATTGATGCACTTGTTGAGGCACATATCCATTCATAAATTTTCATTTTTCTTCAGTTTTAAGTTCCTGAGTTTCCGGTTTTTTTGACATAAAAATGGTGAAACATGAATCTATTAGTAATTATTGCAGCATTGGCAGGAGTCGCAGCGGGTTTTTTTATCGGCATGGTACTTCTGCGTAAATCTATTGAGAAAAAAAGTGCACATATCCTGAAAGATGCTATGAATGAGGCAGAAATGATCAAAAAAGATAAAATTCTGGAAGCCAAGGAGAAGTATCTTCAGTTGAAAAGTGAACACGAAAAACAAGCAAATGAAAGGAATCAGGCAATTTCAGCTTCCGAAAATCGTATCAAGCAGAAGGAAATGAATTTAAATCAGAGGCTTGAAGAACATCAGAGAAAGCAAAAGGAATTTCAACAGTTGAAAGAAAATCTGAGTTTGCAAATAGAGGCACTTTCGAAAAAGGAAGCAGAAGTTGATAAATTTCAAAAAAGTCAGATAGAGCAACTTGAAAAAATGTCAGGAATGTCAGCTTCAGAAGCAAAAAAACAGTTGATGGAATCTCTAAAAAATGAAGCTCAGGCCGAAGCAGCTGTTTATGTCAGAGATACAATCGAGGAAGCAAAAATCACAGCAAGTACAGAGGCCAAAAAGATTGTTGTTGAAAGTATTCAGAGAACTGCATCTGAACATGCTATTGAAAATACTGTTTCTGCGTTTCCGATTGAAAATGATGAGATGAAAGGACGTATTATTGGTCGCGAAGGTAGAAATATCAGAGCTCTGGAAGCTGCTACAGGTGTTGAAATCATTATTGATGATACGCCTGAAACAATCATTCTGTCCAGTTTTGACCCGCTGAGGCGTGAAATTGCTCGTATTTCACTGCAGAAACTGGTTGCAGACGGAAGAATTCATCCTGCGCGAATTGAAGAAGTTGTTGGAAAAACAAAAAAGTTGCTTGAGCAGGAAGTTCTTGATATCGGTAAGAAAACACTTATTGATATGGGAATACACAATATGCACCATGAGTTGGTAAGACTGATCGGAAAAATGCGTTACAGAAGTTCTTACGGACAAAACTTATTGCAACACTCCCGTGAAGTTGCACATCTGAGTGCATTGATGGCATCTGAATTGAGACTGAATCCAAAACTTGCAAAAAGAGCTGGATTACTTCACGATATCGGGAAAGTTCCTGATAATGAACCTGAAGCTCCACATGCACTTATCGGAATGAAACTTGCCGAACGTTTTAAGGAACATCCTGAGGTTATTAATGCCATTGGTCCACATCATGAGGATATTGAGATGGAAACCCTCATTGCTCCCATTGTACAGGCTTGTGATGCAATATCAGGAGCCCGTCCGGGAGCCAGAAGAGAAATTGTCGAGTCATATATTACAAGATTGAAAGATCTTGAGGCAATTGCACTGAGTTATCCTGGCGTTCTTAAAACCTATGCAATTCAGGCAGGAAGGGAACTTAGAGTCATCGTTGGTGCAGAACAGATTTCGGACAATGATACTACGCAACTGTCACTTGATATTTCAAGAAAAATTCAGGATGAAATGACCTATCCAGGGCAGATAAAGATCACTGTGATCAGGGAAACCCGTGCGATAGCATTTGCTAAATAGAATTTTTATCTGTCAGTAAAAATTTCCTTTGCTGTTTCGATACTTTTACTATCTTTGCAAACGGATTCGGAGAGGTGGGTGAGTGGCTGAAACCAACAGTTTGCTAAACTGTCGTACTGGAAACGGTACCGGGGGTTCGAATCCCCCCCTCTCCGCAAAAAATACATAAATAAACCTTCGCAACTACGAAGGTTTTTTTTATACCACAATGATGCAGAAGATCACTTCAAGTCACATTGTAATATTCAATGGACGCAGAAGTGTGTGGAATTTGTGTTTTTTGTTGTAGCTCACCTCTTCGGCGATGTCAACCGAGGCGCAGCACAGTGATACAATTCCACACTTTCCGCAAAATCGCAAAAGTGTTTTTTTATATTTATTTTCAGCAGCATATCTTATTATGTTTGAATAATTATATTCAAATCAATTTGATATGTCATATCACTAGTGTCTACTAAAAATTTAAGCTAAGTTGAACACCGTCTTTATCAGAT
>CAYMAZ010000002.1:122766-137694 GCA_964388575.1 uncultured Bacteroidales bacterium | reverse complement strand
TCTAACAGCTTAGATGATTTTGAGTTGTGCTGTAAATTTTTGTCATGTACTTAGTTAATAAAGTTATAACATTAAATCACAGGTGTCATGAAAAAAATTTACCTTTTTTTGAGTATACTGTTTGTTTGCCTCTCCGTTGTAGGACAGGCAATTATTGTGTCTCAGGGTGTTGTACAGAATAATGTTTATCTGAGAGGCAATCCTGTTGTTTTATCACAGATAACACTAAATGTTCCTTCTGATGGAATTGTATTGGTTCATTTTGATGGTCTTTGTATACCTTCTTTTGGAGACAGAATTATTCTGGCTGCGAGTAATGATCAAAGTTGGCACATAAATGACGGTAATGTAGAAGTTAAAGATTACAAAAAAGCTTTTTCGCATTCAAGAGGGTACAATGTGACAGCAGGTAACCACACTTTTTATGCTGTGGCCCAAAATTATATTGATTTGAATGGGACTGGTAATGCATATATATATGGCAGCTTTACTGCAGAATTTTATCCAAACAATCTAAGTTTAATAAGTAAACACAAAGGGATTAGTAAATCAAATATTAATTTAAGGGGAGCTCCGGTAAATTTAGGAGATATTGCTGTAAATGCACCTGTTTCTGGCAAAGTTTGGGTTCATTTTAATGGGTTATGTGCGCCAAGTCCGGGGGATAATATTATTTTGGCTGCAAGCAATTCAGTGAATTGGTCAATTAATGCTGGTAACTCAAGTGTATATAATGAAAGCGGAATATTTTCCCATTCAATGGTATATAATGTAGATGCAGGGAATCATACATTTTACGCCATAGGTGAGAATTACATGCAACAGGCTGGTTCGGGTGTTGCATACATTTATGGAAGTCTTTCAGCAACTTTCTTTCCAGATGTGGATCAGAATTTTGTTGAATCTGAATCAATTTCAAAAACAAATGAGAATTTGAGAGGAGGCTCAGTTGTTCTTGCACAATCTGATATTTATGCTCCTGTTGCAGGGAAAGCACTGGTTCATTTTAATGGAACATGTTACCCCTCGGTAGGTGACAGAATTATTTTAGCAGCATCCAAAACGACAACATGGGAGATAAATGATGGAAGTACAAGTGTAACAAGTTTAAGAGGGTGTTTTTCTCATTCGAGGTCATATGATATTGATGCTGGAAATCATACATTTTATGCTATTGGTGAAAATAATGTTGAGATGGCAGGTTCAGGTATTGCTTCGGTTTATGGTCATCTGGTTGTCAAATTCTTTCCCAATAATACATCAGATTTTGAAGATTATCTCAAATCAGCAGTTCAAATTTATCCGAACCCAGTGAGTGATTATCTGTATATAGAATCAGATCTAAACATGAAAATTGAAATAATTGATTCTCAGGGTCAGATGATAAAAAATGTTCGTTCAGTTCAACAGAACACAAAAATTGATGTAGCAGATCTTTCAAAAGGAATGTATTTTGTGTGCATTGGAGATTCTGAAGGAAAAATATTAGCAGTAAGAAAGTTTGTTAAGAACTGATGAATATCTCACATCGAGATGAAATTAACCATTCTTTTTTGATCGTTTCCGATCTGTTTCGTTCAAAATGATTTTTCTGAGACGAAGTGATTGAGGAGTCACTTCAAGGTATTCATCTTCTCCGATATATTCAAGGCATTCTTCAAGTGAAAACTTGACAGCAGGAGCAATACTGGTTTTATCATCACTTCCCGACGCTCTCATATTGGTCAATTTCTTTGTTATAACAACGTTCACTGTCATGTCATCCTGGCGCGTGTTTTGACCGATAATCTGACCCGCATATACTGGATCATTGGGTTCAATAAAGAATGTTCCTCTGTCCTGCAACCTGTTTATTGAGAATGCTATTGCTGTTCCTGTATCAATTGCGATCAGGGATCCGTTTCGTCTACCTCCGATCTCTCCTTTAAGTGGTTCAAAACCTTTCAGTCGATGTGCCATAATTGCTTCACCCTCAGTTGCAGTCAGCATTTGGTTTTGCAATCCGATAATTCCTCTGGATGCAATGCTGAAAACCAGCTGAACTCTGTCTTCTTTTGTTTCAATACTTACAATATCACCCTTGCGCAAAGTAACCAGTTCAATCACCCTTCCTGAAAAAATTGCGGGGACATTTACTGTCAGTTCTTCAACAGGCTCACATTGAACACCGTCAATTTCTTTGATTATTACCCGTGGCTGCCCAACCTGCAGTTCGTATCCTTCGCGTCTCATATTTTCAATGAGAATTGACAGATGGAGAATTCCTCTTCCATAAACGATATACGAATCAGGGGAATCAGTTTCTACAACGCGAAGTGCAAGATTCTTTTCGATCTCATGATACAAGCGGTCGCGCAAATGTCTTGATGTTACATATTTACCTTCTTTCCCATAAAATGGTGAAGTGTTGATTGTAAAAAGCATACTCATTGTCGGTTCATCAACAGAGATAGGAACAAGTGGTTCCGGATTTTCAAAATCAGCAATTGTATCCCCGATTTCAAAATTCTCGGGGCCGAGTAACGCACAGATCTCTCCGGCAAAGATCTTATGTTTGATACGTTCTTTACCCAGGCCTTCAAATATATAGAGTTCCTTGATTTTAGACTTTTCGATTCGACCATCCCGTTTGACAAGAGAAACATTCATGCCGTATTGGAGACTGCCTCTAAGTATCCGCCCAACAGCAATTCGTCCGGTATAAGATGAGTAGTCAAGAGATGTGATCATCATCTGCAGAGTTCCCTTATCAACAATGGGAGCAGGTATGTGTTCGATGATTGTATCCAATAGAAAGCTTACATCAGTACTAACGTTTAACCAGTGATCTGACATCCAGCCATTTTTTGCTGAACCAAAAACAGTTGGGAAATCGAGTTGTTCTTCAGAAGCACCAAGGGAGTACATTAAGTCGAAAACAGCTTCCTGTGCTGCTTCCGGATCGCAGTTGGGTTTGTCGACTTTGTTTACTACAACAATGGGTTTCTTTTTGAGTTGAATTGCTTTTTCAAGCACAAATCTTGTTTGTGGCATTGGTCCTTCAAAAGCATCAACCAAAAGCAGAACTCCGTCTGCCATGTTGAGGACACGTTCAACCTCTCCGCCAAAATCAGAGTGCCCCGGAGTGTCTATGATATTGATTTTTAAGCCCTTATATCTAACTGATACATTTTTGGCAAGAATTGTGATGCCTCGTTCACGTTCAAGATCATTACTGTCAAGAATGAGGTCTCCCATATCCTGATTTTCTCTAAATAAATTTACCTGTAAAAGAATTCTGTCAACAAGTGTGGTTTTGCCATGATCAACATGGGCAATAATGGCAATGTTTCTGATATTTTGCATAAAAAATGTGGCCTGCTTAAAAAAGAAGTGCAAAATTACTTCTTTTTTTTCTGATGAGTGATACCTGGAAACAAATAATTCTGATTATGAAAAATATTGTTTCACAGCTGTAATTGCCCTGTCAATATCCTCATCAGGACGTGCAATGTTGAATCGGATATATTTTTTTGCTTGTTTTGAAAAGTGTATTCCCGGAACTGTTGCTACTTTTGTTTTTTCATAAAAATCGATGGCAGTTTCAAACCCATCATCGAATCCATCCGGTAATTCAGACCAGATGAAATATCCTCCGTCAGTTACAGGAATTTTAAAACCCAGATTGATCAGTTCATGTGACATTCTTATAAATGTACTGTGTATTTTGTTTCGAACTGTTGAGACATAATCCATTCCCATGTTATGATTTTGAAGGTATCTGGCAATAGCTTCCTGAAGTACAGAGTTTGCACAGAGGCCAGTATAGTCATGCATTCGTCTGATTTTCTGCATGTGCTCTCTGGATGTGATAAGATACCCAACCCGCCATCCGGTGATGGAAAGGAGTTTTGAAAAACTGTTAACGTAAAACACGTGTGATCCAATATGTTCAACAGGAATAAAGGGTTTGGCATCGAAGTACAATTCTCTGTAGACAGCATCAAAGATCAGATAACAATTGTTCCGACGACAGATTTCAATTAATTTCTCAACATACTTTTGAGGCATAATCCTTCCGTAAGGGTTGGATGGTGAAGCTGCAAAAAAGATTTTCACATCACAATCCCTTATCATTTTTTCTGTATCTTCAGGGTCAAAACCTCCATCAGAAGTAAGGTGTCCTTCAAAAAATGGCTGACCAAAAAAGACGGGAAGCTGAGAGTAGCTTTCATATGCAGGACCAAAAGCCATAACAGAGAAATTATTCCCAATCAGTTGTTTTAAATACAGATATAACAGTGAAATGGCCTCGGTAGCTCCCTGCGTAATCAGAAAGTTATCGAGAGAGAATGGTGAAATTTTACTGTAATGTTCTTCAAGTAAATGGAGGATTTTAAAATTTCCGATTCCGGGAGGATACTGATGTATCGGTTCAGGTGCAACTTCAATGAGATATCGTATCAGTTCAGATGGTGGTTCATAGCCCGGGAGTCCCTGGGCAAGATTGATCCCGCCGTTTTCTTTGACCATGGTACTCATGTAACTGATCAGAGAGCCTTGTGGTAATTGACGTGTCATTAATTTTTTGTGCAAATGTACACATAAAATGAAGGATTTCAGACGCAATCCGATTAGAGTTTAACAACCTTCATTTTTTTGTTAAAGTATTCAGATTTTATTTGAATAAAGTATAACCCCGGGGTCATTTCTCTAAAATCAATATGAATTTGTTTCTGAGCTTCATTCTCGGTAAACTGATTGATCAGAATGTTTCCCTGAACGGAATAAACAGATACAAGTATATCAGATTTGAAAGGGAGATCAATATACAATAGATCTTCAACAGGATTTGGATAATATGAAAAGTTTTCATCACAGGTTTCTACTGAAACGATATTGCATGCAAATTGAGATATATATGTTGATGACTGAGAAATAACATATTCAAATACGTTTCGTTGACTGTGATTGTTTTTCAAAATCCAGTCAAGGTAGGGTCTGAGAGCCATGAACATTGCTTGATGTTGCTGTGTCCGTGTGATTGAGGGCTGTGGACTTGTAAAGAGTTCGCCTGTTGTGCATGCAATATTATAGTTGGCAAAATAACAATGACCTCCTCCCAAAATTGTTACAAATCCTTTACATTCCGGTGGCAGGTTATTGTACATCGGAATCTGATGATTGGGTGGAGGAGTTACTCCGTCATTTTCACCGATAAAAATCAAAGATGGAACAGAAACATTCAAGGCTGCTGAAATTGCCGAAACACTTGTTTCTGCAGGAGCAAAGGTCACAATAGTTGTCAGATCAGTGTTATTTTCAGCAGCCAGAAATGCTGCGCCGCCTCCCATTGAATGTCCCATAATTGCTGATGTTCCTGAAGTTTTCTGGTACAGGAAGAATGTTGGATCGTTTTGTGCTTTTAGGTTGATAACAGAGTTTAGAAAACGAAGGTCAAGTCCAAAAGCATTGTGATTGGGAGACAACCCACTTTCTGTTAAAGGAAGACAAATAATATATCCATGCGGTATCAGACTGTCAACAAAATTCATATAGGCATCATATCCCATGGCAAAACCGTGTCCGAAAACAATAACCGGAAACTGGCCGGGAGCAACTGTTGTATTATCTCCTGCTGCTGTTGCAGGATAGTAAAAGTGACTTGAAATATCCCTCACCCGGGAAGAGTCATTTAATGCAATCAGACGGTGTCCTATATAATAAGGTTGAGCTGATGCTATCATGGAAAATACAATAATCAAAAATGAAAAGGGAATCTGTTTAACCAACCTTTCTGGAGTTATATTAATAATTGATACAAATGTACAAAAAAAACGAGTTACTTGAAAGTAACCCGTTTTTTAACTAGAACAATAAGATTATTATTATTTGGCAACTCGTTCAAGCCACCTGAGCATGAATATCATTGTTAGCATTGAGATGAGACAAACTCCAACGAACAGAGACCAGGTCATCCAAAGAGGGACACTTTCATAGAAAATAGCGCCGATGAACAACAACTGGTTTCCGATTGCAGTTGCGCCGAGCCATCCGCCCTGCATGATACCCTGCATATGAGGAGGAGCTACTTTTGAAACAAATGAAATTCCAAGGGGACTGATAAACAATTCAGCAATTGTAAGAATTAGATAAGTTCCGATAAGCAGGAAGGGAGTGACACGTTGTGCATTGGGCAGACCACCCATAGCGTCAACTTCTGGTTTGAGAGGTAATCCCATAGATCCCCACGCCATAACAAAGTAGGCAAAAGCAGCAATAAACATCCCGATTGCAATTTTCTTTGGTGTTGATGGTTCTATTCCTTTAGCACGAAGCCAACCAAAGAATCCGAGGAAGACAGGAGTGAGCAGTACAATAAAGAGCGGATTGAAAGACTGGAAGATTTCAGCACCGATAATTTCCATAAATCCGAGGTTTATCCGGATCATGCTGAGATCAGTATAATCTTTTGCAAAATAGGTCAATGTAAGTCCGTTTTGGTGGAAAGAGAACCAGAAGAAGATCACAATACCGAACACAGCGAAAAGAGCATAAAGTCTTTGTTTGACTTCTTTTGCACCCATCTGGATTTCATCCGAGCTGAGGTTGTCTGCTTTTTTTACTTTAGGAGCAGGAACAGGGAATACTTTTTTGTTGGTCAGATAAATGACGAGTGAGATGAGCATGGCCCCAACAGCAATGGCAAATGCATAATGGAATCCCTGAGTGAAAATGTTCAGGTAGTTGTTCACAAATGCAGTAATATCTGTAACAGGAGCAGCACTAACTTCGCTTGCAAGACTCATCAGTCTTTCAGAAGCTTCAGGTGTCAGAGTTCCATCCAGATGGGCATGGCAAAGTTGAGGAAGGTCAGGATTATACTGAAGTCCGTGTTTCATAAGCCAACCGTTTCTCATCCCAACGGCTGCAAGAGGTGAAAAAAGTGCACCAACATTGATAAACATGTAAAACAATGAAAAACCGGAGTCTCTCATTTTTGAATATTTTTCATTATCATACATCTGTCCTACAAGTGCCTGAAGGTTCCCTTTGAATAATCCGTTACCGAAAGCGATTGTAAACAATCCGATACATGAAATGATCAGGAAGAGTGTTTTGTTCGGAACGGGAGTAGGCGTTGGAAAACCTAGCATCAAATAGCCGGTAGCCATAATAATCAAACCAATCAGAATTGTTGATTTGTATTTTCTTGTACGGTCAGCAATAATTCCTCCTGCAAAAGCAAGGATGTAAATTGAAAAATAAAAAATTGAATAGATCAAACCTGCATTGGTTCCGCTCAGACCAAATTTTGCCTGAAGGAAAAGCACCAGAATAGCCATCATGGTGTAAAAACCAAAGCGTTCGCCCATGTTTGACAGGGCCGCTCCCAATAGTCCTTTTGGATGATTCTTGAACATATGTTTTATTTTTAAGTGAATATTTCAAAAACAGGATGCAAACCTACATTAAATTTTTTAAATGAGATTAAAAAATCGGTTAGTCTATCGTTCTTTTTTTAGTATAATGTATTATTTTTATGAAGAATGTGAAAAAAATCTTGATCAGCAAAACTCAAAAAGTCGTATGTTTGCACTTGAAATTTGAAACTTCATAACATGTATTTATCTGACAAAATATTTAAGGGAAAAACACTGGCAATATTATCCGGAGGTGGAGATACTCCTGCAATTAATTCCAGTATAGAATCAATAAGAAACAGAGCTTCAATTCTTGGATTTAAGGTTTACGGAATCCGCCATGGATGGAAAGGGTTGCTGGGAGACGGAGATGTTGTAGATCTGACCAATCAGCCGTATGATGGAGTATACGGTGGAACGGCATTAAAATCTAGCAGAACGAATCCTTTCCCTTCAAAAACAAACCCTGAAAGTCGTGTCCCTCAAATTTTGAAAAATCTTAAAAGATATAAGATTGATGTTCTTGTAACAATTGGAGGTGATGATACAAATGGAGCTGCGAAAAAGCTCTATGAAACAGAAGGAATTCCTGTAATCGGCTTTCCAAAGACAATAGACAACGATCTGAGAACCAAAACAAAACACATTTATCAGGGAAAGGATATTGAAGCTGTGATTTGCCCCGGATTTCCTTCGGCAGCCCTTGGAATTATTGAATTTACACAACGAATTAAAACAACAGCTGAATCACATTCAAGAATTATGGTTTTGGAGGTAATGGGCCGTGATGCAGGTTGGCTAACCGGAGCTGCTGCCTTTGGCGGATGCGAAATGGCGTTGATTCCCGAGATTGAAATGACTGCTGAAAAACGTGATTTCTTTATTGAAACGGTTAAGGAGAAATACATGCAAAACCCAAAGAAATTTCTTCTTATTGCAATTGCTGAGGGCGTCAAATGGCATAATGTTAAAACCGGAAAACCTGAGTTTGTTTACGCAAGTTCAGAAGTGGATGAGTATGGGCATCCCCGTTTCGGAGGTATCAGTGGGTTTGTTGCTTCAGATATTTCTCAAAAACTAAAAATTGAAGCAAGAGCTCAAATTTCAGGCTATTATCCCAGAGCAGGTTATTGCAGGCAATATGACAGAAAATTAACATCGACACTTGCCGACAAGGTCATCGACCTTCTCCTTCGCGAAGATTATGGAAAGATGCCGGTCATCAGTAAAATTGTCCCATTTCCTGAACTCGAGGAATTTAATACAACAGCAATTGATATGGGAAATATTGGGAACAAACCCCTGTCAAAAGAATACTATGATTTAAACAGATTTGATTTTTCAGAGACCTACAATGATTTTCTTTCAAAAATTGTTGGCGAAAGACAATATCCGGAATTCAAATATGATTTTCCTTTAGTTGTTCCTGAATAGTCGCAATTAATATTCTCTCATTCTGCTATTCGGTCTGAATGAGAATATAAATCATCAAACAGAAATTTTTCATAAAGAGGCGGAACATAGCATTCGGTTCTTTTACCCCACCATTGGTATCGTTTCCTGGCTATCAGGTTGTAAACGGTATCTCTCAGAAAACGGGGAATTAATTTTAAAATCACAACAATATTATACCATCCTCCAAAATGTTGAAAGATTCTGATAAATGCATCAGAACGATCATATATTTTCCCATTTTCTATTAGCATGACGCTGCCATTTGAAATACTAATACTTTCAGGAATCTGATATTTCTGACGCGAAAAACTGTTCAGTCCGGTATATCGTAATATCTTTCTTTTATCTCTTTTGATCATAAAATGGAGAGCGGATGTACAAAGATTACACATTTCGTCAAAAAATACGACCGGATGAAGATGATTGTCTTTTTTTTGATGAGCTGAAACAATTGGATTATATGATGAAAGCTCCACCAACACATGATCTATGTCTGATATGAAATCCTGTGCAGTAGAATATCTTAGTTTAACACCCTTCTTCAGCATGGTTTCAATTTCATTTGCGGAATAAGAATGAAGAGACTTTTCAAATAAAATCCTTTCAGTTGCTTTCAGAATGATTTTCTCAATAGACGAATGAATTCCCTTGAAACTTCTTATGGGTGATGAGAGATGCATGTCCCCGACAATTTTCGGATGTTTGACTCTGTGTGGATGATGACCCATCAGCATTTCATAAAGTATGATCCCAAGGCTGTAAAAATCACTTGCCGGGGATTTTAAATGATGTTTGTTTAAAAGTACTTCGGGAGCATTGTACATATAGGTAACTGGAAATACAGAGTTCTTTGGGGGATCAAAATGAACAGTTTTTGCAAGACTAAAATCCGAAATGATTGCTCCCGGACTTTGCAGATCAATTTTTCCGATATTTTGTCTGATCAGAATGCATGAAGGTCTCAGATTGCAATGAATAATTTCCTGATGATGAAAAGCATCTACACTTTCCAGAATGCTGCGAAATAGTTTCAGAACATGAATATGTTTTTTTGTTGTACCGAAAGTATGTGATCTGAAAATTGATTTTAGAGTGATCCCTTCTTCAAAATCACGAACGAGAAAAAGATGCTCATTTTGTTGAATAATCTCTACAGATCCCAAAAAGAATCCAGGTTGCCCCTGAATAAGTGACTCCTGGTGCATGAGTATAGACATTAAGGGGAACTGCAGGTTGTGTTTCGTGATGTGTCTGATGAAGTAACGTTTCCCATCAGGATAACGGAATCCGATAAAAGTCTTACCGGAAATATGATCTTCATCAACAGTGAAACCGGGTAACTGTGGAAAAATATAGTAAGTTGAATCTTTTCCCCTGATCTGAATATGCTTCATGCTTTGCAAAAAATACAAAGTTAGTAAAAATAAAAAAAATATTTTTTATGTACTTAAAAAACAAATTGTTGATAAAAAATCAATCTATCAGGGAAACTGCATGAAAAAATTTGTATTTTTGAAGACAGCACAAAAAAAATAAAAACAATTAAAAGTCAATAGGTTAGAATGGCTGATGTGAATAAATACAGAAAATCTAAAGCATTACAAAATGTTAAAACATTTGTTGAGGAGCATGGCAGGATCCCACCTCAGGCACTTGAATTTGAAGAGTCAGTTCTGGGTGCACTGATGATTGAGAAAGAACCATTAAATAATGTCATGGAAATCCTCAAACCTGAAGCCTTCTATAAAGAAGCTCATCAGCTCATTTTTGCCGCGGTACAACAACTTTTTGCCAAACTTGAACCTGTTGATACTCTTACAGTTGTTGAGCAACTTCGTCGAAACGGACACATTGAGGAAGTGGGAGGGCCTGCATACATTGCGCAGATGACTCGAAAAGTGTTATCTTCAGCCAATGCTGAATATCATGCCCGAATTATCCTACAGAAGTTTATTCAGAGAGAACTGATTATGATATCTTCTGAAATCATCCGCAAAGCTTATGAAGATACAACAGACGTATTTGATCTTCTTAACCTTGCAGAAGAAAAGTTATTTGCTGTCAGTGAAAATCACCTGCGATATAATATGAATACTTTGCCCAAACTGTTGCAACAGGCACGTGAAAGCATTGAAAAGGCGAGTAAATTGGAAAATAATCTAAGTGGTGTTCCAAGTGGTTTTGCAGAACTTGACAGAAAAACTTCAGGATGGCAAAATTCTGATCTTGTCATTGTTGCAGCACGTCCTGCAATGGGCAAAACTGCATTTGTTCTCTCGATGGCTCGAAATACAGCTGTTCTTAACAGACGTCCGGTTGCGATATTTTCACTGGAAATGAGTGCTGTTCAGATTGCAACACGTTTGCTGGCAACTGAAAGTCAGGTTTCATCTGACAGAATTAGAAAAGGACAGATGAATGATGATGAAAAGACAAGAATTAACAATGCTTTGAACATATTGTCAGAAGCCCCGATATTCATTGATGACACACCCGCCTTATCAGTATTTGAGCTGAGAACCAAGTGCAGAAGATTGAAACAGAAAAATAATATTGAAATGATTGTCATTGACTATATGCAGTTGATGACAGGTTCTTCAGATAGTTCTGGAACAAGAGAACAGGAAATAAGCAGCATTTCACGCTCAATCAAAGCTTTGGCAAAAGAGCTTAATGTGCCAATAATTTGTCTTTCTCAGTTAAGTCGTAATGTAGAAAAACGTCCTGGAAATTTTAAACCGCAGTTGTCTGATTTGCGTGAATCGGGTTCTATTGAACAGGATGCCGATATTGTGATCTTTTTATATCGTGCAGAATATTACAAACTTGAACCTGAAAACGGTATCTCAGGCTCATCTGAGATTATCATTTCAAAGCACCGAAACGGACCTGTGGGTTCGGTATATCTTAAGTTTATTGAAGATTTTGCTCAGTTCAAAGACATCGAAAATTTCGAATCATTTAAATCATTCGGAGATATTCCGGAAAATGGGAGTTTCGAAGTCGATGATACTCAAAGTTATACTCTTCCTTCCAAATTAAACAGGATGGATGAGAATCCCGGATTTTAAAGCTTTGTGTACTTTTTTCGTAATTTTGCGTTATAACTTATAATGTTAACTTTATGAGAGGCAAATTTACAATATTGTTTTTTTTGTTTTTTTATACATCCTATTCGGCTCAGATCCTCATTCCAATGGATGAAAATCAGACTAATCATCTGAAAGCATATGGGGTTGTTTATTGGATCCTCACTTATGAGACTGAAACAGACTGGTTGCTCAATTATCGCGGTGGCAGCTTCATGTTCACCATGTTGCCTGCATTTGAGAAGGAATGTAAATTACGTGGGGTCAGTTATCAGATTATTTCAGATGGAGAGGCTTTTGCAATTAAAGATGCTATTTCAGACCCGAATACAAATCAGGATGCTGTCAGATTAACCAAAGCCCCGAAAATTGCAGTTTATGCTCCTAAAACGACTCAGCCCTGGGATGATGCTGTGATGCTTGCACTAACATATGCAGAAATTCCATACGATATCATTTATGATGAAGATGTTTTAAAAGGAGTGTTGCCAACATATGATTGGCTCCATCTGCATCATGAAGATTTTACAGGACAGTACGGAAAATTTTGGGCTGCATACAGAAATGCTCCCTGGTATATTGAAGAAGTGAGAGTTGCTGAACAAACAGCAAAAGCTTTGGGGTTTAATAAAGTTTCACAACTGAAACTTGCTGTAGCCAAGAAGATTAGAGATTTTGTTGCAGGAGGAGGATACCTTTTTGCAATGTGCTCGGCAACAGATAGTTTTGACATTGCACTCGCTGCTGAAGGTGTTGATATTTGTGAATCAATGTTTGATGGAGATCCGATAGACCCTCAGGCTCAGCAAAAACTAGACTTTTCCAAAACGATAGCATTTACCGATTTTTCAATTGTAAAAAATCCTGCAGAATATGAAATTTCTTCCATTGACGCGACCCAAACAAGACGTGTAAATCCAAAGGATGATTTTTTTGTTTTGTTTGAATTTTCTGCCAAGTGGGATCCAGTTCCCACGATGTTAACTCAAAATCATGAAAGAATTATCAAAGGATTTATGGGGCAGACAACGGCATTCAGAAAGGAATATGTCAAATCTGCAGTTTTAATTCTCGGTGAGAATAAGGCTTTTAATGAAGTAAGATATATCCATTCTGAATTCGGAAAGGGGTTTTGGACATTTTATGGTGGACATGATCCGGAAGATTATCAGCATTTTGTATATGATCCGCCAACAGAGCTGGATATGTATCCTAATTCTACGGGATACAGGTTGATTTTAAATAATGTGCTTTTCCCAGCAGCAAAAAAACAGAAACAAAAGACCTGAAAATTTGAAAATTTTCAGCTACTGCGTATTGATTTTTTTTGTTGGATGATATGTTTTTACTGAACGAATATTACTTCTTCAGTGTTTAAAAATTACTAAGTTTCAAATAGACAAGGATATTCGCTTTGTATTTTTTGCATCATTAATCTTTGTTGAAAGATTATTTCCCACATTTTGTTAAAGAATTATACATTTTGAAAACATGAATGATCAATTGTTCTTGAGATGTTGGCTTTTTTAATCAAGGAATTTAAATGAATTGAGTTAAAAAACGTGTTGTTCAATTATGATTCCAAAGAGTCTATTCATTCAATTTATTTTCTAAGAATGTTCAGTGAAGATTACTAAACATATGTACGAAACCTGTATATATTTTTTTTACAGGGAGATATTTTGATCATATTTCGAAAGAATAAATAGTTACATCTACAGTTTTAGTATGTTCTTGAAGTTTCGTTCAACTGTAGAATAATTTTACACAATTAATACAATGTATGAACACTTTCTTTTTAGAAATTTTAAAATCAGATGGTTAAGATGAAAATAAGCGATTTATGGGTTGTTGTTTTTGTCAAAATATTAAAGGGTTATTGTTCAGATTTGTCCAATATCGATTGTGTATGAAGAAATTATATAATGTTCAAGAGTTGATCACCACGGCTTTGCTTAACACATTTTCAATGATATTTGAAAATGTGAAGTTGTTGGTTACAGGATTATTTTTTGTTTTCATACTTAATCCTTCAGATGTGAAATCGCAATCAGGACTTTGCGATCCTGATGTTCCTTTTTTTGTTGTTGACTTGTCTGCCAGTCCCTCGGCTGTATGGACTTCACCAAGTGTTTCAAGAAACAGAAATTGTTGCGGAACCATGAATCCTGACAGGTGCATCGAATTTGAAATTACACTTCATCCCAGTGTTATTGCAATAAATTTCGATATTGCTTCGGGGGCAGTGCCACCGGGTGCTTTGTTTTATCAGATTAATTGTGGTCCTCCGATACCCGCCGGACAGCCTGTTTGTGTTTTTGGTCCCGGACCACATACACTGACATTTTGCAAGCCGGGTAACAATGCCAATACTTATTCAATCACAACAATTCCTGAACCCTCAATATCTCCTGTGCAGATTGCTACGCCATCGTGTGTTGCCCAGTTATGGGTTAACGGACTTATTGAAAATACCATCGTTTGGGAAGATATTTCAGGAGGAGGATTATATTTGCCTTTTTTGAGCTGTACGAATTGTTCTGATCCGTTTGTTAGTCCAACAATACCATTTCCACCTTATGTGGATTACAGAGTATGTGGAATTCCAGGAGGTTCTGCTTGTTTATCAGGTAGTGCAAATTTTTGTGACACTGTCAGAGTGTATTTTTTTGATGATTTAACTTCCTCTGTTAATCCAGATCATGCTTCCCTTTGTGAGGGTGATCCAGGTGTTTTACTAACAGGAACATATGCAGGTGGAAAGCCTCCATATACAACTACCTGGTATGATCAACCTGATGGTACCGGAAATATTGTTGGAACTAATTTAACTTACTATGCGACAACTCCAGGAACGTATTCTTTCGTGATTCAGGATTCACTCTCTTCTGAATGTGGTAATTCAATTACAGATGTTGAGGTATCTGTACATCCGAATCCGGTCTTAAACATCAACAGTACATCTCTTGAAATCTGCGACA
>CAYMAZ010000002.1:103797-122666 GCA_964388575.1 uncultured Bacteroidales bacterium | reverse complement strand
CTGAGGGGTGCACCGGCACAGCAGAAGTCACCGTCATCGTACATCCGAATCCGGTCTTAAACATCAACAGTACATCTCTTGAAATCTGCGACAGCACTTCGGCGACGCTGACCGCAAGCTCTGACATCACTGGGACAGTCTGGTCCTGGAGCACCGGATCGACGACCAATCCGATCACCGTTTGGCCCAACAGCACCACGACATACACTGTCACTGGCACCAGTCCAGAGGGTTGCGTGGGCACAGCAGAGATAGACATTGTTGTTCACCCACTACCACAGCTCACTGCCAACAGTTCATCCCCGGCCATCTGCGACGGAGAGAGTGCCACGCTCACAGCAGGCAGCGATATCATTGGCACAGTATGGCAATGGAGCAACGGAAGCACCAGCAATCCGATCACAGTCACTCCGACGACCACCACGACATATACAGTTACGGGCACCAGCCCTGAGGGGTGCACCGGCACAGCAGAAGTCACCGTCATCGTACATCCGAATCCGGTTATTCAGGCAAGTGCAACAGATACTGATATTTGTAATGGTGGAAGCACAATTCTCACTACAAACAGTAATTTGGCTATTACGTCATGGATGTGGAGCACGGGAGATAGTGTGAATTCTATTACAGTTCAGCCCAATATAACAACGACATATTCTATCACTGGGACAACGAGTACTGGTTGTACTGGATCTGCATCATTGACAGTTCAAGTTTATGCATTACCAAATGTTCAAATTATACCTGCAAACGCATCTGTCTGTTTTGGTGACAGTACTGTTATTCAGGTAACCACTACATCTGCAACAGCAATGTATTATTGGAGTAATGGACAAACAGGCTCACAAATACATGTTCAACCTGCAACAACTTCTACTTATGGTGTAACAGTTACAGATATAAATGGATGTTCTTCAGATGCTTCCTGTTCAGTTGTTGTGAATACTTTGCCGGAAATCTCTGTGTCACCTGAAGGTGGTGCAATTTGCAACGGATCATCAATATCATTGACAGCCACCAGTTCTCATCAAAACACATCATATTACTGGAGTACATATACCACTACAGAAACGATTACAGTATCCCCAACAGTTTCTACCATATATATGGTTACAGGAACTGATAGTAATGGGTGTTCAGATACAGCTTCAGTGTTGATTCATGTCATGCCTTCACCGCTCATTCAGGTGACTCCTGAAAACTCTTCAATATGTCTTGGAGATTTTGCTCAACTGGAGTCAGTATCAAATATTCCGGGAACATCATTTTACTGGAGTAATGGGTCAGGCAATTCATCGATTATTGTAACGCCATCCAGTTCGACACAATATACGGTATCCGGAATTGCCCCAAATGGGTGTAGTGGTTCCGCAACGGCTTTCGTTACAGTTAACACGCCACCGGTTTTGAATATTACACCAGTTTCTCCTGAAATATGTGAGGGAGAAAATATCACTTTGTATGTAGATGGAGGTACACAATACAACTGGTCTCCAGCGGTGGATTATATTCTACCAAGCGGAAGTCAGGTGACAGTCTCTCCTGATACAACAACACAGTATTTTGTAGAGGGAGTGGATGCAAACGGTTGCATTGGGAACACAACGGTTACGGTTTTTGTACATTCCAATCCATTAGTTGATTTTGTCTCAGATCTAAATCCCAGATGTGCAGGTAATCCGGTTCAGTTTTATGCACAATGCAGTCCTATAAATGAAATTGAAAGTTATTCATGGAATTTTGGGGATCCTTCTTCAGGAATTCATAATATTTCAGCAAGTGTAAACCCAGTGCACACATATAATATTGCGGGTGATTACTGGATCACACTAGAGGTGAAATCAATTTACGGATGTATAGCATCGGTTACTAAACCTGATTATATTTCAGTTTATCCTAACCCTATCGCTGCATTTATTCGCACTCCAGATATTACAGATATTACAAATCCACATGTTCAGATTTTCAGTCAGTCTCTTGGTGTTTCAGAATTTCTTTATGATTTTGGTGATCCGGATTCAGGGACTGACAATTTTTCAACGCTTGAACATCCTGTTCATACGTATTCAAAAGAAGGAGAGTACTGGATATGGCAATATGTTGTAAATGAATGGGGATGCGTTGATTCAACCAGACAGAGAGTCATTATAAATCCAGCATGGGAATTGTATATTCCGAATGCATTCAGTCCCAATGGAGACGGAGTTAATGACAACTTTTTTCCTACAGGATTTGGAATTGATGTTGATGTTTTTTCAATGTACATCTATAATCGGTGGGGAGAGGAAATTTTTGAAACCAACGATATGTTTAGTGGTTGGGATGGAACTGTTAAGAATAAGTCAGAACAGGCTAAACAAGATGTGTATGTTTATCTTATTGTCATAAGAGATGTATTTGAAAATGAACAGCGTTATACGGGGAATGTAGTTTTACTTAGATAAAGCACAAATTTATAAAATATTTAATACAGGAGAGAGAACAATCTTTCTCCTGTTTTAGTATGATACAAAAAGCATTGGAATTATTTTGAAGATTTTTTTTGTATTTTAAGAATATAAATTTATTTGATTCATAACAATATCTAAAAAATATTAGTATTTTTGAGGAGATATTTAAACTTTAATGTGATGAATTTGTCTAAAAATAAATTTTGATATGCGAAAACTCTACAGCTATCTGATAATGTATGTTATGACATTCTCAGTTGCACAGGCACAGGCCCCCGGTTGTCCAAGTGTTGATGCAGGAAACGATCAGACTATAAATTGTGCAGGGACAGTACAGCTCAATGCGACTGCCCTTCATACCGGTCTTACGAATACATACGCAGTTTCATCAATTCCATATGCTCCGCCTTATCCATACAATACCGGAACACCTATTCTTGTCAATATAGATGATCGCTGGTCACAAATTATCAATTTACCTTTTAATTTTTGTTATTACGGGGATACTTATACTCAGATTCTTGCAGGTTCCAATGGCGTAATAACATTTAATACGGCTAATGCAAATGGTACTTGCCCCTGGTCTTATACCGCCTCAGTTCCATCGCCAAATTTAATTACAAATGCAGTTTTTGGCGTGTATCATGATATTGATCCTGCTGTTGCAGGAACCATGTATCAGGCTGTTTTGGGTTCATATCCATGCAGAACATTTGTTGTGAACTGGAATAATGTTGCCATGTATTCAAGTTCATGTAATTACATGTTGGCAACTCATCAGATTGTGATATATGAAGCAACGAATGTTATTGAGGTGTATGTTCAGAGTGCCCCTTTGTGTCCGACATGGAACAGCGGAAACAAGTTGATTGGCATTCAGAATTCTACCGGAACACAGGGTTTGGCAGCCCCGAACAGAAACACAGGTCCTTGGACAGCAACAAATGAGGCCTGGAGGTTTACCCCCAATGGAGCCCCAAATTACACAATCCAATGGTTTCAAGGTGTTGCACAGATATCATCAACTGCAAGTGTTTCTGTCTCACCTTCAAGCACTACGACATACACTGCCGTATGTGTATATGACAATTGTGACGGCAACCAGATTACAGTAACAGATGATGTCACTGTAACAGTAGATAATCCGATAAATCTCACAGTAACACCATTGGAGGATACAATTTGTGCCGGAGAGTCAACAACTATAAGTGCAAGCGGAGTTGAAACCTATGCCTGGAGTCCAACAACAGATCTTGTATTTATTTCTGATTCTGTTGTTGTTGTTACGCCGCCTGTTTCAACAACTTATACATTGATTGTAACTGATCAGCAGGGAGCTTGCACGGCTTCAATAGAGATTTATATATATGTCATACCACTACCGAGTGTTGGAGCTCTTGCTGTGCCTCCGAACATATGTGCAGGAGATTCTACACAAATTATGGCAATAAATGCAGAAACCTTTATCTGGAATGATCAGTCAACGGATAATCCCAGAACTGTATATCCTTCGGCAACCACAATATATTCTGTAACTGGTTATGATGCTTTTGGTTGTTCAAATACTGCTTCTGTAACCGTTAATGTGAGTGACGTTCCTGTGATTGAGTTTTCTCCACCAAATCCAGCTATATGTGATGGTGAAACTGCAACTGTTACTGCCTCAGGGGCTCAGTTTTATTTCTGGAATAATTCTACCACCGCAAATCCATTGGTTGTCAGTCCTTCGACAACGACAAGCTATCAGGTTACAGGAACTGATATTTCAGGTCTTTGTTCATCCTCTGCTGAGGTGACAGTCGTTGTGAGTGAAAGTCCCGTTCCTGGATTTACTGTATCTCAGACAGAGGGCTGTTCTCCTGTTATTGCTGTGTTTTCAGACACATCCCAGCTTGCAACTCAATGGCTGTGGGACTTTGGTGATAATACAACTTCTTTACAGCAGAATCCCACCCACGAATATACGGTGCCAGGAATTTATAGTGTTACTCTTACTGTAACATCTGCAGATAACTGTGTCTCTACGCTAGTAATCCCTTCTTTAATTGAAGTGTATCCTCAACCAGTTGCCGATTTTACAACTTTACCCGAGATTGGGAAAACATACAATCCAACAATTATGTTTTATTCTGATGCTAATACACAATATTGGCTCTGGAAATTCGGAGACAGCAATGAAAGTAACTTGCCTCCTCCTGTAACACACACATATCCGGTAACTGAGACGAGTTATCAGGTAACGCTTATCGTATCAAATGATTACGGGTGTATTGATTCAATAACAAAAACGGTTCTTATTATTGATGATATTTTGGTGTTTCCAAATGTTATCACACCCAATGGTGACGGAATGAACGATGTCTTTGAAATCGTTAACAGTGATAAATATCAGAATGCTTTACTTCAGGTGTTTAACAGATGGGGTAAACTCGTTTTCGAACAACAGAATTATGATAATAAGTGGGATGGTGGAAACCTTCCTGATGGGACATATTTCTACATTTTCAGATATCTGGATGATTCTTTTAACGGATCGTTGACAATATTGCGCAAATAACAAAAATTATACAAATATGAAATTTTCAATGTTAAGTCGGTTCATATTACTCGGAATGGTTGTTCTGTTTTTGAGCAGTGGTGCACATGCTCAACTCCTGGTTTCAACAGGTCAGACACCAACGTGGTATGTGGAAAATGTTTTACTTTCTTCTACAGGTGGCGTAACAATTTCCAATGTTACATATATTGGAACCCCAAATTCGATAGGTCATTTTCAGACAGGTGCAAACCCGACAAATCTTGGATTGACTGAGGGTGTCATTTTATCAACAGGCATAGTGAACGGAACTCCTGCCATTGGCAGCCCTGTTTCAGGATTTGTCAGTACGATAAACGGACTCCCTGGTGACGGCACATTAAATACATTGATTCCCAATACACAGGATGCAACCGTACTGGAATTCGATTTTTTCCCATTATCAGACACCATTTTCTTCAGATATGTATTTGCTTCAGAAGAATATCCGGAATTTGTAAATTCAAGCTTCAATGATGTATTTGGGTTTTTTATTTCAGGACCCAATCCAATTGCAGGAACTTATACAAACTATAATATTGCACATATTCCCAGTACAACAGTACCAGTGGCCATTAACAATGTACACAGTGGTTCCTACGCTCAATATTATGTTGATAATCAGGCATTGGCCGGACAGACGATTGTATTTGACGGCTTTACAACTGTTATAACTGCATGGGCCCATGTGGTTCCATGCGTAAATTATCACATTAAGATTGCCATTGCCGATGTAGGAGATCGTTCCTATGATTCGGCTGTATTTCTAGAAGCAAATAGTTTCGGAACAACTGCATTTACAGTTACTGTTGATTACTCTGTTCCTTCGGTTCAGGATAATGCAGTTGAAGGGTGCGTTGATGCTCTTGTTAATGTAAATTTACCACAACCTTTAAGTAGTGATTTTGTCCTCCATTATACCATTGGCGGCACTGCTATCAACGGGGTTGATTATCTGATGATCCCTGACAGTATTGTTATTCCTACAGGTCAAACTCTTGGAACAGTCTATATATCTCCCATTTTTGACGGTATCGTTGAGCCTCTGGAAGATGTTCAACTAATTTTTTTAAACACATGTGGCGCAACAGACACAATTCAGGTTTTCATCAAAGACTATCAGATACCCACAGCGACCGGGTTCGGAGATGTGAGTTTTTGTGAATCGGCGGCCTCACTTGTGGAAATTGGTGCTAATGTTGCAGATGGGTTTGCCCCGTTCGATTATATTTGGGACAATAATGCAGGAGGAGGACAAACAGTACTTGTTTCACCAACGACAACGACAACATACACAGTAACAGCGACAGACCTGTGTGGTTATGAATCCACCGCAAGTGTAACCGTTACTGTATTGCCAGATCCGAATCTAACCATTACAGCCAATCCACCCGGATTATGTGCCGGAGAAAGCTCAGTGTTAACTGCAACCGGAGCCGACTTGTATCTCTGGACAACAGTAGGATCTGCTCAAAATCCGATAACTGTTTCACCCACAACAACGACAACGTATATCGTAATGGGCACAAACAATAGCGGTTGCTTTGCAATTGATTCAATTATTGTTCCGGTGAATCCCAGTCCGGATGTTGATTTTTCAGGATTTCCGCTCAGTGGATGTGTTCCTGTCAATGTACAGTTTAACGAGAATTCTCCCGATTCGAATATAACGGGTTGGTTATGGAATTTTGGTGACGGGACAACTTCAACACAACAGAATCCTGATCATATATACTCAACTCCCGGAGATTATACCGTTTCATTGACCCTGACAAACACCTATGGTTGTGAAACAATACTCAGTTTCTCAGATTATGTTGAAGCATGGCCTCAGCCTGAAGCAGAATTTTATACTGTCCCAGAAATAGGAAAGACATACGATCCAACAATTGTATTTTATTCAGATAATATTTCGCAATATTGGTTCTGGGACTTTGGTGACGCAACCACAAGTGATTTTCCACCCCCTGTTGCGCATACATATCCAGATAATGAAACTACTTATGAAGTTACACTAATTGTTTCTACTGATGAAGGTTGTAATGACACAATTACCAGAACAGTAATTGTAATTGATGATATTCTGGTTTTTCCAAACGTGATTACACCAAACGGAGACAATGTTAATGATATATTTGTAATTAAAAACGCGGAGAAGTATCCCAACAATATTTTACAGGTATTTAATCGCTGGGGAAAAATTGTGTTTGAACAAACTAACTATGATAACAAATGGGATGGAGGAACCCTATCGGACGGAACATATTTTTATGTTTTCAAATATCTGGATAAGGTGTATCAGTCTTCGGTGACCATTCTCAGAGAGTAAAAGAAATAAGTTACAGAACCAAAAGGCTGCGAACAGCAGCCTTTTATATTTTTAATATCAGAAAACCTGTTATTTATATCAGATAATAAACAACATTGATTTTGAAACAAAAAATATCCAATTTTTTATGAGTGTTTTAAAACAGATATCAACAAAAGCCCCTGAGAATCTGAATAAGGAAGAAATTAATTTGAAATTCAGAGAAAATATTGAGAAAATGCAATATTTACAGGGATTAATGTATGCTGAAAACAAAAGGAGTCTGCTGATTATTTTACAGGGGATGGATGCATCAGGGAAAGACAGTACTGTTAAACATGTTTTCGGAGAAATTAACCCAATGGGCATCCGTGTCAAATCGTTTAAGAAGCCGACAACTGAAGAATACACTTACGATTTTTTAAGACGAGTTCACAAACATACACCTCCAAGGGGAATGATTCATTTGTTTAACAGGTCTCATTATGAAGATATTCTTGTTCCGCACGTTCATAAACTGATTTCGGCAAAGAAGTTACAGCGAAGGTTTGACTATATCAATGCTTTCGAGTCGATGCTTTCTGATCATGACACAACGATTCTGAAATTTTTTCTACATATCAGCAAGGAAGAACAAACAAGGAGGTTTAAAAGAAGACTTACAAATCCTGATAAGTTATGGAAATACGACCCTTCAGATATATCTGAAGCAAAAAACTGGAATGCCTATACTGCAGTGTATGAGGAAATTTTTGAACGATGCAGCAAACAACATCCCTGGATTATTATTCCTGCAGATGATAAGTGGTATCGTAACTATTTAATTTCAAAAGAAATTGTTGGACTTTTACAGTCTATTCCAATGAAATATCCAAAAGGATACTTTGAGGAACATACATTAAGTAAGGAGGATCTGGAACGTTTATTGACAGACTAGGACTATCTATTCAATATAATGTAGTCCGATGCTTTCTTCTCTCTGAAGTGCCTGTTTTATAATCAGATATGCTGTGTTAATCATGTTCCTGAGTTCACACAGTGATGTGTTAATTTTTGATAATTTGTAAATTTCTTCTGTCTCGGAATACAAAACCAACAGTTCATCAAGTGCATGCAAGAGTCTTTTTTTGCTTCTGGCAATGCCAACATCGTTGGTCATGAGGTTGTTTAATCTGTTGATGTAATCATTGATTTTCTGGTTGTCATCATAATACACAACACTTTCTTCATTCCAGTCTGGGATGTCTTCGTTAAGAGATATTTGTCCGATTTTTTCAATGGCATCAAGGTATGCTCTGTGACTGAAAACTGCAGCTTCAAGCAGAGAGTTAGAAGCGAGTCGGTTGGCTCCATGCAGCCCTGTACATGCGCATTCTCCTGATGCGTAAAGATTTGTGATACTTGTATGTGCATTGATGTCCACTTTGATACCACCAACCTGATAGTGTGCTGCTGGTGCAACGGGGAGCAGTTCTTTACTGATGTCAATTCCATGAGAAAGACATTTGTTGAAAATCATTGGGAATCTTGTCTGAAGTAATTCTTTCCCCATGTGACGGCAATCAAGAAAAACATGTTTTTTACCTGAAAGTTTGAGTTCATGGTCAATGGCTCTGGCTACCACATCGCGGGGAGCCAGAGATCCCCGCTCATCATATCTTAGCATAAAGTTGTGCTCGTTCTCAGTGCTTAAGACGGCACCTTCACCACGCAGTGCTTCAGTAATTAAAAATGCAGGTCTGACTCCGGGAAGATATAATGATGTAGGATGAAACTGAATGAATTCCATGTGTTCAATAAATCCTTTGGCACGGTATACCATTGCAACACCATCACCGGTAGCAATTAAAGGATTTGAGGTGACTTCGTATACTGTTCCACAACCACCGGTAGCCATAAGTGTTACTTTTGAAAGGAACACTTCCACTTCATTTGTGAACTGATTAAAGGCATATACTCCGAAGCACTGTATATCATTGCTGCGCCGGTTGACCTGAACACCCAGATGATGCTGTGTAATCAGTTCAAGCACAAAATAGTCTCTGTAAACATTGATGTTTGGGTGAAGAATTGCCTTTTGCAGAAGATGTCTCTGAATTTCCTCTCCGGTACTGTCTTTTACATGAAATACACGTTTTTCTGTATGACCGCCTTCTCTGGTCAGGTCAAAACTCCCAGAAGCAGTTTTGTCAAAACCGACGCCAAGTTCAATCAGGTCAATAATTCTGTCAGTAGACTCTGATATGGTCATTCTGACAACTTCTTCATTATTCAGGTAGCATCCGGCTTTCATGGTGTCTGCAATATGCTTCTCTATTGAGTCAGGGGCATACATAACAGCTGCTATGCCTCCCTGTGCATATCTTGTTGCAGTTTCAAGGGGTTCAGATTTTGTCAGAATTGCAACTTTTCCATGTTTTGCTGCTTTGAGGGCAAATGACAAGCCAGCGATGCCTGAACCCACAACAATGAAATCAAATCTGTTTCTCATGACCTAAGATTATAATTGTAACATTTCAGAGAATAAGTCCGGATTGTCAAATTGAAGAAATGCGGGATTTTCAATCAAACGCTTTATTTCCATCACAAAACCAACCGACTCTTTTCCGTCAATTAAACGATGATCGTATGATAAAGCAATGTACATCATAGGTTTGATTATTACTTGTCCGTTAACGGCAACCGGACGTTCCTGAATGGTATGCATTCCGAGGATGGCTGTTTGTGGGGGATTGATGATAGGTGTTGATAAAAGAGAGCCGAAAACGCCTCCATTTGTTATTGTAAATGTTCCGCCTTCCAGATCTTCTGGAAGGAGTTTAAAATTTCGTGCCTTTTCTGCAAGTCTTCCGATTTCCTTTTCGATCATAGGAATACTGAGGCTGTTTGTGTCTCTGATGACAGGTACTACCAGTCCTTTGTCAGTGCTCACTGCGATGCTGATGTCAGAATAATCATAGTAAAGTACCTCCTCTTCTTCAATCATTGCGTTGACAGATGGGAATTTTTTCAATGCAATGGAACATGCTTTCACAAAAAAAGCCATGAAGCCAAGTTTTGTATCATGTTTTTTTAAAAAATCATCTTTATAAGTATTTCTCAGTTTAATGAGCCTGCTCATATCTATTTCGTTGAAAGTTGTGAGCATGGCTGTCTGATTTTTCACCTTAACCAACCGTTGTGCAAGTTTTTTGCGAAGAGGTGACATTGTTTTTCTTGTAACTTTCCTTTCAGACGGAACAGTATTTTGATCTGGATCTGTTTTGGCAGAAAGAAAATTTTCCACATCTTTAATTCCGATCCGTATGTTGAGCATATGTGAAATCATATCCTTAGGCTGAACTCCTTCATTACGCATTTTTTGTCTTGCAAGCGGAGTAACTACAATCTTGTGATCTACATTTGATTCATTTTTGGGCTCCTGCTGAGTTGCATCAGTTGTCGCTTGTTTGGGTGGGACAGGGGGGACTGATGGTTTTCCCTCTTTCTGATTTTCTTTTTCAATATGTTCTGATTGCAAAGCAACAGATGTATCAATTTCAGCAATCAGTTGTCCGATAAGCACATTACTTCCTTCGCTTACAAGGATATTAATTTTTCCAGATGCCGGTGCAACAATTGTGAGTGTCGTTTTGTCAGAATCAATTTCTGCAATATCCTGATCCCTGAGAACAGAATCATTATTTTGAACCAGCCATCGTGAAACCTGGGCTTCACTGATTGACTCGCCGATTTGTGGAATTGTTATTTGTTCTATCATAGCTTCAGAATAACTCGGTTTTTAAATTACAATTGGACATAATCAGGTGTTGATCCCAGACACAGCATTTTACATTCGATTTTGGACCTTTCGCACTGGCATTCTCCGAAGAGTTTGTCAATGAGTTTCTGTTGGCGTAGTTTGTGCAGCTCATATGAACCTGTAGCAGGACTGGACGAAAATGGTCTAGAAATAAGGGAAAATCCCAAAGGTCTGAGCCATTTTGAAAGAAATCCCCATGCTCCCATGTTTGCAGGCTCATCCTGAATCCAGGTAAATTGTACAGAATTGGGATATGTCTTTATGATGTCCTTCAGAATGTTCAGAGCAAAAGGATATAATTGTTCAAGGCGAATGACAGCCATACTTTGAGCGTTGTGCTTTTTTCTTTCCTCAAGAACATCATAATATATTTTTCCGGAACACAGAACAAAATGTGTCACTTTTCCCTTATTCACATTCAGGTCATCATATATTAACCGGAAACGATCTTGAGTGAATTCGTTGATTTTGCTTACACATAAGGGATGTCTAAGAAGACTTTTGGGAGTAAATATGACCAGTGGTTTCCTCCAAGGCCTCAGGAGATGTCTTCTCAATGCATGAAACAGACTGGCCGGAGTGGAGCACTGAATAACATCCATGTTGTAGTTGGCACAAAGATTCAGGAAACGTTCAATACGTGCACTGCTGTGTTCAGGCCCTTGTCCTTCATAGCCGTGAGGTAGAAACAGAACAAGATTATTCATCACACCCCATTTTTCTTCAGCAGATGAGATAAACTGATCAATGATAATCTGAGCTCCATTTGCAAAGTCGCCAAATTGTGCTTCCCAGATTGTCAGGTCATTTACTCTGTACATTGCATATCCATATTCAAAACCGAGGACTGCATATTCTGATAATAACGAATTGTAAATTTCAAATTTTGCTTGTCCGTTTTTGATATGGTTAAGTGGATAATATTTATCCTTAGAATCATTTGTTGTCAACACAGCATGACGGTGTGAAAACGTTCCTCTTTCAACGTCCTGTCCGCAAATCCGAATATTGTATCCTTCGTTTAACAATGTTGCAAAAGCAAGTTGTTCTGCAAAACCCCAGTCAATGGCATCTTTCTCTAGCATTTTGAGTCGGGAATCAAGCATTCGTTGTAATTTTGAATATGCGTTTATTCCCTCAGGTAACGTGTTGATTTTCTTTCCTGTTTCAATAAGAACATCGGGGTCAACAGCTGTATCAGTTGGAGAATAGATATCTTCTTCAGATGCACGTGGAATTTTTTGCCACTGCTCTTTCAGAAACATGTCGAGATGAACCTTGGTTGTATTTTGTGCAACTTCAAGGATTGAGTCCATTTTCTGAAAATACTCAGTATGAAGTTGAGTAACAAAATCTTCACTCACGATGTTTTCACTGACCAGTCTTGAAGCATATATTTTAAGTGGATCATCATGTTGCTCAATGGCTCTGTAAAGTAATGGCTGAGTATACCTCGGCTCATCACTTTCGTTATGTCCATGTCTTCTGTAGCAGAGCAAATCCACAAATACATCTTTATTGAATTTCATTCTGTATTCCACAGCCATTTTCATCACGTAGGCTATTGCTTCAACATCATCTCCGTTAACATGAAAAATTGGTGATTGAATCACTTTGGCCACATCTGTGCAATAGATCGAAGATCTTGCATCCAGATAATCTGTTGTAAAGCCAACCTGATTATTAATCACAATGTGAATTGTTCCACCGGTTTTATGCGCCTTTAATTCTGACATCTGTACAAGTTCATATACAACACCTTGTCCAGCAACACTTGCATCACCGTGAACAACCACAGGAATTACTGCGTTCATATTTTCATCATGATCATGCAGTTTTGCACGGGCTATCCCTTGTACAACTGGTCCGACTGTTTCCAGATGAGAGGGATTTGGTGACAGTGTGAGGGTGATTTCAGAATTTTCAGTTACTTTTCGTTTTGAAACAAAGCCCATATGATATTTAACATCACCAAGTAAATGAGCTTCATCAAACTCCTTTCCTTCAAATTCTGTGAATATCTTACTTGCAGGTTTTTGCATGATGTTTGCGAGTACATTCAGACGGCCTCTGTGTGCCATTCCAAGTACAAAGTCTCTAACTCCTAATGATCCGGCATAATCAATCATTATCTGCATTGCAGGAATGAAATTTTCTGCACCTTCAAGAGAAAATCTTTTTTGGCCGGTAAATCGTTTATGCAGAAACTGTTCAAACAGAACACTGTCAGACAGTAGCTTAAGCAGTGTTTTTTTTTCATAAATTGTAAAAGCAGGCCGATTTCTGAGGGTTTCCATCTTATTCCGCAACCAGTCAACAATTTGTGGTAGTCGGATATACATATATTCAACTCCGATAGATTTGCAATAAGTTTCCTGCAACAGGGAGATGATATTGCGAAGACTTGTTTTGCCGAGTCCAACATCATTTCCTGCAGCAAAAACGTTATCCAAGTCTGCCTCATCAAAACCGAAGTTCTCAATTGACAAATCTGGTTTATAGACTCTTCTTTTTCTGACAGGATTGGTTTCTGTGAAGTAGTGCCCTCTTTGACGATAGGCTGTGATGAGCTGAAGGACATTAAATTCCTTACTGATGTATGATACATCGGATGAATGTGATTGTTCAGAATAATTTGCGCGGGCAAACTCAAAACCCTCAAAAAACTTTAACCATTGCTCATCAACGGATTGTTTGTCTTCGAGATATTTTTTGTATAATTCATCAATTTCGTCGTGTGAGATCTGATGAAGCCATGAAAGCGTATCCATTTAATTCGATAATTATTTATGCAAAGTTACAAAAAAGTCAATTGTAGTATTTTGATTCACCAATGATTAAATTTTTCAAAAAATTTCTTTATGAAAAATGCAAAATCAAATTTAAAGTGTTTTAAATTTGAATTGAAAAAAATGTGTCTCCCCAGATCATCATTTGAATTTCATGTAAATTCATCATCCAAAATCCAAGCCCATGAATGCAACTGAAAAGATTCAGGAAAAAGTTTCAACTGAGAAGAAGTTAGCAAAAGTCTTCATAATCATTCTTTTGGCTTTTGCGGCCTTAAATGCATTCGGTGGTGGATATTATGCTATGGCAGGAGCTGAAGGAGTTCCTACTGAATGGCTTGAAGGAAGTCCTTTCAGCAATTATTATATTCCTGGTATTTTTTTGTTTTTTGTCGTAGGTGGATCATTTCTTGCTGCTTTACTCTCTGTCATTTTCAACTACAGACATGCAAAAATGATTACAATCGGGTCAGTCGTAATCGTTTATATCTGGCTGCTTGTTCAATTGATGATTATCGGATATGTTTCTTGGATGCAGCCTGTGACTGCATCAGTAGCGTTGCTCATTCTTTTTCTTATTTTGATTTTACACAGAAAAATGAGAACTACTTCAATGAAAGAATGATTTATTAGCAAGATATCTATTCATTTCTGACAATCAGAATAAAATCGTTGTCTAACTGAAGCCAGCCATAGTCATAGCAATAATGGTAGACAGATCCTTCTCTTGTTGTGTAAATATGAGTGTGGTATTTTGTATTGAATCCTTTTGAAATGATTTTTTCTTTTTTGATTTTACTTTTTCCTTCTGGACATGATTCTGCAAGGACTTGTCTGTTTTTTCTCAGTATTGAATTAATTTGCCGCATCAAACCTGATTTGTTGGAATTCATCCGATTATTGTATGTGCTTCTGCACTGATCATCACAGAATTTTTTATCTGCACGACCTGTTAATGGCTGTTTACACTCAAGGCATACACGTTGTTCCATAACTTTTTTCTTCAAAAATAATCGTTTTTATCCGATTATACACGATTAATTTTCGTTTTAAACGGAAAACTTCCGTAAGTAAATGCTTAAACTCCGTCTTGGATTAACAGTAGGTTGTTATTTTGCCGGAGAAACGTTTCAAAATCAACTCAAACGAATTGTTGAAAATCAAAACAAAACTAAATTTAATCTCAATTTTTACAACTATGAAAACAAACATGAACAAAGTAGAATTAATCGGATTCGCAGGTATGGATCCTGAAATTGTTGAATTATCCAACAGTGCAAAGCTTGCAAAACTGAGAGTTGCCACCAGTGAAAACTACAGAGACAAGGACGGTAACTGGGTCAGCAACACAACCTGGCACAACGTAATTATGTGGAATCAACGCGCTGAAGAGCTTGTTGCGAATGTTAAAAAAGGCGATCGTGTATGCATTACTGGAAAGATAGATTACAGGGTGTTGCAGATGGCTGACGGTGAGAAGAAATACTTCACAGATATTGTTGCACACGAATGTAAAATCATCCCACGGACAATCCTTGCAGAATAACGATTTATTTTTAAACATTAAAAACAATAAATTTTCTAAAAACATTAATTAATAAGAATTATGAAAACAAACATCAACAAAGTAGAATTGATTGGGTATGCCGGCCGTGATGCTGAGGTACGCGAAATCAGAAGCGGCATAAGTCTAGCAAGTTTTTCACTTGCCACAAGCGAGAATTATCGTGATAAAAATGGTGATTGGCAAAGCAATACATCATGGCACAACATTGTGTTGTGGAATGACAATGCAAAAAAAGCGGGTGAGGAGATAAAGAAGGGTTCCCGTGTTTCAGTTACCGGCAAGATCAACTATCGGAACTATGAATCAAAGTCAGGTGAAAAACGTTACGTGACTGAAATCATTGTAAATGAATTTGAAGTTATTCCGAAAGAAGACTAGGATTGATTCACTTCTGCTACAAAAAGAGGCTGTTTTGAAATTTGACAGCCTCTTTTTTTATTCGTTCAAAATTTTGATGTACTCATCGGAAGAAAGTATCTCTAGTGCTCTTTTTACTTCTTCATCAATATCGATCAACACTCTGAAATAGGCTTCCTGGTCATACAGGTTACGGGCAATAAGTCCGACAAGAACATAACCCATAAATTTTCTTGTGTCCTCTTTCATTTCTGTTTCATCAATTCCCTGATCGCGAGCATATTTGACAATTTCATTGACAATTTGTTCTGTCATTGGAATCACACCCTTTTTAAATTCTTCGATTGTGGGATAGTCTTTTTTTAGGGATTTACGATTGTTTTGCAGATAGTCAGCAATAAACTGGTTGAAAATATTCTTTCGGGACAGTTCAACATAGTAATCACTAAGACGGGTTGTATCGAAAGGGACAAACACATCGGGCATGATTCCGCCTCCACCGTATACTTGGCGTCCTGAAGGAGTTGTATACATAAGTGAATCTGGAAAAGTTAGAGAATCGATGTTAACAAATTCACCTTTTTCCAGGCGATCATTGAGTTCACTCAAATATTTTTTCTTATCATCATCATAGGGTTTTTGGATACATCTGCCTGTTGGAGTGTAGTATCTGGCAATTGTCAGTCGTATCGCTGATCCGTCAGGGTAATTGTAGGGTTTTTGTACAAGACCTTTTCCATATGATCTTCTTCCAACAATGACTCCTCTATCCCAGTCCTGAATAGCACCTGAAACGATTTCACTTGCTGATGCAGATCCCTGATCAATAAGAACTATCAGTTTTCCTGACTTGAATAATCCGCCTGAAGTGGAATAATACTTTTCCCCGTTCATGTTTAACCCGTCAGTATATACAATAAGTTTGTCACTATCGAAAAACTGATCCGCGAGATCAATTGCAGTTCTCAGCAGTCCTCCGGAATTGTTTCTCAGGTCAAGGATCAGGTTTTGCATATTCATTTTATTGAGTTTTTCCATGGAATTTGCAAATTCATCCATGGTTGTACCAGAAAAACGGTTAACTTTAATGTAACCGGTATTTTCGTCAAGCATGAAAGAAGCATCAATGCTGTAAATGGGAATTTTATCACGAATAATTTCAAAGGACAATATTTTATCAGAGGGAGGTCTTACAATTCCGATCAGCACTTTTGTTCCCTTTTTTCCACGTAATTTTTCAGCAACGGTGGTATTGGTCACAACTGACCCCACAAATGGTAAACCATCAATTTCCACTATTTTGTCTCCTGCCATTAGACCTGCTTCTTCGGAGGGGCCACCGGATATGGTTGATATCACATTCACAGTATCGCGAATAACCTGAAACTGAATTCCGACACCCTCGAAGTTGCCCTGAAGAGGTTCATTTGCTCTTTTAATCTCATCAGGTGTCATGTAAACTGAATGCGGGTCAAGGTGTTCAAGCATCATTTTGATCCCGTGCTCCACAACATTGTTCATATCGACAGAGTCGACATAGGCTGTTTTTAACAACTGTACTGTGCGTAAGAACTTATGTTCATAGGTGAAATTAGTTTCCCTCTGTGCATAGATTGAAATGAACAGAAGGTTGAAAGCGAGTAGCAAAAAAAATCTTTGTCTCATAGAACTCTAATATTTACTTAAACAAAATTACAATTTTAAACGGCATAACCGGAGATTTCATTGTATCTTTACCGGAGTTTTCGACGAAACCGGATTATGAGAAAAAAAAATCTGTTATCAATTTTTATGCCTGCCATTTTGATGACAGGTATTATTTGGTTTACGTTTTTTGCTGATAATTATTTCAATCTCAATTTGTGGAACTTAGGATTATTTCCGAGAACCCTGCAGGGACTGATCGGGATTGTATCTATGCCGCTTATACATGGTGATTTAAAACATATTCTCAACAATACTGTTCCTTTGATTGTGCTGGTTACATTTTTATATCATTTTTACAATAGATTTTTTATCCGGATTGTTCTGTTGCTTTGGTTAACATCTGGTTTATGGACATGGGTTTTTGCGCGACCATCCTATCATATTGGAGCTAGTGCCATGATATATGGAATGGCATCGTTCATTTTTTTTGCAGGAGTCATTTTAAAGGAAAAAAGGCATATTGCTGTTTCACTTCTGATCGCTTTTTTATACGGGAGCATTGTCTGGGGAATTTTTCCGATAGATATCCAGCAGTCGTGGGAAGGTCACCTGACGGGATTTCTGGCTGGAATAGTGCTTGCATATTTTTACAAATATGAACTGCTTGAGACATACAAACCTGTGATCAATGATGGGGAAGATGATGACGATGAACCGGATGATGATAATGCATATTGGAAAAATGTTGATACAACTGCCTGATCAAAAAAGCTTATCAGAATTATCGATTATTCAGCATTTGGCACACTTGTTCATTTTAGTGTTCAGGAAATGCATTTTTATAATGGTCATATCTTTCCATGATATTCCTGACAAACATTGAAGTGATTGATCCCTTACAATATCCGTGTTGTACAACCTCATCAAGATAAAATTTGCTTTGACTTTTTGCAATAAGATAATATTCAACATGATTATCCCACAGTTGAGAGTTTTTATTGTGTTTTTCTGCAAGTGCTATTGCATCCCAGATATGTCCTTCACCAAGGTTGTATCCAGCAAGAACAAATTTCTTGCGTTCGACAGAGTCGGGGACAGCATATTGCAAATTATCATCCATTCGCTTTAAGAATTTTATTCCGGCTTTGATGTGATCTTCGGGTGGTGATGCAGTGTCTACGCCAAAGTGTTCAGCAGTTACAGGCATCAGTTGCATAATGCCGAATGCTCCTGAATAGGAATAGAGATCATGTCTGAATTTTGATTCTTCATAAATCAGCGCTGCCACAAGTCTCCAGTCCCACCCAATTTCTTTGCTGTATTTTTTTATTACATCGTCATAAGGAGAAATACTTCCTTGCTTTACCGAGAAAT
>CAYMAZ010000002.1:80340-103787 GCA_964388575.1 uncultured Bacteroidales bacterium | reverse complement strand
CGTTGCGGACGCCGCTTCCCTTCAGCACCTCGCGGACGGGCCGGCCCGCCGTGCTCACGTCGGACCCCTCAGCCTTTGCCGCGCGCGACGACCTTGCCGTGCTCCTGCGGTGTGAGCTCGACACGGTGCTCGCACCGCGCTCCGAGATCGCCAAGGCCATCGAACGCTTCTTTCCAGGGATTGATAAAATAACGGTGATATAGATATTTAAACTGCCTTGTAGTTTTGAAATCCTGAATCCAGTTGTTAAACGCATCCAATAACTGAGGTGATTTTTTTCTCATACACCATGCCAGTGGTTTTTCTGAACCGATTTTAAATTTTGTATCAATGTTTTTATAAAGGGCCTGATGGTAACGTGCAAGATGCAGATCTGCAACTGTAAAACTGATTTTTCCCTCAGCAACAGCATCAATTAATTGCTCTGATCCAAACTCAGGAACTTCCACAACAAAGGTTTCAGGCAACAAGTTGCGAGTTTCCTTACGGATGATGTTTTTAAAAATCGTTCCACGGGGGATATAGATTGTTTTACCCCTTAGCTGTGATGGTTCTTGAACAAGACTATGGCGCGGATTTAATTTGTTTTGAACAATAACCTGGCTCACAGTGGCATATGGTTCAGTAAAAACAATGTCGTTACCGAATCTGCCGAGTATTAAAGTCAGATCTGCACAAACTATGTCAATTTTACCTTCAAGCAGAGCTTGTGTGGCCTGATGAATGTCATTGGTTACCCAAATGTTCAGTTCAACTCCCAGATAATTTGCAAAATAACGTGCCAGTTCAAACTGAAATCCTGATGGTTTTCCATGCAGGATGTAATAATTCAGGGAGTTATACCCCAGACTGACATCAATTCTTCCGCGTTCAAGAATCTGATCCAGATCAATACAAATTTTTTCGGCTACATGTTGATGTTTTACTTTTCCGGCTTTTTCAGTTTTCAATATGACGATTATTAATAAGCCTGAAACCAGAAGTGCCAGTAGCAGATAGAATGCATGCAAAAAAGCTTTTCTTTCCATCTGAATTTTTTTGCAATTTACAATGTTTTTTTCAAATACATTTTCTAAAAATGTAATCAATAATGATATGTGCAATTAAGCTTCAATAAAATCAGATTTCGCTTGAACAATGAGGAGCATTATGTTTTATTTTTTCTTGTACTTCAGGGTCACTGTTGTTATGGACAGATTGAACAGCAGAGAACTTTTTTTATAAGGGGTCTTATTACATGAGTTATAATTTAAATTTACAGAAGATGATAAAAGGAAAAAAGTTGGTTATTTATTTGCTGGCAATTTAATAATTCTTTTACCCTGATCATCAAATTCAAGAGTCTGAATTAGTGTTCCCTTATCATCCCAGAATGTCCATTTTCCGATTTTTACACCGTTGGCAAATGATCCTTCCTGAGCCTTTTTTCCGTTAAAGTGATATTCAGTAAACATTCCGTTGGGTCGTCCGGATTCAAACAACTGTTCCCTGAATTTGTTTCCGTTACGATCGAAGAATGTCCATTTACCTTCTTTAAACTCATTTTTGTAAAAACCAGATTCAAAGGGTTTGCCGTTTTCCTGATATTCTGTCCAGAATCCATTGCGTTGGCCCATATTGTAACTCCCTTCAAAAAGTTTATGTCCGTTTTGTGTGTAAAACACAGAACTTCCGTGTCTGATTCCATTCTGATAATTTGTTTGATATTTCAACAATCCGTCAGGATAATAGCCGATCCATTGTCCGTCCATTATTCCGGCTTTAAAATAGCCTTTATCTTTGACTTGTCCGTTTTCATAATAACTTGTCCAGAGACCATGTTCCATGTCATCAGTAAAATTTCCTTCTCTTTGTTTTTGTCCGCTTTCAAACCATGCAATCCAGGGCCCCTCTCTTTTACCGTTTTCAAATTTTCCTGATTTCCATTTTTCACCTGTTTCATAAAAATATTCCCAGTTCCCATGTTGCAATCCATTATGAAATGTGCCGGTACTTCCGATGATGTTTCCGGGATGATAGAACTTCCAGACTCCCTGATGTTTATCCATTTCCATGTTGCCTTCCATTTCGGGATTCCCGTCAGGATACCACCATCGTGCGTATCCGTGTAGAGAATCGTTGACAAAGGTTCCCTCAAACTCGATTTGCTTCGTATCATAATATATTTTACTCAATCCATTCTTTTTTCCCTTGCTGTATGTGGATTTCTCCCTGAGCTGACCGTTTGGATGCCATTCATTAAATTCTCCTTCAATTTCACCGTCTGAAACAGAATATTTCTGTTTGATTTGTTTGTTTAGATAATACACTTCACATGGTCCGTTTTGGATGTTCAGGATTTTCCAGTCATTTCCGTTTTCATAATAATACTTCCATATTCCTGTTTTCTGATCATTCTCAAAAGTTCCTATTCCGGCAAGAGCACCGTTTCCGTGATACAATTTCCATTCTCCTTGCATTTTATCATCGACAAAATTGAGAGTTTCCATGATATCGCCGTTGGGGAAATATGCTTTATATAAACCGTTTTTCATACTTTCTCTAACAATCCATTCTTCCACTTTATATCCAAGTGAATCCCAGATAACGACAGGTCCGTTGGTTGTATTTATGGTTTTCCAGATTTTACCGTTTGGAAACCAGTATTGCCATTCCCCAATGTATGTTCCTTTGTCATAATGCTGGACAGACAATGGTTTCCCATCCTGATACCAGAATTTCCAGGTGCCATGCCTTTGTCCGTCAACAATATCCCCTTCCCATTCTTTTTGTGATGGATATATGTGGTATGAAATACTTTTTCCGTTTTCAATATCCTCTTCGAGTCTCAGGTCTCCGTTTTTGTGATAATATTTCCAGTTTCCAGTTTTGTTTCCCTGCTCGTATTTTCCCTGTGACTCAATATTTCCGTTGTCAAACCAGTAAGTCCAAAGGCCTGTTTTCAGGCTGTCAACCATAAACCCTTCGGTTTTTTTTTGTTTTTTAAACCAGTATTCAGTCACCTTTAAGGGTTTTTGCTGTGCAAAACTGATAGAAGAAATTAAAACAAGAGAAACAAAGAATGGCAAACCTTTCATATTGATTGAGTTGAATATTTAATAATTACGTATGGTTAAATAATTTATTGTCTGTTCGATCAAATCTCGATATTTATCAGGTGGTAGTGTGTGAAGAAGTGATATTGAATTCTGGCGGTATTCTTCCATTTTCTGAGAAGCATATTCAATGCTTCCTTTATCATGGAGCCATTTCAACACAGATTCGGTAGTACGGTTCTTTTTTCTGATTTGCCTGATTATTCTTCTGTATTTCATTGCTTCGGCTGAAGAGGAGTTGTTGAGCGCATGGATTACAGGGAGAGTAAGCTTTTGTTCTTTCAGGTCGGTATAGGCTTTTTTTCCTGTATCCCCAGGACTAAAATCCAGGATATCATCTTTAATCTGAAAGGCAATTCCGGAGTTGAGTCCGACCTGATACAGAATGTCCATGGTTTTGTCGTCAGCACCTGCGGTATAAGCGCCACATTGGAAGCTCACGGCAAAAAGGACAGCCGTTTTATACTCAATAATCTGGTAGTAAGAATTTTCATCGGGTTTCATTTTTCGTGCTTTCTGAATCTGCCAGAGTTCACCTTCACTCATTTTCCTGGTTGCCTGGGCCACATACTTTAATAGCTGAAAATAGTCATTGTCAAGTGCGGTAAGTAGGCCAGTCGCCAGCAGATAATCTCCGAGCAATACGGCCGCTTTGTTTTTCCAGAGTGCATTGACAGTAAACATTCCTCTTCTGTAATCAGCTTCATCAACCACATCGTCATGAACCAGGGTAGCAGTGTGCAATAACTCAATCAAGGCCGCAGCTCTGTATGTTTTTTGTTGAATATCTCCGCACAAACCCGCAGAAAGGATCACAAATAATGGCCGGATTTGTTTTCCCCGTTTTTTAAATAAATATTTCAGAATGAGTTTCAGAAATTTAACATCGGTGCTGATAAGTTTGTCAAACTCCTTTCTGAATTGAAGCATCTCAGCTTCAACAGTTGTAAAAACAGAATTGATATTTATTTGTGGTTTCATCATGACCCGTTGCAAATTTAGTGAATAATCGTTTTTGGTATAATTTTTTCTTCATAATAAGGGAGATTGCAGGAATATTAAATTATGTTGGATGGTATCAAAATTGAAATCTTCTCCATATATTTGCATAGCAGAATTAAGAATTTCATCATATTCTCATGGATAGTACCATTATAATAATTACAATATGTTCACTTTTACTGTTGGGGTATGTTTTTGATGTGACTTCAATCTGGACAAGAATCCCTTCAGTAATATTGTTACTCCTTCTTGGATGGTTTGTTCAACAGGTTTTAATTTTTCTTGGGGTTGTCATTCCAGATTTGTCTTTTGTTTTGCCAATCCTTGGGACATTGGGGCTTATCCTGATCGTTCTTGAGAGTTCTTTTGACCTGAAATTATACAGATCAAAAATGGGACTGATTAATAAATCGTTTCTTGGAGCATTGTTGCCATTGGTGATGATGGCTTTTTTCCTTTCTATGGTTTTTCAGTATTACGGAGGATATTCCTTAATTAACAGTTTGATAAATGCTGTTCCGTTTTGTATAATTAGCAGTGCTGTGGCAATTCCCAGCATCAGGCACCTTCCGCAGAAACAAAGAGAATTTGTAATTTTTGAAAGCAGCATTTCGGATATCCTGGGAGTGCTTTTTTTCAATTTTATTGCTCTGAATACCGTCATTAATTTGTTCACATTTATAAACTTTACCCTTCAGTTGGTATTAATTCTAATCACGTCCATTATTGCAATTGCAGGTCTTGCAGTCTTACTTAACAAAATCAAGCATCAGGTAAAATTTTTCCCAATCATTTTGCTGATCATCCTGATTTATGCCGTTTTTAAACAATTTCATCTGCCGGCACTGATTTTTATCATTATGTTTGGACTTTTTCTGGCAAATCTCAATAAACTAAACCAATTCAAAAGATTCAAATTTGTGAATACAGGAGTGTTGGAGAAGGAAACACAGAAATTTAAAGAACTTACAACAGAAGCGACATTTATGATCAGAGCATCTTTTTTTCTGTTGTTTGGATTTTTAATTGATACGAAAGATTTGCTCAATCCTTCAACATTAGTTTGGGCGTTGGGTATTGTAGGAATAATCGTATTTTTCAGAATTATTCAATTAAAAATTTCAAAATACCCTTTGTTTCCATTGCTTTTTATAGCCCCCCGGGGATTGATTTCAATTTTACTCTTTTTATCCATTGAGCCGTTTCAACAAATTTCTTTTGTAAACAGACCAATGATGATACAGGTTGTTGTGCTTACCGCTATTACCATGATGTTCGGGTTAATGATCACAAAAAAACAAACTTCAGCCCCGCTTCCAGAAGAAAATTCATTGTAATTTACTATATTTGCCATATCAAATTATATATTATGATTAGAATTGCACGCAAAACAGAGAAAGTAATAATTTATTCCCTGATCATAATGATGGGGCTCGTTTTAGTACTTGCAACTATTGAACTTGGGTATTATCTTGTAAAAACAATTGTTACTTCTTCCTATTTGTTTCTGAATCTTGATTCGCTGATGGATTTGTTTGGGGTGTTTTTACTGGTGCTCATTGGTATTGAGCTGCTGGATACGATTAAAATATATCTGAAAAAGAATGTTGTTCATGTTGAAGTTGTTGTGCTTGTGGCCATAATTGCGCTTGCCAGAAAAGTTGTTGTTCTGAAACTGGAAGAATGGTCAGGTGACATGATTGCAGGTCTTGGTGCTCTTATTCTTGCTCTTGCAGTAACCTACTATCTGATTAAAAGGGCCGGATTATTTGTGTGTGATATGGATTATGATGAGAAGAAAGAGAAGGAAAGCAAACTGATATTGGATGATACAATGCCGTCAAACTGTTGTCAGAATCCGGAGCGAAAAGAAAGTGGGCTTATTTAAACCTTAAATTCAAATTCCTATGAAAATTCAGAATTCCATTGGATTCATTTTCATAATCGCAGTCCTTTTCCTGATGTCATGTGATCAAAGTGTATACAGGAAGTGGGAGAAAAAGTCTTTTCCCGATTATGTGTGGAAAGTTGAAAATGAAATTGTATTTGAACCCAGCATTGAAGATATTAACAGGAATTATAATATAATTCTTGGAATTCGACATGTTTACGGTATAAACATTTCAGAACTTCCTGTCAGGGTTAGAATAGTTACTCCTTCAGGAGGAGTTCAGTTAAAAAATTATGTTATACGATTTGAGGATGAGAAGGGAAGAAGTCTGGCAGAATGTTCAGGGAGTTTATGTGATATTGAAACAGAAGTAGAGCCGGAATTTGTGTTTCATGAATCGGGACAATACCGATTCATTGTTCATCAAAATTCTCACTTTCCGGTATTAAAAGGCATCATGGAGCTGGGCCTGATTATTAAGTAAGATACAGCGTTGTATTGAATCAGAAAAAATTAAAATATTTTTAAAAAGAAGTTTTGAAAATTACAGGGTTATACTTACATTTGTAAAAACAATTTTGTGCAGCATACAATCGTCTTTGGGACATTAATACTGGCACTCTTTCTTTTTTCATGGGGAAAGATCCGTCATGATTTTGTGTCGCTCATTACTTTGTTTATACTTGTAATAGCAGGTGTCATTGAACCTGCAGCCGCATTCAGTGGTTTTGGACATCCGGCAGTAATCACTGTTGCAGCTGTATTGATCATTGGGAAGGCACTGGAATTTTCCGGGCTCATTGATGTACTTGGAAAATGGGTAATGAAAGCCGGAAAAAAATTAATTGTTCAGATTTTTGTATTGTCTTTACTTACTGCTTTTGCGTCAGCTTTTATGAATAATGTTGGTGCTTTGGCAATCGTGATGCCAATTGCAATACATATGGCACGGAAAAGCGGACATCCGCCATCTTATGTTCTGATGCCTGTGGCTTTTGCATCATTGCTGGGTGGAATGACAACGCTTATCGGAACACCTCCTAATATTATTATTGCAACGTTCAGAGAAACAGAAAAAGGCGCTGCATTTGGAATGTTTGACTTTGCACCGGTTGGTATTATAATAACAGTTGCAGGAATAATCTTTATTTGTCTGGTTGGATGGAGATTGCTTCCGAAAAGAACTGGTGAAAAATCTGACAAAGACCTGTTTGAAATTGACGATTATATCACTGAGGTCAGAATTGTTGAAACATCTAAACTCAGGGGAAAAACCATAGCTGATGTCAGAAAGAACTCACGTACAGATGTTCAGATACTCGGATTGATTAGAAATAATCTAAGGATTCATGCACCTTCCGGGAGTGAAACATTGTTATTGCATGATATCTTAATTCTGGAAACTGATGCAGAAAATCTGAAATCTTTTGCAGAAGATACAGGCGTTGTTCTTGAAGGCAACAAAAAACTCAGAAAGACTGCAGAGGGATCAGAAACCATTCTTATTACTGAAGCCATTGTGATGTCGGATTCGTACATAGTTGGTCAGACAGCATCATCATTAAGGATGCGCGACCGTTTCAGAGTTAATTTGCTTGCGGTTGCCCGCAAAAACATGACAATTCAGCGTAGACTCGACGAAGTTGTTTTCAGAAACGGGGATGTACTTTTGCTTCAGGGAAGAGAAGGAACAATCTTCAATACAATTTCTGAAATGGGATGTTTGCCTTTGGCAAGGAGAGGATTAAGAATTGGGTTTAAAACAAAAATACTGCTTGCTATGAGTATTTTTGTTATTTCCATAATCACTGTGGTTTCTGGTTTGCTTCCGGTTGAGATTGCTTTTTCACTTGGAGCACTCATTATGGTGTTGGCTGGAGTGTTGCCTGTGAAGCAGGTTTATCAGGCAGTTGACTGGCCGGTGATCATTCTCCTCGGTGCAATGATCCCAGTTGGAATGGCGCTTGAGACCTCAGGTGGAGCTCAATTAATTGCATCCGTAGTACTTCAGGCATCTGCGACCTATGACCCATGGATTATCCTCTCACTTATACTACTTGTGACAATGTTACTATCGAGCATCATCAACAATGCTGCAACTGTTGTCCTGATGGCACCTGTTGCACTTGGGATTGCACGAGGAATGGAATTATCCGGTGATCCGTTTTTAATGACAGTTGCAATCGGCGCATCTGCTGCCTTTCTCACTCCAATCGGTCACCAGTCAAACACGCTTGTTATGGGGCCCGGTGGATATAAATTTATTGATTATTTAAGACTTGGATTGCCAATGCTGATTATTACTCTTTTGGTTGGAATACCGGCAATTCTGTATTTTTGGCCAATATAAACACATCAATATTACACTATGAATAAATTTATTGATTTTAAACTTTTTGAATTTGCAGGGAACGTTTATCATGTTTCAACTTTGATTGCATTATTCATCTTAATTGCAATGGCTGTTCTGATTCAGCTTATCATCAGAAAAGGAATTTACAGGATTAAAGAAATTGAGATATCAAAAAAATATGCAATTTTTAAGCTGACTCAGTATGTCTTGTGGATTTTAGTCATTTTGATTGCACTTCAATTGTTAAAATTCAATATTTCAGTATTGCTTGCTGGTTCCGCTGCCCTGCTTGTGGGTGTGGGATTGGGAATGCAACAGGTATTCGGTGATTTTGTTTCAGGTGTATTCTTGTTGCTTGACAGGACGATTAAGGTTGGAGATGTTATTGAAGTGAATGGAATGGTTTGCAGGGTCAATGAGATCAGATTCAGAACGACAACTGTTACCGGCAGGGATGAAAATTATATTATTCTCCCCAATTCATATCTCACAAAAAATGAAGTAATCAACTGGACACACAACAAAGTGTCTTCAAGATTTAAAATACAGGTTGGTGTTGATTATTCTTCAGATGTTAGAAGAGTAATTGAAACGTTGAAAGAAACAGTAAAACTGCATCCGGCAGTATTGAAAGATCCCGAAGTGTCTGTCAGGTTTTCGGATTTTGCAGATTCTTCTTTGCAGTTTCAGGTTGTTTTTTGGTCAGATGAGGTATTTCGTATTGAAAAAATTAAAAGTGATATCAGAGTCATGATTTTTGAAGCGTTTCAGAAGCATGATATCAAAATCCCATTTCCACAAAGGGTTGTTCACATTCCGCAACCCTAAATAACAATAAAACAGCTTATCTGATCATATTTTCCGGTTTCAGAATCTCATCGAGCCTTTCCTTTGTAAGAATTTTTCTTTCCAAAACCAGTTCGTAAACACTTTTCCCGGTTTCCATGGCTTCACGGGCAATTTCAGTTGAGGCCTCATAGCCAATAAATGGATTAAGTGCAGTAACCAGCCCGATAGAATTTTGTACCATCAAACGACATCTTTTTTCGTTAGCAGTAATTCCTTCCACACAACGGTCACCAAGAACCTGCATGCCGTTTTTGAGCATTTCAATGGATTCGAAGAGACTTTGCACAATAACAGGTTCCATGACGTTCAGCTCAAGTTGTCCGGCTTCTGCTGCCAGTGAAACCGTCAGGTCATTTCCAATAACCTTAAAGGCAATCTGGTTCACCACTTCAGGGATCACAGGATTTACTTTCCCTGGCATAATGGTTGAGCCGGGCTGCATTGGAGGAAGATTGATTTCATTAAATCCTGCCCGGGGTCCTGATGAAAGCAGACGCAGGTCGTTTGAAATTTTTGATAATTTGACTGCAAGGCGTTTCAGAGCTCCTGAATATGTCACAAAATCACCGGTGTCCTGGGTTGCTTCGACCAGATTTTTTGCCAGTTTGATATCCATTCCAGTGATCTTTCTCAAATGGTCAACAACTTTCTCACTGTAGGCAGGATCAGCATTGATTCCTGTTCCGATTGCAGTACCTCCCATATTCACTTCAAGAAACAAATCTGATGATGCTTTCAGCTGACGTACTTCTTCTTCTAATGTAACTGCAAATGCATCAAATGTCTGACCAAGTGTCATCGGAACAGCATCCTGTAATTGAGTGCGTCCCATTTTTATGACCTGAGCAAACTCTTTGCCTTTTTTCCAGAATGCTGCAATTAGTTCGTATAAAACATCAATCAGTTTCTTATTTGATTTGATAAGTGCAATCTTGATTGCAGTTGGATACGCGTCGTTTGTTGACTGTGACAGGTTCACATGATTGTTTGGATGACAATAATCGTACTGGCCTTTTTCTTTGCCCATCAGTTCGAGAGCTCTATTTGCAATCACTTCATTTGCATTCATATTGGTTGATGTTCCTGCTCCCCCCTGAATCATGTCAACCACAAAATGTGAATGGTATTTGTTCACCATGATTTCCTTACATGCTTCAACAATTGCTTCAGCTAATTCATCTGTCAGAAATCCCAATTCATGATTTGCTTTTGCGGCAGACATTTTAACGATTGCAAGAGCATCAATGAGATCCGGATAAAAATTAAGAGTAATTCCACTGATGTTAAAATTTTCAAGAGCACGGAGGGTTTGAATTCCGTAATAATATTCGTAGGGAACATTCCTGTCTCCAAGCAAATCATGTTCAAGGCGTGTTTTTCCGGATTCATACTGGGCTGTTGAGTTGATTGCCCGTGCGTTGGCATATCTCATGCGGCGTGAAACAACTCTAGTAATATTTGAAAGAGTGACAACAGCAATTGATCCATATTTACGCAAAAAATCACCATCTATTACAATAACTGTTGTTTTTTCGGCAGCTCTTGCAGAAGTGGAATGAGGTGAGTCTTCCATCAGTGATCCTTCACCCAGAAAATCATTTTTACCAAAATAGGTTATAATTTTTTCTTTACCATGTACAGTTGTTTTGTACAGTTCAATTTTTCCTTCAGCAATCAGAAATATTTGCTTTCTTGGAGTGTTTTCACGAAACAATATCTCTCCCGTTTCGAATTGTTTAATTTCAGCTTCGACGGTTATTTTTCTGAATTCTTCTTCAGAAAGGCCATGAAAAATTTCACTTCTTTTTATAAGATCAATTTTTTTATCTTCACTTAGCATAATTAAAGTTGTTATGAATGAACTTACAAAATTAATCAAATATTTGATCACAATGCGAATCCAGTAAAAAGTAAGGGTAATATGGTTAAGCCCTATTGTTGCTTAGTTTGAGTATTTGTTGATTACTCTGAGAAGCTCTGTCCTGTTTACAGGTTTCAGGATGAAGTCATCACATCTGACATCAATGGAATATTCTGAATGTTCAGACCAGACATAGGCTGTGAGTCCAACAATTGGGATGTTTCTGTTGATGGCTCTTATCTTTTTAATCAGGCTGAGTTCATTCATTTCGGGCATTTTGATGTTGACCAGTACAAGTGTAACTTCATTCTTTTCGGATAATGATTGAATTGCAGTAGCTTCATTTTCTGCGTGAACAAAAGAAATTTGCTCTTCATTCAGAACTTTTTCCATGTATTGAAAGTTCAGCTCATCATCATCGAATACCAGCATTTTAAACTCTTTCCTGTTTCCATTACTATCCTTGTTTTCATTCATGCTTTTCTGATATAATTCAGGTTTTACTGGTTTAAATGGGATTGTGAAATAAAATGTACTTCCTTTATTGACTTCTGATTCAACCCAGATTTTACCACCCAGCATATCCAGATACGCTTTTACAATTGAAAGTCCAAGCCCTGATCCCTCGTGTGAACGGGATTTTTTTGTGCCTGCCTGAACAAATCTCTCAAAAACAGCATTAAGCTTTTTTTCTGGAATGCCCATGCCTGTGTCACTGACATAAAACAACATCATGTCATCTTCAATTCGGTTCCCAAATTCAATGCTCCCCTCATGAGTGAATTTTAAAGCATTATTAAGCAGGTTGGTCAGAATTCCTTCAAGTTTGTGTTTGTCGGTCATTACAATTGATTGCTCAAAGTGAATCTGCTCGTTCTTTTTCAGCATTAATCCCTTGTCAAAACACTGTTGTCTGAAAAAATACTGATGGAATTTCATGATTTCTGAAACATTGACTTCAGATATATAAACTTCTGATTGGCCTGCTTCAATTTTTGAGATTTCAATAATATCATTAATTGTATTTAATAACCTTTTTCCACTTTGGTTGACAATTTCGATATAACCCTTCATCCTTTCCTGACTTAGCCCTTCTCCTCTGAGTAATTCGAGAAATCCCAGAATTGCATTCATCGGTGTACGAATTTCATGACTGACATTTGCAAGGAAGACTGATTTTAAACGATCACTTTCTTCTGCTTTTTCTTTTGCAAGCATGATTTCTTTTTCAAATACTTTTTTATTGGAAATGTCAGTATGTATTCCAACAAGTGCTGTTATATTTCCTTTGCTGTCCTTATTTGCATATGCACGCAGGAGAATATCAATAATTTTTTTGTTTCTGTCATACATTTGAACTTCTCCTGTCCAGGCAAGCCCTGAGGAGATGGCTTTGAAAACTTCTTCTGCAACTGAAGTGTCAACAAATAAGCACTCTGAAGGATTTTCACCAATTTTTCCGAATAACTCAGTAAATGCTCGGTTTTGATAATAATGTTTTCCTTCGGGAGTAGACATGCCAATGGCATCTGTCGAGTTTTCCAGTGATTCACGAAATATTCTTAGTTCGTTCTCATATTTGTTTTTCTCAATGATTCTCCACAAACCTTGCATGATCAGGGTGAGTTGCTGTACATCATTGTCATTGTAATCAGATTCCTTGTTTCCAACACCAGCCACCATAACAATTTTATCACCACTAAAAACAGGAATATTCATGTGTCTTTTGACTTGTATATGTCCTTCAGGCATCCCTTTTTTAAAATGATTTTCAGCTGTAAAGTTGTTTGTGATCATGGGTTTTCTTTGTCTCACAACTTCACCCCATAATCCGGTTTCACAGACTGGGAATTCGATTTGTTTATCAGTGACTGCGCATTCCTGCATAGCAGCTTCAGACCATGCATACATTGACAACACAGTTTCATCTTCATTTAAAAAGGCAAGGTATCCGATTTGACTTTCAGTAATTTCAACGGCATTTTCGACAGTGAAGTTTGTAATTTCTTTGAGTGTTGCATCTGTCATCTGTCCAAGCTGCAAGAGAATCTGAGAGCGTTTGAAATTTAGAAGAGTTGATTTTTCTGCTTTTTTTCTTTCTGTAATATCACGGACAAGACCCCAGTACCCAACGGGATTGTTGTCCTGATCTTTGGTAAGGTAGGTCGTTATTTCTACTGGAAAAACGGTTCCGTCTTTTCTGACAAGTTCTTTTTCATAAGTATCAGAAAAGCCACGTATTAGAACTTGTTCATTGATAATTTTCTTTTCAAATTCATGCCATTTTTCTGGTGTGAAATCATAAAATGATAGATTTTTTATTTCTTCAGCCTGGAAGCCGATCATCATCTGAAAAGCTACATTAAATTCAAGAATTTTTCCATCCAATGATGAGGATGCTGTCCCTTCATTCAGGTTTTGGTAGAGCTCTCTGTACTTTTTTTCAGAATCAGCAAGTGCTTGAGTCGCTTCATGTTCCTGAGTGATATCTCTGAAAACGATGACAACACCAACAATTTCCCCGTAAGCATTTTTCATGGGTGCAGCACTGTCTGCAATATGATATTTTTTTTGATTTTTGGAGATCAGAAGTGTGTTATTGTTTAATTCGACAATTTCTCCGGTTTCAAAAACACGGTTGATGGGGTTTTCAATTTTCTCACCTGTCCTGATATTGAAAATGTTGAAAACTTCTGTAAGTTGTTTTCCGGTTGCTTCATCAATATTCCAACCGGTGAGAATCTGAGCAACAGGATTGATTTTTGTAATAATTCCGTCAATATCGGTTGCGATGACGCCGTCTCCAATTGAATTTAATGTAATTTTCAGGTTCTCCTCACTTTCCAGTAAGCGATGTGCCGTGCATTTTTTTTCAGCATTGATGAGCAACTGGGCTGTTATTGCGGCAACTGTACTTAGAAAAGACTCTTCATCATTGTGCCATTTTCTTTTAACACCAGTGTGCTCACAACATACAACACCTACAAGGTTCCCTTCTATGAGAATGCCAGCATCCAGTATTGAAGTGATTCTGTTTGGTTCAAGATATAATGAAGTTAGCTCTGAAGTACGTTCGTCGTGTTGTGCGTCTTCAGCACTGATCAGACTCTCATTCTTCAGTGTTTCAAAATATTTTGGAAAGTCGTTTGTTTTGAGTGATTCACGTCCGTTAAATGTTTTGCTTTTTAATTCATACATTTTCAGACATTGAAGTTTCGAATTTTTATCTGCAAGTTTCCATATGCTGATTCTTTCTATTTGCAGTGATTCGGAAACGATTTTTGTTATATATTCAAGAGCAACCTGAACATCACCCGAATGGAGAGACTGATCAAGTGCCAATTGAGCAATTGCAGTTTTTTGCTGAGTAACACGCTTTTCCCTCTCAATTGTTTGATCTTCAATGATTTTTTTTTCAGTGATGTCTTCATATGTCCCCAGAATACCAATCACCTCTCCTGAATTGTTAAAGAGGGGAATCTTGTTTGTTTTGAGCCAGGCCTGTTTTCCGTTTGATTGTAACTGAGGTTCAATAATATTATATTCTGCAATTCCCGAACTCATGATTCTTTGGTCGCACTCAACAAAAAAATCAGCCTCTTCTTTTCTCCATGAAAGTTCATAGTCGGTTTTTCCTGTAATTTCATCAGGTGACTGAATTCCGGCTACAACAGCAAAATTCTCATTACAACCAAGGTATACAGAGTTTGTGTCTTTCCAGAAAATGAATTGTGGAATGTTGTTCATGATCAGCTGAAGCATTTCATTGGTACTTTTCAACATTGCTTCTGCCTTCTTCCGGTCAGTTATGTTTCTTATGACGCCTTGTAACCCATTTGGATGCCCATTATGATCTTTTAAGAAGGAAATTGTTAAGGCAATATCTTCAACTGAACCATTCTTGTTGTTAATTTCTGATTCAATGATCTTTGTCTGGATTTTTTCTGCTTCAGGGTCCTGCTCTTTCTGAATTTCCTCTTGAAGAAAAGCATGCATTTCAGTAGCAGATTGTTCAGTGAGTATTTCGTAAAGTGATGTGTTAATTAATTCTTCAGGTGAAAACCCGGTCATGTTTTCTATGGACGAACTGATATACGTTAGATTGAAATTCAGGTCAGCTGCAAATACTACATCTGTGATGTTCATTGATTGGCTGCTTAGCCACATATCACCGTTTGTAAAATGCTGAAGATTGTTCAGGAAATTTTTCTGGTTTTCCTTGTCGTACATCTGATCAATAAGATATCCAACAATGAATACCAGTTCTCCCGATTCATTTCGGATGATTCTTTTGACATCCAAAAACCAACGATATTGATCGTTTTTTAATTTGAGCCTGTAGCTTTGAATAAACAGGTCTACGTTTTTCTCATAACAATCATTGACTTCATTCTTAATTCTTTCCAGATCATCCGGATGAATAATTGAGAAGAAGTCAAGGGAATAATTGATTAAGTCGCTTTTTGAGTAGCCTGTAATGTCTCTAACATTGTCAGAAACCTGCAAGACAGGCCAATGGTCATTTATCCCCCATATGACAGTTACAACCGGACCAGTATTGAAAAGAGCAAATTCAATATATGGTGAGTCGTAAATATGTTTGATTATTGTCTTGTAAAGTTTATCATTCATACATTAATTTCAACATCTTTAAAAAAACGGGTTCTTAGATTTTTTAAATCATTTTATAAAACTGGATAAATCCATTTAATTTTTTTACAAAAATAGATACACTCAGTTCAGTATAACAAATAGCTCAAAAAAAATACGACAGAATTCAATTCGGGAATGACAGGATGATTTATTTATATATACTAAAATTGCATATTTTTAATTAAAATATTTGGCTTTTATAGACTATAATAAATTAATGAATTTACCAGATAAATTCAAGATACAGTCATCATTTTGAAAAAGAGTAAATTATTGTATTTGTTTTCTGAAATTTATTCTGTCACTTTTTAGCATTTTCTCACAGGCATATTGAAAAATCAGTCTGGGGGAAGTGTTTTTATGTCTGTTAAGGAACAACTCAGTTTCTGTTGGAAACATTTTCCATGACTCACGTAGAAACCATCCGGTTCCTTGCTGAACTTCACGAGCCCTGTCATTCATTAATGGGTTAATAATTGCAAATAGATGTTTGGGTGAATCGATTTTTTTTAAAGACTTAATGAATGTAACAGGAACACATCTTCTTTGAAAACTGTTTGCTGACTTTACCCATGGAATCATATCATCTTCAGTTGTTAATTTCATTTTTATGATTGTAGGAAGAATCCACATTCCCAATGTATCGGCATGAGCCCAGTTGGAAATTCCAAAACTAAACAATTTGCTGATCTCTGATAGTGTTTGATCTGAGAATTGCGTATTCATCCCATTGACCAGAAGCAAGCCGATGGAAGTTTCTTCATACTTGCCGCTTTCCATTAACAAGGGCATGGTTTCAAATGTCAGTTGCAGATTGACTTTAGGATTTTTTAAAAGTTCCTTTGTGAAATCAGTGATCTGTTTCTGACTTAACCCCCAGGCGTCATAACCGCTTCTGAAGTATTTTGAATATTTTATAACATTTGCTGGATTTTGATTTTTGCTGCAGTATTCAACTATTGTATTATATAGATTTTTTGTGTTCATGTGATTCTGTTCATGTGAATTCAATCAAAAAAAATGACTTATGGTTTAATTTCAGCATCATAAAATGCCTGATGCGCTTTTTGTCTGATTTTCAGGGTGTTGATCTTATGATTCTTGATGCTCGGATGCACTCTGTTTGACAGAAAAACAAAAACGAGCTTATAGTCAGGGTCAATCCAAACACAACATCCTGTAAAACCTGTATGTCCGTATGTATTTCTTGATGCTGATGGTGCAACAACATTCCTTAATGAATATTTGTCAAACCCGAGTCCTCTCCCGGTTTCGGGATTTGTTTTAGTGAAAAGTGCGATTGTTTTATCTGACAGGAAACGTCTGCCTGCATATGTTCCTCCATTGAGTAACATTTGGAAAAGTATTCCCAGATCCAATGCACTGGAAAAAAGCCCCGCATTCCCTGAAATTCCGCCAAGGAGAGCTGCCGATGGATCATGTACATGTCCGTGAAGTAACTGCTTTCTCCAGTTTATATCATACTCTGTTGGAACAATCCTGCTCCTGGAAACATTGTGATCCAGAGGCTTGTACATTGTGTTCAGAAGTCCCAGTGGTTCGTAGATTTCCTTTTTCAGATACTGATACAGGTTCGATTTGTTAATGGAATCAATGGTCATTTGTAACAGTATCATATTCAGATCAGTGTACTGACTGTATTTTTTTCCTGAAACGCCAACTTCTTTAGTGCGTTGCCACAGAGTGTCTACCCAGCGATTTTTTAGATATATTCCATCTGCTACCTGAGTTTTACTGGAATCTGTCCGTGTTTTTGTGTAATAAATCTCCCATATTTCCCTGAAAGTGATTGCTTTGGCAAGACTGTCATCTTCAGTCAATCCTTTATTTTTTAGATAATATTTTTTTACCTGAATAAATGGTAAAATTGGAAGTGTAGGAGCGATACCGGAATAATGCATGAGCATGTTTTTTATTGGAACATTAAAAATGTTCAGCAATGGTGTCGCTTTTGAGAAAATGCTGTCAATTGTAACAAGCAAAGTGTCCTGAATTCTGAACGTATCTTTTGACAGTTTTTTTTCTTTGATTAATTTTTCAAGGCTGATGATATTCAGATTGATTGTGTCTGAAATGATGTTTGTATCAGGTTTAATCCGGGTATAATTAATCTCAGTGTCTCTGAAATATCTTTTCATGGTTTCATTGAGAGATAGTTTCCCCTTTTCATACATAATCATGGCAGCAATTGTTGCTGCCGCAATTTTTGTGACAGAGGCAACATCATACATGTCTGTTGCTTGAACCGTTTGTTTTTTTTCATATGTATGATGACCATATGTTTTGTTGAAAATGATTTTTCCATCTTTTGCTCCAAAAACCTGGCATCCGGGAAACGCCCTTCTAGTAATTGCATCTTGAATCATTGAATCAAGTGTATTATTCAGATATTCACCGTTCAGACCTGTATCTTCCGGATAAGAGTATTTGAGCCTGATTGGACGATATGTTTCGGAAGTTTTGAATGGGGTTTGTGTATTATAAGAATTAAGGAGGCCTGATACATTGGTTGTGCCAGACAGAACTCCGGCAGCAGTCTGCTGAAACCATACGGAATTGTGTTTCATAATAAGAATGCTCCTAAACATAGATTCGATATTATTGGATAATTCGTCAGAGAAATCAATGAGAATTATTTCTGGTTTTTTTGCAAGACTGTTGAAAACATTCATATCAAAATGAAATCTGTTGTTTTTGTCCTGTATGAAAATTGTTGTAATATGGTTATCAGCTCTACTGATCAAATCCGAAGTTGTCAGAGAGTCTGTTAGACTCATGGTGTATCTATATTCCGGAAAAACAGATTTCATGACTGAGTGAAAAACAGGGATATGGAGTTTATTTGCAACAAAAATATGTGCTTTGAATTGCGACAGGGGGAGTGTTTGATTCTGATTTTTCAGTAGGCATGCAATTTTCTCTGGAAATTGCATGAGTACAGTACTCCAAAGTGTAGATTCTGCTGTTACAAGGTGTTTACTGATATGGCTTTTCGACTCATTTTGAAACAACTTCGCTCCAATGATTTGTTTCATTTTTTTTTCAATTGAATCTTTGTACTTATTGCTTCGATAGTGTTTCAGTAGAAGATGAAAGACTTCTTCAGTTTTTTCAGGATTCACACACAACATGTTAAATGACGAGGTAATAAAATCCTTAATTTCATCCGGATTCTGTAAGGTGAATACATTAAAGAAGTTTGTTGACACACATTCATTATGATTTGATATCACAGACAGTCCCAAATTTTGAGCAATGTCACTATACAGTTCATTACCGGGAAAGGGAATGATGGTGTCTTTGAATACAGCTGGAACAGATGTTGTGTTTAAAATAATTGAAATGCCACTGAAATACCTGGTTTGAAAAATTAGTTCAGAGTTTGATATTAGTTTATTTAAATGAACAAGTAAAGGAAGAGAAGTCAGGGTGTCTTTAAATATCTGAGGTAATACAATACTGTTAATGCCGTAATTATGAAGCAATTGAGAATAAGTTTCAGAAAAATTGTTGAAAAACGTAGTGTCAGAGATACCGGACATCAGATGAAATGGTGGCAACTGCCCTGCATCAGGAGTACTCCAGTCCCAGAAAACTGAATATGTGCCAGGAGCCTGACAGGAGCTGAACAGTGCGTCAGAAAGCTGCTTGTGGTAGCTGAATGTTGGGGCAGATAAGAACCAGGAACTGATACAGTATGTTTTACTTAAATCAATGATGTTGGAGTAATCCGAACTGTCAGTGATATCAGCCTTAAGAAATAGCAATAGTCCGATTTTTTCGGTTTCTGTCAAGCAGTTCAAAACGGAATCGATTTTGTATTCAGGAACGGAGTAGATAAATTGAGAATTTTCGGACTTGTCAATTCTCTGAAACATACAGAAATATGCTGAAGCACAAACAAGAATAATAATCAGGGAAAAGATTATAAGACGAATTTTTTTATCCGGTATATGTGAATTCATGAATCAAAATTACACAAATATCTTTTCATTTATTTCCTGAGGTTCGCTTTATTAAAGATCATCGGATCAATTTTTTTGTCAAACTCAATCTTTGTGACTTTGTATTCTGTCCCGTTTCCGTCTTTCAGTACATCTTTATATCGAATTGTCCTTGGATACCACCTGTTCTGAATTTTAGTTACATCACTAAATTCAATACGTTTAAGTAGTTGTCCGCTTTTTGCATAAAGTTCCTGTTTTAGTGGAATAAACCGTTCATCATCAATCCATATTTTTTGTTTATCATAAGCCAAATCGCTGACTTTGGCTGTCAGTTCCAGGATTGTTGCCGGACGATTATTCAAGGATTCTTTTCCGGTGATTACAGCATTGTAGATGTCTGTCAGTTTGCGGGTTTCCATCATATCTTCATAAGAAAGGTCAGATCCCATTATAGACTGTCTGAGCATATGCCCTGATATCTGAATAATTCGGTCTGTCTCCGGGGTGTATATCCAAAGTTGATTTTCAAGTTTCAGCATTTTTGTCCCCAAATCAGCAGCAGGTGACAGGTATTCAGTAAATGATTTGTTAAATCCCTGAGACCAGGTTCTGGCTGTTATAACTTTGGTTCTCCGTTTTCCGTGAATTGTCATTTCAGACTCCATAACACGGGTGTCGGAGGTCATATTGTCGTCCATTTTCTTCAAAATCAACATTGCATCGTTTTGAGCCTCAACAATTGAGAAAGACATGCAGATGAAGAAGATAAAAATTGATGTTTTCATAATATTTTTGTTTTAAACTTCAAGTTCTTTAATAAGTTGAGCTGTTTTTCTTTTAAAAATACCAAGTCCCGCCAATGTATTTCCAAGAATCATTGACAACAGGCCGGGTAAAAACCCAATGATCCATGTTGTATAAGTTACATTTGTCCTTACAACAGATGGAATGAGCATGGACGTATTTTTCATCATGTTTCCGATGTTGATACCAACATTTTGAACATAATATGCAAAGGCAACACCAACAGCAGTCCCGATCAATGATCCAATCAGACCAATGATGAACCCTTCTGTGATCAAACTTCTGAATATATGTGATTTACTTTCACCCAAAGCAAGTCTTATCCCGAACTCCTTATATCGCCTCAACCCGCCCAGCAGTCCTGCATTCCAGAGAACCAGAGACATAGCAAGAACGAAAATCACGACCATCATTCCACCAATTATTTGAGAATACGAATACATTTCTGCCATTCCTTCCTGATCAAGAAGTGTCAGCATCATTGGAGAAAACTCATCTTCGGGATTCATAAATTCTTTGTTGAAGCGTTTTTTTATCAGAATTGATTTATCATGATTGTAGACCCCCTTTTTAAAAAAACCAAGTATTTCTCCGCTTGCATTTTCCATTTCAAAAGCATCTCGGGCATCAGAAATGTCCATAATAATTGCACCGCGGTCAAGGGCAGCACTTCCAAATTGTATTGTTCCTGCTATTTTCAGATTTTTAAAGGCCATGCTCCCTTCCATGGTTGATCCCATAATTGTAAAAGTGTCTCCAGGTTTTGCATTCATCTTCAGAGAGAAATCATGACTTATCAGAGCTTCACCTGGTTCATCGGGTAAACTACCGGAAATAAGAGACTGTTCGATCTGTAATCTTTCAGTCTCATTTGACTTTTTACTTAAAAGATCTACTGCCCATCCTGTTGCAGGACCCTGTGCCCTTGTTTCCCAGTTCTCGTCAGGAAAATCAATGATGATACCAAATCGAATCCTCTCAGCCCAATCCAGATCGGGAAATTGTTGCTTCAGTTGTTTCATTAATTCGCTGGTTTCCATCAGCGCAAGATCGTTGGGCAGTTGTTCAGCTTCATGGGCATATGCCTGAGTCATGATTTTTACATGGCCAGTATGAAATGATGCACCTAGTTCAATCGAATCACCCATAATGCCGTTTAACCATGTGTGCAGAATAACAGTAAGAATGACACCCAAACTAACAACGATTATTGGAAGTCTGCTTCTGCTTCTGTCTCTCAGAATACCTTTGAATAAAAACTTTTTCATTGTAATTTTCCTTTAATTGCTTCTGTGGGTTTCATACGTGAAATTTTTCTGGATGGAAGATAGCTGACAATCAGGGATGTGAGCGTAACCAGTATCACTGTTGATAAGATCATACCTATTCCGTAATATGGTATTATTTTCTCACTTATAGGAAGACCTGCATCATCGACATTGGATGGGAGAGGAATTCCATATTTTTGCATCATCCAGAGAAAAGGGACTCCCCAGATCAGGCTCAACAGCAGTGCGAGAATGCTGTGGGCAGTGCCTTCAAAGGTAAAAATACGCACAACCTGAAACCGTGTCATTCCCATTGCTATCAAAGTCCCGATTTCCCTTTGTCTTCTGAAGATTGACAAAACCTGAGTGTCGAAAATTGCCAGCAGAGCAATGGCTAACAAAAGCAAATAAACAATTCTTGCACCTCCCTTTTTTGTTTGCATCACTGTTTCCAGATCACGATTCAGATAACTGTTATCTTTAAACTGCCATTCAGCTATGTTCCCATTGGAATACTTTTCAGAAGCGATCAGATATGATGCCTCATTATCAAGTCCGAACATTTCCTGAAGTATTTCAATATCAATCCAAATAATTCCCTGATCTGTTGTAGGAACATTGGTTTCAAAAATATGAGCTACCTGCACTTCTTTTGCATCGAAGGTGCCGTTTTTGTCGCGCCATCTTAAAAGAAACCGATCGTTCAGTCCGATGTTTGCAGCAGCTGCCATTCGTTTTCCAATCATTATATGTGTCAGATCATTTTCAGTATCAAGATATTTTCCCTCTATGGCAATTACATTCTGATCTTTCCGGATTCCTTTTAAGATCACATTGACAAGTCTGTTTCCGGGATAGGCTGTGGCCTGAGAAACCAGAACTGGTGTCAGCAATCCTGAATCAATATTTTGAATGATCTGATCATTCATGGATGCATGAGCATCCTGAAAAGAATAGGGGTCATAAGGATCATATAGTGGATGCCATAATTGTCCGTATCCCGTTTCCCATTCTCGGGAATCGTTTATTGCCTGCCTGTTCCACCCGTCCAGCATTCCGTTGTAAAACAAAATAATAACAAATGTAATGGATAACACACTCACATTGAGCAAGGTTTTTAGTCCGGCTCTACTAAGATTTTTAATAGCTGATTTCACTACAAGCATAATTGTGGTTTTTTTGTGAATTGATTACTTTTCTTTGTCACTGTCAACAATCCCATCTTTTAATGTGATTATTCTGTCCAGATATTTCATTACTTTTTCATCATGTGTTGAAAAAATGAATGTTGTATTCAGTTCTCGGTTAAGCCTTTTCATCGTTTCTACAATATGGTGTGAGTTTGCAGAATCCAGATTTGCAGAAGGCTCATCAGCAAGAACAATGAGAGGTTTTTTTACCATGGCTCGGGCTATGGCCACTCTCTGACATTCTCCACCTGACATTCCTGAAGGTCTGGAATGAATTTTGTCAGTCAGTCCAACCCATTCAAGTGCTTCCATGACTGCCTTTTTTCGTTCTCCGTGATTTTTATTCTGAAGAAGAAGTGGGAATTCCACATTTTCGTATACAGTATACACATCAAGCAGATTAAAAGTCTGAAAGATGAATCCGATGTAAAAATTGCGCAAATGAGCCGCCTGTGAGTGACTGAGTTTACTGATATTCAGTCCGTTTACAATCGCCTCTCCTGAAGTAGGCGT
>CAYMAZ010000002.1:72857-80318 GCA_964388575.1 uncultured Bacteroidales bacterium | reverse complement strand
AATGTTGAGCAATGTGGTCTTGCCTGACCCGCTTGGTCCGACAAACCCTGCAAATTCTCCTTTATGGAAGTTAAGACTGATATTTTTCAGAGCAGTAAATTCTGTTTTTCCTGTCTGAAAAGTTTTGCTGACATTACTGAGTTTAACAATTGCTTGGTTTTCCATATTTTAAATTTATTTAGAAGCATGATGATATACGAGCATAAGAAGAACGCCTTTTCCTCCAAAAGGAACTGCCCCGGAACTGTTTTGAAGAGGAAGGGCATTTGTTTCAGGATTAAGATATGCGATCAGATACAAATATAGATTTTTAAACTGATGTTTCCAGTTAAGAAAATTATAGAGAGAATTGGATTTATAATCAAAATATGAAATAAGACTCAGGTTGTCATAAAAGCTCAAAGGGTAGGAAAGAGAAAGCGCACTGAACATGGAAGTGTTTGAGAATGTAATGTGATTTTCATCCAACGAAAGAAAAAGATGTTCAAATGTTGTAAGTAATCCGTTTCCAAGGCCAAATGTGTAGTCTGTGCCCACAACAGCCATGGTTTTATTTCTGAATATTCCTGAAATCTGAGGAGATTGAACAAATGATGTTTCAAACCAGATTCCTGGTCCGACATCCCATTTCCCGTCAATGCCAATGCGCCATTCATCAGATCTTTCTGAAATTGAAAATCCATCGGAATTTATTTTTCTGAAATGTCCTGACAGGCCTGCTTCCCCTTTAAGCAAAGGAATCTGGATTCTACCGCCAGCCTCAGGCATTCGTTCAGCAGTTTTAAAATAGTCTAATCCTCTTGACGTTGAATTTCCGTATAATGTCCATAACCAAATGTTTGCATTATTTTTGAAATAATACCTGCCAAGAATACTCCAAACTCCAGAAGTAAGCTGAAGCGGGTCGCGTGGATCCATAGAATCAAACCACATAAGAGGACGAAGCATTAAAGCTGACCCGAAATTGATCTTCTGTAAGCCGGCACGCAATTCTGAATTTTTCCCTGACATTCTTCCCCATAGTCTATGTGCATGAATGTCACCCTGATATTCAGCTTTGGAATTTTCAACAAAAGAGGCAGATCCCCAAATATTGACAGATGATTCGAAGCTGAGTACAGATGAATTTTTCTTAAATGCATTGTAGCTCAATTCAGGAATGTATCTGCTTCCTGTTAAATACTTGTTAATCCCAGCATCATTATAATGACCGAATCCAGAAACCTGACCAGTGAAACTGATGGTGTCATGAAAGCTTATTTCGTCATTTTGTGCGTGAATCTGCACAATCATACATATCTGGATCGCAATGATGAGTTTATTTTTCATTTGTGTATTGATAACGGGGCAATACCATATGTAAATAATTTTGCAATTTCCATGATGATTTTATTTGGATGATCATAGATGGCAAGTATTTTGGGGTCAGTCATAACGGGAATTAATGAAAATGTAAGATGGAGAAGAAGTTCCGGATTGAAATCATTTCTGAACCAACCGTTTTCCTGTGCCTTTCTAAAGTCTTTTATGATTTCATTCCAAACACTTATTGTATTGTTAATCATGATTTCATGGAGCTCCGGGTTACTGCCACTATATAGATCACGTATAAATTCTTCCCCGAAGTCTTGTGTTCCTTCTGCCTTTATCTTTAGAATACCTGCAAGTTTTTCTTCAACTGGAATTTCATCATATAATATGGCCCTGAAATCCAAAAGACTCTTTTGTATCATTGTTTCGATGACTGTGGTTGCAAGTTCTGTTTTGTTCCTAAAATATCTGTAAAAAGTCATTTTGCTGACTCCCGCTTCCCGGCAGATTTCCTCAACACTGACTCTTCTGAATCCGTATTTGCCAAATAATTCCTTTGCTTTCAGCAGAATAAAGTCTCTTTTCTTGGTTTTTTTCACAATGTGACTATTACAATTATTTTGTAAATATACGGAATAAATAATATAAAACAATAAAAGTAACAAAAAATTTATAAAGTAACAATAGAATAACAAAATTGCTTTATTTCTGATTCAAATAAATGCAAATACAATGATACTGTTGGTGACAACAAGGAAGTTTGCCGCAGTTTTTTTTCTTAATAAATTGAGTTCATTTCAATTCAACAGCTTATAAATTAACTTGACGGAGTTGTTAATGTCAGAAATTAAAACAGCCTGATAAAAAGTGTATTGTTAAGCTATTCTGAAGGATTTAAAGAATGGCTGATGAATGCTTTAATATCACCTCCTGCAGGGGATTGGTAAAGCTTCAGGTTAAAATGAGGTAACGCAGCAATCAGGTGGTCAAAAATATCAGACTGCACTTTTTCGTAAATGACCCATTCCTTATAAATTGAGAAGGCGTATACTTCAAGAGGGATGCCCTTATCTGTCGGAGACAATTGTCTCACCATCATAATGGACTCCTGATTGATTGTTTTCAGAGAACGCAGATAGGTTTCAATATAAGCTCTGAACACGCCTAAATTGGTTTGTCTTCTTCCGTTCACCGGGTAATCAGTATTAAAGGGGATACTATTGTTGAAATCTTCAATTTCTGCTTGTTTTTTTTCAATGTAATCACGTATCAGTTCAATTTTCTTAAGTTCTTCGAGCATAGAATTATCACAAAACATAACACTATTCATATCAATATTGATGGCTCGTTTGATTCTTCTGCCTTCGGCTTCATACATTCCTCTCCAGTTCACAAAAGCATCCGAAATCAATGCATATGCTGGTATATAAACCAATGTGCGGTCAAAATTTCTGACCTTCACTGTTGTAAGGGTGATTTCCTCAACATCTCCGTCAGCATTGTATTTCTGCATTGTGATCCAGTCTCCTGGCCGGGCCATATCATTTGCAGACAGTTGAATTCCAGCTACAAGTCCCAGAAGTGTGTCCTTAAAAACGAGCAAAAGGACAGCACTTAAAGCGCCAAGTCCGGTGAGGAGGTATAAAGGTGACTGATCAAAAACAATTGCAATAATGATAATACCGGCAATACATGACAAAACAACTTTAATAAGCTGGATGTATCCCTTGATTGGTTTGTAATTTGAAATTTCCCATGTGTCGTACACTTCGTTGAATGAACTGAGTAGTGAAAACAATGCAAGTAGCATCATGATCGCAATAAAAATATTTGTCAGGGCCGTCATAAAACTGATCCAACCAGGGTAATTAGGTATTGTAAATTCTATCAGTTGGACAACAATAATTGCCGGAACAATATAGGCAAGCCGTGTGAAAAATTTATTTGAAAATAATTTATCATCCCAATTGTTTTTTGTTCTTGCAATAATGGCGGCTATGATTTTTTTGACAAAAAACTTTGCAGCAAAAAATGAAATGATGCACAAAGAAATCAATAAAACAATCATAATACCATCTCTCAGAAAAGCGATCCATGAATCAGGCATATATAGCCGGTAAAGAAGTGATTCAAGTTTTTCAATAAATACGGAATAATTTACTGCAATTCGTTCAGTCATAATTTTTGCTTTGTCTGCAAAAATAACGAAATACTTCAGAAGTACAGTGCAGAAATCAATGAATTATGAAATTTCCTATGAACATTTTATTTTTACACATTGAGATTGAATACCGAACAAACAATTCAAAATTAATTGAAGTTATATATTAGGGATGCATACAAAATCTTTACTTTTGCCAAAATATCTTTAATGCAGAAGACTTCAAATCTGTTTCCGTTATATGCAACAAATTTTTTTGGGGTGCTTGATGATAACCTTCTGAAAAGCCTGATCAGCCTTGTTGCAGTGTACTGGCTTGCAGATGGTAACGAATCAATTGTCATCATGTTGGCAGCAGCCTTTATGGTTTTGCCGTTTATTTTCTTTTCTCCCTATGCCGGATTTTTATCAAAAACTTTAAATAAAAGAAAAACAGTTATAATGCTGAAGACCGCTGAAATTGCAATCATGGTTCTTGCCACGACGGGTTTTTGGCTTGAGAACATATATGTTGTGATGATGGCCATGTTTCTCATGGGTATGCAAAGCACATTTTTTTCGCCAATGAAATTTGCACTCATCAGGGATATTGGTGGAGTGGAAAAAAGCTCAATCGGAACAGGAGCCATTGAAATGACAACATTTTTCGGAGTTCTTGCCGGAACGTTTGTGGCCGGAGTTCTATCCGATCTTCATTCAGAAAGAATGATCTGGATTTGCGCAAGTTTTTTGATTATCACGCTTCTGGGTTTAACAAATGCCATTCTGATCAGGGCAAAGGAGGAAAAACCACTTACAATTACAATAAAGCCATTAAATTTTATTGCTTATATAAGGCGAAAGTTTTTATGGTCAAGATCTTATGCTCCCGGACTGAATGATGTCGTCATCGGGTTGTCCATGTTTTGGCTTGTTGCGAGTCTAATACAACTGAATCTCTTTCTGCATTGTCCGAAAACTCTCGGAATGAGCGGAACGGAAACAGGTATCACACTGGCAATTGTTGCTGTAGCTATCGGACTGGGGTCTTATTTGTCCGGAGCAGCTGCGGGTAAACATGTTGAATCAGGATTTATTCCAATTGGAGGGATTGGATTCATTTTGAGTTTGCTTGCAATTTATTTTTTTAATCCAAATGGGATCATCTTTCAAGTGTTGATTATGATTGCAGCTTTTACCGGGGGATTCTTAAAAACACCCCTCAATGCTTGGATGCAGGTGCATGTGAAAGGAAGAAAGCTTGGTGATGCAATTGCATACAACAATCTTATTAATTTTGTTTTTATTTTAATTTCTTCGGGAATTTTCGGTTTCACTGAAACATATTTCGGAACAAGAACAGTGTTTCTCGTCGTGGCTGTTTTATCAGTGTTGATGATTTTACATCTGATTCTGTCCATGAAAGGAATGAAGGAAAGCTTGATACGGTTAAAAAGAAAATTACACTAAAGTTTTTCTGATCTGAGTCCAAAGATTTTTGAAGCTGATCCCTTGAGACGATATTGATCGCAAAGATTTCTGATTCATTTTTAAAAAGATCACTAAAGAAGATACAAACATTGCAGCATAGGTGATATTGGCAGCAACTGCAGCTCCATTGAGCTGGAATTGCGGGATGAGTAGAAGGCAGCTGATAACAGTAAAAACAAATCCTATTGTTCCGGTAATGGTATTGTACCAAACTTTCCCGATTCCAGAAAAATAGTGACTGATGATGATTGCACCTGAAAAAATAATGATCGCAGGAATGAGCATTACAAGAACTGTTTTTATGCCTGTAAATCCGATTCCGAAAACAAAAATCAACCAGGATTCAGGAATAAAGAAAACAGGAATACTGCAAAGGGCAATGACAATCATTACAAGTTGCATGAGCTTATATGAAAGAGCCATTGATTGTGTTGTGTCTTTCATGTTTGATATATGAGCAAACTGAACAATGGCTACACTTCGGGGCAAGATCCAGAACGATTCAGCGAGTTGTACTGCAAGTGTATAGATTCCGAGCATTTGCCTTCCAAGAAACCAGTCAACAAGATAATAGGAAAGCCGGTAATTGAATATTTGAACAAATGCACTCAATTGCACCCAAAAGCCATATCTCACAATTTCCGGAATTATCTCTGATAATCCGCTGAAAGAGAAAGGCAAGATGTCCTTCCTGCAGAACACAAATCCCAGTATTGTTGCCATAAAGTGAGAAAAAAGTACCGAAATGAGATAATTGTCAACAGAAGGTTTTCTGAGAATATGAAATAAGAAACTGACAATAATGAAATGTGTAAAAACCTGTAGTAAATTGATGATGTTCTGCTGCAATATTCGCTCTTTTCCAAGTATGATGTACATCAGGTTTTGTGATATATTGGCAAACACTGAAATCATGAAAACCAAAGCAAAGTATTTCGGTGGATAAAGATTTAAAATTGCCATGATACCTGGAATACAAACTGACATCAGAAATCCCCAGAGAGAAGATATTGAAAAAATTGAAGCCGGATTGGCCCGGGATGTGAAATAAACTAGAGAGGTACCACCAATTAAGGCTGAAAACAGCAAGGCAATTCCGATTGCAACCATAATCAGACCGATGGTGCCGTAATTTTCAGGACCTAAAGCTCGTGAGGAAATAAAAACAACACCAAAAGTCAGGATTGCAGCAATAATTCTTGAAACAAATGTCCGGAATATATTTTTAAACATGATGTCTGCTTTTTCTGATTTTTGATTTCAGCCTCAATAGAAATCCTCTGAATGTAAACACATATTTTTTCCCGTCAAAGATTATATACGGTGGGCAAATGCTTAATGTATGTATTCCTTTTCTGAAATCTTTGAGTGTGTAAGGATGAAGACGTGTTACAAGTTTTTCTGAATAGGTTTGTGTTGTCAGTTCATTTACCTTGTATATTCGAATATTTCTTCCATATCTGATATGTGACTCCTGAGCAAACCGCCAAAGATTACCGTTTTTATCAGAGTACATTCCTGCCATTCTGGCATTTCTCGGGTCAAATACAACCGGATTCCCGGAATGGGCTATAAAATGACCATCAGGTGAATCAGAGAAAAAAATGTTGAGACAGTTGTTTACATTGGATCCTGCAACTGATCCGAAAAGCCACCACTTATCATTAAATCTGGTTAAAACCGGATCGGCAAGCGGGCTGTTTAAAATTGTTTTCCAAAATATAAGTGCTTGTTTCTGTTCTTCCCAAATATATAAATCAACTCTTCCTTTTTCAATCTGCTCCGGGATCATATATATTCTATCTTCATGTCTGAAAACATAAGGGAAAGAATTGTGTGTGTTGTTTTCTGTGATTTGTTTTTCGATAACAGTTCCTTTGCTCTCATTAATAAGAATAGATGATATGACTGCTTTCCCGTTTATGTAGCTATAATTTTCATAGAACAATCTCATCCCGTTTTCAGTTGTGATTGCAAAAGGATCAGCGGGATATTTGTAGTTTGATTTATAGCTGATGATATGGATTCCGTCTTTTGGGAGTCCTTTGCTGAGTAATTCACTGAAATCCCCCTTCATAATTCCAACAGCCCATTTTTCGTGTATGAACAGCTCATTCAGGTTGTATGCTATCCGCCTGTACATTTGTTTCATTGTAAATCGCACCATTGAGAAAACTCCGGGCCACGTATACATCTGAGCAGTAGATGCCGTTGGGGGATGTTGAAGATAGTCAGCCTTGCCGTTGATGATATCACGGCACACCTGAAGAGGCATGTCAACTGATGACTGAAGTATGTGATGCAGATTGTATGCACAATCATGCAGGGTTGTTTTGTAATACCGTTTTTTTAGGATTATCCCTCCATCCAGATGTGTTGTTAGTTTTTGAAGAATGACCCCGTTGAGCTGATGTCCGAGAAATGTTTCCCAGAAACCTGCAGGGCCTCCTCTAATTTTTTGTTCATCACTGTGATGAAACGACCAAACACCATAAGGTGCTGCATCAAGAATGTCACCA
>CAYMAZ010000002.1:0-72847 GCA_964388575.1 uncultured Bacteroidales bacterium | reverse complement strand
GGATAATCGAAAATCCGAAACGCAATATAAAATCAGGACTGAATGTTTTAATTTGCTCTATATCTTCATAAAGAAAATATTCAGAAAATTTGCCCTGTTTCCTGGTTTTACAAGTTATTCTGGCAGTGTTTAGGAGTTCTCCAGGGAGCAAAATATTTAACAGAGGACCTTTTCTGAGAATATACTTTTCATAAATCCTCCACAGAATGTTGGGTTGAGGAGTTTGCGGCTGTTTCGCATTGTCTTCATTTCCTCCATTATAAATTAAGAGGACAGGAATTGCAGTGTTGCTTTGAATCAGCTTGTCAATAACATCATATTGCCATTGCTTGAGATAATCATTCTGAAGCATAATGGCAAAACGCAAGGGTGGAGGATGAGAGGTCAACAAAATTATACTGTGTTATGAAAGTGTGAACCAGTTTTCTACAATTGATTTACTGCAATTTTTAAAATCAATATGGGAGAATTCATTCTTTTTCTTATCATAATGATAGTCAGACTTCCATTTGTCATAATATATAGCAATTTCCTGAATTGCATTCAGTATACAACTCAATTCAAGGTCAGTCATCATTGGGTGTAATGATAGTCTGACCCATCCGGGTTTTTGTGATAAATCACCGGATGAGATCAGGGAAGTAATGTTTTTTGATTTTTCATGACTTACCTCAAGCAAATAATGACCATATGTTCCAGCGCATGCACAACCACCTCGGACCTGAATTCCATATCTGTCACTCAAAAGTTTGACGATCAGGTTGTAATGAGAGTCCTCAATGTAAAATGAAATGACTCCGAGGCGGTTTTCAAGATTTTCAGCCAGAATTCTTAGTTTTGGAAGTTTTTTAAATTCACAGAAAGTAGTATTTAGTAATTCCTTTTCTCTCAGAATCATTTTTTGGGGGTGCATTTGCTCTTTTAAAAGGATTGCAAAGGCAGCTCTCATACATTGTAGAAATCCCGGTGTGCCTCCGTCTTCACGAACTTCAATATCATTGATGTACTGATATTCACCCCAGGGATTGGTCCACTCAACTGTTCCACCACCCGGCTGATCAGGGCTTTTGCTATGATAGAGTGATTTGTGGAAAATAAGAATTCCTGAAGATCCAGGACCGGCAAGAAACTTGTGTGGTGAGAAAAAAACAGCATCAAGTCGGGCTTCATCATCTGAAGGATGCATGTCAATTGGCTCATAAGGTGCTGAAGCTGCAAAGTCAATAAAACAAAGTCCGTTATATTTGTGCATCAGTTTGGCCATTTCGTAATATGGGGTGTGAACTCCAGTCACATTAGAACATGCAGTGAAAGAACCGATTTTAATTTTTCGGTCAGCATATTTTTTCAATTTGTCTTCCAGATCATTCAGGTCCACAAGCATATTTCTGTCGGGTTCTATAATCACAACATCAGCTGTTGTTTCATACCACGAAGTCTGATTGGAATGATGTTCCATGTGAGTAATAAAAACAACCGGTCTCTGACTGCTGTCAATACAATCACTTCCCATGAGTTTGCCACATAACTTCAGTCCAAGAATTCGCTGAAGTTTGACAATGGCTGCTGTCATGCCAAACCCGGTTGTAATCAATATATCGTCTTCAGATGCATTCACATGTTTTTTTATGACTTCACGTGAAAAATGATATGCTTCTGTCATCAGTGTGCCTGTTGCATTGGATTCGGTGTGTGTGTTTGCAACAAAGGGACCGATAAATTCTGAAATTCTCTTTTCAACAGGAGCATATAATCTTCCGCTTGCAATCCAGTCAGCATAGATGAGTTTTTTTATCCCTGAAGGTGTATTAATTTCATAGTTATATCCGATTGTATTATCTCTGTACTTTTGAAAATACTTTTCCAGCGACTGATTCATAATTATAACATTAATGTTGTAATGTGCTGCCAAAATTAATGTTTTTTTGCTTCGTAAGGTGAATTATATGATTTTAGATAAGCATTTAAAAGCTTATACAAAATTTTCTATAATCCTGGAATTGATGCAATCAGTTTTTGTGTATATTCATTCCGGGGATTGCAAAACACATCGTCAGAAAGTCCGGTTTCAACAATTTTCCCCTTTTGCATGACCATCATACGGTTTGACATGTATTTAACCACAGACAAATCGTGAGAAATAAACAGATATGTAAGGCCAAATTCCTCTTTAAGGTCATTCAGCAAATTCAGAACCTGAGCTTGCACTGAAACATCAAGAGCAGAAACAGCTTCATCACAGATAATAAACCGGGGATGGAGCACTATAGCCCGTGCAATTACAATACGTTGTCTTTGCCCTCCGGAAAACTGATGGGGATATTTTTTGAGATCATCTCGACTCAGACCAACTTTTTCAAGAATCTCAACAATAAAATGCTCTCTTTCAGTCCTGTTTTTCATTTTACCATGCACTTTCAGTGGCTCAGATAGTGCGGTTCCGATTGTCATATTAGGATTAAGGGAAGAATAGGGATCCTGAAAGACAATTTGTGTCTGCATTCTGAATGACTTCAGCTCTTTTCCCTTTTTTTCACAAATATCATTACCATAAAACAACATCTGACCTGAAGTGGGCTCTATCAGTCGCAGAATGGTTCTGCTTAAAGTAGTCTTTCCGCATCCTGATTCACCAACCAGCCCCAGTGTTTCGCCTTCACGAAGATGAAAACTCACGTCATCAACAGCTTTATACCATGCAACAGGCTTTCCCATAAAGTCTTTTCCTGCAGGAAAATGCTTGTTCAGTGAGATGACTTCAAGAATAGAAGCTGGTTTTATTTCTGATTTCGGAAACGGAGTAGGTGCGGAGCTGAAATGTTGTTCAGTTTGTTCAATAAAATCACTGACAGTTCGAAGCCTTATCGGTTTGGAATCAACAGGTGGCCTACAGGCAAGTAATCCTTTTGTGTATTGATGATGAGCATCACCGGAAACTAGTTGTGGGGCTGTCAGCTCTTCAACAATTTCACCTTTATGCATTACAAGCACTCTATGACAGATTTCTCTAACAACTCCCAGATCATGAGTAATCAAAACAATACTCATTCTGTATTTTTGCTGCAATTCATGCAATAACTGTAAAACTGCTTTCTGAACTGTAACATCAAGTGCAGTGGTGGGTTCATCTGCTATAAGCAACCTGGGATTGCATGCAAGAGCCATGGCTATCATAACCCTCTGGCGTTGTCCTCCTGATAATTGATGCGGATATTTGTTAAATACTTTCTCAGGTTCAGGAATTAAAACTTCTTTAAACAGATTAAGAACTTTTTTGCGAATTTCATTTTTTTTCAATCCGGTATGAATCTGAAGTACCTCAGAAACTTGTAACCCGCATTTCTGAACAGCATTGAGTGATGTCATGGGCTCCTGAAAAATCATAGAAATCACATTCCCTCTGATTTTTCGCATTTCTTTTAAAGATACAAGACTCAAATCGGTTTGTTTGGAATCGTGATAAAGTATGAGCCCATTTTCAGCTACGACATTTGCATTTTCTGGCGTCAGCCTCATCAGTGACAAAGCTGTCATACTTTTTCCTGAGCCTGATTCTCCAACTATACCTACGATCTCCCCTGATCGTACGTTAAATGATATGTGATTAACTACGGTATTTTCTCCAAAAGAGATTCGTAATCCTTTTGCCTCCACCAGAATACCGTTGTTTTCCAGGCTCATGTTATCCACGGTAAGTTAAATTAATGTAGTGCAAAAATAGACAGTTATTTTTAAATTTATTCTTTAATATCATTACAGAAATTATTCATTTTTATACTTAAATATCAAAAATAAATTATTTTTGCAAAAAAATATTAACAGTATCTCATGTTAATTTTTTTTTATATTTGCCAATAAAATCAAATTCTTTTGCATGACAAGAATTGTAAAAATCAGGAAAGGCCTTACAATAAAACTCAAAGGTGAGGCTGAGAAGAAACTGGAGTCTTACAATCCTGATCTGTATTCAGTGCAGCCTTCCGGGTTCAGAATCATTCATCCCAGATTGATTGTTTCTGAAGGAGATCAGGTTCAGGCGGGAACTCCGCTTGTTTTTGATAAAAAAAATGAGAAACTAAAACTGACTTCACCAGTCAGTGGCAAGGTGCTTGAAATCAGAAGAGGAGAAAAGAGGCGACTGGAACAGATCATCATTCAGCGGGATCAATCTGATCAGTATGTTGATTTTGGATCAGAAGATCCGGAATTGCTGGACAGGAAATTCATAGCTGAGAAATTACTTGCTTCCGGATTATGGCCCGTGATCAGACAAAGACCATTTGCAATTATTGCTGATCCTGAAGTGGTTCCGGATGCAATATTTATATCCGGATTTGATACTGCTCCGCTTGCGCCCGATATGGTGTTTGTAATGAAACATCACAAACAGGAACATTTTCAGTCTGGCATTAATGTGTTGAAAAAACTCACATCCGGATTAATTCACCTGAATGTTCATCCAAAATTGGGCGTTCCTGAAATGTTTCTACACACAAAGAATGTTCAGATCAATCAGTTTGACGGACCGCATCCTGCATCAAATGTTGGTGTTCAGATTCATCATATCCGGCCTGTGCTGAAGGGAGATGTTGTCTGGTATGTTGACCCCCAGGATGTGGTTGCCATCGGACGTTTGTTTGAAGAGGGCAGATATGTGCATAAACGGATGTATGCCTGTGCTGGGTCAGAATTTGAGAAAACATTTTATTTTGAGTCACTCATCGGTGCTTCTGTTTCCGGGCTTGTAAAGGGAAATCTTTTTCTTGGGAATACCAGAATTATTTCAGGAAATGTTCTCACCGGTTCGACAATTTCCCATGATGGTTTCATTGGGTTTTATGACAGAATGATTAGTGCGATTCCTGAAGGAAATCATCATGAATTTCTGGGTTGGGCAAATCCGGGATTTAAGAAGTTCAGCATGTCAAGAACATACTTTTCATGGTTATTCCGTAACAGACATTACAGGTTGGATACTAACAAACACGGTGAATTGCGTGCTTTTGTCATGACCGGTCAGTATGAAAAGGTGTTCCCAATGAATCTGATGCCTGTACAATTGCTCAAAGCAATCATTGTGCGTGATTTTGAGCTCATGGAGCAACTTGGTATTTATGAAGTGGCAGAGGAAGATTTTGCTCTTTGCGAAGTTGTCTGTACTTCCAAGATTGAGTCACAAACCATCATCCGCGAAGGAATTGACTTTATTATAAAAGAAACGAACTAAATAACTAAATACAGTTTCAAAGATGAAACCATTGAGAAAATTTCTTGATAAAATTAAACCCAATTTTCAGAAAGGAGGAAAGCTGTATTTTTTGCACAGTGTTTTTGACGGGTTTGAAACATTCCTATTCGTCCCGGACCATGTGACAAAAAGAGGTGCTCATATTCGGGACAGTGTAGATATGAAACGAACGATGATCATGGTTGTGATTGCTTTAATTCCCGCTCTGTTATTTGGAATTTTTAATGTCGGTATTCAGTATTATCTTGCTCAGTTTAAAATTATGCCGGAATTTTCTTCCATCAACTGGAAGGAGATAATTCCGCTTGTTGGGTTCTGGAAAATATTCTGGTACGGGTTGATAAAAATATTGCCAATTATTATTGTATCATATGTGGCAGGGCTGGGAGTAGAATTTACATTTGCGCAAATCAGGGGGCATTCGATCAATGAAGGGTTCTTGGTTTCGGGTTTGTTGATACCACTGGTTGTGCCTCCCGATATTCCTTTATGGATGGTTGCTGTTGCAACAATCTTTGCAGTCATTTTTGGAAAGGAAGTTTTTGGTGGAACTGGGATGAATATTATGAATCCGGCATTACTTACTCGTGCTTTTCTGTTTTTTGCTTATCCGGCTCATATGTCTGGAGACAATGTCTGGATTGCAGCAAAACCTGATGCTGTTTCTGGTGCAACTCCGCTTGCGCTGACAGCTTCAGGTCATTCAGACACCTTACCTTCTGCAATTGATATGTTTCTTGGATTCATTCCGGGGTCTGTTGGTGAGACTTCTGCTTTGGCAATATTGATCGGTGCATTTATTCTGATATACACAGGAATAGGAAGTTTCCGTATTATGGCATCAACTGTAGTAGGAGGTTTGGCTATGGGCTGGATGCTGAATCTTGTTGGGGCCAATGAGTATATGCTTCTTCCTTCCTGGTATCATCTGATTATGGGGGGATTTGCTTTTGGTGCTGTATTTATGGCCACTGATCCTGTTTCTGCAGCACAGACAGCCAGGGGAAAACTGATCTATGGATTTTTGATCGGAGTTTTTGCAGTGATACTCAGAGTGCTAAATCCAGCCTATCCTGAAGGGATGATGCTTGCCATTTTATTTATGAATGTGATGGCTCCGCTGATAGATCATTATGTAATTCAGTCTCATATTAAGTTTCGTACAAAACGAGCTTTGAAACTCAGGTCAAATGTTCAAATAACATCATAAAATTCTGAAAACCATGTTCAGCAATAAATACATATTTATATACGCCTCTGTGATGGTTATGATCGTTGCATTATTACTGTCACTTGCAGCAACAATATTGCAGCCGTTTCAGCAGCGAAATCTGGAGGTTGAAAAAATGAAAGATATCCTGGGAGCTGCTCACATTACAGTTCCGACAGAAGAAGTTCCATCATCCTATAATCAGTATGTCGTTGAGGAAATTGTTGTCGATGAAAAGGGAAATGTTGTAGCATCTTATTCAGATGGGAAATTTAATTCAGGAGATATCAGAGCTTTTGACATTATTATTAAAGAACAACTTCTGTCTATTGAAAAAACTGGAAAAGGGTTGCTGCCTTTATATGTAATTAACAGGGATAAAGATATTCTTTATGTCATTCCGTTACTTGGTCGTGGTCTTTGGGGACCGATCTGGGGGACTATTGCATTGAAGGATGATTTTTCTACTGTTGCAGGTGTGACATTTGGTCACAAAGGTGAAACTCCTGGCCTTGGTGCTGAGATTTCAACAACTGAATTTCAGGAACAGTTTAATGATAAACAAATTTTTAACACAGATCATGAATTTGTTTCAGTTGCTGTAGTGAAGGGTGGTGTGAAAAACAGTAGTACCATTTCTGAAATTCACGGAGTAGATGCCATCTCCGGCGGAACAATAACAAGTGACGGAACATCTGATATGATCAGATCAAACCTTAAAAATTATCTTCCTTTTTTTGAAAAAATAAAGAATAATGGAAACAACGAGGAATAAAAGGGAATCATTGTTTTCCCCGAAAAATATTAAGCTGTTGACCCAGCCTCTAAACAAGGACAACCCCATCACCATTCAGGTGCTCGGTATATGTTCTGCTCTTGCTGTGACTGTAAAACTGAAACCCTCAGTTGTCATGGCATTGTCTGTGGTTTTTGTACTTGCAGTATCAAATGTCGTAACATCTTTACTGAGAAAAACAATACCACCGCGAATTCGAATCATTGTGCAGTTGACAATTATAGCAATGCTCGTGATTCTGGTGGATCAGTTTCTTAAAGCATTTGTGTTTGATGTAAGTAAGCAGTTGTCTGTATTTGTTGGACTGATTATAACAAACTGTATTGTCATGGGGCGTCTTGAGGCATTTGCAATGGCTAATAAGCCCTGGCAGTCTTTTCTTGATGGGATGGGAAATGCAATGGGCTACGGAATTATTCTGATCATTGTTGGATTTTTCAGAGAACTGCTTGGTTCAGGTACTCTCTGGAACTACAAGGTAATCCCCGAAGCGTTTTACAACGCAGGTTATTTTAACAATGGGATGATGATTCTACCCCCGATGGCTCTTATTATCGTAGGCGTCATTATCTGGGTACAGAGATATAAAAACAGAGATTTGATTGATAAAAGTTAATTTAAAAAGCGATGACAGAGTATTTCAATATTTTCATCAGGTCAATCTTTATCGATAATATGATCTTTGCCTATTTTTTAGGCATGTGTTCGTATCTGGCCGTTTCTAGGACAGTCAAAACTTCAAGCGGACTGGGTTTGGCAGTATTGTTTGTGCTGTCTATTACAGTTCCAGTGAATTATTTGATTGATAATTATCTACTGAAGAAAGGAGCCCTGAGCTGGCTGGGTGAATCGTTTGCCGGTCTGGATCTGAGCTTTCTTTCATTTATCATGTTTATTGCTGTCATTGCTTCTATGGTGCAGCTTGTTGAAATGATTATTGAGAAATTCAGCCCACCGCTGTATTCAGCATTGGGAATTTTTCTTCCACTTATTGCAGTAAACTGTGCTATCCTTGGTGGTTCATTGTTTATGCAGGAAAGGGAATACAGTAATATCGGAGAGGCATTTTCATTCGGACTGGGGTCCGGTGTTGGCTGGTGGTTGGCAATTGTTAGTATTGCTGCCATCAGGGAAAAGATCAAATACTCGGCTGTACCTGCTCCATTAAGAGGTCTTGGAATAACTTTTATCATTACAGGACTTATGGGCATTGCATTTATGAGTTTTCTTGGAATTAAAATATAATACAAACGTAAAAAAATACTGAACAAATGAATAGCATGTTTGTTGTTGCAGCCATAGATTTTACTGTCGTAATTGCCAGTATTGCTGCGTTTTTACTGGTAATTCTTATTCTTGTGGGAGTATTGCTTTATGCCCGTAAGAAACTAATGCCTCAGGGAAATGTCAAACTGAATATAAACGAAGAGAAGGAAATTGAAGTTGCACCAGGAGGAACATTGCTTAGTACTCTTTCAACTCAGAATATCTTTCTTCCATCAGCTTGTGGTGGTGGTGGAACCTGTGCAATGTGTAAAGTTCAAGTCATAGAAGGTGGGGGGAGCATCCTGCCTACAGAAACGATTTATTTTACACGTAAGGAACAGCAAAATAACTGGCGCCTTGGCTGTCAGGTAAAAGTCAGAAATGATATGAAGATTCAGGTTCCTGCAGAGAGATTCAATATCAAAAAGTGGGAATGCGAAGTGATTTCTAACAGAAATGTTGCAACGTTTATTAAAGAATTTGTTGTCAAACTGCCAAACAATGAATGGCTTGACTTTCAGTCAGGAGGGTACATCCAGATTGATGTTCCGCCTTGTGAAGTAAATTTCAAAGATATGCATGTTGAAGAGGAGTTTCGTGGTGAGTGGGATATTTATAATATGTGGGATTTGAAAATGAAGAACACTGAACCCATCTTCAGGGCATATTCTATGGCCAGTCATCCTGCTGAAGGCAATATTATTATGCTGAACGTGAGAATAGCAACCCCACCCTGGGACAGAGCAAAGAATGTATTTATGAAAGTGAATCCAGGAATTTGTTCTTCATACATCTTTTCAAAAAAACCGGGCGATAAAGTGACTATATCAGGTCCATACGGAGAGTTCTTTATTAAACCAACAGACAAAGAGATGATGTTTATCGGTGGTGGTGCAGGAATGGCTCCAATGCGATCCCATATTTTTGATCTTTTTCACACGAGAAAAACATCACGGAAAGCTACTTTCTGGTACGGAGGACGATCCAAAAGAGAATTGTTCTACGAAGAAGATTTCAGACAAATTGAAAAGGAATTTGATAATTTTCAGTTTCATATCGGGCTTTCTGAACCAAAACCTGAAGACAACTGGGATGGTTACATTGGATTCATTCATCAGGTCATTTATGATAACTATCTGAAAAATCATCCTGAACCTGAGGAGATTGAGTATTATATTTGTGGCCCCGGTCTCATGCTGGATGCCTGCACAAATATGCTTGATAATCTTGGTGTTCCCAGAGAGAACATTGCCTACGATGACTTCGGAAATTAATCAGAACTGTATGGCTAACCATTGACCGGTTCTTAAGCTTTAATATTTAAATGTCTTGTTTTTTATTCTGAATGAAGAGAAAGAAAGGTTCTTTTTTTAATTTTTATTTAAAATTTAGATTTTTTCGTTGTATTTCAAAAAAAATTGTACTTTTACGCAGATTTTGCAACAAGAAAAACCATGATGCAGAAAAAACTCACCAACAGATTCGCAATCTGGGTATTCAGTCTTTTACTTGTATCCGGCATGTTCGCTTCCTGCGGACCATCTCAATACAGATATTATAAGAAGATGGTTAAAAAAAGAACAACACAATACGGTTACCGAAGTAATTATCAGAAAAAACTGAAAAGGAATACACTCCCTGTGAACAGAAATTTTATCATAAAAAATAAAAGAACACAGCAACCTGTCTGGAGATAGACACTTTTTGTATGGTTGTTCCTGACAAAATCTGATTTATTTGAATTTTCTTTTTTGCTGACTCAACAGAATTCGATCAGTACCTGACAAAACTTTTTAGAATCTTATTATACAAATGAAAATTTAGGTATTTTTGCGTTGAATAGTTAAATTATTTATATGTCAAATATTGTACAATTATCTGAAGCAGCATCCTTGGGTATACATGCAATGGTGATCATTGCCAGGAGTGAGAAGATAATTAATGCCAGTCAGATTGCCGAAATGACTGATTCAAGCAGAAATCACCTTGCTAAAGTAATGCTTACACTTGCCAAACTAGGATTGGTTAAATCCTTACGTGGTCCTTCAGGTGGTTTTGTCCTGGCGCGTAAGCCTGAACAAATCACACTTCTGGAAGTGTACGAAGCCATTGAGGGAAAAATTACGATTAGCGAGTGTCCCAGCGATAAGCACATTTGCCCTTTTTCAAAGTGTATTTTGAATAATGTTATGCAAAAGGTCACTTCTGAAATTAAAGAATACTTTCAAAGTCAGACTTTGAAGGACTATCTTTAGTTGGTGACAGACACACTGTATTTGATCTTCTCTTATTTCGAAATTGTTGCAAAATTATTACAGTTCATAACATTTAATAATAAAAATTTGTTTCCGCAAGATTTCTGTTTTATTTTTGCCAATTATTAATCCTTAAAATTCATAAGTATGGAAGAAATGAACACGATTCAGCCTGTTAAACAGGAAAGACCTTCAATTTTAACCACGTTTCTGGTATTAACCTGTATCTGGAGTGGTTTAATGTCAATCTTATCTTTGGTGGGCATTCTGGCCTCAGGTACAATTGTCAATCTGATTGATGATGCCGTACAAGGGTTGGGAGCATTATCAGGGTCTTATATTGTTATTGTATTTGTAATAATGCTGATTTTGTGGGGGATGTCATTATTGGGTGCAATCATGATGTTTAGTCTGAAAAAGGCAGGCTTTATATTATACATAATTCCCAACGGGTTGATGCTGATATTTCAGGTTCTCGGTCTTACATCAGCGTTTACTTTTGGGGCCCTCGTCTATCTTTTGGTGAGCATATTGTTTATTTTCATTTATGCAAAGCATTTGAAAATTATGAAATAGAAATTCATAAGTGAATTTTGAAAGGAGCAGATCGCTCCTTTTTTTATGAATAATATTTTAATGAATGCTAAAAAAAAGTAAAAAAAGAAATATTTTCTCAGAAATGGATCAAGTGAAAATTGAACTGATCGTTTGTTTGAAATGAGACTGCAGGAAATGGAATTTTGATTGTGTTAAATGCAGAAAAAAGTGTTTTCATAACTTTTGACTGTGTCTGGATTTCTGATAAATTCAGATCAAGAGAAAAATAGAACTGGCGTTGCCTGTTAAATTCTGGTAATACTTGACCATTGATTTCAGTTGGGTTTTCATGTCCACCCAGCATTCCGTCACCGCTGTACCCCAATGATAAACATAACCAGTCAGGCCATGTCATTGTTCCTTTTTTGAAGAATGTTCCTGGACTGAATGACAACCAGTAGGTTTGTGCGTTGTAATCTTTGAGTATTCTTGTAATTGGAGAGTTCCCAAGTACATTGGGCCTGTATTTTGCGTATTTTCCTGGATAGTAGGAAAATTTCAATCTAAATTTCTGTTCTTTCCAAAGAAGTTGCTGTCCTGCAAACAGGGCTGTTCCTGTAGTATTTGCTATGATATCACCTGTTGATGCGCCCCATTCGGTTGAAAACCCGTCAAAAATTTCAACAGTTGTAAGAAAGAGCATTGCAAAACCTGTGCTGCCCCATGTGGATTGTTTTTCAGGAAGACATGAATATCGTGCAGCTCTGTATGCAAGTTCTGAAAGGTGATAAGCTGAATATACATGTCCGGCTTTATCCATTTGAAGCCATTCTCTGTTGTCATTGAAAAAGTGAAATGATGAACGCGGATAGTCTTTATACCAAAGTTGATGTAAAAGGAACATTCCTCCGGAATAGACAGCGCCTGTTGCTCCAAGGGTGACAACCTGTTTTTTATAACATGGTGCATGAATTATGGAATCCTGATTTTGTGAAATCAAAACTGAAGAGTAAAGACAAAAGACTATTAAAAACTGAACTCTCTGGTTTTTCAAAGGGATTCCGGATATTTATAAAAAATTCTTAATTTGTTTAAAATATTCATTTTTGTCAGTCGAAAAAGTTGTTTCAATTGTTGCCCCTTTTACAACAATTAAAGATGTGATTTTACTCCTGATTTTGGCAATTTCTCTTGCAACTTTTACAGTATATACAGGATCCTTGTCCCCGGCAATCAGAAGGATGCCATTGAGGCTTGCACCTTTTGCAGAAAGTGCAAACTTTGGTTCCAGTAATAATTTGTCATATCCCAGAGGTAGCATAACGTCTGTGCCGTATTGGGCTTTAATAGTTGATTTCACATCTTCTAATGTCAGATATGGTGAATCAGCTATGATTTTACTGATATGATCGCAGCGGATAGCTCCTATACTCAGTGACATTGATGCTCCGATGCCGGTTCCGTAAAGGTTGATATTCCTGTTTTTGGAGTGATATCTTCTGACATAATCTATTGCAGCATTCAGATCTTTTTCAAACTGAGCGTAAATATAAAAATTGCTGTTGATATCAAAATCATCACTTTCACCATATCCTCTGTAGTCGTATGTTAGAACGTTGAATCCGATGCTTGTGAACTGAGATGCTATTTCAATCATTTTTGACATGTTTCCTTCCCCGTCATGACTAATGATTACCATTCTGTAGGAAGTCGATTTGGGAGTAAAAAGCCATCCCTTCAGATTCAGGTTATCTTCAGTCTGAATTGTGACTTCTTCATAACTCAGTCCAAAATCAGAAGGTTTGTAAGCATACTCCCTAACAGGATTTAACGCAAAGAGTTGATTGAACAGTAAGAATACAATTGTAATAAAAAATATGTTTTTCATGTTTGAAATTTTTGGTAAAGATACAAAATATCTTGAAAAACAAATCTTTGTGAATGAAACCTCCTGATAATCAAATACAATGAAATTACTTATTTTAGAAAAGGATTATGAAATTTTGAAAAAAATAATGGCAAAATGAACATGAAATGTGACAAAAAATATGCAAGTATTCTTCATTTATCTTATTGGGAGAGTCATTAACTGAGAAAAATTTACTTACATTAAATTTCGTAAATTTGTAGAAAGAAAAAAATAAACATATGAAAGATTTCAAAGATTCAGAACTGGTATTAAACCCTGATCAAAGTGTATATCATCTTAAACTTCATGCCGATCAACTTGCCAACAATATAATCGTTGTCGGTGATCCGGGGCGGGTTTCGATGATTTCAGCGATGTTTGAAAAAACTGATATACAGGTACAGAACAGAGAAATTGTTACACATACAGGTTGGTATGGAGGAAAACGAGTCACAGTCATGTCTACAGGCATGGGGCCTGACAATATTGACATTTGTTTAAATGAAATACATGTGCTTGCTACGTGGGACATCCTGACAAAGAAGCTTCTAGAGCATCCTAGGAAGCTGAACATAGTTCGCATTGGAACTTCAGGGGCATTACAGAGGGAAATACCTGTTGAATCTGCTGTGGCTTCTGTTGCTGCCATTGGTATTGACAGCGTTCTTAACTTTTACAAAAAAGGAGATGAACTGATAAATAGTCCACTTGCACTTGAATTTACAAAATTCACAAAATGGCCAGAAATACTGAGTCGTCCTTATTCTGTCTATGGATCAGAAAAACTACTACAGAAAGTTGGAAGAAGCTATATTCAGGGCATTACCATTACTTCACCAGGGTTTTATGGCCCTCAATTCAGAGATCTGTTTTTGCATCCTGCATTTCCCGAACTACAGGAAAAAATTGTACAGTTCAGATATAATTCTATGCATATTGCAAATTTTGAAATGGAGACATCTGCATTATACGGACTGGGTCGTTTGATGGAACATGAAATGCTTACAGTCTGTTTAATTATTGCAAACAGAGCTTCAGGTCAGTTTGCTAAAGATTATAAGGTAAAGATGAAACATCTCATTGAGGAAATCTTACACAATTTAACATGTTAGAGAAGTGGAACATAAAAAAATGAATGAATTGCAGGCTTTAGTTCGTCTGATTGATGAGCCGGATGATGAGATGTATTCGATCATTGAAGAACGCATTCTTGAACATGGAATTGATATTTTACCATTGTTAAGGGAAACACTTGAGAATTCATTTCGTGATCTAGTTCAGAGACGTTTAAAAAGGGTGATAGGTCAGATCAATATGGGATATGTTAAAGATGAGCTTGTTGTGTGGAAAAAAATGGGTGCAAAAAATCTGATGCACGGGCTATATCTCATAGCAAGATATCATTATCCGGATTTGGAATTGATCACTGTAAAACAGTATATTGCAGAAATTCAGCATGATATATGGATTGAGATGAACAGCCGACTCACTTTACTTGAGAAGATCAAAGTTTTTAATCATGTTTTTTATGATGTTCACGGTTTTAGTGCAAACAGAACAGACTTTCATCATCCTTCCAATTCATACATCAATCAGGTATTGGAAAAAAAAACAGGAAACCCGATACTAATGGCCAGTGTATATATGATCATTGCACAAAATCTTGGCTTGCCCGTATATGGTGCGAACGTTCCCGAACATTTTGTATGTGTTGTTGTGAATGAAGGTGATGAAGATAGTTTACCATTTATTCCTACAGGGGAACCACTTTTTTACATCAATGCTTTTTCAAATGGAAACTTATTTACAAAAGTTCAGTTGTCTAACTTTCTTCAGCAGCTCAAAGTTGAAGAAAAACCGGAATATTTTTCACCCTGCAGCAATCCAGATATCATTATCAGAGTTTTGAACAACTTGTCCTATTCATATAAAAAACTCAATGATAAAGAAAAATATCAGGAAATTGAGGAACTGAAATCGCATGTTATGGAATAAATGATCTCAGGAATTGAACGTTATTCCGTTTTCAAATATGTATCAAGCCATGAGAAAAATTCACGTTGCCAGACAACGGCATTCTGAGGTTTTAATATCCAGTGATTTTCATCAGGAAAGAGAATAAGTTTTGATGGCACTCCTAATATTTGGGCTGCATTAAATGCCTGCATACTTTGTGTATAAGAAATTCTATAATCTCTCTCACCATGAATAATCAGTATTGGTGTGTCCCAGTTCTGAACCATCAGGTGTGGAGAAGCTGAATATGATCTTATTACATTCGGTTTTTCAGTTTCCCAGTATGCTCCGCCGTAGTCCCAGTCGGGGAACCACAATTCTTCTGTTTCCAGATACTGGGCATCAAAGTTGAATATTCCTGAATGTGCGATAAATGCTTTAAAACGTTTATTGTGCATACCTGCAAGATGGAAGACCGAATAGCCGCCGTAGCTGGCTCCGACTGCACCAAGTCTGGTTTCATCAACAAATGGTTCTTTTGCCATTTCATCAATTGCACTCAGATAATCCTTAATATTTTGCCCACCGTAGTCGCCGCTTATTTGCTCAAGCCACTCCATTCCGAAGCCGGTGAGCCCTCTTCTGTTGGGTGCAACAATGATGTATCCGTGTGCTGCCATGATCTGAAAATTCCAGCGGTAAGACCAGAACTGACTCACCATGCCCTGGGGGCCACCCTGGCAGTATAATAATGTGGGATATTTTTTTGCAGGATCAAAATCAGGTGGATAAATGATCCAGGTGAGCATATCTTTCCCGTCAGTAGTTTTGATCATTCGTTTTTCCACATTTCCCATCCGAAGTTTTGACAGTAACTCTTCGTTTATGAATGAAATTTCTTCGTCTTTTCCTGAACCTGTATCAACTTTGTACAATTCAGCAGGTTTTGACATACTTTGTTTCATTGCGACCAGGCTGTTCCCTGCAACAGCAATACTTACATAATCATGAACTCCTTCTGTAATTCTGACAGGTTCGCCACCTTCAGTGGAAATTGAGAAAATCTCCTTAGATCCGAACCAGTCTGTTGTAAAATATATTGTTTTGGAATCTTTGCTCCATGTCATATTATAGACGTTCGCATCAAAATTGTTCGTCAGATAGGATTTCTCACCGGTTTTGAGGTCGAGAACAAATAATCTGTGTTTGTCAGCCTCATACACATCACGTTCCATACTTTCCCATGCGAGTTTTGAACCGTCCTGAGAAAAGATAGGGTTCATATCATATCCCAACAACCCTTCAGTCAGGTTTGTGGTTTGTCCGGTTTCAATATCGTACTGATACAGATCTGTATTTGTGGATTTACTGTATTGAACACCAATCAGTTTCCGACATGTATAAACGATTGATTTCCCATCGGGACTCCATGTAATCTGTTCCATCCCACCGAAGGGGCGCACAGGTGACTCCCAGGGTTCATCTTTCATGATGTCTGTTCCTTCAGCGATTTTGTCACTGTAGGTTGCAACATAAATATGTGTATAGCTTTGAACCCAATGATCCCAGTGTCTGTACATCAGTTCATCAATTATTCTGACATTTGCCTGAGGCATATCAGGATGAAGTTCGGTTGTTGCAGGGGTTTTGGGAACATCACTGAGATAAAGAATGTTTTTCATATCGGGAGAATAGCTGAATCCACCAATTCCGCCTTCAATAAAGGAAATTTGCCGTGGTGTTCTGCAGCAGGCATCTGTTTTAACTTCAAACAACTGGGGTACTCCATTTTCATCAGGATAAAGATATCCTATCGTTTCACTGTCTGGTTTCCATTCAATATTGAACTCGCCGGAAGTTGTTGATGTCAGCTGTGTTTTTTCAGAAGTTTCAAGGTCAATGATGAAAATCTCCCTGTTCCCTTTATTTTGGTTTATGTCATAAAATGTCACAGTCAATGCGACTTTCTTTTCATCAGGTGAGATGCAGTACTCTCCGATACGTCCAAAGTACCAAAGCGCTTCAGGGGTCATTAATCCGTTTTGAATTTCTGGAACGTGTTGCGTGATCACTGCCGGTTCGTCTGTTTTTTTTGTTTCCCTGCATGAATATGTAATAAAGATCACAAAAATAAAGAATATCAGATTATTTCTTTTCATAAGGTGTAGATTTTATAGAGGTAAATAACATTAATTTACTGAATTCTGTTTAAGCCATCAATTGCTTTTTGATAATTTGTCCTAATGGCAAGGGCTTCCTGGTAGTCACGTTTGGCTGCTTCAACATTTCCGAGCAGTTCATAACAATATCCCCGGTTATAGTATGCTTCAGCATACCCCGGATCTGCTTTGATTGCATCAGTGAAATGAATTATTGCCTGGTTATATAACTTAAGGTCAACCAAGTGGATGTATCCGAGATTAAAATGTGCATTTGCATTATTTTTGTCTAATGCCAGGATATTGTAATATTCCTGCAGAGCTTCATTGAGCATTCCCCTGTTCTGAAAATACATTGCTTTTGCATATCGGGCTTCAACACTTGCGGGTTTAAGGTTAAGGGCTGTATTAAGATATTCTTCGGCAATTGGTCTTTTAAGTTCAGAGGCGAGAATACCTGCTTCGACAAAAGCATTGTAGTATTCAGGATTATAGGTTGTTGCCAGATGAAACTGTCTCAGAGCTTCTGTTGAATCGCCCTGTTCTTTCAGAGCAACACCTCTCATGAAAAAGACCTGGGCGTTGGTTTTGTCAATTTCCAGTGCTTTATTGAGGTATAAATTCATTTTTTCATAATCTTTCAGGATCAGATCCAGCTCTGCAAGTTTTAAAATGGGTTCAGTGTTTTTGGGGTCATTGTCCTGGGCTGTGATCAGCGCTTTGCGGCAGTTTTCAAAATGCCCCATTGAAAAGTAAATGTCAGCAAGTGTAATTGTGTAAAGGGTGTTCTGCGGATCCAGCTGAAGTGCTTTATTGATATCAGAAAGTGCTTCATAGGGCATTTTCAGTTCCAGGTAAAGTAGTGATCGCTGATGCAGGAGTTTATGATCATCAGTGGATTTTTCGATCTGAGAGTTCAGATCAGTTAATCTTGGGTCTGTATTTTCTTCCTGCGTTTTTTCTGTTTTTTTGCCTTCCTGTTTGCAGGAAGGCAAAAAAGCAATAGTCAATATGAAAATTGGGATAAGTAGAAGCAGTTTTTTCATCTGTAATAAATTATTTCAAAGTAAGTTTCTCTCTGATGGTCTTTTCCAGTTCATCCTGAAGCTCAGGATTATCCTGAATTAAGGTTTTAACTGCATCACGTCCCTGTCCAAGTTTGGTTTCACCATAGCTGAACCAAGAACCACTCTTTTTGATGATGTTCAGATCAACGCCAAGATCGATGATTTCTCCGATGCGGGAAAACCCTTCTCCATAGATGATGTCAACTTCAGCAGTTTTGAAGGGAGGAGCGACCTTGTTTTTAACAACCTTAATCTTTGTTCTGTTGCCGAGAACGTTTTCACCTTCCTTGATCTGAGTCATCCTTCTGATGTCTATTCTGATGGATGCATAAAACTTCAATGCATTCCCACCGGTTGTTGTTTCGGGGTTGCCAAACATGATGCCGATTTTCTCTCTCAGCTGGTTGATAAAAATGCAGGCAGATTTTGTTTTACTTATTGTGGCAGTGAGTTTCCTTAAAGCTTGTGACATAAGACGTGCATGTAATCCCATTTTTGAATCACCCATGTCGCCTTCAATTTCGCTTTTTGGTGTAAGGGCTGCCACTGAGTCAATCACAATGATGTCAATTGCACCGGAGCGGATGAGATTTTCTGTGATTTCAAGTGCCTGTTCGCCATTGTCAGGTTGTGAAACGAGCAGGTTTTCAACATCGACACCCAGGTTTTTGGCATAAAACTGATCAAAGGCATGTTCAGCATCAATAAATGCAGCCAGTCCGCCAAGCTTCTGAGCTTCAGCAATGGCGTGCAGAGCCAGTGTGGTTTTACCGCTTGATTCAGGTCCGAAGATTTCAATGATCCTTCCACGTGGTAATCCTCCAACACCAAGGGCTATGTCAAGCGATATGGATCCTGAGGGGATCACTTCGGGGCGCTCAACAGGATTATCTCCCAGCCTCATGACAGTGCCTTTTCCGTATGTTTTTTCAAGTTTGTCAAGTGTGAATTGCAATGCCTTCAGTTTTTCGTCATTCACACTGGTTTTGTTTGTTTTGTCGTTACTCATTGTACTATGTTTTATGGTTTCAAAATTAGAGAATTTATTTGAATTGGTTTTGAAAAATATGACTGTTCTGAACCGAAACCAAAACGGTTACTGGTTCAGTTGGCAAATTTACGCCTTGCTACAAACTCCAAACGGACTTTAACCATTTACTTTCGGCAATAAACGTAAATAATCGTTTATAAACGGATAATTATGACCCTGAGAATAAAATGGGAAAATATTTAAAGGGATGTTTTATTATTTTGAATTGCTTGCAAGGATGCAAAGGTGCAAAGTTGACTATTACCTGTTTTTTATTCCAACGCACTTCTAACATACTTCAAATAATGTGTATATCGACCTGAGTCTGTTTGAAAAATTCCTGTTTCGTCAAGATTGTCAATTCTGACTTTTCCACTGCAATGGATAATCTTTCCTGCTTCTGAAATAATGCCTACATGTGTAATTTTCTCATTATCGCCAAAAAAGGCCAGATCGCCGGGTTTTGATTCACGGAGAGAAAGATTCGGTTTGTCTGAGCATTGCTGACCTGCATCCCTTTCAAGATTAATATTGTGCACCCGGTATATGATCTGGGTAAAACCGCTACAGTCCAAACCCATCGTTGTCTTTCCTCCCCAGATATAAGGTACATGAAGAAATTTTCGCGCAGTCTGTAAAATGGATTTTCTGACATCTGAAAACTCAGGCTGAAAAGTGTGTCCGGTATATTTAAACTTTATATCGCCTATTGAAAATTCATGTTTTCCGTAAATTCTGCTTCCTGCTGAAAGCAAAAACTCAGTGCCATCATTCATGTTGATCATTATATTTGTCAGGTCAGCTGTAAAGTAGTGCTCTACTTTTTTGAGTCGTTCAAGTTCGGATGTTCCGGGTGTAAAATGCTGTATCATGTCAATCCATCCTTCATACCGGTCATCAGCAGATCTGATCTTCAGCCAGTTGCTGGTTTGTTCAGCAATAGAATACATATCCCCGAACAGAAGCTGACTGACAAGTTCACTTCTGTGAGAAGGTTCTTTTCTCATTGGTATTGCAGGAATGACACAAATTCCTTCCATAATTCAGCAGTTATGTTTTTTCATAAAATTCTGAAATGGGGTATTTCTGCAAATATAATAATGTTTCAGTTCCGAGATTGAAAATAAGGTCGAGAATTGAAAGGTTATCAGTGAAGGGAAATTTCTGAAGGAAAACCTGGTAATATTCAGGAGTATGAAATGAATGGAACAAATGATTTTTGGGAGAGATCTTTTGCCTGAAATCTGCAATTTCTGGATTCAGTTTGTCATGATGTTCATAGGTTTCAGTCAGTCTGAACGAAAATTCTTTTCTGAGGATCCCTGACACACACAGTACAGATGCGTGGTTCATTTCCAACAGCGTATGATACTTCTTAGAGTAAAACTCAACAAGTTCATCAAAGAAAAATTCGAAAAAAGGGGCTGAGCTGTATGCACTTTCAAGAGCGGTGAGATGTTGTCCTGAAATATCTTCATGGCAAGAAACCAGAACTTCAGAAATGGACGTATGATTGCCGCCGGGTTTGGAAACCGGCACAATCAGATCAAGCTTCCCGTTGGCTGAAAGAATTGAATATCTGTTCCGGAACGTCTGTTTGGGATATGTTTCGTGTATTTCAATGTAACACTGCTCATATTGAACCAATGCTGCCATCCATGGGATGGGAGGGAAAAGACATGTTGAAAGAAAAGCTGTTTGATGATTCATTGTTAAAGTAAAAAAGCCTCTGAAAAGAGGCTTTTAAAATTAATATTTTCAAAATTATGATGCTTCCTGGACCAGGTCACGAAGCTCTTTTGAACGTTTTTTGAGTGTGATTTTGCATTTCTGGAAATTGTCGACCGGCCAGCCCTGCCAGAGAATGTAGTTTCCGTAATTGTCTTTGGTGTTATAAACAGCTGTTGTCATGGAATCAAATTCCCACATCATGGTTTCGTCTTTTTCATAAAAGCTGACTTTGACGTCCATAAACTTATGGTAAATTACCGGAAACCGAAAAGAAGGATTAATTCCGATAAGTTCAAGCAATGATGTCAATGCACTGACACCACCCACGCCTTCGATTTTCATTTCAAGTGTGAACCGGCTCTGTGTGCCCCCGCCAATAAAAAACTCGCCACCGTTAAAATTCAGTGATACATAGTTAAAAACCTGATCAATCTGTGATGATATCTGTGCATAATTATTGTCACCGTAAACGATAAACATTATCAATGGTCCGGCTGTAGATATAACAGTGTTGTCACTGCTCAGGTGAAAAGCGAGTATTGGGAATTTCAACTGATTAACAATTTCCTGGTTGTTGGAATTCAGCACAGATGTCACTTCCCACACAGCTTCCATTTTTGTTTTGGTAGGTGTTTCATCCTGAAATAATGTGTCACACGAAAATAAAATCAGACTTGCAAATGCAAAAAAAACGAGGTGTTTCAATTTCATAATTGTATTTTATTTGTTTTTTATCAAAGATTATTCCAATGTGTAAAATTACGGAAGTTTTATAAATTACACACATCTTTGTAACAAATGAGGATTTTTTTCGATATAAAAAATTATAATTTTTGACTTGGGTTATTTCATGAAGTTGTGTTTTCAATTTTTTTTAGTTTTCATTCTTTGTTTTCCGGCATATCAGTTGAAGGCACAGGAAGAAATTGAAGGAAAAAAGCCAAAAAAAGTCAGGGTAAAAACCCCGAAGCCTGAACAGGACGTGTCAACCATTCAAAAGAAAAAGGCTCCGAAAAAGGAAAAGGTAGTCCCTGCACTCAAGCCGAAAACTGCACCTCCCGGCACAGTCGTATTGAATGATTCCGTGTATATTGATGTGAATCCTGTTTCAAATATAGATTACAGGGAATATGTCAGTTTTCTGAGTATTACATACTCCAAGGAAGTGAGGGATTCGATGGATCGTTTGCCCTTGTGGGGGGTGAATTATGAAGCATTCAAAAAATTCATGCGAAATTCGGGAAATGACAGGGAAATGCTTGGCAGGGCAAGAATCAGGCTCGATCAAACGCTTGCATGGGCACAAAACCTTGAGGAATATATGCAAAATCCAACCTTCAATCAGAATCCTGTCATTTGTATCAGTTACTCACAGGCACTTCAGTATACAGAATGGAGGACAAGAATTGTGCTTTTCCGCTGGGCTGTGGAGTCAAAGGATGAAAAGCAACGGGCAAAATATTATACAAAGATCAGATACAGATTGCCTACTCCGGAAGAGTGGGATGAGGCCATGAAAAAGTTTTCTCAGAATATCATATTAAACAAAGCGGTCTTTCCGCACAATATTGCATGTACAATGCCTGCAGTTCCGCAGAAGCGTAAGTCTGAATTTTATTACGTTCCGGGGAATATTGCAGAAATGACAAGCATCGAAAAACTGGCTGTCGGAATTTCATGGCGTGATCAGGACACCACTGCTGATTATACAAAGCGTGTTGAGTATTTTGGCCCGCGCGACTGGTTGGGATTCAGATGTGTCTGCGAAATTGTTGAATATTGATGGATGATTGTAGTTATCATGCTTTTTTAAGAAGAATTTATGAATTGACTGGCAGAAGTTTTTTGCGAAACATGAAATCTCAGCGTATATTTGCACCTAATTTTCAGTTTATGAGGATCTGTTTTACTTTCATTGCAGCCTTTCTGTTTGCAAATATGATCATTGCTCAACCGGAGGGCAATAAGGTGACTCTGAATGTGAAAGATGCCCCCCTGCAGGATGTGTTAAAAGAGATTTCCAGGCAGTCTGGTGTTCCTGTTTCATACAGTGTCAGCCAGATCCCTGTTGATGCAAAGGTCACGGTGAATTTCAGGAACAGGTCTGCTGAACAGGCGCTGAAGGAAATCTGCAAACCTCTGAAGTTATCATACAGATTTGTTGAGAATCAGTATGTGATCAAGCCGTTGAAGGAGATTGCGCCACCGGAATTATTCCCCGAGAAATCAACAACAGTTTATTTCACAGTTAGTGGCTATGTATATGACAAGACTTCGCAGGAAGCCATCCCTGGGGCAACAGTTTATACTTCAGATGTGAGGTATGGCACAACAACAAATGGATATGGATTTTATTCTCTGACAATACCTTCAGGCGATTATATCATGAAGTGCTCATTTCTTGGATATAAGCAGGATTCACTCATTGTCAATCTTAAACAGGACATCAATCATACATTTAAAATGAACATTGATGAAATTGCACTTAAGCCCATAGAAATTGTTGATCGTGAAGACAGTAATAAATTTATAGTGGCTAACAGACTGGGTGTTGATGAGCCTTCCCCTTCAAAACTGGCCCGGATGCCTGTGTTTTTTTCAGAACCGGATGTATTAAAGTCTTTACAACTGATGCCCGGAATTAAAAATACTGTTGATGGTTCCAATTATTATTATGTTCGTGGTGGTGAAAGGGACCAGAATCTGATCCTGCTTGACGATGCCCCGCTTTACAATCCTTCGCATCTGTTTGGTTTTTTTTCGGGCATCAATCCTGAAACCCTGACCGAGATCAGGCTTCACAAAAGTGATTTTCCTGCATGGGTGGGAGGAAAGTTGTCTTCAGTTCTTGAACTGAGAACGAAAGAAGGCAACAGAAACAACTTTGGAATGGCCGGAGAATGGGGTCTGCTCACTTCAAGATTATCATTTGAAGGCCCATTATTCAAAAAGAGAAGTTCATTTTACGTTTCTGCCAGGTCTTCTCATATTGAAGCCCTTGCCAATGTTCTCATGAAAAATGTTGATAAGTTCAGCTTTTCTGATCTGCACCTGAAGTACAATATTTCTCTCAACTCAAGAAACAGGTTGTATTATTCATTTTACGGCGGGCTTGACAGATTTATCCTGAAAAACGGCAATGACAGGCAGGGAATTCAGTGGGGGAATTTTCTGACTTCACTCAGATGGAACAGGATATGGAATGACAGGTTATTTTCAAACTCAATTCTATATGTAAGCATTTATTCGTATGATCTGTATCAGTCATATAACAGTTCAACGCGCTGGAATTCCCAGATTTCCACTGCCGGGTTGAAAAATGATTTTACTTTTTTCAGGTCTCACAAGGTGACCCATTATTTTGGGTACCATGCCTGTTACCATGGTTTTAATCCGGGTGTAATACTTACAGATCTCAACAGTTCTCCGTTTAATATCCCTCAGATTGAAAGCCTGACAACCGGTGAGAGCAGTTTTTATTTCAGCACACAGAGAATACTTTCTGAAAAGTTATTTGTACGATATGGATTAAGATTTTCTACGTATGCTAATTATGGTCCGGCGGAATATTACATTTTTGATGGACAACATCAGATTGCAGATACAATTTTTGAAGGGAATTCAGGCAGATACAATACATACCTCCGGCTTGATCCATCATTTACTATAACAAAACTGTTTGCTGAGGATCAATCTGTCAAGTTTAATTACTTCAGAGCACATCAGTATCATCAGGTGTTGTCCAATTCAGTCAGTCCGTTCACACCAATTGAGGTTTGGTATCCCAGTACTCCCAATGTGCTCCCACAGGCTGTAGATCAGGCAGCACTCGGCTGGTACAACTTGTTAAGAAAGTATATGATGACACTTAGTGTTGAAGTTTTTGCAAAAATGATGCATCATCAGTTTGATTATGAAAATCAGGCGAGTTTATTTCTGAATCCGCTGATTGAAAGGGAGTTGAGATTCGGAAAAACATATGCAGGAGGTGTTGAAGTGATGTTGCGAAAAGAAAAAGGACGTTTGCAGGGGTGGATTGGGTATGCTTATACAAAAGCTGTGAAAATTATTGACGATGTGAATAACGGGAATCCCTATCCTGCTTTCAGTGATCGTCCGGTTGATGTTTCCCTGTTTCTGAGATGGCAGCCGGGGCAACGCTGGTTGTATACTCTCGGTGTCGTGTATGCTTCGGGAATGCCGTTTACAACTCCCACAGGGTATTATGATTACATGGGATACAAAGTTCCGGTGTATAGTCAGAAAAACAATTCAAAAATGCCCGATTATTTCAGGACGGATGTTTCTGCCCAGTTCATGCTGAACAAACCACACAGAAAGTTTAAAAATTACATCACATTTTCTGTGTACAATCTAACCAATCATAAGAATCCTGCCATTATCCATTTCAATAAAATGATCGACGATGACGGCAAGTTTGTTGTGCCTTCAGATTACTACGGGGAGAATCAGCTTCAGCCCTCACAGATCATTCTGCTTGGTGTCATTCCCACATTAAAATATAACTTCCATTTTTAAAACAATGAAAGACAAAGCATTTTTTTCTGGTTTCATGTTTCAGTGCCTGACAGTCTTTTTGCTGGTCTTTCAGGCAGTTCTGTTTTCATCATGTGAAAAGCTTTTCAATTGGGACTACAATGAAGTGAAAGAAGAAATTCCTGTGGTTGAGGCGGTCATTACAAATGAACTACAGGAACAGTCTGTAAGACTGAGTTTGGTGCGTTCTGATCCCAATTCATTGTTTATTCCACTGATCGGAGCACAGGTGATCGTTTCAGTCGGAAATACAGATTACAGTTTTTCAGAATCAATTCAGCAACCGGGATTGTACATCTCTGATCAGCCATTTCAGGGAATAATCGGGGAAGAAATCCGATGCAGTGTAGTTTACAATGAAAAAATCTATGATGCATCAGACAGGATGATTCAGGTTTCGCCATCAAACCGGGGTTTATTTTTACAGGCAGGTTCCGACAGTACGAGATATTATTTCCAGGAATCCGGTTCAGCAATGTACACTAATGAGCCTGCAATGTGGGAGTTTCAGATTTACTGGGATTTTCTTCCAGGATATGCGGGTGTTGATCCTGACAGCTGTCGTGCAAGAATTTATTACTATGACCTGAAGGTCCTTGACCAGGGACAGATTTTTTCTCCTCAGCAGCAAAATCAGTATTTTCCCCAGGGTGCTGTTGTGTATCAGACCAAATACGCACTTAGTGAAGAGCACCGCAAATTCAGAAGGTCATTGCTACTTGAGACCGAATGGAGGGGAGGGTTGATGGATGTTTCTCCCGGTACTGTTTATACAAATTTCAGTAACGGCGGATTGGGATTTTTCGGAGCATCAGCAGTTGTCAGAGATACTTTTCTGATACAATAGATATGTCTTTGTAGACTTTTTATGCATTTCGAATTGAAAAAAGTGAAAACCTGTTTTTTAAGTTATCACAAAACTCTTCATGTCTTCTTTTAACATCTAGATTATCAGTTGAGAACAAGTATAATTCTTTCAGTTGTGAGGTCTTCTCTGGTTATGACCAATACATAAATACCGGGTTTTGCGTTATTCATATCAATTGTGAATGATTCTGTGTTAACGGTAGCAACGAAGCGCCCTGTCATGTCAAACACCCTACCGTAGATGATCTGTTCTGGAGATGAATCTGCAATCACAAACCGACCATCAGAAGATGGATTTGGATAAACAAAAGCGTTATGTTCCTTTGAGGGATTGATGTCTGCTTCACCGACCCAAGTGCCACCGTATTTGATTGTCACCATGCGGAACAAATAATTGTTGAAAAATTCACTTGCCTGCTGCCCGGTGACGATGAAGTCTCCGTTGAAATCCCTTGCCAGATCACGCAGTTGATCCCAGCTTGTTGATGCTGAAGACGTGTAAGTATTGATGAACTCAACAGTTCCGGTTAGGCTGTAGCCGGCAAGCACATAATCATAATTTGTTGTTGATCCGTTGATGGCCCAGCCTGCTGTAACAACCCTGTTGCTGGGTTCAACAAGGATTGCCAGTGGTTCACGGTCGCTGGCCGTCTGACTGTAGACCATTGACCACTGAAATACACCTGCACCACTATACTGAACAGTGTAGTAGCGTGCAACATAACCTGTCCATCCCCTGCAAATAAATGCAATATTTCCTGCGGGTGTAAATCTGACTTTTACTCCGTATTCGCTTGTGGTTGGTGCATTATAGACTTTGTGCCAGATACTGCTGCCGTTTGTGCCGTCGATTTTACCTAAAATTGACTGATTACCTGAAAGTCCAGTGTATGCAATTTCTTCCTGAGCATTTACAGTTACATCCTTGATTTCATCAATAACGTTTACTGAGTCAATAATTGCTGTCCAGAGCTTTGTCCCAGCCTGATCAAATCTTTGAATTATCCCAGTTATACCACCTGAACTACTTCTGCCTCCTACAATAATATCATTGTTTGCAAAGAAAGTCACACTATTTGCTCTCGTCACACTTGCCGCAGAGTCAATTTTTGCTGCCCATGCCGGGGTGAACAATGAATCGAAAAAGAAGATCATTCCGGTGTTGGTATTCTGGCTTGCAGCAATGGCAATGCTGCCGTTGGGGCTGATATCCATGGATTTTGCCAGAACATTTCCGGGAAATGAATACCAGCTGGTATCTGTAAAATTACCGTTCGTGTCCATTCGGAGCAGTGATAAACGGTAATTGGATTGAAGCTTATTGATATCCGATGCAATACATAATACCAGGTCCCCAGAAGGATGAAACTGCATTGCAGTGATTGTGTCATTGTGAAACCCTGGTGAGCTGTAATAACTCTCCGAGAGGAGATTCCCAGCAGGATCGTATTTAATGACGACCACATCTGTTCCCTCTCCGTAAAGCCGATCGATGGTTGCAGCACAATAGACGTTGTTGCTTGAATCTGTACGAACAAACTGCCCCATTGTTCTGGACTCTCCAATACCATTGTAAATCCATTCTGAAATGGCACTTCCTGATGTGTCGAGAATGATGGTATACAGATTTTCATTGATGTAGGCAGTGTCAGTTGTGAACCCGCCTGCGAATATTTTTCCGTCGTTGTATGTGATTGTAAAGCCCATTGAACTGTTTGTTGAATCAAGGCAACGATAAGTCCACAGGGAATCTCCGTTGGAATTGTATTTTGAAATGATCATGTTTGGCAAGCCACCGTTTGCGTAATAATCGGGTCCGGAATAAACACCGCGTCCTGTAACGTAAACACCTCCTGCGTTATCCACTGTGATGCCATGAAAAACATCTGAACCATTGCTGAGAGGTCCGTTCCATTTTCTGCGCCATCCCATGGTCCCGTCGTTTCTGATACAAGTTACATAACCATTTTGATAATCAGTTCCTGTGAAATACAGATTGCCTGAATTATCAATGACCACTTTTCGGAGGTATTCATCCATGGTTGTTGTTGCATCGGCATAAATTGTAGCCCAGAGACGGTTTCCGGTGGAATCGTAGCGCATTGCAAAAGCATCGCGATTGGAACCTGTGCTGTTTCTTGTTTCACCGCCGACGAACAGATCGCCCCCGGAACTGTAGCCGAGGTTAAAAGCTTTATCAGTTCCTGTAAATGCCGGGTTTGTCCAGGTGTCAGTCCACACTGTGCCATTTGCAGGTGTATATTGTTTTACAAAAGCATTGACACCTCCTGACGTATTGACTGAATAAGTATAACCGCACACTGTCGGATTGCCGTTTGGGGCAATGACTACATCCATAGCTTCGTCGTCACCGCCTCCGGGTCCATTGAGGATATCTACCCATTCCTGAGTGCCGGTAGCATTGTACTTGATAACCAGCCAGTCGTTACTTCCTGACGTTGGATCTGTATATCCTGCAACATATACGTTTCCTGCAGTGTCAACAGTGATGGCATTTCCATAGCTCTGTGTGTTGCTCCCTGGGGAATAGCGCTGGACCCAGGCCTGTGTTCCTGAAGGTAGAATTTTTGCTGAGAAACATTCATATAAATAGGATGCATTTTGTGAACGGCCTGTGATGTAGGTATTGCCAGCATTGTCAACAGAAATGGCTGTTGCATAGTCATTATTTTTTCCGCCACCGTCATAATAGTATGTCCATAATGTGTCGCCCTGAGCATTGCGTTTCATGGCAAACGCATCGGGAGCACCGCGTTGATTACCGGCATGTCCCGCCACATAGACATTTCCGGATGGATCAGTATGAATAGCAGCAATACGGTCTGAAGCCTTTCCCTGTCCCTGAAAAGATTGTATCCAGTGTTGCTGAAGTTGTTGGGCATTGCATTCCAGAAATATAAAGAAGAAGAATAAAAATAAACTCGGTTTTTTTAAAATCCTCGAAAATAAGGTCATGTTTTTGAAATTTAATGAAATAATTGATGCAAAGGTAGAGAAAATTTTGACCAATAACTTCTTGTACATGAGTTGTACGCTAAGAAAAGGATATTTGAAAAAGGAAAATATAATGAAACTTGTGTAATCTTAGGGAACCTGCTTTTGGATCAATATACTTGAGTTATTATCAATTATTAACATGTCGCTTCCATCCACGACCCCGTCACCATTGATATCCTGAAAAAGATATCCCGTTAACAGATTGATACCAGCGTTGTCAATCAGTGACATGTCAGAACCATCCACAATGCCATCCTGACTGGCATCACCTCCGTAGATAGCATACAATCCTCCTGCAACAGGCTTTAAATTATTTCCGAATGCTGCACTGGCTGTATTTGTAAGGTTGTAGTAGAAAGGCCCTGTGCCTGCAAATGATAACGGTAACGCACTCCAGGTTTCGATACTGTTCCTGTGCTTTACAACTACATAGTATGATCCAAGCAATCCGGAATTAATATCTTCAATTATCGCATTTCCATTTGTATCTAGCATGACATTTTCATTCAGATACACCCTTTGTGATACATCAGTAGCATTATACAATTCAATTGTAATAACATCCGCAAAGCCCCCGGAAAATTGTGGGAAGGTTCCGTTCATGGCCTGGTTCATCATTCCAGGAACAGTTTCGGAACATAAGCCTTCAAGTAAAACAGTGAGATTTAGAGTTTTTAACACAGGAAGGTTCATCACAATTAAATTCATTTCATAAATACTATCACATCCGTTCATACTCTGATAATTCTTAAAATATGTCCCAGGTGCAAAATACGAATCTCCATACCATATGTATGGAAGATCTGCATCAAGTACAATCACTTCCTCATAGTAATGATAAGCTGGATTTACAGTGAGATTCAGAACATACACACTGTCGCACCCAGCAGGGTTTGTTGTGAGCAGACTGTCGTAATACGTTCCGGAAATGCTGTAACCGGTGCCTCTCCACACAACTGAATCTCCGTTGCAGACAGTCGCATTGGTGGTTTCTTCAAAGTCAGCACAGGTGATCACCGGCAACACATTTACTGAATAATCCTCAACTTCACCGTATGTGTAGGAATCGCACGGATCTGTTCTGAAGGAATTATAAAGCAGAGCAACTCTCATGACTGTTGTTCCGGGTAAAGCACCTGAAGGAACAGTAATCGTATTAGACACCATACATCCGTTGGAACTGCAGCTTCCAATCTGGTAACGCTCATTTATGCCAAATGTTCCATCCTGGTCCCAGTCAATCCACACACTAACATATTCACTCCATCCCGAACCGGTCATGGAAATTGTCCCTGAAAACGCGTATGCACTGTCAGGATTCACATTCCCGGCAATGTGCCTGAAATCAGAATAACCCGTTGAGACGCTGCTGTTCTGTATTCCCGCAAATGAAATGTCCGATATCCATTCATCTGACAGGTTTGTGGCAGTCAGTGTGCAATATGTGAAATTTGTCACATTAATGTAATTGGTTTTTGTCACAATGTGGTTCCCGTTTCCGTTTGAAGCCGTGAGAGAAACAGTATAAAGGCCTGTTTGCGAAAATGACACCATCGGATTTTGCGACGTACTGTCTGTGCCGTTCAGATATATCACAGCTCCGGAGGGGCTGAAATTCCACAACCATCCGGTGGGAATACACTCCGATAGATCGGTAAAAGCAACAGTGGCATTTAAATTGGGTGTCAGGTTTCCTGAAACAAAATCTGCAATAGGCGGCACATTCAGTGCAATTTCAATATAATCATTTCGGATCAGTGAATCAGTTCCAGCGCATGTATTCGCATACAGTTTGACTGTATAAATTCCGCCTGAGGAGTAGGTATGCACCGGATTGACATCGTTCGAAGTTGTTCCATCGCCGAAATGCCAGGTATACACCACATCTTGCGGTGCAGTGCTGTTATTCACAAATTCAATGGTTCCTGCACAGGAATACAGTGTGTTTGCAGTAAATTGCACAACGGGTGGTTCAGCCACCATCTGAAAATTACGGATCACAGTATTGTATTCAGTGACACTTACATTGGTGTATTGCTGGTCAATATATCCCGGAGCAGATGCCCTGATTGTATATGTTCCAGCTTTGACAGGCCGGTGATAATTTCCAGCCGGTAACGAAGAAAACACATGCGAGTTCATGGCATCATGCCCGATAAGTTCAATTTTTGCCTTAACCGGATCATTGGTGCAGGCATCAGTCACAATCCCCCTGAATCCGTAGAGCACCTGTTTCATACATAGTATTAGCGCCTGGTAATTATAGTTCCAGTAATTTGGTAAATTAGATGCTGCCGGATTTTTTGTTGCTGAAACCTCTATTGTAATTTCACGGTCGTATGCATAATGCAACGCATAATCCTGCCGGCTTCCGTATACAATATACCAGCTGGCGCCTTCAGTTACTCCGGGGCTGTCAAACCCAGAATAGTAATCATCGAAATAGCCCGAGGGGCTGTTGTTTTGTGCCGATGCTGCATATTCCGTTGATATCATAATCCACCATTGTTTGTCCGGATGATTTGTGGTTGTGTAATCCCAGGGATAATTGGAAAGTTCAGCTCCGCCATGAAAATTGGCCGACATGACAAAGTCACGCTCCAGTGCATAGTCCATGAAATATTGTGTTTCAATCTGACGCGTTCCTCCTGGATTCTGATCCCCCGTAGGATCCGGAAAGTTTCTGTTCAGATCATAGTTGTTGTAATTGTTTCTTCTGGCTGCAGTAACAGTGCTGTTCCCTCCGTAATATGTTCCGTCGGGATTTGCATTGGGATTAATGTAAATCTCAATACTATTGACAATATTTGTCACTTCGGGATTTGTTCCATAATTTGAAAGCAGGTAATCGATCAGCCTGAGCATCAGTATATACCCAACTGTTTCATCCCCATGCATTGTTGAACTGTAGAAAAATTCGGGTTCATCTTCGTCTGTATGCACATTGTCGGAAATGACGGCAGAAAGCAACAATCTTCCCTGTACCGAATAGCCGATTGTGTCAATCCGGCAAAGTGCGGGATAATCAATGGCAAACTGTGCCATCATGTCAAGGTATGCCTGATATGTCGGATAGGCATCCCAGGCATAGGTCGATTTATTGGTCATGTCTTCAGTCATCACCCGTGCTTCGTGCGGAAGCATCTCAAACGGAGATGGCAATATTGTATATGGAATATTGAACTCCAGAAAATTTTCAAATTCTTTTCTGTTCGCTACAGCAATAACTTCATTATTTTTCACATTGTCAATACTGATAATTCGTGTCAGTTTAAGCATGATTTCCTGAGACTGCAATGGAAAACTGAAATACAATTCCGGGTTCCCTCCAAATGTTTTATTGACGATATCCTGTTGTGTTTCGTTCTGTGCAATGGAGTGTGAAACACACTTTAACATGATGATCAGAAGCAGTATTTTTTTCATAAGTTTAGACTTTCAGGATGCACCGGAGATTAAATGATGGTTACAATTTTAATTTCAAAATTACAATTTATGTAATGCAATAAAAAAAAATCTTCACCAGAAGCTTTTTCCCAGAGAAGATTTTTAAATTGTGAATTATAATATTATTTTGAATGGGGCAGTTTCATTGTGATGCCAAATCTTGCTCCTGAAACATAATAGCCTGCATCAACTTCTGCATTGATTCCAAACACATCATTGAAGAACATTCTACCGCCGACATGTGCACCACCGCCGGGTCCTGATTTGAAAGTTCCAGGATAGTTCTTGTCAGAAACAGAGATGTTAAATCCCAGATGAATACCGGCATAAACATCGTATTTCTCAGGAATATTCAATAATGTATTAAAGTGATAGTTCCCAAAACCATAGATGCCGAAAATATTGTGGTTGTACTTTACCCACAGATAGCGCTCTCTGTATGACATAAACGAAAATGTCCCTCCAACGGATATATCCTGATAGATTCCATATTCGAATCCCAGATAAATGGGAATTCCTCTTGTAGATGCACCGATTCCGGCATTAAACTGTCCCTGTCCGGGAGCCAAACTGTACTGTGCATGAATGAATCCTGCCTGGAGAATAAACAATGCTATGATAACGATCTTTTTCATATTGTTGAAATTTTAAAATTATATGTAAAAGTACATATTTTTTAATAAATTGAAAGAAAAAAACAACTGATTAAAAGTATAAAATTGAAAAAAATATCATTGGGGATTAGAGAATGACAACTTTGCAAAAAATCTGAAATTTTAAGATGAGTGATTTTTTACTTTTTATATCTTTGTGCAATGAAATTGACTTTTCTCGGTACCGGAACTTCACAGGGTGTGCCTGTAGTGACATGCACGTGTGAAGTGTGCAGTTCAGATGATTTTCGTGATAAACGACTGCGTACGTCAATTCTCATTCAATCAGGTGATTCGGATTTTGTTATTGATGCAGGTCCTGATTTCAGGACACAGATGCTTCGTGAATCTGTTCGGAAACTGGATGCAGTTTTACTGACACATGCTCATCATGACCATGTATCAGGACTGGATGATGTGAGGGCTTTTAATTATTCTCAGAAAATGTCAATGCCTGTCTACGGGACAACCTCTTGTCTTGCTCATGTGAAACGTTATTTTGATTACGCTTTTGAAGAGGATAAATATCCGGGTGTTCCTGAATTCAATATGATTGAAATCGGTCATTCATCGTTTGATGTGAAAGGGATGAACATTCTTCCGGTTCCTGTGATGCACGGCAATTTACCTATTAACGGATTCCGTATTAAAAACCTGGCTTATATAACTGATGCCAGTTTCATTCCTGAATCATCAATGGATATATTGAAAAGTCTTGATGTGCTTGTAATTAATGCATTGCGACACAGAAAGCATCATTCCCATTTTTCTTTTCAGGAGGCATTTGAAGTGATCGAAAAATTAAAACCACAAAAGGCATATCTGACACACATCAGCCACATTGCAGGGAAACATGAAATCTTGCTTACCGAAATGCCTGCAAGAGTTCAGCCGGCATATGACGGGTTAAGTATTTGTTTATGAGAAAATTGATATTGAAATATTTTGTCTGTCTGGTTCTGATTCAGTTTGTTTTCTCCTGTCGGAGTGAACGAAACCGGGGAGATGAATTTATGATTTTTTCATATAATGAACCGGCAAACATCACATCTCTTGATCCTGCCTATGCCAGAAACATGTCAAATATCTGGGTATTGAATCAGATTTTCAGTGGATTGGTTCAACTTGATGATAGTTTACATGTCCGGCCTTGCATTGCAAAATCCTGGACCATTTCTGACCATGGAATTTTATATACCTTTCAATTAAGGGATGATGTATTTTTTCATCCCGATGAATCAATTCCTGAAGGGAGAAAAGTGAAAGCAGCTGATTTTGTGTATTCCTTTAACAGAATCCTTGATCCTGCAGTTGCATCACCCGGAACGTGGATCTTCCAGAATGTTGCCCGTGACGGGAATAATAACCCAATGTTTTATGCTCCTGATGACACAACGTTCATAATTAAACTTTCTGAAGTGTTTCCCCCCTTTATAAGTTTGCTCGCAATGCAGTATTGCTCCGTGGTCCCTGAAGAGGCCGTGCGTTTTTATGGACAGGACTTTAGAAAGAACCCAATTGGAACAGGACCTTTTATGTTTAAATTCTGGAAAGAGAATGTAAAGCTGGTACTTGTAAAAAATCCAGATTATTTTGAATTTGATGAACAGGGCAACCGTTTGCCTTATCTTGATGCTATCAACATCACGTTTATTGTAGACCGTCAGACTGCTTTTCTGGATTTTTTAAAAGGAAACATTCAGATGATCTCCGGCATTGATGCAACATATAAGGATGCTTTGCTTGATAAACAGGGAAAACTCAAACAGAAGTATGAAAATGACATTTATATTCAGACAGAACCGTTTTTAAATACAGAATACCTTGGGTTTCAGCTTGAAGAGAACAGCAAGGGATTTAGAAATAATGCACTCTCAGATGTGAAGGTGCGCCAGGCTGTCAATTACTGTTTTGACAGGGAGAAGATGGTTTTGTATATGCGCAATAACATGGCGACAGCGGGGATATTTGGTTTTGTGCCGCCTTTTATGCCCGGATTTGATGAGCGTGTCAGTTACGGCTATTATTATGATCCGGAAAAAGCGTCACAACTCCTGAGGGAGGCAGGATATGCTGATGGGAAGGGTTTGGAACCAATCACACTTTCAACAACTTCAAATTATCTGGATTTATGTCAGTATATTCAACACGAAGCTGCAAAAGTTGGAATAAAGATAATGATTGATGTTACGCCTTCCGCAACACTTCGTGAAATGAATGCCAAAGGTGACGCTCAATTCTTCAGGGCAAGCTGGATTGCTGATTATCCTGATGCCGAAAACTATCTGTCTTTGTTTTACAGTAAAAATTTTGCTCCAGAAGGTCCAAATTATACACGCTTTTCAAATAAGGACTTTGACAGATTATTTGAAAAGGCAGTTCAGACAACCAATGATTCATTAAGATATGTCTTATACAAACAGCTGGATAGTATCGCTGTTGTCAATGCGCCGGTAGTTATTCTCTACTATGACAAGGTTGTGCGGTTTCTGAGCAGGGAAGTTCATGGAATCAGCTCAAATCCCATGAATTTACTAAGCCTGAAAACCACTTACATCATAAAATAAATTTTTTCATACTCCTCAGTACGACTCAGAGCTGAAAATCGTCTTTTTTCAACAATTTTGAGTGAAAAATCTGTGAATGCATAAAAGGATTTTAATGTACATTTGCACAAATTCAATGTATGTTTTCAGAGTCACTTGAAATACTTGACAACATCAGGCTGAATTTCAGTCCTCAGGGTCTGATGGTGATGAATATTACCATTGCATTTATAATGTTTGGTGTGGCACTTGATATGTCATTTGAGGAATTTAAAAAGCTCATTAAAAAACCCAAATCTCTTATTGTTGGGATGTTTTCGCAGATAATCCTGCTCCCTTTGGCAACCTTTCTTCTGATACTTGTTTTGAAACCCTCACAGGGTGTTGCGTTGGGGATGTTACTCGTTGCTTCATGTCCCGGGGGAAACATTTCGAATTTCATATCTTCAATTTCTAAAGCCAATATTGAATTATCAGTAAGCATGACAGCTGTAACCACACTTACAGCGATCATAATTACACCGTTCAATTTTGCATTCTGGGGAGGATTGTATGCAAGCACATCACCATTGTTGCGACCCATAGAGATTGATCCATGGCAGATGTTTCAGACAGTGGTGATCCTGCTGGGAATTCCACTTATTCTAGGAATTGCTTTTAAAACGAAGTTTCCGAAAACAACACAGAAAATTCTAAAACCTGTTCGTTGGGCTTCAATTTTTTTGTTTATCGGCTTTATTGCAGGTGCATTATCAGCGAACTTTTCAAATTTTCTCAGGTTCATCGAATTGATTTTTATCATTGTTTTATTGCACAATGCTCTTGCATTTTTTGCAGGTTATGGTATTGCAGGAATCTTCAGACTACCCTTCAGGGACAGACGTTCCGTTTCAATTGAAACTGGTATTCAGAATTCTGGTCTTGCACTTGTTTTGATTTTTAATCCCAGAATCTTTCCACCTGAACTTGAACTTGGGGGTATGGCTTTTATTGCAGCCTGGTGGGGAATATGGCACATCGTTGCTGGACTCGGACTCGCATCTTTCTGGAGTTACAGAGATAAACAAAAAAATCGGGCACATGTCGGCAACTAAGATGAAACTTATAGATAAAAAAAGTATACCATACAGTATTTTGAAAAAATACGTCTGCTTTGCAATGACAAAGATCTTTTACAGACGGTTTACTATCACATCTGACACGCTACTGCCGGATCATGTTCCTGTGGTTTTTGCAGCGAATCATCAAAATGCACTCATTGATGCCCTAGCAATCATCTGTTCATCCGGCAGGCAACCTGTTTTTTTTGCACGAGCTGATATTTTTAAAAAGAAACTTCTGAGAAAGATTCTAACTTTTCTGAAAATTGCACCCATTTTCCGCATCCGGGACGGGAGGGAATCAATGCATCAGAACTTTGAATCATTTGATTTGGCAACGGGAATCCTTTCCCGAGGAAATACTATCGGTATCTTTCCTGAAGGGACACACAGTGACAGGGAACAACTGATTCCTCTGAAAAAAGGAATGGCCAGAATGGTATTACAGGCTGAGCAACAACACGATTTTAAACTTAATGTTAATGTTGTCCCTGTAAGTATTGCTTATGTTGATTATATCCGACCACGAACAGAAGTAAGGGTTCATTTCGGAAAACCTTTGATATTTAATGAATTGAAAGAGATTTATGAAGAGAATCCTTCACAGGCACTTTTAAAACTTAATGAGCAATTTGAAGATGCCCTGAAATCAATTACAATTCATGTAGAGAGTAAGGAGCGTTATACTTTGATACAGAACATGCGCAAAAGCCTGATTTATGATAAACTGGGCGAAGGAGCAAGACTCAGGGACAGTTTTAATGCAGCTCATGAATTTATAAGTAAAATTAACATTCTCCAGAAATCTCAGCCTGACAAGGCAGAACAGATGTTTACTGTTGCGGAGAACTATTTTTCAGAGCTTGAAGCAAATGGCATCAGTGAACCTGTTCTTTTTAAAGGGGGGCTTTCTGCTCTGACTTCATCCCTGATACTTATAATGCTCCTCATCGGAATGCCATTGCATCTTGCAGGCAGAGTCCTGAATTATTTCCCTTTTTTGTTTTTCTATCGTTTTGTCAACCGGAAAATTGCAGATACACAATTTCGAAGCTCGGTATATTTTGCGTTAACGGCTCTGGTTGTTGCTCCATTCGTGTATATTATTCAGGCGGTTATCGCAGGCATTTTATTTTCTTCTTTCTGGATAGCACTTGTCTCAATCCCTGCTATGTTGCTCCTTGGAGTCATAGCCTATCAATATCTGAGATTCTGGAAATGGTCAATGTTGAGATGGAAAGCAAATATTTTTGTGCATCGTCATAGGGAAATTACAACTCGGTTGATGAAACTTAGAAAAGAAATGCTCGAAACACTGAAAGAATTTCAATAAACGCCATCCATTCTTATAAAATTGTTGTGCTCTCTGTTATTTTGCAGATGTTTCAAAATAAAGAGAGCACAACATTTGGAATTAGATAGAAGAGAGAAAATCAATTCCGTAGGAAATAAAATTATGCTTTAGTTTTTTGGGTTTTATTGGGGAGGTCAAGTCCATGACCTTTACGTTTGTCAACTCTTTTCAGGTTAATTGCAAAAATAATTGCCAGAACTCCGAATCCTGCAAAAATCAATTCAGGTACCATGTAATTATATTTTGCACCTTCAACATTGTTGGCAATTTGTTCAGCAACTCCTGGATTAGATGCTGAAATTGACCAGCCGATAAGAATTGGCACAAGGAAGAGTCCGATATTCTGCACCCAGAAAGTAAATGCGTAAGCTGAACCCAGATATCGTTCTTTCACGATCTTGGGAACAGAAGGCCACATTGATGCAGGGACGAGTGAAAATGCAGTACCGAGAATCACAATAGTTCCGATTGCAATATAAGCGTTAAACACATCGTTGGGAACCAAAGCAAAGATTGCATGTGAAATTGTAAGAAGAATTGCTCCGTAAAGCATCATTGTCGCGCCTTTACCACGAAGGTCTAAGAATAGTCCGATAAAAGGTGTCAGTATCATTGCGCCGATTGGAAAAAGAGAAACATAGCGTGCTGCTGAAGTTAAATCAACATCAAGTTTTGAAGCAAGCATATCAGTTGCAAATTTCTGGAACGGAAAAATTGCAGAATAGAACAGAACGCACAGCAGTACAATTGAAATAAACCCCCAGTTGCTGACAAGTTCTTTCAGATCTTTGAGCTTAAATTGCTCTTCGGGTTCCTCATCCATTTCTCCTACCTGCTTATCAAGCTTTTTATCCATAAATGTATAAATCAGGAAAGTCAGGAATCCGATCATTAAAAATACAACACCCCACAAAACTGAATTATCAACTCCTTTATGAGCAAAAATGGGAGAAAGCTGGAAGACAGCAAAAACACCGAGGCGTGCAACAGCCATCTCGAGTCCCATTGCCAGGGCCATTTCTTTCCCTTTAAACCATTTTACGATTGTTTTTGAAACAGTGATGCCGGCCATTTCAACACCAACCCCAAAGATCGCAAAACCAATGTATGCAAGTTTTGCAGTTGCCGGAGTGCCTGGCCAGAAAGAATTGAGAAACTCAGCTGTTCCCGATTCCATAAATCCCGGAGTCAGTGCATAATATTTTATCAATGCACCTGCCACCATTGTGATCCCAGCAGTAATTAAAGTAAACCGGATTCCCATTTTGTCAAGGATAATCCCCGAAATGATGAGGAAAAGAACAAAAACATTCAAAAAGAATTCAGAACCTCCCAGTCCTCCGAATACTTCAGGAGACCAGCCGTAATCTTTAAGCATGAGTTCCTGCAGGGGAGCTACAACATCTACAAAGAAATACGCAAAAAACATTGTCAGTGAAATGAGAATCAAAACAACCCATCTTGCTGTTTTTGAGTCTCTGAGTGATTTTTGGATTTGTGCTGTCATATTTGTTATGGTTTTAAAAATTTGCACAAACGTACTAAAAATAATTTATTCACATTAAAAAATAATAGAAGGATATTTTTTTATTTATTTTTCAAATGTGAATAATATGTTAAGAAATTATTAAGAATTTGTTTATTTTTCTTTGAAAAAATTATTTACTTTGCGATTACATAGTTTGCTTTTCGATGGAATACCTGTATCTTTTTATCCTTGGTTCTTTATTTCTGTTTTCAATAATAGGGTTAATTGTAGGAGTTTCCAATGATGCTGTTAATTTTCTTAATTCCGGTATAGGTGCGAAAGCAGGATCATTTAAACTTCTGATGACTGTTGCATCATTTGGAATTATAATTGGGGCTGTGTTTTCAGGAGGCATGATGGAAGTTGCCAGAAGTGGGGTTTTTCATCCGGCTCAATTCAGTTTTCATCAGGTTATGCTGCTGTTTCTTGCAGTAATGATCACCAATATTTTATTGCTTGATTTTTTCAATACGCTTGGATTGCCCACATCAACAACTGTTGCCCTGGTTTTTGCATTGCTTGGGGCCGCTTTTGCTATGTCAGTCATTAAAATTAATGAGAACGGAGAAAGTATCTCTATGATCGGAAAATACATGAATTCGGGAAGAGCGTTTGGGATTGTCAGTGCAATATTTATTTCTATCGCCATTGCATTTACAATTGGTTTTTTTGTGATGTTTGTGTCAAGAATCATCTTTTCATTCAGATATAAGAGGTATTATCACTTTTTCGGAACCATTTTCGGGGGTATTTCAATCGCAGTGATATCCTATTTTATTTTAATCAAGGGTTTAAAAGATGTATCATTCATTCAGGATACATCGCTGCTCTGGATTCATGAACATACTCTCTTGTTACTGGGAATGATAACTGCAAGTTTTTTTCTTTTATTTGAGTTCCTGTTACTGTTTGTAAAATTCAACATTTTCAGAATAATAGTTCTTTATGGGACATTTGCACTGGCACTGTCATTTGCAGGGAATGACCTTGTGAATTTTATCGGAGTTCCTGTTGCCGGGTTCAATGCATTTATGCTATTTGTGTCATCCCGGGGTGCCGATCCGCACCTGCTGCAAATGGAAAGTCTTGCTAAACCTGTTGAAACAGAAGTTATATTTTTGTTGCTTGCCGGAATTATCATGGCAGTTACTCTCTGGTTTTCAAAAAAAGCAAGAAATGTGGTTGCAACTACAGTAAATCTCAGTACTCAAAATGATGCTTCAGAACAGTTTGATTCGAATCAGTTTGCCAGAGTCATTGTTCGTTTTTTCTACAATTTGGCAGAGCTGTTTTCTTCGAATAAAAAAGGCAGAATCAGTAGATTTATTGAGACAAGGTTCAGACAACAGGAATTTATCACTATTGCTGATGATGCTCCTGCCTTTGATATGGTTAGGGCAGCAATGAATCTGATGGTGGCCAGTTCATTGATCGCTTTCGGAACATCATTGAAATTGCCATTGTCAACAACCTATGTGACGTTTATGGTCGCTATGGGAACGTCCCTTGCCGACAGAGCATGGGGAAGGGAAACAGCTGTTTATCGTGTGTCCGGCGTTTTTACTGTTATTGGTGGTTGGTTCATCACTGCTTTTATTGCGTTTATTGTGAGTGCTTTTTTTGCTCTTGTCCTTTGGTTTGGAAATATTGTTGCTGTTATCATTTGTATTCCTCTGATTTTCTTTGTTCTCTATAAAACTCATATTCTGCACAAGAAAAAGCAGGTTGAACAACTTGAAAAGAAGGAAATTGAACAAAACTTTATATCATGCGATCTTGGAATTGAAGAAATTTCACATAAATCAATCCGTGAAGTACTTCAGGAAATTCCTGAAGTATTTGAAATGTTGTTCGAAGGACTTAAGAATGAAGACATAAGAGTACTGAAATCCCTTGATAAAAAAGTAAAAATCATTGATAAACAGACTCTTGCATATAAAAATTCAATTGGGCTAGCAGTAAGTTCTTTGGAAGAATCACATCTTGATTGGGGCGATTTTTACATGAAAGTGAATGAAACACTTCGTGGAATTGTGGTTGCACTTGCATTTATTGCGAAACCTGCTCATCAGCATTTAAATAATCTACATAAATCACTTAGCAGAAATCAGCTACAGGATCTGGAATATCTGAAAAGTGAAATTATTTCAATTTCAAACCTTGTTATTGAATACATCGCTCCTGATCAGCCTTATCAGGGAGAATTGATAATGCGCGAATGTGAAATGATGAAAGATGAAATCAACACATTCAGGATGCAGCAGATTAAAAGAATCAAAAAGAAGGAAACTCCTTCAAGAAGCAGCATGCTTTTCCTGAATATCCTTTCAGAAATGAAAGTTATAAATTATTTACTTAACGAATTGTATCAGATTGAAAAGCAGAGAATTATGTCAACTCCTGAAATAAAGAAAGTTTAAAAAAAACTGATCATAAATATTAGGAATTAATAAATAATTAACATTGAGATCGTCAAAAGATATTTACTTTGTAAAAAATTAAACCATGGAATATTTTTATATCGTAATTGTCGGATTACTGTTTTTATTTGCAATTTCAGACCTTGTTGTTGGGGTTTCAAATGATGCTGTGAATTTTCTGAATTCTGCCATTGGTGCCAAGGCAGCAAAGTTCAAAGTCCTGATGATCATTGCATCTGCAGGTGTTCTGATTGGAGCTCTGTTTTCAGGAGGAATGATGGAAGTAGCCCGAAGCGGAATATTTCATCCCACACAATTTTATTTCCATGAGATCATGCTACTTTTTCTTGCTGTCATGATTACCGATGTGTTGCTTCTGGATTTTTTCAACACACTTGGCCTGCCTACATCAACAACTGTTTCTCTTGTATTTGAACTGCTCGGTGCTGCTTTTGTGTTTTCTATTATAAAGATTTTTGACAGTGGCGAAAGTTTGCTTCAGTTATCAAAGTACATTAATTCAGAAAAGGCCCTGGCAATTATCAGTGCAATATTTATTTCCATTGTGATTGCCTTTTCAATAGGTTTTCTTGTCATGTTTTTGACAAGAATTCTGTTCACGTTTTTTTATGAGAAAAGAATGCGTATACTGGGCTCATTTTTCGGAGGGTTATCAATCGCTGTGATATGCTACTTTATTTTTCTAAAAGGATTAAAGGATATTTCATTTGTTCCCGAACATACACTTGCCTGGATCAACAGCAATGTTCTTCTGATTATGGGCGTCATTACAATAGGGCTCACAGTACTGTTTTTTCTGATTCAGCTGTTTGTAAAGTTCAATGTATTCAGAATTATCGTCTTTTTCGGGACATTTGCACTGGCCATGGCATTTGCAGGCAATGACCTTGTGAATTTTATCGGTGTGCCCATGGCTGGTTTTAAATCATTCCAGATCTTTATCGCATCCGGGAGCAATTCTCCTGAAATGTTTTCAATGGAAATGCTGGCCAAACCTGTTCAGACAGAAATCGGTTTTCTTATACTGGCTGGTGTGGTTATGATTCTGGCACTGTGGTTTTCAAAAAAAGCAAGGACTGTTGTTGAGACAAGTGTCAATCTGAGTCGTCAGAAAGACGGGCAGGAACAGTTTGGTTCAAATCAGTTGTCAAGGGCAATCGTCAGATTTTTTCACAGTGCAGGATCATTTTTATCAAACAGATATACAAAACGTATGGGGCAATCTCTGGATCAAAGGTTTGTTCAGCTTCCTGTAAATAAAAAGGACCCAAATCCACCGGCCTTTGATATGCTTCGGGCAGCAATGAATCTGATGGTTGCCAGTTCACTGATTGCACTTGGGACTTCACTTAAATTGCCTTTATCAACAACTTATGTCACTTTCATGGTTGCAATGGGTACATCACTTTCAGACAGAGCGTGGGGAAGAGAAAGTGCAGTATATCGTGTGTCCGGTGTGTTTACGGTTATTGGTGGATGGTTTCTTACGGCATTTGTTGCATTTACAGTTGCAGGAATTATTGCACTGATCTTGTGGTGGGGAGATATGATTGCTGTTGCATTCATTGTGCCACTTGTTATTTTTATTCTGATACGAACTCACAGAGCGCATCAGAAACATGAAACTGAAAAGAAAAGCAAAACAAATATTGCAGATATTTTTAAATCCAACCTGAAAACACCTGAACAGATTTCCTGTCAGTCTATCAGTGATGTGATTACTGTGATCCCGGAAATACTTGATGGTGTCCTTGAAGGTCTGAAGAATGAGGATCAGAAACTCCTCAAACAGATGGTTAAGAAAGTGAAAGACATTGACAAGAGAACAGAATCATATAATTCAGCAATCAACGACATTATTAAAGAATCAGAAGTTTTGCAGATTCAGTGGACGAGCTTTATGTTGAAGATGAATGATACACTCAGGGGAATTGTCGTTTCACTCTCTTTTATATCAAAACCTGCACATCAGCATGTCAGCAACCTTCACAAATCACTAAACAAAAGTCAGCTTGAAGATTTTAAATTACTTCTTGATGATATTGTTAAACTGAACAATCTGATTCTTGAATACATCAATCCTACTCAACCTTATAACGGGGAGCTAATTCAGAATGAGCATAACAGAATTCTTACAGAAATTGACAGAGTCAGATTGAACCAGATTGAACGAATTAAGAAAAAGGAGACACCTTCCAGAAGCAGTTTGTTATTTCTCAATATTGTCTCTGAGTTCCGGCTAATTTCATTCCTACTTGTGGATATATATCAGTTTGAGAGAAAAAGGCTGAATGAACAAACAGATCAACAGCAAAAACCAATTGGGAATGAATCCTAAATCACCATTCAACAGACTGAAATATATCAGCAGGAAACAAATTCAATTGAATTCTTCCAGTCCGGCATGATTCTATCCATATATGAGGACATCCCTTCAAGAAGATTTTCATTGAGTTTGAAAGTTATCTTCCTGCTCAGGTAATCAAGTGTTTCATCTGTTGGAAGGATTTCCGGCTTTGCATAGACAATACTGTCGGGGATATTGTTCACGCCGTATGATAAGGCCTCATTGAATCCCTGAATTACTGCGGGGTGCAAGTTCAGTTTGGTGATCCAAACAGCAAAGACAAATGCTTTTCCGGTCATTTTTTTCCATTCTTCAGACAAATCAAATACATATTTGTATTTTAAAACAGACCTGAATGATTTGTCCCCGATTGCGACAAAGGCTTCTTTTTCTTTCAGTTTGGGTGGCATGCATTCCGGGTAACGAAAAACAGGGTTGATTCTCCAGTGCTCCTGACATAGAATTTTTATCAGTTTGTTAGATGTCAGGGAATGTAAATCATAATAGATTGTTGTGATGTTTTCAGGACTGGTGTCTGAAAAAAGAAATACGGATCCGACTTTACCATCTGCACCAATGCAGAAAGGTTTGATGATTTTACAGCTGTCCACTGAAGGTAATGAACCTACAGGGACAAGAGCGATATCCACTTCATTTTTGTGAAACATCTGAAAGCACTTGTAAGGATTCCCTAGTCGAAGGTCGATCATTTCTGAAACGGATGAATGATCGATACCATAAATGAATGGAATGGTATTCAGGTATGAAACTGCAGCGACTTTAATTTTCGCAACTTTGGCAAGTACTTTCATGACATTGAGATGTGTTTATTTTTTTGGCTGCCAGTAACAAACCTTTGGAGATTCAATCTGTCCTGTTGTTTTCAGTGTTTTCATGGCTTTGTCAACAAGCTTTCTGTCCTGTCCTGTCAGTTCAGCGATCTGACCAGCACTCAAAGGTTTTCCTGCCTTGGTCATTGCATCCAGAATTAATTTTTCGATTTCCATAGTTGTTATGTAATTAAATTAAAAATTTTGAAGAAGATACTGTTTCAGTTGTCCGGATTGAATTCTTTCCTGCTTCATAGAATCACGATGTCTGACTGTAACAGATGAATCGGAAAGTGTTTCATTGTCAACAGTAATACAGAACGGAGTTCCGATGGCATCCTGTCTTCTGTATCTTCGTCCGATAGTATCCTTTTCATCATATTGTGATACAAATGTATATTTAAGTTCATCAAATATTTTCAATGCGGCCTCGGGCATACCGTCTTTTTTGACAAGAGGCAAAACAGCAATTTTAACGGGAGCCAGAAATGGGGCAAAACGAAGAACAATACGAGTGCTGCCGTCTTCAAGAGTTTCTTCATTGTATGCATGGCTCATTGTTGCAAGAAATGTTCTGTCAAGTCCGATTGATGTTTCAACAACATAAGGGATATAGCTGTCATTTAGTTCAGGATCAAAGTATCTGAGTTTTTTTCCTGAAAACTTTTCATGTGCTGCAAGATCAAAATCTGTACGGGAATGAATCCCTTCCAGTTCTTTGAACCCGAATGGGAAAGCAAATTCAATATCGGCAGCGGCATTGGCGTAGTGAGCCAGTTTTTCATGATCATGCCAGCGGAGTGATTCTTCAGGAAAACCCATTGAACGGTGCCATTTCATCCTTTTTTCTTTCCAGTATTCATACCATTGAAGTTCTTCTCCCGGTTTTACGAAAAACTGCATTTCCATCTGTTCAAATTCGCGCATTCTGAAAATAAACTGACGTGCAACAATCTCATTTCTGAATGCTTTTCCGGTTTGTGCAATTCCAAATGGTATTTTCATTCGGCTGGATTTCAGCACATTGGAGAAATTCACAAAGATTCCCTGAGCTGTTTCAGGGCGCAAATAGACGACATCATCTGACGTTGCCCCAAAACGGGTCGCAAACATGAGATTGAACTGCCTGACATCAGTCCAGTTTTTTGTTCCGCTGACAGGACATACAATCTCAAGTTCTTCGATCAGGGCTTTCACATCAGTAAGATTTCCTGACTTCAGACTGTCATTCATGCGTTTGCTCACATTTGAGATTCTTTCTCTGAGTTCAAGCACTCTTCCGTTGGTTTCACAGAACATGTTTGAATCAAAATTTTCTCCAAAACGTTTTCGTGCTTTCTCAATTTCTTTCTCAATTTTTTGTTCCTGTTTCTGAATGTAATCTTCAATCAGCACATCAGCTCTGTAACGTTTCTTTGAATCTTTATTATCAATGAGAGGGTCGTTGAATGCATCAACGTGCCCTGATGCTTTCCAGATTGTCGGATGCATAAATATGGCTGAATCAATTCCGACAATGTTATCATGATGGTGGACCATGGACTGCCACCAGTAGTTTCGTATGTTGTTCTTCAGTTCCACACCATAATGTCCGTAATCATACACAGCAGCAAGCCCGTCATAAATTTCGCTGGATTGAAAAATAAATCCGTATTCTTTACAATGTGAAATCAATTCTTTGAACAGTTCTTCTCCTTTTTTTTGCATAACTTGAAATGGTATAATATGTGATTTGCTTTAAAGCAGCTGCAAAATTATAAAAAATCAGCATAGGAACACTGTGTCTTAACGTTGTATCAAAAATTTTCCGGTAAATACTTTTTGCTTGTTAGAGATGGCATTCCACAAATACAGTCCTGCCTGATATGTTGATACATCAAGTGAAAAACCTGCTTCTGTTGCACTATGATTGTAAATTTGCTTGCCGTTGATGTCATATATTGAAAAAGAGATCAGTGCTACATCCGGATCAGATGAAACATGAATTTCCTGGTCAGCAATGGATGGATAAACAAGAAACTGTGTTTCAGTAAGGGGTTCATTCACATTCAGATTTGTAAGGCTGAAATTTTTCAAAAAATTCCATATGAGAATGGTATAGCTGACATCATTCACGGGTTGATAGAGCCAGTCATGGCCGGCTCCGTCAGCAAGGTAAAATTCTACTTTGCTACTGCCAGCTCCTCCGGAATATTCATAATGTGTAAGAATAATGCTATCTTGCACAAGATCGGGCATTTGTGATACTGTTGGAGCAGGGTCACACTGATTGAATAAAACCCACCAATCAACAAGCTGAGGAGGATCCATCCCGAAAATGTTGCCGGAATAAAGTACAACATCATCCTGGTTTCCGTGAATATGACAAAACGGGACATCGCGCCATGGTGTGCAGTTGGTAATCATATTTCCTCTTGTCCCTGCAACTGAAACAACAGCTGCAATTCTGTGTGAAAGTTCACAAGCAAGCCGGTTGGTCATAAAACCTCCGAGAGAGAATCCTGTTGCGTAAATCCGCGTCTGGTCGATATTGTACGCAGATAACAAGGTGTCAATCAGTGTGCTGATAAATCCAACATCATCAATGTCTCCGTTAATGGGTATGTTGTAATACTGTACTCCCGCATTCCACCCGGTACCAATGATTCCTGATTCTCCCTGAGGATAAATGGTTATGAAATTCTCAACTTCTCCTAACAAATGAAATCCTGTCGAAGCAAAGGTGGAATTCTGATCATTCAATCCGTGCAATGCGATAAGTAGCGGCACAGATGAATTTCCCGAGTAGGATGCAGGAATATATTCAATATACGATCTGTTGAGTCCGTTGTGGGATATTGTTTTTTCATTCTGCGCTGTTGTATTTAATGAATACATTAGCATTATGCATGGAATCAGCATGAGCGGTAAAATTCTCATAATGTACTGGAATAATTAAAACCTTGGGATATTTGTTTTGTGTTTTTTAAATTTGTAGTAGAATGTCAGAGTGGCAAACATGTATGAATCTTTGTCATCCGGGTCTCCTCTCTGGGCTCCGGGTGCTGTTTGCCCGGGAACAAGGCCATGGCTGGGATCGGCAAAATAGGCTGCAATGTCTCCTTTTTGTTCCCGAATGGCATCATTGTCGTAATACGTTGTGCTGGTATCATCAAGATAATCAGTGAATGTTTTCCTGATGCTGTATTCAAGTCCGATTGACCATTTCCAGTTCAAAGAATATTTGAGTCCGATTCCGAACAAAGCAACAGGCTGAACCAAACTGTATTTTTTTCGGGTTGCGACCATTCCCTGTCCTTCAGTTGATAATGGCCTGAGATTGTGCCATTTTCCTGTAGGGTCTTTTCCCTGAGGGATAAACACAGTCACACCAAGTCCGGCAAACAGATAGATTTTGTCAGAAATATTTCTCCATCCTTTCAGCTCCTTTTTGTTGTAACGATGACCTTCCCGATGTCGGGTGAATATAAAATACTCATATTGCCCCTGTAATTCCCAGATGGGTGCACGAAAGTTGATATTTCTGTTGAAACGGATCAGATTTTCAGTGTAATTGTCATTTCCGTAAAGATACCCGAATGAAAGTGTGCCTTTAACAGCCTGGTGCTGTGCTATTCGATATCTGTACCCGATATTACCCATGGGTCGGGTAGAAGACCAGTTTAAATCGCGCATACTGAAAGCTTCACTTCCAATCATTGGTGAGCCTCCAAGATCGCCTAAAAAATTCGTTGCACCGAAACTAAACAGAATTTCCTGTCTTTCCCTCTTTTGGGTTTGAGCATGGAGTAAACCTGCATTTGCGATGATCAGTATGAAAATATGAACAAAATATGACCTCATATACATTGGTTTACATGACAAATTTACATCATATTTTTGAATTTCAGTAAAAATACAACATCTTTAATTTCTTTTATCGGAGCCCCAATGCAATTTATCCCGTATAATCTGAAAGAAATTATCTCCGGGCAGTCCCACAAGCTGAACACTGAAAGATTCTTTTTCAATAATGATTTCACTTCCGGTTTTGACAGAGATAGTTCTTGAATCAAGGGTCAGATGAAACGATTTGCTTCGTCCTTCAACCACGAATTTTATTTGAGAATTGTCAGGAATTACGAGTGGGCGGACTGAAAGATTGTGCGGGGCAATGGGAGTCAGAATAAAATTTGCAGAATCCGGTGTCAAAATCGGGCCTGCACAGGACAGGGAATATGCAGTGGACCCTGTGGGAGTTGCGGTAATCAGTCCATCAGCCCAGTAAGAATTCAAAGGAACATCATTGACAAAGGTATGAATTACAATCATAGAATTGGTTTCCTTTTTGGAAATGGTGATGTCGTTAATTGCAAAAGGAGTCTCAGGGGGCTGACTGTCTGATATTGATTTCAGTCTGAGAAGTGTCCGGTCAGTGACACAGTATTCCCCGTCAAATAAAGCTTTAACAGCAACATTGATGTCCTGAACATCAATATTGGAAAGAAATCCCATGCGTCCGATGTTGATCCCGAGAATGGGAATCCGGCTATTTTTTACATATGTGACAGCATCCAACAACGTTCCATCTCCACCCAGACTGATTAAAAAATCAGCATTGCTGCAGAGTTGTTCATGACTGTCAAAAGTACCGCTGTAATGTGGAATATCAAAATCTTTTTCCAGTAAATGATACAGGCTTTTAAAAATCAAGACCTTTCCTCCTGCATTTTCAATGCTGGAGAGAATTCTTTGAACGGATTTTTTGTGCTGGTGTCCGAACTTTCGTGCATAAATTCCTATTGTTTTCATAATTTTCGGGACTTTTTGCTCATTTCAAATGGGAGCCGTGAACTGTACTGCAAAACTAAACTCATTTTCTGAATTCCGTGAAATTTCTATTCTGTATGCTCTGTCGTAATAAGTCACAAAATCGATACCTGCTCCGTATCCAAAAAGCAGTTTATTCCCTAGTGAGTTAATGTTCGCAGGATTGGAGTCAGAAATATATCCTACATCAGCAAAAAAATTCAGATAAAATCTGTATGGTATGGTATTGAATTTTTCTGTTTTAACAAAGGGAACTGTAAAGATCCGTGGTTGAATGATATTGTATTTTAAATTGCTTTTCAATAGATAATAATTTCGGCCATCAATGACATAGCTTTCAAATCCTCTGACATAATCATTACCAAAACCAAGTCCACGGTTAAAAAAATAGGATTTGTTTCCGTCAAGCCTCAGTCTGCTTGTGATTCCGGCTGCAAAAAATAATCTTTTATTAAGTTTCCAATACCTGCGATATGAACTTTTCAGTGAAGTAACAGAGAATCCCTTATTGTTGTATATGCCGAACCCGTGTTTGTTGATTTCACAGTCAAAGAAAAACCCTTCAAGCGGATAATGAATATAATCCCGGAAATCGTATTTGTAAAGCAAAGAAATTGTAAGAAAATTCAGACTGATTAATGAAGGGTCAGTAAAATTAGGATTGAGTGCAAAAAGAGTGTCCGAAAACTTGTAATGATTGGATTGTGTATAAATCCTTAATGACTGATGTATGCCGAATCGTTTGGTCAGACTGACATGAAAAAATGCATTGGTAACAGCATGATTGGTCTCAAGTTTTAACAGCTGCATATTGTTGTCTTCTGTTTTGTAGAATACATTGTGATCACGGGCATAGTTGACTGAAATTCCAAGCCCAAGACTTTGTGCTTTGTCAATCGCCGGATCTGAATATTTTAAAACAACAAGATCATTGAAGCCGGTTTTAACACCCAGACTTAGGTTTTCCCTTCGTCCTCTGAAATTTTCATGTACAACAACTGCTCCCCAGCTAAACCTTGACAGATCCCTGTGTTCAAGCCATTCATTGAAATTGCGTTCCTCAAGATAAAAGACTGGAAACGGCCAGATATACAGCCTTTCAGTTACATGGATTTCGATGATAATGAACTTCGGTACTGAACTCTTGTTTGGTATTGTGTCAGTCACAGTGCTAACTTCAGCAAAATTAAACAGTGACATATTCATGAGGTTATTGTGCGTTTGCTGAATGATAGCCTCAAGTTCAGCAAACTGAATGGTGTCACCTTCCTGAATTTCAATTTCTCTCAGTATTGTTTTTTCTTTTGTGAACTTATTTCCAGAAATATTGATATGACTCACAACATAGTTTTCTGCATGATGTTGCCCCGATACTGAAATGGTCAGGATCATGAAGAGGATTGAATGAATGCAGTTCCGAAAATTTCTCCGGGAGATATGCATGTTACAAATTTAAGTAATTCATAAGAGAATCATATCTGTCTTTGAGATAATCCCTCATTTCATCATGTCCGTATGACCCCGAAATAACATATTCGTATCTGTTGAGTGTTTGGATCAGAGCTGAAATATCAATTTTGTCAAGTTTTATGGTAACCTTGAGTTTGGTTGAATTCGGAAAAGTTGTCACACCGAGATGTAAGATTTTTAAGTCGCTGGACTCAATAATCCCTGTAAGTTCTGAAAGTGAATAGTCGTGTGTGTTGAGTTCCAGCTCAATGATTGATCCCGGATTGTTGATAGACAAATCGTTGCCGAAGTGTTCAACAATACTTTGCAGATCAATATACCCTTGATATACATTGTTGCCGTCAACAACAGGGACAAGTGATAGCTTGAGTTCACATATCAGTCTGATGGCATCATACAAATGATTTTCTGTTCTGATAAAAGCATTTGACAATGTCAGTTTATACGTTCCGATTGAATCGTCCAGGTTATTGTTGAACAAATCGGTTTCACAAATCACGCCGAGAAAATCCTGATTGTTCACAATAGGTAAATGATTGAACCTCGTTTCATCAAGAGCGGCCAGAACCTGGTTCCCGCTGAAAGATGTCATCACCGGTGTGACAATGTTTTGAATGAGATGTGATGGAATCATAATTCTGAAATTTGTACCAAACGTACAATATTTTTTTTAATTTGCTTTGTTTTTTTATGGTTGATCTGGCACAAAGTCAAAATCACACTTTTTTTGTAAATTTGAAAAAAAATTGTATGACAAAACTCAGTGTCAATATCAATAAAATTGCAACCCTTCGCAATGCAAGAGGTGGTAATGTTCCTGATGTCCTGAAGACAGCTGTTGACTGTGAAAGATTCGGAGCGCAGGGAATTACGGTTCATCCCCGTCCTGATGAACGGCATATCCGTTACAGCGATGTGAGAAATCTAAAAAAGCTGGTGACAACAGAATTTAATATTGAGGGATATCCCTCGGATTCCTTCATGAATCTCGTCCTTGAAGTGATGCCGCATCAGGTCACACTTGTCCCTGATCCTCCTGATGCCATTACATCAAATGCGGGATGGAATACTGTCGAAAACAGTAAGTTCTTGAAGCAAGTGATCACAAAATTTAAGGATGCAGGTATCAGAACTTCAATATTTATTGAGACCGATACAGAGATGATCAGACATGCGAAAGAAACAGGTGTCGACAGAATCGAATTATATACGGAACCCTATGCAATAAATTATCCTGTTGACAGGGAGCAGGCTGTTTTGCCATTTGTCAGGGCAGCTCAGGTTGCCATTGAGGAAGGTTTGGGCATCAATGCCGGTCATGACCTGAGTCTTGAAAATCTCAGGTGGTTTGCACAGAAAGTTCCGGGACTACTTGAAGTCTCAATTGGGCATGCACTCATTTCCGATGCGTTGTATTTCGGACTGGAAAATACGATACAGATGTATCTCAGACAGCTGAAATAATGAAACTGTTTTTCAGAGAATTCGGATCCGGCAAACCGATGATCATTCTTCACGGATTATTCGGAATGTCTGATAATTGGGTGACATTGGCAAAAGTGTTTGCTGATAAGCTGAAATTGCGTGTGATCATTCCCGATCAGAGAAATCACGGAAAATCCGGCCATCATCCTGTGTTTAATTATCACGCAATGGTTGATGATCTTGCCGGGCTGTATGAAGAGCTGTCTGTTGATACAGCATTTCTGCTCGGGCATTCAATGGGAGGGAAAGTGGCAATGCTCTTTGCGCTGGATTATCCCTCTAATGTTGAAAAACTTATTGTCGCCGACATCAGTCCGGTAACCTACAAAACCTATCGCCATGCTTTTCTGCTTGAGGTGATGTCAGACCTTGATTTTGGAAAGTTTAAAACCAAAAAAGAAGTTGAGGCAGAACTGCTGAAACAGGTTCCTGATCAGAGACTTGTCAGTTTTATGCTCAAAAATGTACAGAATATCAGTCGTGACAAAATGGGCTGGAAAATGAATATTGATGCTCTGAAACTGAATCTTGAAGAAGTTTTCCGGTTTCAACCCGGTGGCAGATTATTCTCTAATCCGGTTCTTTGGCTGAAAGGTGAAAATTCAGACTATATTCAGAAGGAACACCACATTCAGATGTTTTCACTTTTCCCCGAAACAACATTGAAAATTATTCCTGAAGCCTCTCACTGGTTGCATGCTGAAAATCCCGAAGTATTCACAAATGAGATTATTAATTGGATTGAATAAGGTATTCAAATTTTTTGCAAAAAATTGAAAGTTAATGGAATTTAAAACAATTGTTATTCAGTATTATAAATGAATTATTTTTCTGACTGAAATTTCATCATTTGCAACAATACGGAACATATAGGTTCCTTTGGGCAGATCCTCGATATCAACCATAAGAAATGAACTGTTTTGTGCGGTTACATGTTTTTTCAGAGAGCCATTCATATCATATATACTCAGTTGCTGAATGTCATGAGCCTCAATGAAGATCTCTCCGGAGGTTGGGTTTGGATAACACATAACATTTTCAGCTTCAGAATGGTTATAGACTTCAGTAACATCGGTGCAATGTACAGTCATTGAGGGAAATGCCTCAGAAAAATTAATTTGAATCTGTTCAGCAGAAAAAGCAGTGTTAAAGAAATCAAGCGTGATGGCTGTTGTGTTGAATTCTGACCGGGCGGAGTTTAAGCGTACAGATTTGTCATCGCAAAACCCGATGCCGTTTTCATTAATCTTGCCTATTGCAAGACCGTCTTCATTTTTGCTGAAAATATAAAAGCTGTTGTTGGATTCGAAAACCTGGATTCCTTCGTTCGTACCGAAATTATTTAAAGTCATATTTCCAAAATAACGTGCCCACTCAATGTTGTTGTAGTTGTCAGTTTTTGCAAATAGGATTTGTACTCCCGGAGCCATCATGTTAATTGTTCCTGTGAATATGCTTCCCTGCTCAGTTGTTTTTGCGAATCCGTGCATCTGGTGATAGCCAACATTTTCTCCGGTGGAGATTGTGTTTGCCCCCAGGATGACACCGGTTGAGCTTAATCGTAAGACAGTGCTGGTTGCGTTTGTAATATAAGAAGAGTTTTCCTGTGAAGTAATTAGGATTGAAATTTCATTATGCTGGCTTTTTGAAATCCCCTGCAAAAAGTTTACACGGTTATTGTCATAGGTTTTTGTCCAGATGATATTCCCTGAGGTATCGATCATGCTTGCCCAGACTTTGTGGTTGAATTCGCTTTCAGCATTGATTCCGGCGATGATCAGAGATTCCTCTGAAAACATTATGATTTTGCCTGCATAAGGAAAATTGGAGCTTTTTTGCCATAGAATGTCACCATCTTCATTACATCTTAGGATGATTGGACTCCCCACACAACCTGATGCAAGAATGTAAAATCCGTTGTTTGCTGCTGATGTAATATCAAGTGTCTGAATGGTGGTATGAACCGGATATACATATCGCTTTGACCATATCATATTTCCTTGTTCGTCAAATTTTACAATGAATGCAAGTTCTCCGGGATCCTGGAAATTATTTCTGGTGGAAATAATAAATCCGTTGTCTGAAGTTTGTGTAATCAATTTAAAATCAGCATCTGTTGATCCATAAGTATGATAGTGCTGAAGCTCTGTTTCACTGTCAAGTATGAGAAGACCTGAACCGGTTACACAGGCAAAACCACTGTCATGTGTTCTGATGACCTGTTCAAAGTTGCTGATCTCATATGACTTATAAAAAGTACTTTGCGACAAAAGATATAATGGAACGACAACGATAAGTAGAAGTTGAAGGGTAATAGCTTTCATGTTGTTTAGCATTGTAAAGAAAATATCATACAAATCATACAAATATGTAGACAAAATTACAAATAATAATTATATATCCAAATAAAAAATAACAAAAAATCAAAATAATTAATGATTTATTTGTTAAGTGCCTGATGGTCAGTTTGTAAAAAATGAATTATTTTTTATTGATATTTGTAAACAAACACGCATCTCCATAGCTCAGAAATCGAAACTGATGATCGAGTGCATAACGGTAGACATCATGCCAGGCATCGCCGATGAGTGAAGCGACAATCAGCAATAAAGTGCTGTTGGGCTGATGGAAATTTGTGATCAGATAATCAATGGTCCGGCACCAATGTTCAGGAGTGATCATTAAAGACGTGTTTCCGGATATTGTTTGAATATTCTTGCTGTCCATAGTTGAAAGAAGTATCTCCCATGCACGCCTGGCAGAATAATGTTGTTTGATGTTTAAAACATCCCACTGACCGATGGTGATGTTGTTGAGAGATGCAATTTTTTCAGGGAAATGAGCGGCGATGTATAAGCTTTCAAGAGTACGCAGGGTGGTTGTGCCAACGCAGACAACATTTCTTTCTGTAATGCCGGCAAGTTTTTCTATGGTTTTTCTGTGAACTGAGAAATATTCCCTGTGCATGGTATGTTCATTCAGATTGTCAGATTTCATTGGTTGGAAAGTTCCGAGACCCACATGCAGGATCAGTTGTTCTGTTTCAATGTTTCGGTTTCTCAGCTGATTTTCAACTTCGGGTGTAAAATGCAGTCCGGCAGTTGGGGCTGCAACAGAACCGTTTTCATCTGCATACACAGTCTGATATCTGATGTTGTCAGTTTCTTCTGCTGTTCTTTTGATATAGGGTGGGAGCGGCGCTATTCCGAAAATATCCATGATGCTGTAAAAATCAGTATTGTCCGGTGACCAGGAAAATTCAACCAGGCTGTTTTCATCCTTCCTTCCGGAAAATTCAGCATGAAGACTGTAATGTTGCTGATTGTGATTTTTTTCGGAAGTAAGAACTTCACCTGGTTTGAGTTTCTTCACATTTTTAATGAGGCACTCTGCACTTGCTCTTCCCGGAATGGTGTGTGCAAAATTCAGGCAGAATACTTCCATAACAGCTCCTGTTTGACGTTTGAGAAACAAACGGGCTTTTATAACTTTGGAACTGTTTCTGAGAAGCAGTGAGTTTTTGGGAAGAATCATTGAAATATTTGAAAATACATCTGAGCTGATGGTGTTTCCGTCAAAAATTAATAGTTTTGACGCACTTCTCTCTCCGGCGGGATATATTGCAATCCGTTCTTCAGGCAGATGATAATAATACTGAGACGACATCGGCAATCATAATTTCGGCAAAGATAGAAAGAACTTGATAAATTGCATGACATGGGTTAAATAGAAATGAATGGAAAATTATTGTCCCAAAGGGATGCCTTCGGTATAAAAATTAAATTTTAAATTTACAATTTCGATTTTACAATTTACAATACAAATGCATCCCTCAAAATATATCTCTAACCCCGGCAGCAGCAGCTTCATCACCGATGCAGCGGGCCTGACAGAGCAGCATATCCAATATCTCCTCTTCGGCGAGTTGTTTGTAATTATTACGTGACAAATATCAATCATAACATTCAAAAAAAAATAATTCAATAACCGTAGGACTGATAAAAAATTTTATATTTTTGCCGGATAATGCGAACAGGAAAACAATAAACCAAAAGATATGAATATTGAAGAATTGAAAACAAACAGGAAAGTTCTGAAAGACTTTGCTTACACAAAAACGCCTCTTCACCGGGGATATTCGGACAAGATTCTGTATGTGAATGTTGGGACACCCGAATTTAAAATAAAAGATGTACCTGCAGAAATGAAGGAAAAGTTCATCGGTGGAAAAGGTTATGGTCTCAGATTACTCTGGGATGCCACAACTCCATCGACAAAGTGGACAGATCCTGAAAATGAAATCATTATTTCCAGTGGTCCTGTGGGTGGAATTACTCAGTATTCAGGATCCGGGAAGTCATTGTTGGTGACAATTTCTCCCCAGACTGATTCAATTATGGATTCCAATGTCGGAGGCTTTTTTGGCCCCTTCCTCAAGTTCTCAGGGTTTGATGCACTGGAACTTCAGGGCAAAGCCGAAAAGGATGTGATTATCTTCATAGATGGGAAAAACGGAAAAATGGAAATTTTTGAAGACCCAGGTTTCTCAAAAGATACACACATTCTTGCTGAAGAGCTGACCGAGCTTTTTGCCGAAAACGAAAAAGATGCAAAAAATATCGCCATTGTTTCAACCGGCGCTGCTGCTGAACACTCACTCATCGGAATGGTGAATTTCACATTCTATGACATCAAACGTAAAAAAATTCGTCTGAAACAAGCTGGTCGCGGTGGAATCGGAACAGTTATGCGTGACAAAAAGATCAAGGCAATAGTTGCAAAAATCGAAGGTGTTTCCGGAAATCTGAATAATGTTCACAATCTTGATGCAATCATCGAAAGAGGTACGAAATATGCCAAAAACATGCGTGAACTTGATGATCATCAGTGTCAGATGCGTAGAAAAGGAACAGCCAACATCGTCAATGTGATGCAGGACTATGACCTGTTACCCACACATAATTTCAAATATGGAAGTCATATTCACGGAAATCAGATCCACAGTAATATTTTCAGGGATAAATATTTTACACAGAATGTTCCCGATGGATGCTGGATCGGATGCATGATGTCATGCGCCAAAGGTGTTGATGATTTTGCACTGAAAACAGGACCTTACAAAGGTCAGAAGGTCATCGTTGACGGACCAGAATATGAAACAGCTGCCGGATTGGGCGCAAACCTCGGAATTTTTGATCCTGAATCAATCATTGAGCATAATTTTTATTGTGATACCTACGGTGTATGTACAATTACATGGGGGACTTGTGTTGCATTTGTGATGGAATGTTATGAAAACGGCATTCTGAATAAAGAAAGAACAGGTGGTCTGGAACTGAATTTTGGCAATTCAGATGCTGCACTTGAGTTGTTGCACCAGCTGGCTCGTGGAGAAGGATTTGGTCTCGTTGTTGGTATGGGCGTTCGAAAAATGAAACAATTATTCGCTGATAAAGGTTGGGGCGACGCTGCTTTTCTCAATGACATCGGTATGGAAAACAAAGGTCTGGAGTATTCACAGTATGTTTCCAAAGAATCTCTGGCACAGCAGGGTGGTTATGCCATGACCAACAAAGGCCCGCAGCATGATGAAGCCTGGCTTATCTTTATGGACATGGTAAATAATCAGATCCCGTCATTTGATGACAAGGCTGAAGCACTTCATTATTTCCCGATGTTCCGTACGTGGTTCGGACTTGTTGGGATGTGCAAATTGTGCTGGAATGATGTTGTTCCGACTGGGAATGCGGATACAGATGAACCTCATAAAATTCCCGAACACGTGGACAATTATGTGACAATATTCGAGGCTGTGACCGGAAAGCCTTTCAGCAAAGAAGAGCTTATCCGTCAAAGTGAACGCGTCTATAACTTCCAGAGAATATTCAACATTCGTCGCGGTTACGGTTTGAGAAAACATGATGCACAACCCTATCGTGCTGCAGGCCCTGTTACCGTTGAGGAATATGAATCACGTCAGGAACGCTACGACGGGCAGCTGAAAGACATTCTTGGTGTTGATCCTGCCGGTAAGTCAACTCCCGAGAAAATCGCAATCCTCAGAAAACATCGCGAAGCTGAATATGAAAAGCTTCTCGACGCTGTTTACGAGCGCAGGGGATGGAACAAAAATGGTGTTCCCAAAATTGAACATCTTAAAGACCTTGGAATGGATCTTCCCGAACTGATTGAGGTTATCACACCTTTACAGTAAAGAGTTCATAAACTTAAAAAAGAGGCTGTTCATTGATGATCAGCCTTTTTTTTTATTGCACGACCATTTTACAGTTTACTACATTTTTTTCAAAAAATGAAAATAACAGTCAGATTATTAGGGTGATATGTCGTTTCGAGTGTCTTTTGTTGCATTCGTATATTTTAAAATGGGGATAGATGTAGCTTTAAGTCTTTCATCGGTATTTTTTCTCATTCCTGATGGCATGAAAATATCATGTATGGTTTGGTTTGCCCAATGGGACAATTAATATGATAGTGAGTACATAAAGTGGAAAAGCCCGTAGGGCTTAAATATTAGCAACCACGAGTAAGCGAAGCGTCACCCGTGGAAAAGAAAGAAAGAAAAAAATGTTTTGGCATGTAAATTTGCGCGAAGCGTGCAAATTTCATGACAAAACAGAAAAGTGAGGGTGTAATAACGCTGAAAAAATGATTGAGGTCATAAAGCCTTTTAGTTAAGAGCCTATAGCCTTATTAAAAGAGGCTGTTCATTGTTGATCATCATTTTTTATTGCACGACCATCTTTTTGGAAACAGATTTATTTCCGGTTGTGACTTTGAAAAAATAGACACCGGGATTGACCTGGTTTGTTTGAACATCAAACTGCTGAATATATCTGCCGGGCTGAAGAAGTTCATTGTTGTATATGGATGTGATTTCCCTGCCAAAAATATCAATTACTTTCACTGTGACGTATGCAGGGCGCTCCACTTTAAAAGCGAGCCAGGTCTGGTCACTGAAAGGATTGGGATAATTCTGTTCAATGATGACCGGAATCTGATCTGAAAAGCTGTGAACTGAAAGATCCGGGTCGTTGATGATTCCGGTCATGATGCTTCGTTCATTATTGTGCATCCTAACCCAAACTGGTCTGATGACATTGTTGTGCGCAGCAATATTGTTGTAATCTCCGAAAAATATACCTGCATTCGGAATAAACGGTGATTCACTGATGAGGTGATTGACAAATGTGTTGCCACCGTCTTTTGAAACGGCCAGAAATACTTCGGTCGCATTCACATTCAATGAATCATTTCGTCTGTCATAATACACAAAATACAGGTATCCTGTTACCTGATCCACGGTCATCCATGTGAAAAACTGATGTTTCCCTGGAGGATCATCATTGACTCTTACCGGGGGTGACCATGTAATACCACCGTCTGTGGATTTTGAAAGCCAAACATCTGTATCATCGGTGCCGTTTCTCTGATCAGTCCAGTTGATATAAATGGTCCCGTGATGAGGTCCTCCGCTGATATCACAAACAGTAACAGGCAAACCGTTACATCGCATTATTCCGGGTACATTATAATCCCAGCCTCCGGGCTGGTCCGAAACGAAAATTTCTTCAGCCAACCATGTGTCTCCTTCGTCTGTTGACCTGTTGAAACGGATTCCCATGGGGCCTGACCATGAAACGTAAATTTCTCCGTTGGGTCCCACAGTTGGGACGGCTCCTTCAACAGTTTCATCCTTATCGACACAGTCACCGGCAAATTTACTTATCCTGACAGCTTCAGACCATGACATTCCTCCGTCAGTTGATCTGGAAAACCTGATAATACTGCTGTCATTGGGATTGGAACTTCCGTATTGATCAAACTGAGTCCAGGTCACATAAATATTATTGTTTGACCTGTCTACGACTGCCCATTCCTTGTCCTGGGCTTTGGTCCCGTTCAGACCCATATACGTGACGGTATTCCAGCTCAGTCCCGAATCTGTTGATTTCTGACAAACAATACGATCAATCCAGTTTCCGACGGCAGGATTGGACAGGTGAAAGAAATAAATATGTCCGGCTGTGTCCATGATAACACAGGGATCACCCCACACCCCATACTCAACTGATTCCAGAACTCGTGTTGTCCATGTATAACCGCCGTCTTCCGAATAGTAAAAAAGATTCAGGTTGGAACCCGCCACAAGCTGGTTGGTGTTGTTTGGATCCATGAAAATTGTTGGTTCATTGGGTCCTTGCTGATCGTTGATTTTGATATTCATCACCTGACCATTTGTAATGACCGATAGAAAAATTATTAATGAAAAAATGGAATATTTCATAGTTCATGGATTTGTTATGCAATAATACAAAATTTTAGTGTGAATTCAAGTTTGAAGTAAGCAAAACATTAAAATCATGATGTTAAGTTTAGGAATAAAAATCAGTTAAAAGGTATAACTTTGTACAATAATAATATACCGGCATGTCAAAAACGGGTAATTCATCAGTCTATAAAGTCACGTTCATCGGTTTTGTTGCCAATGTTATTCTGACAGTTTTCAAATACATAGCGGGCGTAGCCGGAAGAAGCAGTGCCATGATTGCAGATGCAACACATTCTCTCTCTGATCTTATTTCTGATATTATAGTTCTTATTTTTGTGAGGTTCGCATCACAACCTGTTGATGAAAACCATCGGTATGGTCATGGCAAATTTGAAACATTCTCAACATTTGTAGTTGGAATCATTCTCGCCGTTGCAGGATTTGGAATTTTATGGGATGCAGGTGTGAATATCGGAAGCTATTTACATGGAAATTTAAAGGAACCACCTGAAACACTTGCTCTTATTGCAGCCGGAATATCAATTCTTATAAAAGAAGTGCTGTTCTGGTATACATTATTTTTTTCAAAGAAACTGAACAGCCAGATACTGAAGGCCAATGCATGGCATCACCGCTCAGATGCGCTCTCTTCAGTTGCCTCATTGCTTGGAATCGGGGGAGCAATTTTTATTGGAGGGAAATGGCAAATTCTTGATCCTCTTGCAGCAGCCATCGTGAGTTTTCTGATTCTTCGCGTCGCATACAGGATTATTGTGCCTGCTGTCAACGATCTTCTCGAGAAATCTCTGCCCGAGGATATGAGAAATGAAATATGCAGAATCATCAGCAGTGTTGAGCATGTTCAGGAGCCTCACGGACTTCGTACCCGAAGGCTGGGAAACAATATTGCTATTGAAATCCACATCAAGATAGACAGTTCTATGACGGTTCAGAAATCACATGATGTAACGCTTGTTGTTGAGGAAAAGCTTAAAAAAAGATTCGGCGAAGACACGCATGTTGCGATCCATGTAGATCCGGCATAAATGGTTGACTTTTCCTGAATCTTATTTTCTCAACATTCAGATAATGAATGAATTTACTGCGATTAAAATAAATACTGTAATTTTGAGCATAAAGAATCCTTATGAAAAGAGGTTCACTCATTTTTATTTTAATATTTTTATTCTTTTGTGGAAAAGCTCAGAATATTGTGATCAATGAGTTTATGTCAGCAAATCATAATTTTTTTTATGATGAGGACAATGAATCTTCAGATTGGATTGAGCTTTATAACAGGACAAATACGCCGGTTCCTCTGGTCTCATATTGCCTGACAGACAATATAAATGATATGTATAAATGGTGTTTTCCGGATACTGTCATAATACCTGCCGGGTTCATGGTTGTTTTTGCTTCCGGTAAAGACAGATCTGTGAGTGGTGAGGAATTGCATACAGGCTTCAGCATCAATTCTACAGGAGAAACACTTTACGTTACACAGAATGGAAGCATTATACATCAAATGCCACCTGTTGACATGTTCTCAAATTACAGTTTTGGCTTGTTTCCTGACGGTTCTGACACTCTTGCACTTTTTCAGGCATCCAGTCCGGGAGCACCAAATAGTCCCGGACTTCCACCTCCTGCAAGCATGTTTTCTCATCAAGGCAGGATGTATGATGATTTTTTTACACTTTCACTGAATACAGCAGGTTATGAGGGTGAAATCAGATATACAACTGACGGGTCAGTCCCAAACGATCAGTCAATGTTGTATGTTGAACCACTTCAATTAGACCAGAGCCATACATCTCCGGTTGTAATGTGTCAGATTCTGATGTCTCCACCTGAGAATCAGTTTGTCCCAGTTGATCATAAAAATAATGCAATTGTTATTTCTGCAGCAGTTTTTGACTTCATGGGGCGTCAGTTGAATCATACGGAAACACATACTTATCTGTTCAGACATCTCGGACATGATCACGGAAATCTGCCTGTAATAAGTCTTACAGCAAGTCCTGAAGATCTGTTTTCTGACACAACAGGGATTTTTGTTCCGGGAATTCATTTTGTTGACGAAGATCCTGACTGGACAGGAAATTATTATATGCGTGGGCGGGAATGGGAGAGGTCTGCAAGAATGGAGTTTTTTGAACCCGGAGACTCATGCCGAATCAGGCAGACTGTCGGACTACGAACACATGGTGGAAATATGAGAAGATTTCAACAAAAAGGTCTTCGCATTTATGCCCGGGATGAATACGGAAAGAGCAGTATAAATCATGAATTGTTTCCTGAAAGACTGCAACAGGAATATAAAAGATTTATCCTCAGGCCATTCATGTCATCATGGACGGAAAGTGGAATTGAAGATCATCTGGCATTAGAGATAGCCAAAAATCTGAAATTTGAAACTCCGGCATCACGACCGGTCATTGTTTATATCAATGGTGAATATCGCGGTATATATTTTATGCAGGAGCGCAGAGATGAACATTTTTTCAAACATTATCACAGTTTACATAAAGATAGTATTGATGTTATTGAAAACTGGGCAGATCACAGTTTGATCGGTGATAATACTGAATTTAATGAACTTTACAGGTTTATCGAAAACAACGATCTCAGAGTTTCGGTCAATTACGAATATGTCAAATCTCTGATTGATATTGGAAATTTTATTGATTATCAGATTTATGAAATATTTATTGCCAATTATGACTGGCCTGCAAACAATGTTTTGTGCTGGCGGTCAGGAGAAAAAGGGAGTAAATGGAGATGGGTGCTCTTTGATTGTGACGGAGCATTGAATAATGTTTCTTTTCAGGGCCTGAAACATGCTCTTAGTGACGAGATTCAAGATTATCCAACAAATGCAAAGTCAACACTGTTTTTTAGAAAACTGATGCAGAATTCAGAATTTTCAACTCAATTTTTTGAGCGGTTTCAATATTTACTAAATACGGAATTATTATATAAACGAACGGATCAAGTATTACAAAACCTGATTCTACAAATGATGGATGAAATTGAAAGCCAGTCAGAATTATTTGATCATCCGTCAAGTTTTCAATCCTGGTTCAGCGGAGTTGTTGAAATTCAGGACTTTCTGATGCTTAGGGCATGTACAATCCATGAACAGGTCAGAAATGATTTTAAGTTTAAAATGATTATTCCTGATTGTACTGCGCAAGGAATTCAGGTCAGTGAACTTAATGTGTTTCCAAATCCAGGAAACGGTGAATTTGAATATGCATTCAAAGTGAATTCCGGTGGCAAAGCTCAGGTGTTTTTGCTGAACATGAGTGGTCAGACAGTATATTCAGATCAGATTCTGATGGTTCCGGGAATGAATTCTTTTAAATCAGGAGATATTGCAATCAGTCCTGGTGTCTATCTCCTCAGCATCTTTTCTGGAAAGGAATATTTTTCAGCTAAAGTTATAGTTTATTGATGTTGTCATATCGTGTTGTACATGCTTTTGACAGGAAATCCTTAGTGTTTGGTTCAGTTTATTTTGATTGAACCATGAAAATCACGTTTTAATCAATCTGTAGAATCTTGCAGATTGAATTTTCTTGTTTTTTTTCGATGTGTAAAACAGAAATAGTCAGAGTTCCATCCTGCAATCACAAAATTTTGAGAGCAGGCAAAGATAATAGTTTATATACTGTTTTACAGAATTCTAATACCTGCTCACAGCATTCAGGTCTTCAAAGGCAATCTTTAATCTTTCCACAATGCTCTTCTCCCCTTCACGCAGCCATGCCCTTGGGTCATAATATTTTTTATTGGGCTTGTCTTCACCTTCGGGATTTCCGATTTGTCCCTGCAGATATTCCTTTTTGTTCTGATAGAACTTGTGTACTCCATCCCAGAATGCCCACTGAGTGTCAGTGTCAATGTTCATTTTAATCACACCGTATGAAATGGCTTCACGAATTTCTTCACGTGTTGATCCTGAACCGCCGTGAAAAACAAAATTCAGCGGCTTTTCATCTGAGAGTCCATATTTTTCCATCACATATTTCTGGGAATTTCTGAGAATTTTCGGTTCAAGCTTAACATTTCCAGGTTTATAGACACCGTGTACATTTCCGAAAGAAGCAGCGATTGTGAAATCATCACTGATTTGAATAAGATTTTCATAGGCATAGGCCACGTGTTCAGGCTGTGTATAGAGCTTTGAACTCTCAATTCCAGTGTTGTCAACGCCGTCTTCTTCTCCGCCGGTGACACCAAGCTCAATTTCCAGCGTCATGCCCATTTTGCTCATACGTTCAAGATATCGTTTGCAGATATCAATATTTTCTTCAAGTGTCTCTTCTGACAAATCAAGCATGTGTGAACTGAATAAGGGTTTTCCGTGTACACTGAAAAACTTTTCACCCTCATCCAACAGCGCATCAATCCATGGTAAAAGTTTTTTAGCGGCATGATCAGTATGAAGAATGACAGGAATTTCATATAGTTCAGCAATCCGGTGAACATGATAGGCTCCTGAAATGGAACCTGCAACAGCAGCTTTCATCGAGTCAGGAATACCTTTCCCAGCATAAAACTGACCGCCACCGTTGGAAAATTGAATAATGACCGGAGAGTTCAAGGCTTTTCCTGCTTCCAGAACAGCATTAACGGAGTCCGTGCCAACGACATTGACTGCCGGTAGTGCAAATTCATTGGCTTTTGCGTAATCAAATATTGTTTTTACATCAATACCGGTTGCAACACCAGGCTTTACTTTTTCAGATAATTTCATATTGCTGATTTTTTTAATTTCTATTTTGATTCAAAATTACATTGAATCCGTGAATCAACAAAATCGAATTTGAAAAATTTCGAACTGAAAAAAATGATGAGGTCAAAAAAAAAATTACAAAATGAAAAATTCAAGCTAATTTTGAAGTTTTTTAATTGAAATATGCCTTTTGTATGAAATTAAAAACCTCTTTTATGAAAAGAAATTATTCAATAATTGTTGCCATATTATTGATGGTGTTAATACATCCTGTTCATTCTCAGAGTGATCGGACTGATCTTCCCTATTCATTTTCCTACGATTTGCAAAGCACATTCATAAAAAACGTTCCCGTTGAAAAAATGCCCTATGTGGATGTGGAAGCATTGAAAGCAGAAGATTTGATTCTGGATAATCACAAAGATATCCCATGGCGTTTCGGTCAAAATATTGATGTCAATCTGGGCAGGGAAACTCACGGAGTTGAAGAGACTCTAAAAGATGGAAGCAAACTGTGGCGGCTTTCTATATCTTCTCCAGGAGCTTTGTCAATCAATCTGTTATTTAATGAGTTTATCCTTCCTTCCGGAGCAAAGTTGTTCATTTATAACCAGGACAGATCAGAAATTCACGGGCCATTTAATGATTACAATAATCAGGAAGATCTCCTTTTTGCAACCACACTCATCAGAGGTGATTTGATTACAATTGAATATTTTGAACCTGCCAACGTGGCTTTCGAAGGCGTGTTGAGACTTGCAAGAGTCACTCATGGTTATCGCGGACCGGAAGAGTTTATAAAGGGGTTTGGGAATTCCGGTTCATGCAATGTGAATGTTTCCTGTCCTGAAGCAGCACCCATGGAAGACCAAATCCGGAGTGTTTGTATGCTTGTTACAGGTAGCAGTGGGTTTTGTACCGGAGCCTTAATTAATAATACTTCATCTGATGGGAAACCATACGTTTTGAGTGCTGATCACTGTTATACAAATCCGGGATCAGTGGTTTTCTGGTTCAACTGGCAAAGTCCCACTTGCGCCAATCCACCAAGCTCTCCACCCTATGACTACGTCAGTGGAGCATCAAATAAAGCAAGATACTCCAACTCTGACATGTGGCTTATGGAAATCAACCAGCCTGTGCCTTCAAACTTTAACGTTTATTATGCAGGATGGAACAAAACAAATGATAATAATATAAGTGGTAAAATTTGGGGAATTCATCATCCTTCGGGAGATATCAAAAAAATCAGCTGGTCAGATATGGGTGTGAGTACAACAACATATTTGCAAAATACGGTTCCCGGAAACGGAACCCACTGGCGTATTACTCAATGGAGTGATGGGACAACGACCGAGGGAGGTTCGTCAGGATCTCCATTATTTGATACTCAGGGAAGAATTATCGGACAGCTGCATGGTGGGTATGCTTCCTGCACCAGTCTTACTTCTGACTGGTATGGCAAACTTGGTGTGTCATGGACCGGAGGCGGAACATCTGCTTCGCGCCTGAGTGATTGGCTTGATCCTTTGAATACCGGAGCAGAAACCCTTGAGGGTTATGATCCAAACGGACCGACAGTTGACCTGGATGTCCAAATGTTAATGATCTCTGCTCCAAAAACATCATACTGCTCTGTAGAAACAATAATACCTGAAGTCAGCATTAAAAACAGGGGAAACCTCAATCTCACTTCTGCGACAGTAAGTTATCAATTGAATGGAGGAGCCCCTGTCACGGTACAATGGACAGGAAATCTTTTAAGGGGTGAAACATCTATTGTGACTTTTCCCCAGATCACACTCACTCCCGGTAATGGTCAGACATTTGTGGCATCTGTGTCAAATCCCAACAATTCATTAGATGAATTACCGGCCAACAATGAACTTTCAATAACTTTTGATGTCTTCGAAGATTTCATTGCCCCGATTTTTGAAAACTTTGATGGTCCAATCTTCCCTCCTCCATGCTGGACACAAGAGTTTGAGTCAGGTTCTGTGAGCTGGACATTATCAAATGGCGGGCATTCCGGCAATCCTTCTTCTGCTTATTCAGGAACAGGGAATGCCTTGTTTTATATGAATTCATATGCAGGAAATACAACAAAGCTCATCACTCCTCCACTAAAAATTGAAGCACTCACAGGTGCTGTACTCAAATTCAGACATGCTCAGTTCCCATGGTCAGGGGATCAGGATGAACTCAGAGTATTCTATAAAACTTCAGATACAACTTCCTGGATACTGCTTGAAACATACACTGCTGCAGTGAATTCCTGGACTGAAAGAGTGATCCCTCTTCCTGATGCTTCACAAACTTACTATATCGCTTTTGAAGGCAAAGCGAAATATGGTTACGGTGTGTGTATTGATGATGTTGAAATTACTGGAGATAATGTAGGAAGGGAAAATCTGCCGTTGCAGAATATCAAAGTATTTCCAAACCCATCAGAGGGGAAATTTACCTTAATGATTCCCGGTGAACATCATATTCAGGAAAAGATTCAGGTGACAGATGTAAATGGTAGAGTAGTTTACAGGTTTGAACAAAATAACCAAAGCAGCGAAATAATTATGGATTTAAGCCATCTTGAAGCCGGTGTTTATATTGTTCATTATGAATCAGGACAAATTATAGCATCAAAAAAACTGATTATTTATTAAACTTTTGCTTTTCAAAGAAATACATTGCCTGAATATAAAATTCAGGAAATGTATTATTGTGAATCCGGGACATATAAATTTTATTGATGATATGATATTTGATAAGTTTTTGTAATTTTGCAACTTAACACCCTAATTCAGAAAGAAAATGAAACGAGTTCATTTACTAATCATTGCCGGATTGCTGATTGTTTCTTCATGTGTTCCTGCCCGCCAGTTTCAGGATGAAAAGGAACGGAGAGAACGTGCAGAGAAACAATACCAGGATTTACTTTCTACTTATGATAATCTGAAAATATCAAATCAAGAGCTGGAAGAAGCTCTGACAATACTGAAGAAAGAGCATGCTGCGATTGTCAGAGATACGACATTGACCAACAATACACTTAGAAACCTGCAGTCTCAGTATGATAAAATTAATGAATTATATCAGGTGTTACTGGAAAAGAACCGTGATTTATTACAGGGGAATATTGCTGAAACAGAAAAAATTTCTACAGAATTAAGACTTACCCAGGAGCGGTTGCAAAAGAAAGAAGATGAGCTGAGGCTTCTGGAATCACAGTTGAATACCAAAAAAGCTGAACTAGACGAGATGGCCCGTTCACTTGCTCTGAAAGAACAAAGAGTGAATGAACTGGAAAATATTCTTGCTGAAAAAGAAAAAGTTGTGAATGATTTAAGGGACAAGGTGGCTTCAGCATTGTTCGGTTTTGAGAATAACGGACTGACTATTGAAATCCGTAACGGAAAAGTGTATGTCTCTCTGGATGAATCACTTTTATTTGCATCAGGGAGCTGGTCTGTGAATGCAAAGGGGAGAGATGCCCTGATCAAACTGGCTAAAGTTCTGGAAACAAACACAGATGTGAATATTTTAATTGAAGGTCATACTGATAACGTGCCATTCAGGGGAAGTGGACAAGTGAAGGATAACTGGGATTTGAGTGTGATGCGCGCAACCGCCATTGTTAAAATTATTGTGGAAAATTCCAGCGTTGAACCCAGCAGGTTCATGGCAGCAGGCAGGAGCGAATATCACCCTGTTGACAATTCAAATACAACAACAGGAAGAGCCAAAAACAGAAGAACTGAGATTATTCTCACCCCCAAACTGGATGAATTGTTTCAATTGCTTGAAAACCAGTAAATATTAACCGAATAATTTTTTAAATGCATCTGATAATTTTGATGCAGTAATTATTTCAATTTTACTTTTTTTGATTTCGGCAGATTTGAAATTGTATTTCGAAATAATGATTCTTTTGTATGACAGTTTCTCAGCTTCATTGATTCTCTGTTCAAGTCTTGCCACAGGTCGGATTTCTCCGGAGAGCCCAACCTCACCAGCAAAGCATGTGTGACGGTCAACAGCAACGTCAACATACGATGAAACAATGGATGAAACAACAGCAAGATCAAGTGCCGGATCATCAACTCTGACACCACCTGTGATGTTGACAAAAACATCTTTATTTCCAAGCTTAAATCCTGCCTTTTTCTCAAGAACCGCCAGGAGCATTGACATACGCTTATTGTCAAATCCTGTGGAGGAACGTTGTGGCTGACCATATGGAGACGGACTGACTAATGCCTGAACTTCTATGAGAAGTGGCCGCATCCCCTCAATTACACTGCCAATGCTTATGCCACTGAGAAACTCATCCCGGTGTGAAATAAATATTTCTGAAGGGTCGGCAACCTCACGTAATCCGGTTTGACCCATCTCAAATATTCCAAGCTCTGCAGTAGAGCCAAATCTGTTTTTTACTGATCTGAGAATTCTGTAACCGAAGTGTCTGTCTCCTTCAAAGTATAATACTGTGTCAACCATGTGCTCCAGTAGCTTTGGGCCTGCTATATAACCGTCCTTGGTTACATGTCCGATGAGAAAAACAGCAATATTTCTGTTTTTTGAGAATTGCTGTAAACGTGCCGCACATTCCCTGATCTGACTGACAGCACCTGCAGGTGAATCAACGGATTCACTATACATGGTTTGCACAGAGTCTATAACAATCATTTGTGGATCAATCTGTTGCGCATGATGAATGACACTGTCAATGTTGGTTTCACAAAAAATATAACATTGTTCATTTGATGGCCCGATTCTGTCTGCACGCATTTTGATCTGTCCGGCGCTTTCTTCTCCTGAAACATATAACACGGGACCTTGTTTGAAACGTAATGCCAGATCAAGCAAAAGAGTGGACTTCCCTATGCCCGGCTCACCAGCAATTAGGGTCACTGACCCGGGAACCAGTCCGCCACCAAGAACCCTGTTCATTTCTTCTCCCGAAAACTTCCATCTTGCTACATCATTGGCTGATATCTGATGTACAGGAACAGGTGCCGATTGAACAACTTCCCTGTGAGACAGAGAAGGTGGTAAAGAAACCACAATCTCTTCTATAATGCTGTTCCACTCATTGCATGCTGAGCAACGTCCCTGCCATTTTGGGTAAACTGTCCCGCATGACTGACATACAAACTGAGTTTTTGACTTTTTGGATGGCATTGAACTGATCTTAATATTTTTTAAACTCCTTATACATGAAGTTGTTGTCTGATCGGGTGAGAAGAATGAGAATATCTGTGTTGAGCTCTTTCACCTCCCAGTCTGAATTGTATGCAGGATCACCACACCCGTCTAACAGAATCTTTGCTGAAAGTACGGTTCCTTTTACCTGATACCAACCACTGTCAATGGTATCAATTTGTGTTATATTTGTTGACTCTGTTATTCGGGTTCTGTGAAACTGTCCACCGTTAAAATCCCAGATTTCTATTGTGTTTTCAGGTAATATCATAGAAATGTCGAGGAGTTGCCAAGTACTTTCAAGCTTGTTTTGTGTTGATTTTGTACAAGACATCAAAATCATCAGGCTGAAAAGCAGATAAAATAGCTTGTGCGTAAACAGAAACATCAAAGTAAGTTTTTTCAAAGTTACATAATATTTTTTAATGGTTTCTTTTTTACAGAATTGATTCATTTGGGATGAAGTGAAGAAAAAATTTTACTTTTGCAAAAAAAATTGATGTTTATGCGTTCATCTGTTTATGTCGTTTTTCTGATATTTCTGATGTCATTCGGGTTCCTTTTCTCGTGCAAATCAGATTCACAAAAAGATTCAAAAACAGGAGCTGTTGAAGGAAATGAAATTACAGAACTTACGGGGACATTGAATGTTGAAGGTGATGATGTATTACACGTATTGATAAATGACTTCATTTCTGAATTTAAAAAAGATTACCCCAATGTCAAAATCAACCTGACAGTGTCAAATTCATCATCAGCATTGAAAGAAATGGATGATGAAAACATAGACCTGGTATTTGTATCCACTCCGGAACAATCAATAAATTCAGAAAAATATTCGAGAGTTCCTTTTGCCAGAGATATACTCGTTCTAATTGTGAACTTCAACAACAGGTTTCTCCAGACACTTGTCATGTATGGTATTTCTCAGAACGTAATTTCTGACATACTGACACAAAATATTACCAGCTGGAAAATGGTGAATGCCCGGATTGAAC
>CAYMAZ010000001.1:139845-142279 GCA_964388575.1 uncultured Bacteroidales bacterium | reverse complement strand
GTTGAACTAAACCGCCCCCTTGCGGAGGCGGCAGAATGATGTTAATTTTGTACTACCAAATATAAAATTACATCATCATGAAAGATCAACAAACTCAAATCATTGAGCGGCTCGTCTATGAATTGGAGCTGCGTAATTACAGTCCGAGAACGATTCGCACCTACAGTGAGCTTTTGACAAATTTAGAAAGATTTTTTAAAACGGGACTGGAAAATATTTCAGCCGAACAGATGAAGTCTTATTTGTATCATCGGATGAAAAACGATGAGATTTCAACATCTTATATCAATCAAACCATCAGTGCATTTAAGTTATTGCAGACAGATGTGTTGAAACGAGAATGGGAAACGTTCAAAATCAAAAGGCCCAGAAGAGAAAAGAAGCTTCCTGTTGTTTTATCACAGGAAGAAGTTCAGCAACTGATAGCCTGCACCAGAAACATTAAACATAAGGCATTGCTCATGCTGGCCTATTCATCTGGATTGAGAAGACAGGAAGTTCAGTTTCTCAAGCCATCGGCAATTGATTCGGCACGAATGCAGATTCATGTTGTGCAGGGTAAAGGAAAGAAAGACAGATATACTATTTTGTCAAAGAAGACACTTGAGTTGTTGAGGTTTTATTACCGGCTTGAGCGACCAAAAGTATATCTTTTTGAACCTCAGGGTAACAAGGGTGTTCCATTGTCAGACACAACACTCAATAATATTGTTCAGAACAATGCAAAGAAAGCAGGTATAAAGAAAGACATTTCGTTTCACACATTGCGTCATTGCTTTGCCACTCACCTGCTGGAGCAGGGAGTTAATCTGAAGCTGATACAACACTTTCTGGGACACAATTCACTCAGAACAACCTCCGTTTATCTGAGTCTTGCCAATATCAACCCGTCAAGTGTGGTTTCTCCATTGGATTTCATGGACGTGTAAAACCATGAAGCTATGGAAAACCAAAGGCAAAGTCTGGAACTGGCAGACATCTTCCGGTTCCATGCAAAGGAGTTTTTGTTAAACAACAAACTTCATCCGCATCAGTTAAAGGCATGGGATGCAATTGTTTCATGCCGCACGGCGGAATTGGGTGGTCATATAGAACAATGCGTTTCATGCGGACACACCCGACAAGCGTATAATTCATGCAGAAACAGACACTGTCCCAAGTGCAGATTTGTAAAAACGCATCAGTGGGTTGATAAACTCACGGGAAAAACACCACCCGGTCGGCAGTTTCATGTGGTGTTTACCATTCCTGCATGTTTAAGAAAATTGTTCTATATCAATCAAAGCAGAGCCTATCATTTGCTTTTCAGTGCAGCATGGAAAACATTAGAGCAAACAGCAAAAAACCCAAAGCATTTTGGCAAAAACATCGGAGCTGTTGGTATCTTGCACACCTGGGGGCAAACACTGATCTATCATCCGCACGTCCATTTTATTGTTCCTGCTGGCGGCTTGGATGATGACTGCATGGAATGGACACCCACGGCGAAGAGTTTTTTTCTGTGTGTAAAATTATTAAGCAAAGTATATAGAGGCATGTTGTATCGCATGATTGAGAAGGACATACAATCAGAGCAGATGAAGTTGCCCGATGATATTGAAAACATTGCCCGACTGAAGCAACTGTGCTATGCCAAAAACTGGGTTGTATATTGTGAAAAACCGTTTTCTGATTCCGGCAGTCTGATAAAATATCTGGGCAGTTATTCTCACAGGGTGGCACTTTCCAACAACAGGATTATATCACAATCAAACGGCAACGTAACATTCAGCTACAAGGACTATAAGGCAGCAGGGCTAAGAAAGACCATAACACTCAAAGCAGATGAATTTATCCGCAGGTTTTTACAGCATGTGTTGCCATCGGGGTTTTACAAGATCAGGTATTTTGGTTTTATGGCAATGCGCAATATGAGTACAAAATTGTCGCAGTGCTTTGCACTGATCAGCAAAGACAGTTATTTGCCTGTCCTGGCCGGTTTGAAAGCCATTGAAGTGTGGCGGCACATCACAAACCGTGACCCTTTGCAATGTGAAAAATGCAAAACCGGAAAAATGAAAGTTATTCATGCAGTCATTGCAAACAAAGACTGGGGATAAGAAAAGCCAAACAATGAAAGTTCTTTGATATAATGTTTCGCAAATTGGATGGTTTTGAAAAAAATCATAATGGAAAAAGTATGCCTTTTCGTGCAGAAAAAAGTATACAATCATTGGGTTTTGCATTTTATTTTTCCAAAAAGCCAATCAAAAAACATTCAAAATCAATCAAAAGCATAGAAACATCATATAGAATACCCATAGGCAAGGCGGCATAGTCCAACTTGATTTTATTCAACATTTTCTTTCTTAGATATATTGAACAATTTTTTAGTTGAATCTGAAAACTTTATTTATTTTTGTACTGAAAACGTTGAATAAAACACTAGAAAGTT
>CAYMAZ010000001.1:89507-139745 GCA_964388575.1 uncultured Bacteroidales bacterium | reverse complement strand
CTGAAAACTTTATTTATTTTTGTACTGAAAACGTTGAATAAAACACTAGAAAGTTATCGGTCAGGCTAAAAAACAAAACACATTAATATGACACTTGAAGAATTAATAAAACAATACAAAACAGAAGATTATAAGTTTTGGAAATATCGTGACAAAGACGGGAATAGTATCACGACACATTTTTTCTTTGAAACCCACTCAAACTACTTAGACAAATATTTGAGCTTTTACAAAGAACTTCCAAATCTGACAGAAGTAATTGTTCACGCAGCAGACGGAATTTTCAAATTGACCAATAATGGAATTGAATATTTCATTAGACATAATCACCAAGAAGTATTCCTTGACAAGGAAGGAAATCAAAGGGGAGTTCCATTTGAAGTATCAAAACAAGTAAGGGAAAATCTTATAAAGAGAATGAATGACATACTTAAAGCAAGAACCTTTGACGAGATTTTCCAAATTGTTACAGAAAGCAAGGTTAAAGGATTTGGTGAACTTTCTATTTACGATACCTCGATGCGTATCGCCTCTCACTTAAATATTGAACCAGACAAAATTTATTTGCACGCAGGAGCAAGAAAAGGAATGGAAATACTTGAAGAAAAAGGATACGTAGAACAAGGAAGTTCAAAGAAAAAATACGTTGAAATCAAAGAAATGCCTAAACCAATGCAACAACTAAAAGCTGCTGAGACTGAACATATGCTTTGCTCAATGAAAGAGAATATGTCGGCACTTGAACCACAAAAGTGAAATTAAATGATGTCAGAAAAGAAAGCCCGAACCGATAACAGCACCTACACGCAAGTGGGGTTCAGTGCTTTTATGAAAGTGAAGTGCTAAATCAAAGTTCTGTACTTTTAATGAAGTTCAGTGCTAAAAATCCCCACCTGCGTGTAGCTGCGAACCATTATAGGGCATTTTGACGGACGCAAACCAACTATCAGGGTAAGATGGGTAAGATGTTTTGATTTACAAAAAATTGCAAAAAGTGAAAGAAATAATGAAATATTGATTTATTATAGAAAAACCAAATATATTTGACAAAAAAACTTTTTTTTGACTTTAACAAATGAAATATTATTCAACAGAACTTTTAAGAATTTTAATAGCAAGAAAGAGACTTAAACGAAGTTTGAGAATACTTTTCCCAAACGATGCAGCATCGCTTTATGCATTTTTGCTGAAAGTTTATTACAATAAATATTATTTAAACGAGTCAGTAATTGAAAACAATTTGCCTTTACTATTAAAAAATGGACTCATCTCAGAACACAATGTACAAAATTCAAGTCGGGATTGCACATTAATGTTTACCGATACTATAAATTTTGAATTAACTTACCAGTGTGGAATGAATTGTCCACATTGTTTGCAAGCAAAGCTGAAGTTAGATGTCATAAATCAACTTTCTACCGAAAAAGTACTGGAAACAATCTTTTTTGCATATGCACTGGGACTTTGTAGCAGAGGGTTAAATTTCACAGGTGGTGAAGTTTTGGGGAACCGTGATGATTTCTTTGATATAATCGAATATGTACATTCACTAAAAATACCATACAGGATAAACACAAACAGTTGGTGGGCACTAAAAAAGAATTTCACAATTTGTCATATTAAATTTTCAGAACCAAGAGAGTTAGTAAGTTTTTTAAAAGCGAACGGTCTATTATTATTTGCATTTAGTTATGATATCAGATATAATGAAACCAATCAAAATTCCGATGAACTAATTGAATCTATCAGGCTATGTGAAGAATCAGAAATACTTTATCAGATTATTTTCACAGGTCTTGAATCAGTTCAAATTTCTCAAAAACTAGAAAAGATAAAATCAAAAATTGGGAAACAACTAAAATATTGCATTCCTGTCAGAATGGAAATGGTAGATGTTGGAAATGCTGCTGATTTGTCAGAACATTTATTTGAAAAACAAACAAATAGATGTGCCTGTAAAAGAGCAGGCTTTTACAGGCCACAAATACTTCACATAAATCCTTATGGTGATGTTAGATCATGTATATATGCAAACGGACTGAATAATGTTGGGAACATAAATAGAAACTCATTAATAAATCTCATTAATACATTTCCAGAGTCGGATACAGCCAGAATTTTTTCAGTAGAACAGAATACAATTGAAGCAATGGCAAATTTTGTGGATCCATATTTACATCTTTATCGCCCAATTATTCATGAATGTACGAAAATGATCGTTCTTGCAAAAGCAATAGATGCTTATTATAAAAGACCAAATATTGAAATAGAAAAAGTTCACAGGCAGATTGCTGCTGAGATGAATCTGCTGTGTGAGTAATTCGTATTTTACAATTGCCTAAAGAATGAATGATAGTTCCTCAGAAAGTAGTTTGGGGTCATTTTGGAGTATGAGCCCACGAGGCCGTGAGCAAGAGAAAAGATTCATTAGGGAATTGACAATTCCGGACTAATGTAGACCACCGATTCAGTGCTAAATTATTCCATTTCAATAAAATATCTTTCATATAGCATTTTTATTTTTTAGTTTATTAAAAAGCTTATGAAAATGCACTTTATAAAAAGCACACCAATATGTTATGATGGCATAGCTTAGGATATGTGATTTGATAAAAGTATAGCGAATATTTTTTTTAATCATCAAGATTAACCTTTCTATTTCATTTGAAGTTAAAGAACTATTTAGATGACAACCGTGCTCAAATGAAGAATAAAATTGAGATTTTTTTTGATCGTTTTTACTAGATATTAAGATTTTATAGCTTGTAGCGGCCTTATTTAAATCAAAACCAGCAATACAATTTGCAATTTGAATAAATGTTTCTCTGTAAATCATAACTCCAAAAGTGGGCGATAATAGTTCATTTACACGAGGATCCCCCTGGAATTGATCAATGTATCCATAAAGCTTGTTATCATAAGCTTCATGAAACAATTGTATAGTTGGTGGGAATGCCAACAATTTAAAACTAGCCAGGTCATTCAAACAACGAGGATTAAAATCAGATAAATTAGATTTTGAAAATTCGTTGTTAAGTTGAAAGATACCGGAAAAATCATTGCTGGTGCATAAAAAATCAAAGGTTGCAGCATCATTTAAAGGAACCTGATATGGATGAAACTCAGCCGGAATTTTTTGAGATATTTCAGAAATAAGAGACAAATAGTTGTTTTCCACAATATTATATCTGAATTTCATCAATTTTTCATAATCATTGAATTTATCATTTATTGTAAAATATAACTCATCTGAAATAACACTGTATTCAACACCGAGACTATAAGGATACTTTATAATAATCAAAGAACAGGGGTTAATCTTATATTCGATTTTATTGATAATCATTGATTCATAATCTGTTGAGTCATTTTCAGAAGGGAGAAAAACAACTTTTCCAAAAGAAAACTCAGAGATATTTTGTTTCAGATATGCAATTAATTCATCACGATTGTCTGATGAAATATCAATATCGATGTTAGCAAATTTTGAAACCTCTGGATTTAGAAAACATTCAAAAATAAGGTTTTCATTCATTGGGTTAATCATTGTGATATCAAGACAATAATTCACCATAGAACCCGGAGCAGTACTTCTGCCCGGGGAACGGAGCCAATTCTTGGTGTTGCAAATATCAGCAATCAGAGAGAAGATATAGAAATATTCAGCTAAATCCATTTTTTCAATCACATCCAGTTCTTTTTTAATCCTGTCAAAAACAAGGTCAGACATTTCAAGATTTTTTCTTGCAGCACCCTCATAAACCTTTTGTCTGAGAATTGGAAAGAAGTTCATAAAGATAAAATAATCAATAAAAAAATTCAATAAACAGTGCTAAATTACAGAGAAATTTAGCTTATTCAATATCAATATCGGAAAAAGACTTTAAAAAATGTGAATATTATGATGTTTAAATTTTCTGTGTAATAAAAATGAAAATAGAGTGCGTAATGAAATAAAAACATTTTTTTAGCAGGGTAAGATGGGTAAGATGTTTTGAATTAAAAAAAAACTTTTATTTTTCGTATGTGTTTTTATGTTTGTAATTCATTGTATATCTTTATGTTATGATGATATTTTTTATATAGAAAAATAAAAAAAAGTTTTTATGCTGTTTTATCTTACCCATCCTACCCCCTTTTGAGATGATTTCAAAATGGAAGGTCATCATTCCGCTCAAAACTGTTGTTATTGTATTCATTATCAGAAGTATCAGCAACAGGAAAATCATCATCCAGTGACCGTGTATTCCTTTCAATCATGGAAATATCCAGTTTATCAACTGCCCAGACATAGACTCTTTTCTTTTTTGACCTGATAAAGTTATGCTTCTTCAACATTCTTCCCATGGCAACATTTGATGTATTGTTCATGGGTGCTTTTGTGTGAAGTGAGATGTGTGCCAATATTTCAGATGCAGTCATGAAGCACGAGCATTTGTCCGGCTCAACAGGCTGGAAGAACGTTAGGAGGAGTTCTTCTTCGAGAGTGCGGATGTTGAATCGTTCATTGTTTTCGTTGATGCGTGCGATGTCTTCCTTTTCAAAGTAGAATCTGAAGCCTTCCCGGTAGAGAGCCAATGCCTGTGCATAGACCAGATTGATGTCAACGTTGTGGTTGAAGTCTATTTCGAGGGCTTCGAAGGCGAGGAAACGGCGTGATCCTGTGGGGTCGTTGAGGAACTGCCCTGAGTTGACGGATCCCATGAATGAAGCTCTGCGGATGAGGTTTTCATTGTAGTGTCCATAGGACCTGCGGAGTCGGATGGTGGACTTGGTGATGACTTCCTTGAGTGTGCCGATTTCGGTTTTATTCATGTTTTCCAACTCGTCCATGTTGATGAGGAGGCATTCAGACAACTGCATGAAGGTGTCTTTGTTGTTGGGGTTGATGGTACCGGAAAACATGTAATCCTTCAAACCGGGCGGACAAAGATTGAGCAGCCAGGTTGTTTTACCGATGCCCTGAGGACCTGAAATGATGATGGCGGTGTGGTTGACAACTGTGGGGCTGTATGCTGCTGCAGCAACTGCCACAATCCATTTTCTGAAACAATATGTCCAGAATTCAGGGTCATTGGTTTTGACGGTGTTGGCCAGTTGCTGAATGTGGTCGGTTTGCCCATCCCAGGGTGGCAGAGTGTTGAAGTAATCCAGGAAAGGATCATAGAGCGGTGCAAAGTCAGAGTTGAGGATGTTGCGGAGTTTGGTGACAGAAACTGTTTTATGGTTCCTGTTGAGGTAACGGAGTATGCAGCCTTCAAGGTAGTCGGTCATTGGTTTGAATTCAGCCTCATTGATTTTACGGATTTCAAGACGGGAAAGCACTGTGTTGTATCTGAGGGTGTAATGACGCTGTAAAAACGCTTCAATTTCATTCCAGAGATTGCGGTCCTTTTTGCTTTTCTTTTTCTTATCGTCCTGCATCAGGCCGGATGAGATTTCGGAGTTGTCGGGAGTGCAGGATCTGATCGCTGAAATGTCAACTCCACTTTCTTTTGCCAGGTAAAACAATGTTTTGACTGATATGCCTGAGTTCCGGGATTTGAGACAGTTGTCGAACTGTTTGTCACAGGCTTTCTGATCGTAGCTGCTGTTTATGCTGCTGATTCTGTGAAAGTATTGCCTGCCAGTTTCTCCCAGGGCATCAGCGAGGGCAAAGCCAATATTGAGCCAGTTCTGATATCCTGAGGTGATATCGGTTCGTGTTGATTCAATTTGTTGTGTAACGGATTGTATTTCCTGTTCGATCATGGCTGTTTTTGTTTTATAAATGAGTGCATGTTCATTGATGTAAATTTGAGGATCATGGGAAAAGAAGCACAGTCGTGTGACGTCTTTTCCGGAAGGGTCAACGGGAATTCCGAGAAGTTTTTCAAAATACTGTCTGAGTTCTTCAAAGGTGGCGGTGTGGTTCTGAGGTGTTCCATCAGCCCGGATGATGATCTTGAGTCCCTGGTTTCCGGGGCTTCTGAAACAGGCATACGTGTGTGGGTCGTTGCAGATCTTCTGAAAGGCCAGAGAGAGTTCATCTTCGGAGAGGTGGTCGAGGTCGAGGACATAGCAGCCGGAATGTGTGACAAGTTTTTCCTGGTCGCGGCCATTGCTGAATGTGCCGGACACTGTAAAAGCAGGGAGTTTCTTTTTCTGCTTTTTGTATTCCTCATCCTGACCCTGCATGACAAGTGTTCGCAGCTGCCGGACCATATCACTGTATCTGCCGTCCCGGATTTGCTCCAGGACAGCAGACAGTGGCAGGTCTTCGGTCTTGAGAACGAAGTTTTTAAATACTGATACTATCATTGTATTACTTCTTAGGACGTTGTGGCTTGGTGTAGTGATTTTCCAGATGTGTCTGAATGTCGCTTGCCTTGAAATAGATCTTTCCGGCGATCTGGCTGTAGGGAAGGACGCCGTTGTCCCGGTAGTTCTGGAGTGTTCTTTTGGACACTTTGAGGAGCTGGCAAGTTTCCTGAATGTCGAGCCATTTTTCGCTGAGGGGGTTCTGTGCGGATTTCTGGTTTAAGTTTGCTCTAATGGCTTCAAGATCATCCATGATTTTCATAAAAGCCTGAGATTCGATTGTGATGACGTTCATTGTTTTGGTGTTTAAAAATGTTTGAAAAATTTGAATTGTTATGTTTTCGTGTTGCAACAGAAACAGGTTGTAAAGATCGTTTTCGGGGAAAGTTTTTGCAAGTGTCTAGTGCCTGGTGTCTAGTGTAGTGTCTAGTAAGCACACTTCCCAACCCTCAACATATCAGAAAGATATGAGTTTCAAAACATCAAAAAAAAAATTGAAATATTTTTTAGTGTCTAGTCTTATGTCAAGTTCCAGACAGCAGTTTCAAGGAGATCGGCGGTGCCCGGAAGAGACTGTTTCCGGAACCGCTGCCATCCGAATGGTTTTCCGTTGGCATCAACAAAAATATCGTTGACGACCTGCCAGATGGATGGATAAATCTTTTTAATGACAGGCTTTTCAGAATGTATGAGTTTGATGAAGTATGAGAGTTCTGAGATATTGCCTGTCCAGCAAATCGGCTGAGCAGGTATTTCATTATTGAAAATAGCTCTGAAATCTTCAATAGATGTTGCCTCGTGAATGAATTTGTTATCCATCAGGAACTTGTAAAGGCGTTTGATGCGAACAGCTTTATTTTTGCCTGATACCAAGGAAAAGGATACATTTTTACTATAAACAGTCTCGGAAACTTTTGTGGGGTTCTTCGGGTTTGCGTTTTCGGTATAGTCAACAATAGTATCATTTATTTTGGCCCTACGAGGGTTTGCAGCGTCCCTGAGGTGGTTTGACAGCTGGATGATGAAATGGACTGACACGAAGGTTATGAAGGATTTATGGGTCTCTGTTTCGTTGTCAGAGCATTCTGGATTGTTACTGATCTCATCCAGAGTGCATGTCAACAGTCCCGGAAAAGTTGCTTTATCAATATTTTTATTGGAAAGTAATGTGTCAACAAGTTCGAAGATATCCGTTTCAGATGCATCAAGCAATTGTTCTGCACGGGTGGTATCTTTGTACACAAAGGTATCAATGAGTTCATGCATCCTGTTGATGAGGCAACGGGAAAATATTTGTTTGTCTGAAATCGGGATGCGGGGATATGTGAGTGTGAGTTCATTGGATAGGTTTTCAAAAATATCATCCATTAACATGATGTAGTCCAAACATGAATATGTGAATGTTGCATTGTATGGGTTTGCCTCAACAAAGAAGTTTTTCATCCTTTTTACAAGTGTTGAGGAAATGCCTCCGTATTTGTTGAGTTCAGACAACATTTCACTTATTCCGTTCATGGCCTCGTTCATGTTGAGGAATTTTTTGAGATGCTCTTTATACCTGAGGAGTACAGCAGCATGAAGGAAGCTTTCAGGATGATGAATGCAGTAATTATCAGAGGATTGAAATTTGTTTCTGAAGATGAGTTCTATCTGCATTGCCGTTTTCCTCCTGAATTTGACATCAAGGAAATTCCTAAGGCTTTCCCGCTGAAAGGCTGTGACTGTTTCTTTGGTGATTAATTCAATGAGCTCGAGATCGCGGAGCGCAATTTGTTGTTTTTCCTCGCTGCCCTGAATGCGGTCGAAGGGGTCGCGGTACTGCCGGATGAATGTGATGTTTACCTGCTCATAAAAGAGTTTGACCTGGTGTTTGTAAATGCTGGTGTATTGCTGCTTTGTGAGTCCGAGGGCTGCAAGTTCCGCCCGGATGTCAACAGTTTTGAATTCTATCCATTGCTGCAGAGTGACAGTGCAGTCCACCCACTGATTGACATAATCATAGGTGTCCTGTTGAGAGAAACTGAAACTTGCAGACATTTAAGAAGGTTTTTGGCATCAAAAAGCATAACAAAGGATGTTACGAATGATTTCTCAAAATTAAGAAAAAAAGGAAAAAAAATGAAAAAGGGATGAAAATTTTTATTAACTTTGTTGAGAAGTAAAACAGTTCATTGAGAAGCAAAAAAGAGTAAAAAATGAGGTACTCCATTCGGTACTCCACATTTTGTCGCTAATCGGAACAGTAGTAAAATCGGGGGTTTTGGGCATGGGTTCAAACAGCCTCCGGCTCCACAAAACAGTTTTGAGCAAGAGTAGAGAGCAAGAGGTTTTTGAAAGCATCAGCGAAAAACTGTTTTGTAACCTCAATACTCACACTCAAACTCACATTTTAGAAATTCCATTTTGAGTAAGTGTTTGCTTTTTGAGTCTATAAAATTTATCAACAGTTATACTGCAAACCAAAACATTTCAAAATAATAAATTATTCATTGATTCTGTCCATGCGTTCGGCAATGATATAATGAAATGCCTTTCTATACACTATCGGGTATAAATTTTTATATTTTTCCATCCAATATACCCATAAGGGTGTATTGATATCATATAGTCCAAAAACAAAATTATGGACTATTATAAGCCGTAAGTATTAATTCTCAGATAAAATTCTTTCCAGCAACACCCCGCAAATTCTGAAAACATCAATCTCAACTGCCTTCATTGCATACGCAGTCTGAATCAACTGACTCTCTGCCTGCAAAACCACAAGCTGTGTCTGCCGGTATTCAAACCCGTCTATTGCTCCGCTCTGAAACTGCTGCATAGCAATTAACAGAGATTGATCAGCAGCATCAACACTTTGTTTTATGAGCTGATACTGTCTGTTGTATGACTCATATCTGCTGAAAAGCCTCAGCAATTCAGATTCAACATTTGCCCGAACATCATCCGTTGTTATGGCTGCAATCTCATTCTCAATCAACAGATTTTTCATCTTTGTTGTTTGCCTGCCACCATCATAAAGATTAAAACGAATACGTATTCCAAACTGAGTTCCATGGCTTTTTGAATATTCAACCATCCCGATTTCATTGTTCTGACCTAGGACAGAATAATTGGCAAACAAATTTACCTGAGGATACATCTCTCCTCTCTCAATTCGCAAATTTGTTTCTGCAAGCATCTCCTCAAATTTCGCCCGTTCAAGGTTGCTGTTGTTTTTCACAGCCATTTCAGTCAGTTCATTCATACCGGGCAAACCAATCATAACAATTGTTTTTTTAATAGAAATCATTGAAGTAAGCGGCGTTATATTCAATAATCTGTTCATCTGAATTTCAATATCTTGAATATTCAGCTTCTGGGAAATGACCATAATACTGTCATGATTGAAATCCATTAATGCCTGATTATAGTGCAAAGCACTTCCTGACCCGAGAGTTTGTTTTCGTGCCTCAACCTCCAGTCTGAAAGCAGAAGCATCCATGAACAACCGGTATTTTTCAAGCAGCAACCGTTCTCTGATCAATAAATAATACAACTTTGACAAATCAGCAACAGTCTGTTCAATAAAAAACCTTGTATCCGAATCACTCATCCCGGCGAGCAAACCAAGTCTGTCGCGTCGTGCAAACATTGCAAACCCGTCAAATATGGCCCAGTTTATCTCAGCCATTGCACTCAGTTGATCACTTTTCGCATTGGTTCCACTTCGAATCTGACCCGTATACAACTGAGACTCTGTTGTCTGAATATTCCAAACACCATCTGCAGCCACGCCAACAGAGGGAAGAAATCCTGCATTGCCAATGGTATTCATATTTTTTGCCATTTGCTGTTTTTTTCGGACAATTCGTATCTGATAATTTTCCTCCAGCGCCAGTCTGATCAAACCCTGAAGACTATTTACTTCCTGTGCGGAAGCAATAAAACCGGTCATTGCGAAAAACATCAGAAATAAAATTTTAATCTTCTTCTTCAACCACATTTTTCTTTGTTTTACTAGATATATAAGTGTATAATGCAGGAATAACAAACAATGTAAGAATCAGCGAGAAGAGCAGCCCTCCGATAATCACTATTCCCATTGAAACACGACTATTTGCTGTTCCACCGAAAGATATGGCAAGCGGCATTGCTCCGAGTGTCGTTGCAAGGCTTGTCATCAGAATTGGCCTGACACGATCATTTGCAGCCTGAATAGCTGCTTCTGTTCTGTTCAATCCATCACGCATTTTTTGGTTTGCAAACTCCACAATCAAAATTCCATTCTTGGTTACAATTCCCACGAGGACAATCATTCCGATCTGACTAAAGATATTCAGAGTATGGTTGAAAATCCATAATGTAAGGAGTGCCCCGGCAATGGCCAGCGGCACTGTCAGCATCACAGTCAGGGGATCTCTGAAACTTTCAAATTGCCCGGCAAGTGTCAGATAAATCAGCACCAGGGCAAATAAAAACACTAGAATCAGATTTGATGAACTTTCGGCATAATCTGCAGATGTTCCTGTCAATGCAGTTAGAAACGTATCATCCAGAATCTTATCTGCAATTTCATCCATTGCATCAATCCCATCGCCCAATGTATATCCGGGAGCTGTCGATGCAGAGATTGTCGCAGAAGAATACCGGTTAAAACGAAGCAGCTGGGGAGGTTGGCTTTCATCATGAAACGTCACCAGATTATCCAGAGTGATCAGTTCACCTGAAATTGATCTGACAGAGATATTTTTAATATTATCAGGGCTGTTTCTTTGAGATGTCAATGCATGTGCCAGCACAAAATATTGTTTCCCGTTTTTGATAAAGTATCCAATTCTTTGCTCGCTGAAATATGTCTGCAATGTTTCTGCAATGTCTTTCACACTCACCCCGAGATCAAAGGCTTTATCCCTGTCAATATCAACAATCAGCTCAGGCTTTGTAAATTTCAAATCCACATCAACAACATCCAGTGCCGGATGTTCACGGGCAGCATTGACAAAAGCAGGCACAAATTCCTCAAGTTTTTTCAGATCAGGAGCCTGAAGCACGTACTGAACAGGGAGTCCTCCCCTGCCCCCTCCTGAACTACCGATTGTTGGATCCTGAACAACATAGGTCTGAGCCATGGTAAATTGTCTCACTTTTTGTCCCACTTCTGCTGCCAGCTCCATTTGTGTTTTATCCCGTTCTTTTGCAGGCTTAAGCATGACTCTGACAAATCCTGTATTGACAGAGGCTGAAGCACCAAAACCTGGTGAGGTTACTGCTACAAGATATGCCTTTTCCGGTATTGTGTCTATCAGTTTTACAAGCTGTAGCTGATAATCATCCATAACCGGAAATGATGTGCCTTCAGGAGCAGTCGATACAAGTCTGAAGCGACTTTTATCATCCAGAGGGGCAAGCTCTGACTGCAGATTGTTCATCAGAATAACAGTGATCACTGCAGTAACAAGAACTATAGGAATAGCAAGATATCTAACGCGCATAAAACCAGAAAGCCAGCTTTTATAATTTTTCAAAATGAAATCAATCGGCATTCTGATATATTTCAGAAATCTGTATTCCTTAATTCCCGGTTTGAGAATTCTCGAACTCATCATCACTGTAAGTGACAATGAAATGAAAGTACTTATGATTATTGCACCGGCAACAACCATAGCAAACTCCCTGAATAATCTTCCGGTGAGTCCCATCATGAAAAAAATGGGCAGAAATACACAAATGAGTGTGATTGTTGTTGAGATTATGGCAAAAAACACCTGTCGTGAGCCCTTAAAGGCTGCCTGAACAGGCTTCATGCCCTGTTCTATTTTTGAGTAAATATTTTCCATCATCACAATTGCATCATCCACAACCAAACCTGTGGCCAACAGCAAGCCCAGTAATGTTAAAATATTGATCGAAAAACCTGCAGCATAAAGAAAAGCAAAACTCCCGATAAGCGAAATGGGTATTGTGATAATCGGAATAATTGTTGTCCTGAAGTTTCTCAGAAAAATAAAAATAATCACCACTACAAGAATAAATGCCATGATGATTGTTTGCTGCACATCTGTAATTGACTGTCTGATGCTTTCAGTAATATCAAGACCCACTCCAACAGTTATATCAGACGGAATTTCCTTTTTTAAAAGTTCAACACGTTTGTATGCTTCGTCAACAATCTGAATATAGTTGGATCCCGGCTGGGGTTGCATTGCTACACCAACCATTGGAATTTCGTTATTCCCGCGCAATATGGTTTTATCGTTCAACGCATTCAATTCTGCATAACCAATATCTTTAAGCCTTATAATTGCTCCATCTCTGCTAGAAATGACAAGATTGTTAAATTCTTCTTCAGTATTTAACCTTCCGTAAGTCTGAATTGTTAAATATCTTACATCTCCCTCCACCTGTCCTGAGGGAAGTTCAATATTCTGGGAACTCAGTGCATTCCTAACATCCATTGGCGTCAGTTGAAATGCATTCATCCTGTCAACGTCAAGATTCAGTCTCATAGCATATTGTCTGTTTCCCCAAATATACACCTGACTCACACCTTCTATTGTCTGCAGACGCTCAGCAAACACATTCTGAGCAATTTCTGTAAGCTCAAGCAGATCTCTTTGGTTACTCTGTAAAGTGATTGCCAAAATAGTCTGTGCATCAGCATCAGCCTTGGAAACAATTGGAGGGTCTGTGTCAGGCGGTAGATTTCTTACGGCCTGCGACACTCGGTCTCTAACATCGTTTGCAGCATTATCAAGATCTATTCCCAGTTCAAATTCAACACGGATTGTACTTCGTCCGGTGGAACTCACAGAACTCAGTGTTTTAATCCCGTCAATTCTGTTAATCTGCTCTTCAAGTGGCTCAGTAATCTGTGATTCAATGATCTGGGAATTTGCACCGGGATAATCCGTTCTGACAGTTATGATGGGTGGATCAACGCTTGGATATTCCCTCAGCCCGAGCGATGAAAATGCCACCAATCCAAATATTACAATCACAATGGCAAAAACCATTGTTAGAACAGGTTTCTTAATACTTAGCTCTGATAGTGTCATTGTCCTCCCCCCTCTATCATTGTTTTCACTTCAATCTGATCACCATCTCTGATGCCCATCAATCCTGAAATGATCACTGTATCTCCGGGCATGATTCCGTTGTTAATCTGAACCCTGTTGCTTGTTCTTGCTCCGGCTTCTACCTGAACTTTTTGAGCCTTCCCCTGTCTGACAACAAATACTGCCTGAGTGTTTTGTTCCGGAATAACTGATTCGGCAGGGACCAGTATTGCATTTTCTAGTTGGTCAACCTTAAGCATAATCTGAACAAAATTTCCTGGAATCAGCTTATCATCTTTATTATCAATCAGTGCCCTGACTTGAACGGTTCTGGAAGTTGGACGGATCATGGGGTCAACAGCATAGACAAAAGCCAATGATGTATCCAAAGACCCAGAAGAAATAACTTTTACTTCCTGATCGATTTCAGCCTGAGTAGCATATTTTGCGGGAATTGTAAAATTTACTCTGAGTTTGTCTGTCTGTACCAAACGCACCACCATTTGACCCTGAGTAAGATAAGCTCCCGGGCTGAAATTTCTCATACCAAGACGTCCACTGAAAGGAGCACGTATATGAGCCAGATCAATCATCACCTCAAGTTCTCTTATTTTCGCTTTCAGATCATCCATTTCTGCCTCTGATTTTTCAACTTCTTCAAGACTGACACCACCTATCTTATGAAGATCAGTTTTACGTTCATATTCATTTTCTGCTGTTTTCAACCTTGCTTCCAGTCCACTTTTTTGAGCCGTCCATGAACGGTTATCAATTTCAACAATCAAAAATCCCTTTTGAACAAATTGCCCCTCCATAAAATTAATCCTGACGACATTTCCGGATACAGGTGTTTTGATTTCCACTTCTTCAAACGGCAGCAAATCACCAGTTGAATATATGACATCTGAAAACGATTCATATTCAGCCACATATCCATCAACAACAACTGTTTCAGAGGTCTGCTGATTCTGATTCTTTTTTTGACTGCATGAAAAGATGATGGGTATAATTATGAAAATTCGTAATGTTTTAAATAAATGCATCTTTAACATTAAGTGTATCTTAGTATTCATAGTTAATTATTTGTGGTTCTAAAGTGACAACATTGTTTAAAAAGCGACTGATTGCACCTTTTAAAATACCATAAAACTGAAACAGGCAACACAATAAAAACAATGAGGCCAGTGCATAAATGGTCTTATCTGTCATAAGATGAGTTTAAAGAAAAGAATTACAAATTTACAAAAAAAATAAGTGACACACTGAGTATTATTGAATCAGTGTCACAATACCTGTTTCACGATACTGATAATTATCAAAACCCTCATTATCTGAATATTCAATGATCCAGGTATAAATCCCAAGAGGAGCTTTCTCGTTGCTTCCCATCACTCTTCCATCCCAAGGGATATTGATATCGTTACAGGAAAACACGAGTTTTCCCCATCTGTCAAAAATACTCATACGGTAATTTACGGGGCTTATGTTTTGTCCGAAAGGATAAAATTCATCATTGATTCCGTCTCCATTGGGACTGAAAGCATTGGGCACATAAATTGTCACAAGTGGCCTGACAAGTATGTGAGCACTCGCAGTATCAATACATCCCAGATTGTTTTGAACATATAGTATGACATTATATTCACCGGCACCTGGAAAAGTAAATATCGGATCCTTACTCTGAGAATAATCAAGTTGATTCCCAGTTCCAAAATCCCAATTCCAAGTGTTTACACCTTGTGATTCGTCATAAAAATAGATTGTTGCATTATCTTCGTAAACAATGTTATCAGAAACATAAAAACCAGCCTTGGGAGATTGATGAACTGTAAGATTCAGGATATAGGTACTGTCACAATTATGCAAAGTGTAAAAATTAAGCTCATATGTTCCTGAAACTGAGTAAGTACTTCCTTTCCAGGTATATTTTTCCCCTTCACAAATCTCTGCATCTGTTACAAATTCATAAACTGGATGTACGGATAAATCAAGAACATAAACACTATCGCAGAGATTATCACTCACAAGGCTGTCCGTATACACTCCTGAAGTTGTATATACATTACCTCTCCAGAAATACTGATCCCCTTCACAAATAGAAATATATGTTTCAAATAAATGAGACGGATTAACCGTCAGGTTCAGAACATATACGCTGTCACATCCCTGAATTGTTTGTAAACTATCGTAATAAATTCCACTTACAGAGTAATCATCACTTTTCCAGTTATAATTGTCTCCCTGACAAATTTCTGCATTTTCAATAAATTCATATGACTGGTGAACTATTAAATTTAGAATGTAAATACTGTCACATCCTGTTATTGTCTGATAATTTGCAATATACGTTCCGGTCGAATCATATATATTGCCGTTCCAACTGAAGGTATCTCCCCCACAAATTTCTTCATAAATTGTGAATTCATATGAAGGATTGACTGACAGATTTAAAACATATATACTGTCACACCCAAACACACCCTGGAGGCTATCAACATAAACACCTCCTGTTGAATAGTTATTTCCTCTCCATGCAAACACGTCTCCTTCGCAAATAGTTACAGAAGTCACAAACTCATACTCAGGATGAACCATCAGATTCAGAACATACACACTATCACAGCCGTAAATGGTCTGCAAACTGTCATAATACGTCCCTGAAGCTGTGTAGCTTTGTCCTCTCCATGAATAACTATCACCCGCACAGATTTCGGCATCAGCGATAAATTCATGTTCCGGATGAACAATCAGGTTCAGAACATACACACTATCGCAACCATGAGCAGTCATAAGACTGTCATAATATGTCCCTGAGGAATCGTAGTCATTCCCTCTCCACTGATATATGTCTCCGTAACATATTTCTGCATCTGTAATAAACTCATAAACCGGATGTACCGTCAGATTCAGAACATACACACTGTCACATCCATGAATTGTTTGCAGACTGTCTGTATACATTCCGGATACATCATAATTCAAACCACGCCAGGAATAGACTGATCCCTGACAGATCTCTGCATCAGTCACAAACTCATGTTCAGGATAAACAATCAGATTCAGGACATACACACTATCACAGCCGTAAATGGTCTGCAAACTGTCATAATACGTCCCTGAAGCTGTGTAGCTTTGTCCTCTCCATGAATAACTATCACCCGCACAGATTTCGGCATCAGCGATAAATTCATGTTCCGGATGAACAATCAGGTTCAGAACATACACACTATCGCAACCATGAGCAGTCATAAGACTGTCATAATATGTCCCTGAGGAATCGTAGTCATTCCCTCTCCACTGATATATGTCTCCGTAACATATTTCTGCATCTGTAATAAACTCATAAACCGGATGTACCGTCAGATTCAGAACATACACACTGTCACATCCATGAATTGTTTGCAGACTGTCTGTATACATTCCGGATACATCATAATTCAAACCACGCCAGGAATAGACTGATCCCTGACAGATCTCTGCATCAGTCAAAAACTCATATTCAGGATGAACCATCAGATTCAGAACATATATACTGTCGCAACCCTGTGCTGTCAGCAGGCTGTCATAGAAAGTTCCAGAACTCACATAAGTTCTCCCCCTCCAGAAAAGAAAATCTCCATCACATATTTCATCTGATGTCAAAAATTCATAAGTTGGATTTACAGTAAGATTTAGTCTCAGAATGCTATCACAGGGGAATATGCAGGAGGTCTCGTAAGTTACTTCGTAAATCCCTGATGTTGTTAATTGTAACCCTTCCCAGATAAACGGCAACTGATTGTCACAAACAGAAACTGCAGTTGTTGTATCATAAGCAGGATGCACAGTTAAATGCAATTCATTGGTAATTAAACAACTATCAAGATTATAAGCATAGAAGAAATAGGTCCCTGTAGCTATATAATTGTTCCCCATCCATGTAAAAACATCTCCCTCACAAACATCAGCTTCTGTTAGATAATATTCGCTTAAATTAACAGTAAGATCAAGGATTTCAGTGTGACATCCGTTCACTTCAGTATATATTCCAGACATTGTATAAGTTTGGTTATTATATGGCCAGATATAATTATCGCATGCTGAAACGACATTTGTATTTGTTGAACTTGAAGTAACTGTTAGATCAAGAATTTCTGTATGGCATCCTGATATTTCAGAATACACTCCGGTAGTTGTATATGTTTGTCCGTTAATTGACCATGTATATGCATCACAAACCGAAAGTGTTGTTGTATTGCTTGTGGACGGGATTACTGTCAGATTCAGTATTTCAGTAACACAACCCATAACATCTGTATAAACTCCTGAAGCAGTATAGAGATGGTCTGTAATTTCCCAGTAAAAGGCATCACAGACAATGGTATCAGTTGTATTAACAACACTCGGGTTTACAGTTAAATTAAGGTATTCAGTATGACACCCCTGGACTGTTTCATACATACCACTATTCAAATAGGTTTGTCCATTTTCAGGCCAGGTATAAGAATCACACACGGAAAGAACAGTTGTATTATTAGTACTTTGTATTGCTGTTAGAACAAGATATCTTGTATGACAATTAGTAACATGAGCATAAATTCCAGATGTAGTATATGTTTGTCCGTTCTCAGGCCAGGTATAAGGCACACATTCAGTTAATATAACTGTATCAGAGGTAATTGGATTTACAGAAAGATTCAGCACGAAGGTACTGTCACAACCAAACTGTGTAAAAAAAGAATCCGTATACATACCTGCCAAAGAAAAGTCATTACCTCTCCACGTCATAACATCTCCGTCGCAGATGATTGTGTCAGTAACACTGGTATAATCAGGATGAACAATCACATACACTGAGTCAGGCTCAATTACACATTCATCAACCATTCCGGAAACAAAGTAATAGCCTTCCGAAAGGGTTGTTAAACCTTCAAGAGTCATCTCTCTTGTGTTTGCATAATACCCGCCCGGGCCAGTCCAGAAATATGTTGCATCGAGAATTTCAGTTGATATCAATGAAAGTGTATCCCCTTCACAAAACTCTGTATTGGCATCCATAATATTTACGTGATATTTTGCATAATCTGAGAAATAACCAAATCTGCAACCGTGAGTTGAAGTACCGTGAATCATTCCGAGATGGAACAGGCTTGAGGTATTGCTGATTGTTTGTGCAACACCAGAAGGAATCAATGAAAGGTCAAATTCTATCTGTGCATATTTCCATAATCCACCTGTTGAGGGGACATCAGTAAAAGATGCAGGGGTAATAATGCCAGGTGTTCCGTTTAACAGAAAATTTCCCTCTCCTCCCTGTTTAACAAGAAGGGTAATATACAAAGGATGAGAAGTTGATCGTGTAAATGTAACCGAACTGGAACCAGAGCATTCAATTGAAGGCAAAACACTGGCTCCAATTTCACATCCAAAACCTGATAATTGCAAAACAGTTACTGGTTCTGTTGTTTCAATGTATGAAGCAGAAATACCGTTGAGGTTGTGTTTATATGTTTCTCCAGCATTCAGTATACTCACTAACATCCCATCAATAGATACTGAAGTATTATTCTGTGTGGCAACAATAAAAGCCTGATCATAGGGAGAATAAAGAAATCCCGGAACGACGATATATTTCATTCCGAGCATTCTGACTGGGATAATCTGATCACCACCCAAATCTGCACAACTCCCAAAAGGAAGACCATTCATAGTGTCATCTTTCACAGTAATGGCAATATTCTTATTAGATGTTACATACGTCCCGGATGGTTTATTTACACCAAAGTGTGAGGCAGATTTTGCTGAATATGTTTGTCCTTTTTGCAATGTCACATTAAAAGGAATACCTGCCGGATGTCCCTCCAGATCTGTAGTAGGGACTATGGTCACTATTGTATTATCATCGGTTGCAATAATATCAAAAGAAGCATAAGGCAAAGGCATATAGTTTGTCATATTATTCAGATAATTCTGCATGGGAACAAAAAATTCCTTTCCTAATGCATTCTTTCCCTTCAGAGCAAAAATTTCAGGATTGTTATTGCTAGATGACTCATAATAAATGGTTACCGGCTCAGTTGCAGTAATGAATAACCCGTAATTCAGCACCTGATCAGCTGGCTTATTCTCAATGATATCAATCCATGTTGTCAAATCAACAGTAACTGATGTATTTGGTAATAAAGAAATATTTATTGGAAGAAATCCGGGGTTTGCGGGCTGACTGATGGTTACGTCACTACTCTGTGAAGCAGATGTAATTCTTAACAAAATTGGCCTGTCGCCGTGACCAATAGATACTTCTGGTGCAGAAAACCAAAATTCAGTATCAAACTGTGCCATCAGTGAACTTTGGGCAAAAAGAAATATGATCAGAAATAAATATTTCCGACAGGAATATAACTTAACAGAAAAATCGTTGCTGATTTTTTTGATGTTTAATATTTTTCTATTCAATGTTTCAATCATTTAATTCCTTTTGTTTTAATTTTCGAGCAACAGCTTCCTTTTGCTTTGTTAAAAATTAACTCTCTTGTTTAATAAATTTTACTACAAGCATAACAATGGATTCGATTACTGTTTAAAAACATACCAAGACATTGAAATTCACTTGATTAAAACGTGGCAAAGATAATATAATAATTGATGTTTGATTTATTTTCATTGAATTACTCATTATGTTTATGTATGTGAATACGTTTTTGTTTTTTTTACATTGATTTATATAGACCGATTTTTTTTAAAACATTTTACAAAAATATGCACACATTATTTAGAACATATATATTTATACCAATAACAAATTTTCGCGTTTCAAATACAAAAAACATATGCTAAAAAACAATGGAAAATCCGGATAAAAAGCACAGCCTTTTTTTGATGACACAAAAAAAAACAAACACCATAGAATTTTAACATCTTTAATTGTATTTTATTTTTTCTACGAAATAAATAAATTAAAGTTTGTCATTCTTGAGAAAAATATGTATTTTTGAAAGGTAATCCCCAAACCATATTCCCATGAAACCAATTTTCATTACAACAATCATTTGTTTCATCTTTTTGAAACTGTTTTCACAGCAAATGCCGAATGCAAGTCTCGAGCTCTGGACAGGTAACACACCAGACAACTGGGATACTTCAAACGAACTCATTTTAAGTACACAATATACAACCGTCCAGAAGGTCTCAACTGATGTGCAGCACGGAAGCTTTGCAGCAAAAGTAATTACAGAAACCAGAAATGTGATTTTTGTTGGAGATGTTACTTTGCCGGGGATTCTCACTCTTGGAGATTTTATCCTCGATTTTGTCAGTCAGAGTGCAGACATTCAGGGTGGCATTCCATTTACAACCAGGCCAACTGCGTTAAACGGATATTACAAAGCAAATCACGTTCAGGGAGACAGTGCATTTATTGGAGTTGGATTTTCAAAATGGAATCAGGCAACCAATCATCGCGACACAATTGGACTTGGACTTATGTATTTCAATCAGTCAGTCAATACCTGGACTCCATTCAGCATCCCCATAACATGGGACTCTTCTGACAATCCTGATTCGTGTAACATCATGATCGTATCCTCGGATGTTCTGAACCACTCGACATTCATTACAGGCAGTGCGATATGGGTTGACAATCTGAGTTTTGAATACCCCGTTTCTGTTGGTGGTGATGTCATTGGTGTTTTTGCCAATATTTGTGATGGAGAAAATACAGGACTTTTAACACTTGCCGGACATTCCGGAGATGTTTTAAAATGGGAGAAAAGACTTGATGGTGGGACATGGATTGATATTCCTAACGTGAACACAACCTATATGGAAACACCTTCTTCAACTGGCATTTGGGAATACCGTGCTCTTGTGCAAAACCAAACGTCACCGGCTGAATATTCCAATCCATTTTCAGTCAGCGTTCACCAGCATTATGAGTTTCTTACAAGTGACACCATTTTTCAGGGAGAGACGCACCTATGGAGAGGCACATTATACGGAACTGAAGGCACATATTACGATAGTTTACAAACTTTTCATGGGTGTGACAGTGTTTACATTCTACATCTGACTGTACTGGACATCCCTGACAAAACACTGAATCTGAATATTTTTCTTGAAAGTTTGTATTCAGAATCAGTTCCAGGAAACATGCGACAGGCAATGGGAAGCTTATTGCCGCAGTATGGTCATGACATTGCTGACCTGATCACCATTGAACTGCACGACTCAAGCAATTACAGTATAATCATTTTCGATACGACAACATATCTATTAACATCAGGGCAAGCAATGATCACGTTTCCTGCAATCTTCAACGGATCATATTATATCACAGTTAGACACAGGAACAGTATAGAAACTGTCAGTTCAACCCCTGTTTCATTCAGTGCTTCAACTCTGGTTACATACAATTTCACAACATCAAGCGGACAGGCTTTTGGAAATAATTTAAAACCTGTTTCAGGTGGTTTTTTTGCAGTTTACGGAGCAGATGCAAACCAGGACGGGATTATTGATGCCACAGATATGTCTGTTATTGAAAATGCCAGCACACTCATTACAACCGGATATAATGCTGAAGACATCAATGGAGATGGGATTGTTGACGGCACCGACATGTCATTTACCGAGAACAACGCAACACTCATTATTCAGACAAAAACGCCCTGATAATATGCTCTGTTAAATTCTTCAGAAAAAAAAGTTAGTATGAAAAGAATTGCAGAACCTTTGTTACATTCAATTATTGCAATATTTGTGTTTTCAGCTGCAATGGCATTTCTTGAAAGTGCTGTTGTAGTATATCTTAGAGCAATGTTTTATCCTGAAGGGTTTGCATTTCCCATGAAGGACATTGGAAATCATCTGGCCGGAACAGAAGTGATCAGAGAATTTGCCACTGTAATCATGTTAATTTCTGTGAGTTATCTTGCAGGCAAAAATGCAATACAACGATTTGCTTATTTTATTATTTCTTTTGCACTTTGGGACATTTTTTATTACGTGTTTCTAAAATTATTAATTGACTGGCCACTTTCTCTGTTGGAATGGGATGTTTTATTTTTACTTCCGGTAACATGGACTGGACCTGTAATTGCTCCTTTAATATGCTCATCATTGATGATTTTACTTGGTTTGCTGATCCTTATTTCAAGCAATAGGAGCATAAAAAAATATCCGGGAAAAATTGAGTGGATATTGCTTATCTCTGGAAGCGTTATTGTAATCACCTCTTATACATTAGATTATATTTTGTTTCTTCATGAAAATTATTCCTGGTTTGATGTCCTCATTTTTTCCTGGTTATCAGATGCGACCAGATTGTCTCTTCAATATATTCCTGATCGTTTTAACTGGAGCATTTTTTTAACAGGAATCGTTTTAATTACAACAGGAATTTTGGTGTATACTTTTAAAATCCGAAGAAAGCAAACTGACTGACAACACCATAAAAAAATTTCAGAACCATTACTGATGCTCAAAGATCAGTAAAAAAATTTTTACACTTCACAATAGGATTTTCAAGATGATTTCATAATTATTCTTCACACAAGTGATTTTTTTGTCTTATATTTGCACAGATAACTTTAATCTTGATTACAATTGTTTACACCACTTTTGTAAACATAGAAGTATAGAAGGTTGAAGTTTTTTTCATTTTATCAGAATACAATATGAGACAATTAAAAATTTCGAAGTCAATAACAAACAGGACAATCGCATCTCTGGACATGTATTTAAGTGATATTTCCAAGGAAGAGATGATCACTCCGGCTGAAGAAATTGAATTATCTCAGAAAATCAAACAACACGATCAGGCAGCCTTAGATAAACTTGTAAAAGCAAACCTTCGGTTTGTGGTCTCTGCTGCAAAACAATACCAGCACAGGGGACTCACTCTGCCCGATCTTATAAACGAAGGAAACATCGGTTTGATAAAAGCAGCTCTACGTTTTGATGAAACCAGGGGGTTTAAATTCATTTCATATGCAGTCTGGTGGATTCGTCAGTCAATGCTTCAGGCAATTGCAGAACAGGCAAGACTGGTCAGACTTCCCCTGAATCAAATCGGATCAATAAATCGAATTCTCAAAGCAGCTACATTGCTTGAACAAAAACTTGAAAGACCTCCTTCACATCTGGAATTAGCAGAATACACAGATACTTCAGAAGAGAAAATCAAAGAAGCATTTCTGATATCATCAAGACATGTTTCTCTTGATGCACCCATTGTGGAAGATGAAAATTTGAGCATGATTGATATCCTTGTTCCTGGCGAATCAGAAAATACAGATCAGACACTTATCCATGAATCACTGTCAGCTGAAATTCAAAGATCACTATCAACTCTTTCTTCAAAAGAAAAGGAAATTATAAATTTATTTTTTGGCATTGGGCTCAAACAGCCACTGACACTTGATGAAATTGCAACACGATTCGGCCTTACCCGTGAAAGAGTAAGACAAATAAAAGAAAAAGCAATCAGAAGATTAAAGCAAAATAATCGAAATAAAATTCTAAAAAATTATTTAGGCTAAAAATAAGCACCAATGCAAGTTTTCAATAGCTTACTTCACCATCTTTTTCTCACTGCACATTGAAATTTTGAAAAAAAAATCAATTCTTTTTTTTTTTTTTAGTTTATGAATTACAAAAGTATTACTTTTACAAATTATTTTAAATATTTTTTACACAATGAATCTTTACATCGGAAATCTTGATTATTCAGTCAAGGAAGAACAGTTACAAAAACTTTTTGAAGAATTTGGTGAAGTAACCTCTTCAAAAATTATTACGGACAAATTTACCGGACGCTCAAAAGGCTTTGGTTTTGTCGAAATGCAAAATGACAGCGAAGCGAAAGCAGCTATTTCTGCATTGAACGGTAAAATGATCAATAACAGAGAAATCTCTGTAAATGAAGCCCGTCCAAAAAATGAAAACGACAGTTTTTCTGGAAATAGAAACAGGTACTAAATCCCTTCTATTGAAAAAATGTTAACCTATTAAAAAAACAGAAAACCGGCAAATTTGCCGGTTTTTTTGTTGCCCTGCTTCCCCTAACTCAAAAATTGAGAATACATTCCAATTTTGTATTACATTACTTAGATTTCATCTTATCACTTAAAATTTTTCTTTAAAAAATGCGCATAACTAAATATTTAGTTGTATATTTGCATAATAATCAACTAATATTTTAGTTATATTGTTATATAATTAGTTTAATACCATCTATTATGAAAGAACTAACCAAAGCTGAAGAAGAGATTATGCAGATTCTGTGGCATCTTAAAAAGGGATTTGTCAAAGACATTCTTGAAATGATTCCTGAACCGAAACCAGCATACAATACTGTTTCAACAATTGTAAGAATACTTGAAAGAAAAGGATTTGTAGGTTACAGGGCCTTTGGCAAAACGCATGAATATTATCCGTTAATAAGCAAAGAAACATACACACATCTGTTTATGAAGACAATTATTAAAAATTATTTCAGCAATTCTTACAGACAGCTCGTTTCATTTTTTGCAGGCACAAAAAATCTTTCATTACACGAAATGGAAGAAATAAAAAGACTTATGGATGATGAAATTAATAAAATCAAAGCAGATCAAACGAATTAAATAATTTGAACCATGGAATCTGAAATAGTATATTTTGTAAAATCTGCTTTTAGCCTTGCTGTTTTTTACGTCGTTTACAAGGTCTTTTTAAGCAGGGAAACTTATTTTAAACTGAACCGGCTGTATCTGCTTGCAACGATGGTATTATCATTTGTAATGCCACTTTTGCATCTACCTGTTGCACCTTTGGAACAACCTCACAGCATGTATTATGTTTTGAAAACAGTTACAGTAACGAACAATCAGTTTCTGCAATCAAATACTCATCCGACATCATTCATGAATGTTCTTAAACTGATCTGGTTGTCCGGAGTTTTTTTCTTTACATTCAGATTTTTCCTGAGATTATTTCAATTACTGAAGCTTACTCGGCGTTTCAGTATAAAAAAAATAAACGGACTTAACATTGCCTATACAGATGAAAATTTCACTCCATTTTCATTTTTCAACTCCATTTTTCTGAATACCGATCTGGATCAGAACGATATTGAAAAAGTTGTTTCACATGAACAGATTCACATACGGCAATACCACTCGGTTGACATTTTACTTGCCGAACTGTTTTTCATTTTTCAATGGTTCAATCCGGTTGTACTGCTCTATAAAAAATCACTCATTGAAACGCATGAATTTCTGGCAGACGATGCTGTTATTTCAGATGGAATGGAGAAAATATCCTATCAACAACTGATACTTTCCATGGGTTTCAATTCGAACATTTCAGTTTTAACAAACAATTTCAATTCATCACAAATAAAAAGGAGAATCATCATGATGTCAAAAATGAAATCCGGCTTAAAAGCCAAATTTAAGTTTTTTCTAATTGTACCCCTGATTGTCTGTTTCACAGGATTTTTAGCATGTAACCGAACTGAAAAAGCGACACAACGGATTCAGTCTGAAGAAAACTTGACTGATTCGGAAATCGTCGTTGATAATGAATACGACGGAGGAGAAGTATTTGAATCTGTTGATGAGCAACCTGAATTCGGAGATACACCAGATGCACTGGGGAAATTTTTCAGAGAAAACATTGTTTATCCTCAGGAAGCAAGAGAAAAAGGGTTACAGGGTAAAGTTTTCATAACATTCCTGATTACCAAAAACGGGAAGGTGGCCAATGCTGAAATACTCAGGTCTGACAATGAAATTTTCAATGAAGAGGCACTGAGAGTAGTTCGTTCCATGCCCGACTGGAAGCCAGGCAAAGTTAACGGAGAAAATGTGAATGTAAAATTTGTAATACCAATTCAATTCGCACTTAACTAAAATGCAGATATTTCTAAAAATTTGTTTCTTCACTGCCTTTGTTTTTTTCTTCAGGACTGGGTTTTACTCCCAAACACCCAAAAATAAACTAAACACTTTCAATGAGTCAATGCAACCTCACGGTCGTTGGATATATTATCTTGATGAGGAAAGCACCATCATTAACTCAACGGGGAGATACAAAAACGGAAAGCCCGTAGGGAAATGGGTGCTCTATCATCCGGATGGTAGTCCTTTTGTAAAATCACGATATTTTAAACAGAAAGCTCGTGAAAAGCGCTTCTATCCAAATGGAAAACGAGAGAAAAAAGGATGGTCATATTTAATACTTGATGATCCGGAAGCGATTTATTACTACTGGGAAGGCAAATGGAAAATATATAATGAAAAGGGGAAACTCAGTAAGATTGTCATATATCAAAAGGGAGATCAGGTTCGGACAATCAGAGAAAAACCACGCAAACAGGAATATCAGAATCAAAATTTGGGGAATTAAGCTTTTTTGTGACATAACATTTGATATATCTGTTCCTGATCCGCTGCCCTGCAAGATTGATGAATGCATATAGTCCAGACATTTCCCTTATGTCTGATTATGCCGGCAGGTAGCTCGGAATAACGAATGGGGTCCGGACTTTCAATCAGGGGAAAATCTCCGTTAGACCATTTGACAGCAAGATTAAAATAATCATAAACCAAAACTTTTTTCATTTGTAATTGCTTATGGTTTGCACCGCTCAGAAGAGTAAATCTTGAAACCGCAACTTCAGCCAAAGACACTGGTGACGGATAGGGATGGTCATGCGTTGATGCAGGGATAGCGCCAAGCAGAGGATCATTGGATTCAAACCATTTGTCATCCTTTCTGAATGTCATCAATCCATGATAGATTTTTTCAGCAACGGTCATATCAATTGCATCATGTTCAATCAGATACGTTGCAAACAGGAGCATGGAGGCCATATCTTCAAGAAACGTTTTCTCCTGAATTCTACCATCGTAAGAAGAATGTGCGATCAGACCATTTGCGAGCATGTGATTCTGGATCAATTTTTCAAACAAAACAACAGCTTTTGTAAGCGTTACTGCCTCAACATATCTGTGAGCCATAATCAGTCCGATACCGGCCAGTGCATTCCACGATGTAATGATTTTGTCATCTCTGAATGGCTGTTCACGCTCGTTTCTGAAATTCAGCAGTTTTTCATTTATTGACCCAGGATCACCGACTCCGGCTCTCATCAGGTGCTGCTTTCCTTCAAAAGGAATAAAACGGTAGATTTTGTGAAACTCATACAGTTCATGATCGTCCAAAAGATCATTGATGTCATTTTCATCCCAGAGATATGTCAATCCTTCTTCATGGTCTGTGTCAGCATCATGTGCAGAAACATACATTCCTTGAAAGCTGAAAGTTTCATCAAGACATTTAAGGATATACTTGACAATCGTCTGATATTCTTTTCCTTCATATCGGTGTGCGGCCAGTGAATAGTTCATCAGCATCATGGCCTGATCATACAGCATTTTCTCAAAATGGGGAATATTCCATTCGGGATCTGTACAATATCTGTAAAACCCTCCCTGAAGATGATCATGCAGACCGCCTGTTGCCATTTTCATCAGTGTCAGTCTCACAAAATTGTGTATGTCCTCATTTTCATGCTCCAATGTTAACAAATAATGCAAGGTGTTGTGAGGAGGAAACTTATTCCTTCCGGAAACACCTCCTTCCTCAGAATCAAAATACTGAATCATATCCTGAAACACTTCGTCCTGATTGTTGCCGATGTTTATCTGAGCTGACCTATCTGACAAAACATCATTCATATTCCAGGATGTCAGCAGATTCTGCTCTGACTGATATTTCTTCAAAACATACTCAAGAATCCTTCGGAAAGAAGGCTGTCCGTAATTTCCCTCCTGCGAGGGAGCATACATCATTGCAAAAAACGGTTTCAGTTCATGATTCACAAATACGTTCAGAGGCCATCCCCCCTGCCCTGTTGTATATTGAGCATACGACATCATCCATGCATCAATGTCAGGACGCATTTCACGATCAATTTTTATACACACAAAATGCTCATTGAGAAATTCAGCAGTTGGAATATGTGAAAAGGCATCAAGAGCCATCACATGACACCAGTGGCAGGTAGAATATCCTCCTGAAAAAAGAAGTGGTTTGTTCTCTGCTTCTGCAAATTTCAATACTTCATCCGAAAATTCCTGCCACCAGACAGGATTAGCAGAATGTTGCCTCAAATAAGGCGATACCGAATGAGCAAGATTGTTTTTTTGATAATGTTCTTTTCGAAAATTCATTTCATTTTTTTACAAAAATACACATTTTATTTAAACAGATTCTAAATTAGAAGATTTTCTCCCATTGCTTATTTAGAAGTTCTGCTATACAAATTTTTTTCCGTTGTTGGTTGAATGCATTTCTTTGGCAATGTAAGAAACATAGGAACATCTATTAATTTCTTTGACAAAGATCGCTTAGCTTCTGTTTTACGCAAAGGCGTCAAACATGCTATCTTCAATTATTCGTTGAAGTACGATTTCAAATACTTTTCCCTGAACTCAAATATCTCATTCAGCTTACGTTTCACAAGCCATCCACCGAGCATTCGCCCGACCACACCAAAAGGAAGTTTAAAACTGACGATGTCTTCAAGCCTTGTTCCTTTTTCATCAGGAGACATCAAATGCTGATGTTGCCAGAATCTGTATGGGCCGAAACGTTGCTCATCAACAAAATAAAAACCTTCTTTAACATGAGTTATTTCAGTCACCCAGTTTGAACGAATAAACGGAAAGGGACTGACTTTGTAGCAAATAATCTGCCCGGGATACATCGTCCCTTTCTGACCGGATGTAAAAGCAATTTGAAAATTCATTGACGAAGGTGTAATTTTCTGCAGATTTGAAGGATCAGACAAAAAATCCCAGGCTTTTTCTTCGGAAATATGTACGACAAGACTACGATGTAGAACATAAACACCTGAATGATATTTTATTGACATAAAATTTTTCCATAAAGATACAACAATTCAAATATTCCCCAAACACATTTAAAATTAATTCAGTAACTTTGAACTCAAAAGTTATATTTTTTTCTTTGGCGTGTTATTTGCTTATATCATAAAAATTACGGCTATGAAAAGATTTTTTTTTATTATCCCATTAATATTCAGCGCATGTTGTTTAATCAATATCAATATTTTTGCATTTTCAGAACATCCTCCGGTTATCACTGAGCCGGATTTTCTTTTTATGAGCCACGATTCTCTGGATCAGCAACAATCCACTGACAAAACAATACAAAATGCGATTTCTTCAGGAAACTCAAATTCACTTGCTTCATTCTTTTTCACGACCATTGAGTTATCAATTCCAGGTGCTCAGGGTTCATACAGCAAGGCTCAGGCAGAATTACTCATGAAGAATTTCTTTTCAAGATATGCCCCCAAATCGTTTTCAATAATTAACGAAGGAATTTCAGGCGGTGAAAAATCAAGTTTTGTCATCGGAACATATGCAACAGAAAAGGGAGAATCATTCAGGGTATATTATCTGATCAAAGAGATTTCCGGAAGGCAGCAACTGACAATACTGAAATTCGAATAATATTTATGGAACTTGAGGAAATAATCAGAAGATCACTTGAAGAAGACATAAAAGATGGTGATCATACAACACAATCAACAGTTTCTGAGGACTGTAGGGGAAAAATGCAATTGCTCGTCAAGCAGCAGGGAGTGATTGCAGGTATCCAGGTTGCACAACAAATCATACATTATCATGATCCCGGAATATCAATCAGACTGATAAAAAAAGACGGGGATCGGGTTATCCCTGACGATATTGCCTTTTATCTTGAAGGACGCATCTGGTCGTTGCTGAGTGTTGAACGCGTTTTGCTGAATTTCATGCAACGAATGAGCGGGATTGCTACCTACACACGCTCACTTGTGGATCTGATCAGTGACCTGCCTGTCAAACTTCTCGACACACGTAAAACCACACCTCAGTTCAGATTGCCCGAGAAAATGGCTGTTCAGATTGGCGGAGGGGACAATCACAGATTTGGGTTGTATGATATGATCCTGATCAAGGACAATCATGTTGATTTCTCCGGAGGGATCAGGCAGGCTCTTCAAAATGTATATCAGTATCTGGAGAACAAACAACTTGAACTTCCAGTTGAAATTGAAGTTCGCAACCTGACAGAGCTTCGTGAGGTTATTGCGTTTGGCAAAGTCAACCGGGTTATGTTTGATAATTTCACTCCTAAGCTTATGCGGGAAGCAGTACACATGATAAACCGGCAAATGGAAACAGAGGCTTCAGGAATGATCAACGAATCAACGATCAGAAGTTATGCTGAAACCGGGGTTGATTTCATATCCATGGGTGCACTTACGCATCATGTCAGAAGCCTTGATCTCAGCCTGAAAGCAATCTGACAAAATATGAAAAAAGCCAGAAGGAAAATTCTGAAAACTGCATTAAAAGTCAGAAATTCAGCTGTCAATTATTCCAAATCACATTATTTCATTGGTTCAGGTAAAATTTCTCTGTTCGACTTTGTTAGTTTTTTCTTTTCAGGACTTCGCAATGAATCTATCGGCATCAGAGGCTCTGCGCTGGCATTCAAACTTTTCATGTCATTATTCCCTGCCATGATTTTTTTTGTCACACTTCTGCCCTATTTTTCATCAGCGGGATTTCAGGAAACGTTTATGCAGACCCTACAGAGCATCATGCCTGAATACAGCTACAAAGCTTTCGAATCAACAATACGGGATATCCTTTATACACCAAGATTCGGACTTACTTCAGTTGTATTTGTGCTTTCAATTTTTTATTCAGTATCAAATATGAATTCAATTTTAAGCACCTTCAACAAATCCCATCACCTTGTTGACAAGCGAAGTTATATAAAAAAAATCCTGGTTTCCCTCTGGCTTACTCTGACCTTTTTTGCCATTATTTTACTCTCACTGGCATTTATTTCTTTTAATAAGACCCTTGTTCTATGGCTGCGTGAACAAAATATTTTCGGAGCCGGCTTCTATGTGGCCGCACTTCAGTATGGGCGATGGCTGATATTATTCTTTATGATGCTCACCTGGTTATCAATAATGTATACTTTGGGCACGCCGCATAAAGTCAAATTTCGGTTTTTCAGCCCCGGTAGCATTTTTTCCAGTTTCTTTTTTATTGTGATCTCCCTTGGCTTCAATTTCTTTGTCAATCATTTTGCAAGTTATAATAAGATATATGGTGTCCTCGGTGTTATTCTTGTTTTCTTCCTCTGGCTTTATTACAATGCCATTGTGCTTCTTATCGGATTTGAAATCAATGCCAGCCTGTTTATCGCGCCGAATAAGAAACCGAATATCAATAAATCGAAACTGGAATAGGCTGCGAATATAACAACAGATAGGTTTTTCATGCAAAAACAGGGTCCCCGTTTATTTTCTTAATCTCACACCTGACGGCATAAAAAGCTCACTTGTGGCTTGGCTTTACCGATATATTGCCTCTACGAGGCAACTGATGTTTCATTCATTCTTGTCCCGTCAGGGACAAAATATTGGTAAAAATACAACTTACAAAACTTCATAAGTCTCGTAGGGACGATATATTATAAAATGGAAAGTTTTCAATTAAAGCAGCTCATGAAATCTTCATCTACCTATTTCATCATCTTTTTCAGTTCTGCAATTTCATCACGGAAGAGGGCGGCTTTGATAAAGTCAAGTTCCTTCGCAGCTTCTTTCATGCGTTTTTCAGTTTCCTTTATCAATTTTTTCAGCTGATCATTGTTCATGTACTGAACTACAGGATCTGCAGCCACTGATATATTCTCATGATCAAAACCGGTGTACTTTTCCTTTTCATTCTTAGAAGTTGATTTCAGCGAAATTGTTGGGATGTGACCCTTTGAGATGCCCACCGGAGTAATATTGTTTTTGATATTATATTCTGTCTGTTTTGAACGTCTCCTTTCAGTTTCATCCATCATGCGCTGCATGGATCCGGTCACTTTGTCGGCATACATGATCACCCTGCTGTTGATGTTGCGCGCAGCACGGCCGGCCGTCTGTATTAGACTTTTTTCTGATCGCAGAAATCCTTCCTTATCGGCATCAAGGATTGCCACAAGAGAAACCTCGGGCAGGTCAAGTCCTTCACGGAGCAGATTCACACCCACCAGTACATCAATTTTTCCTTCACGCAATTCGGAAAGGATTGTGACACGCTCAACAGTATCCACATCAGCATGAATGTATTTTGTCCGGATATTCAGATTGAGCAGATATTTTGACAGCTCTTCGGCCATTTTTTTTGTAAGTGTTGTTACAAGTGTTCGTTCATCCCTTTCTCTGTTGATTTTAATTTCATTGAGCAGATCATCCACCTGATTTAAAACAGGCCTGATATGAACTTCCGGCTCCAGCAATCCCGTGGGGCGGATGACCTGCTCAATAAACACACCGCCGGTTTTCTGCATTTCGTAATCTCCCGGAGTTGCACTGACATAAATTGTCTGACCGGCAATCATTTCAAATTCATCAAATTTCAGTGGTCTGTTGTCCATGGCTGCAGGAAGTCTGAAACCGTAATCAACAAGAATCAGTTTCCGGGAACGGTCTCCACCGTACATACCCCTCACCTGTGGAACTGTAACATGGCTTTCGTCTATCACCATCAGATAATCGTCCGGAAAATAATCAATGAGACAATAGGGACGTTCGCCCGGTTTCCGTTTATCAAAATATCTGGAATAATTTTCAATTCCTGAGCAGTAGCCGAGTTCTTCCAGCATTTCAAGATCGTAGGTCACACGTTCAAAAAGACGTCTGGACTCTTCATCTTTTCCGATATTCATTAAATATTCAACCTGTTTGTCAAGATCAAGCCTTATTTCTCCGATTACACTTTTCAGTACACCGGAATTTGTCATAAAGATACTGGCAGGATAAATGATCATTGTCTGTTTTTCTTCGATCAGTTTATTGCTGAGGGCATCATAGGACTCAATCATTTCAATTTCATTCCCGAACATGTATATCCGGTACTTATTCCCTCCAAAACTTGGAAAAACCTCAACAATATCACCTTTCACCCGAAACGTTCCATATTTCAGATCTGTATCGGCACGGCTGTACAAAATATCCACAAGTTTTTCAAGCAGTTCTTCCCTTCTGATCTGATCACCAACAGAAAACTGCAGGATATGATCTGAAAATTCATGCGGATTTCCAATACCGTAGATACATGAAACTGAAGACACCACAATCACGTCCTTTCTTCCGGACAACAATGAAGATGTTGCACTGAGTCTGAATTTTTCAATTTCATCATTAATTGAAAGATCTTTTTCGATATACAGATTGGTAGACGGCAGATATGCTTCCGGCTGATAATAATCATAATATGAAACAAAATATTCGACAGCATTATCCGGGAAAAAAGCCTTGAATTCGCTGTATAACTGTGCTGCAAGAGTTTTGTTGTGACTGATGACAAGTGTAGGTCGTTGAACTTTTTCAATCACATTTGCAATTGTAAACGTTTTTCCCGAACCTGTTACACCAAGCAAAACCTGGTGATTGTCGCCCGAATTCAGGCCTTCAACAATCTGATCTATTGCCTGAGGCTGATCACCGGTAGGCATAAAATCAGAAATCAATTTAAATTTACCCTTTGCCATCATTGATTTTCGATCTTCTGTGAAGATTTTGAAAACACCGTATACACTGGAAAGTGGTCGCTGAATTCAGACCGGGGAGTATCAAACCAATGAATTTTCAGTTTTTTGTCAGTCAAAATATAATCTATTCTGAAAGAAGGATATTTTCCGTTATATGTTTTTCCTGTCCCTCTGCCTGCTTTCACAAAAGCATCCTGCAAACCGGCTGATATTTGTGTATATGCCCATGATGCAGGTGTATCGTTGAAATCACCACACAGAATGATCGGATAAGGCGAATTATCCATGTGTTCACGAATGGGTTTTAACTGATTTGCCCTGAAAACAAATGCTTTGCGTAGTTTTGAAAATAACTTTTTCGTTTCCTTTGAGATATCCGAAGGTGAACCTTCCTCGATTGATTCAAAGATGCCTTCCTCAGAACTGATCCTCATTGACTCCAGGTGGATGTTGTATATTCTGAATGTATCTCCGTCAATAATGATATCTGAAAAAATTGCATAATTTGTGGTTGAAAGCTCCTGCTCATAATTTGCATTCAGTATTTTGCCGGAATGAATGATGGGAAATCTCGACAAAGTAGCCAGGCCAAACTGATAGCGGTTCAGTCTTGTCAGCCTGCTGCTGATTTCCTTGTACGGGAGATCCAGTTTTCTCTGGAGCTGTCTGACGATGTCTTCTTCCATCTCCAGATCATTGAAATATTCCTGAAAACAAATGATATCGGGATTGATCTCTGAAAGAAAATCTGCAAGACTGTCAAGATACTCCTGAGAATAATCATAATAAAATGTTCTGAACGATTGAATATTGTATGACATCACAGTGTATGACTGTAAGTTTTCAGGATATCTGTTTCGCGAAGCGTTATACTGAAAATACTTTGAAAACATTCCGTAACCGACCAGTAAGGCAACAAAGGAAATCAAAAACAAACGCTTTTTCATAATCAACCAAAAAAGCACAAAGGCAACATTCAGATATACAAGAATGGGATAAGCCATCCCAAGAAATGCAAAAATGTCATTTCTCTCGGGATTAACCTTGTCGGCAAGCAATGCCAGCAGGATCATCAATGCGAGGATCAAATTCAGCATCAGAAGCAATCCTCTGAAAATCCCCAGCTTTTTTGTATGTGACTTTTTCGCCATGGTTCCAGTTAAGTATGCAAAATTACAAATTTGACCTGAACATTTGAACCAGTATTTAACCAACAGCGAAAATTTCTCAATTGTGTATGTTTTCAACAATCAGATTTTCATCAATTCAATCAACTTAGAAATCAGGAAATAATTATAGCTTTGCAAATCAAACAATATTACTTGAAAACTTCGTTTAACAGAATTTCAGTACTTTTCTGCCACAAACTCAGTAAGTTCACCCGGTCTGACTATCTGTTTGTTGTTCTATTTATTATTGCAGCTGCCTTTTATTACGATTCAATTCTTCATAAAGGACCACTCGGTGTCCATCAATGGAGACAAACAGATTGCCTGTCCATCACCTATAAATATTACCAGGGTGCTGCATTTTTTGAACCTGAGATGCAATGCCAGCTTGGGAATGACTTCACGTCAGGAAAAACAGCGGGAGAATTTCCTGTGCTTTACTATCTGAACGGCATGATCTGGAAACTGACCGGGGTGAATTATATGTCATACAGAGTGTTTTATCTTATTCTCCTGTTTGCAGGGATTTTCGCATTGTTCAAATCGACTAAACATGTCCTGCACAGCAACTTCTGGGCATTGGTGGTGACAGGATTTGTATTCACTTCGCCTGCATTTGTGTATTATGGCATCAGTTTTCTGACTGACGGACCCTCAATGGGTTTTATTTTTATTGCGCTGTATTTTATGGTGTTATATAAGAAAACAGACAAACCTGCCTGGTTTTTTGCATCCATGATCTTTTTTGCACTGGGTGGACTTGTAAAAACGTCATCACTCATGGCTTTTCTCTTTCTTTCGGGAATATATGTGCTTGAATTTTTCCCAGTCAGATCACTTGGAAAAGAAAAACTTTTTCATTCACGCAAATATGAATGGACAGGGTTTCTTTTTGTAATTGTCACAATATTGGCGTGGTACATTTATGCTGATCACTATAACAATATTACCCGATTTAAATATACCTTCAACAACATTTATCCATTCTGGCAAATGAAACCCGGTGAAATCGAACCAGTGATTGCAAAATTCAAAAATTTTTCTAGTCATATATTTCATAACCGGGCAGTGTGGGCTATGATCGTATTTACAGGAATCTTTAATATTTTTCTTTTAAAGAAAATTCCACTTATTGCATGGCTTGCTAATCTACTCATTATTGCCGGAACCACAACTTACTTCATTCTCTGGGCCCCGCTTCTTGGACATCACGACTATTATTTTGTCATTCTGACGATTCTTTTTCCTGCAATACTGATCCCTTTTGTTATTTATGTAAAAACGCATTTCAAGGTCATTTTTCATGGCAACCGGACAAAGATTATTGTTTCACTGTTTATGATCTACAATATTCTCTATTGTGTAGACATGACCAAACTAAAAACATTATCAAATTCAGGGAGTCACATCTTTGTCGGAAATCATCTACTTGTTGAAGAACTCAGATGGATTAACTGGGATGTGGGAGCCAACTGGCACAGATACAAAAATATGCAACCCTATCTTGAGCAAATCGGGGTTAAAAAAAGTGATAAAGTCATTTCATTGCCTGATTTTTCATTCAACACAAGTCTTTGGTATATGGGACTCGATGGCTGGACTGATTTTCAGGAATACATGAGCAGCGAAGAAATTTACAAACTTATTGACAAAGGGGCTCAATATCTGATCATCGGACATAGCGAACTTATAGAAGAAGAATATCTACAACCATTTATGAATGATCAGGCAGGAGAATTTGAAGGCATCAAAATTTTCAGGCTCACAGACCAACACTGATTTCGCTTCTTTGACCTTCATCAGACCTTTAAAAATTCTTTCTTAGTAATGGTTTCACATGCCTCCCACAATCCTTGCAAATTTTCAGGATTGATATACTTTCTTCTTACACGAGCCGGTTTTGATTTTGCAAAATATTTCCCGCTCACACCTTTCACATTTTCAGAAGAAGCAAGATGAATTGTTGTTTGTGCACCTTTTTCAGGAGAAATAAAAAATAGTTTAAACACTGAGAAGAAAAAGTTCATCAAAGAACCTTTGCTTTCCATAGCGAAATTTGTTGCTACCACCCCAGGATGCAAAGCATTCACGGTTACATTCTGAATGCCGGTCTCTCTCATTCTGCGTGTCATTTCTTCGGCCAGACAAATCACATACAATTTTGCATTCCCGTATGCCCTGTTTGAGGAATATTTTCTTTCAAGCTGCAAATCATCAAGGTCAGCCCTGCCAAATCTGTGTGCTTCAGATGACACATGAATAATTCTGCCATCGTCACTTTTTTTGATTTTTTCAAATAACAGTGCCGTCAAAAGAAACAGTGATGCTACATTAACAGCAAATGTACGCTCAAGGCCGTCTATTGTCAGTTGACGTTTTGCATCCATCACACCTCCGGCATTGTTCACAAGCACATCCAGCTTATCATAACGGGAATTAATGTATTCAGCAATTTTTCTCACATCATCCATCGAAGCAAGATCTCCGGTGATCATATCAACATTTTGATGACCACATCCCCTGATAATTTCTTCCTTGACTTTATTTGCTTTTTCAACATTTCTGCCGTGAATGATTACATGTGCACCTTTTTTTGCCAATTCTGTAGCAGCAACTTTTCCAATTCCGGATGTTGCACCGGTAATAAAAACGATTTTATCTTTCATTATATCAAGTTTTCAAATAATAATACATTTACTTTAATTACAATAGAGTTCCTTTTCAGCGCTTACTTTCATAAAACAAAAAATTCTTTTCTTCATCTGTCAGGCTCCCATATCCGGATCTCGAAATCTTATCCAGAATGGCGTCCATTTTTTCTTGCTTTTGTTTTCTAATCAGATTGTATTCTTCATCGGTTTTTGTTTGCAAAGGATGTTCGGATTTAACTTTGCGTGGATGTGACACTTTCATTTTTGGTTTCGAAAAACGTCTCACTTTAAATGCTTTACTCAACAAGGCAAAGCCAGCTCCGATGATTGCTCCTCCGAGATGTGAAATTTGTATCCCAGGGTTGGTTGAATTGTAAAACAGCAGGTCAATAATCACAACAGCGAGGACAACATATTTCATTTTCACTCTGACAAGCATCATGTATACAAATGTATGATCAGGCATATGAACAAACATATACAACATCAGAGCAAAAGCAAAGGCACCTGCTCCCACAAGTACTGATCCGGAAGATGATTCAGCCATGACGGGAATCAATGCTGATAAAAAAACATACACAGCTGCACCTGCAATGACAGACAAAATCATCAGAAAAATGAATCTGCTGTTGTGCCAGTAATCAAAAAACAGCTTCCCGAAAAAAGAAATGATCAGTGTATAAAACAAAAGTTTAAAAAATTCCGTATGGATGAGAAAGTGAGTGACAATGGTCCACGGCATAACCATTAATTCATCAAAAGATGATGGTAATGCGAGATATTTTACAAAAAACCTGAAATCTGTTTCTCCGAATCTAAGGGGAACAGCAAATAGGTACGTATACAACCATGTTAGAAGAAATAGAACATACGTTATTACAAAAACCAAAACAGTACGATTAAGCAGTTCCGGCTTTTTAAGAAACTGAGTTATTCCATTAAGCAATGAAGGTCTTTGCCCTGAATTAAAAGGTTGTTTGTACGGATCAAATTTCATATTCAGAGTTACATAAAACGGTTAAACTGATTTTTCTTCCAGTGTCTGATCAGAAAATATCCGAAAATCATTCCACCGAGATGCGCAAAGTGTGCCACATTATCCCCTGCTCTGTTTGATATCCCCATCAGGAGTTCAAGTGCACCGTAAATCAACACAAACCATTTTGCCTTGATGGGAAACAGGAAATAAATATAAATTCTCTGTTCCGGAAACATCATACCGAAAGCCAGCAGGATTCCGAACACAGCACCGGAAGCACCGACGGTTGGGATGTTGATTCGTGCCTGATATAAAGTCTCGAGAATTCTAACTGATTCCATCTTGATGGACGCATCGCCAGGGAACATTTGAAACCGGGAAAGAAAGTCTCCAACAACAACTGTATTATAATATCCATTAAAATAATTCTCCAGGATATATGCAAAATCATCCGGAGCAGGTGCTGCAGAGTATATTTCAATTGCGTTGGGTATTGGAAAAAACTGAATAAAATTCACAAGCATCTGAACGAGGATAGCACCAATTCCAGTCACAAAATAGAAGGTCAGAAATCGTTTACTGCCCCAAACATTTTCAAGCAGATAGCCAAACATCCAAAAAGCAAACATATTGAACAGAAGGTGGGTGAAATTACCATGCATAAACATATAGGTCACCAACTGATATATTTTAAACTTTTCACTTCCAAAATAATACATTCCAAGTAAACTATTCAAGTCTACCTTAAATGCATTTCCCAAAACGATGTAGGCCAGAAAACCCAATCCGTTAATTATCAACAAGTTTTTAACAACAGGTGGCAACAAGCTGAAGCCTCTGGGTGAGTATCCCTGATTCATGATTTCTGTAATAATTTAGCGATTTCGGTAAAATCCAACACATATAATATTTTGTTTCCAGAAGGAGCCATATCGGGCATAAGACATGAAAACAGTGCATCAATAAACACATTGATTTCATCCTGGGAATGAAATGAAGGGGGTCTGGCAGACATTTTCTTACTGATTGCAAGAGCCAGTGCAGCATTTTTTTCTTTCTTTGCATCAAGCAGATGGCACTGATATGATTCGATCATTGTTTCGATAAACGGCAGCAGGGAAAAATCTTCATCCCATTCTGCCGGTGTGGCAGAGCATGAAAAAGAACCTTTCCCAAGATCTGAAATATTAAACCCGATTCCATCCAGTTCAGGAATGATTTCAAGTAAAATTTCACTTTCAGCCGGTGGAAGTTCAAACGTCTCCGGATAAAGCAGCTGTTGTGATGCACATGTTTTTGCCTCATTCAGTACTGTCATTGTTTTTTCATAAAAGATCCGTTCACGGGCTGACTGTGCATCAATAAGCATAATCCCTGATTTGACAACAGTAAGAATATATTTGTTCCCGGCAAGCAAAAATTCTGTCTTTGAATGCATGGGGGGTTCATTTGTCAGCTCAGACTGCACACTGACATTATCAGGAGGACCCAGATCAAATGAAATGTCTTTTTTGGAAGGAATTAAATCTGTAAAGCTGATCTTTTGAGACTGTCCTCCAACCTGGTTTTGCATTTTGAAAGGGTTATAATCCGGATTCACTGTAATTCCCGGAACTCTGAGTGGTCTGTTTGTATCGGACAAAGGAATATCAACTGATTGTTCAACTTCAAAATCAATTGAAGGAGCAATATTAAATGACCCGATTGAATATTTCAACGAACTTTCAAGGAGCAAAGCCACATGATTATCATTCCGGAATTTAATTTCAGTTTTTGTTGGATGAACATTCACATCAATTTCTTCTGGTGCAATATCAATAAACAGAAAATATCCGGGATGTACATCCGGAGGAATATAGGGTCTATACGTGTCAGAAACCACCTTATGCAGAAAGTAACTTTTAATAAATCGTTTATTCACAAAAAAATACTGTTCCCCTCTTGTTCTTCTTGAATATTCTGGTTTTATCAGTAACCCATAGACACTCAGATAATCTGTTTTCTGATCAACAGAAACGATTTTTTTCTGATATGAAGGTCCGAAAATCTGAACAACCCGTTGTTTTAGATTTCCCTTGTCAAGCTGAAATCTGACAGTTGTATTTTCTGTAAAACTGAATCTGATGTCAGAATGAGCGAGTGCAATTCGGTGAAACTCATCATAGATATGTTTCATCTCAATTGTATTTGATTTGAGAAAATTCCGACGTGCAGGCACATTAAAAAACAGATTCTTCACTGAAATATTTGTTCCGGCTGCACATTGACAGTGTTCCTGATTCTTCACTTCAGAACCCTCCACAAGAATATGAGTTCCAATCTGTTGTTCATGCGTGCGTGTTTTCATTTCTAACATAGAAACAGAGGCAATTGAAGCAATTGCTTCTCCTCGAAAACCCATTGTCCGAATATTGAAAAGATCATTTGCTGAACTTATTTTGGATGTTGCATGCCGTTCGAGGAACATTCTGGCATCAACTTCATTCATTCCACAGCCGTTGTCAATAATCTGAATCAATTGCTTTCCGGCATCTTTGACAATAACCTGAATATAATCCGCCCCAGCATCAATGGAATTTTCCATGAGTTCTTTAACTACTGAAGCCGGTCGTTGAACGACCTCACCTGCAGCAATTTGGTTGGCAACTGTATCTGACAGAAGACGAATGATATGATCCGACATAGGACGAATTTATTTTTAACTAAAAAAAATGAAATAAAGCAACAAGGCAATAATGACAAAATAAATGGCTAAATTGATTCCCTTTCTGTTAGAACCAACCTGACTCACCCGCTTTGTTTCCTCACGAAATTTGGCTCTCAGTTCTCCAATCTCTTCTTTTTCAGCCTGTTTTTTCTCCTTTTCAGGATCAAAATATATGGGGTTATAATTGAACTGCCTGGGTTTTGGCCTATGAAACATTTTAAATTGCATGGTACAGGGTTTAATTTATTCTAGTATCAGTGCTTATTTAATTCAATAATACACTACAAAATTACGAAATTTAGCTGAATTTATTGTAAACAGCACTTTGGTTTTGAATATAAAAAAAAGGCAACCCTAAAGAGACTGCCTTGTATATAAATAAGATGATTTTTTTACACAATCCTTTCCTGAATACGAGCTTTCTTACCTTTGAGTTTTCTGAAGTAGAAAATTCTTGCACGACGAACCTTTCCTCTTTTGTTCACTTCTATGCCGTCAATAAAAGGTGAAGTAACAGGAAAAATACGTTCTACTCCAACGTTGTTACTCATCTTTCTAACTGTAAAAGTTTTGTTTGCTCCCTTTCCTGAAACCTGCACAACAACACCCTGATAATTCTGGATACGTTCTTTTGTTCCTTCAATAATCTTGTATTTCACGGTGATTGTATCTCCGGAAGCAAAAACCGGAAATTTCTTCTTGTCAATCAATTCATCTTCTACAAAACGAATGGTCATATCCTTGTTCATGGCGTCGTATTTTTAACTTGTTTTCAAATGAGTTTGCAAATATACAAGGATTTTTTCAATTTGGATATATTAATTTCAAAAAAAATCATTTTTTCTAAATTTTGAAGTTCCTGTATTTTAATATAATTTTCATGGCATTTTGAGTTGGGTTGTTTTGGGCTTCAGACTGCATATCGTCCATGACACACTTGCTTTTATAAAGTATTATATTCAACTCTGAAAAACAACCTACCCAGCCTCAAGTGGCGGAATAATTTATAATTATCCAGCCAACTTTGTAGAAAGGATATGTAATATTTACAGATTTCAGTGCGTCGCTTTCTGCAAATTTTGAAATTTGAGATTTACGAAAAAAAAACACCTGTGAACATAAAACCACAGGTGTTGCAATATATGTATGTTATGAAAAAATGCTATTTCACTTCTTCAAAGTCAGCATCAGTCACGTTATCAGCGCTCTCAGCTGCTCCTTCTGGCTGATCAGTCTGTCCCTGATCCTGGGGTGTATTTTGTTGAGTTGCTTTGTACATCTCTTCACTTGCAGCTTGCCAAGCCTGGTTCATTTGTTCCATCGCTGTGTCTACAGATGATAAATCCTGTGATTTGTGGGCTTCCTTGAGTTTTTCAAGAGCCTCTTCTATCGGTTGTTTTTTATCAGCAGGTATTTTATCACCGTATTCTTTCAGTTGCTTTTCAGTTTGAAAAATCAGACTGTCTGCCTGGTTGAGTTTGTCAATACGTTCTTTAATTTTTTTATCTTCCTCGGCATGTGCATCTGCTTCTTCTTTCATACGTTTGATTTCTTCATCTGACAACCCTGAAGACGCTTCGATTCTGATATGTTGTGATTTTCCTGTTGCTTTGTCCACAGCAGAAACATTTAAAATACCATTGGCATCAATATCAAAAGTGACTTCAATTTGAGGAACGCCTCTTGGTGATGGGGGGATTCCGTCAAGATGGAATTTTCCGATGGTTTTGTTTTGATTTGCCATTGGTCTTTCACCCTGAAGCACATGAATTTCAACTGATGTCTGATTATCTGCTGCAGTAGTGAACGTTTCTGATTTTTTTGTGGGAATGGTGGTATTTGATGTAATCAATTTTGTCATCACACTGCCGAGTGTTTCTATACCAAGTGATAATGGTGTTACATCAAGCAGCAGAATGTCTTTCACATCACCTGCAAGTACACCACCCTGAATGGCAGCACCGACAGCAACAACCTCATCGGGGTTTACCCCTTTTGAAGGGGCTTTTCCGAAGAATTCTTCAACAACTTTTTGAATGACAGGAACTCTTGTACTCCCACCAACTAAGATGACCTCATCAATCTGACTGATGGACATGTTGGCATCTTTCAGTGCTTGTTTACACGGTTCAATCGTTGCTTTTACAAGGTCATCAATCAGTTGCTCAAATTTTGCTTTGGTCAGTTTTTTCACAAGATGCTTCGGCATTCCCTCGACAGGCATAATGTAGGGAAGATTAATTTCTGTTTCAGAAGAACTTGAAAGTTCAATTTTTGCTTTTTCGGCAGCTTCCTTCAATCTTTGAAGTGCCATCGGATCTTTTCTCAGATCAAGTCCTTCGTCTTTCAGAAATTCTTCAGCCAACCAGTTAATGATTCTGTCATCAAAATCATCTCCACCAAGATGGGTGTTTCCGTTGGTTGACTTGACTTCAAAAACGCCATCGCCAAGTTCAAGTATTGAAATATCGAATGTTCCACCACCAAGGTCATACACAGCAATTTTCATTTCCTTGTTTTTTCTGTCCATGCCGTATGCAAGTGCTGCAGCTGTTGGTTCATTGATAATTCGTCTGACATTCAGACCAGCAATCTCTCCGGCCTCTTTGGTTGCCTGCCTTTGAGAATCATTAAAATATGCAGGAACAGTAATAACAGCTTCTGTTACTTCCTGTCCGAGATAATCTTCAGCAGTCTTTTTCATTTTCTGAAGAACCATTGCTGAAATTTCCTGAGGAGAATACTGCCTGTCAGTAATTTGAACCCTTGGTGTATTGTTCGGCCCCTTTTCAACTTTATAAGACACTCTTTTGACTTCATTGGGGATACGATCATACGTTTCACCCATAAATCTTTTAATGGAGTATATCGTATTCTGAGGATTTGTAATAGCCTGACGTTTTGCAGGATCTCCAACCTTACGTTCTCCGTTTTCAGTAAATGCAACTATAGAAGGTGTTGTGCGTTTGCCCTCACTATTCGGAATAACAACCGGCTCATTGCCTTCCATTACAGCTACACATGAATTTGTAGTCCCTAAATCTATTCCAATAATTTTACCCATGTTAGTATTAATATTTTTTTATGTATTCGGGGTTTTCAACTTTTATGCCATGACATAAAACTGACAGATATGTCACAAAATAGTGAAAATATTCACACTTTTCCGAAAAAGTATACTGACAAAAAGACAGCAACAAATACTTTCAAACTATGTGTTTAATAGACTCTTCTAAGGAAACTCTTAACTACCAACCAAAATTGTCACTGAACGTTTCAGTGGCAATTTGTTTAATCATATCAGATTTACTGAAAATTCAAGTACGATACAGATCCGTTTCTCAGTGAATCAACTGTAAACTGATTCAGATCAAGTTCAAGTCTGAGTATTTTTTTTGCAGAAAAAATTCCAACACCGTTTGAGATATTAGTATAAATCGGTCTGTCCTGAATTATTGAGGAAGAAGGTTTGTTGGCATCAATATACGAACTCAGTTCCAGTGCTCCGGTTGAGACAATCAGGTTCACATCTATTCTCCTGTTATTAACAAATTTTCCGTGAAATCTTCTTACATTGGAACTTTGGGGAATCTGATTCTTAAGAATGTTGAAGAACATATGTGGAACATATGAAAATTTAATTTCCTCCCCGCCCGAAATCCTATTGGTTTTTACAGATCCCAGATTCCAGTGGATCTCTTTTAAAATTGTATCAGTTGGATTATCTAGATACACTTCTCTATAATAAAAAATGTATTTTGCTTCATACAATGCTCCGTTTACTACTGATCTGAACAACACTCCATTGGAGGAATTCATACTGACAAACGAAATCAATTTACTGGAGGGTCTTGAAGGGTTGATATTATCAATCAAATATGTTTCAGCTTCACTGATATCACCTGTCACAGGATTTTCCACGATAAGTTTGAACCGGTTCTCGGGATTAAAGTACAATGTGTCTTTCCCCAGTGTACCATAGTCTGAAACACTGTAGACTCCTGTTGACTCAATACAGTAATACACCTGGTATCCTGTATTGAAAACGCCATCAGTTTTGGGCAAAGTATCAGTCTGAGCTTCATAAATTCTGACGAGCTGATTATTTTTATTGTATTCAATCACAGAAACGTTAAGTTTATAGGGATAGTGAGAGCTGTCAGGGTTTGTTGCAACAATCATTGCGTTGTCATCTGTCAGAAACGCTCTGTTGATTCTAATGTACTGTTTTTGCAGACTCGGGTCAAGCACTCCATAAATGATATTAATATCTTCGTAATCTGCATTAATTTCAAAATCATTTTTACATCCGGTAAATATGAAGATGAGTAACAGAGTAAGGAGGAGGAAATAATTTGTTCTAGTTTTTTTCATTGTAAATTTCTTTTTCTTCGTTTTTAATAGCTTCAAACTGAGTAATGAACAATGGAACATTATCAGCACTTATTTTTTTTGCAATAATTTTCTTTTCTTTATCCAGAATAAAAATCAGTGGTGTAGCAAATACATCATATAAATCATGATAATTTCCAAGTGCGCTTCTTGTTCCGTTGACGTTAATAAATTCATGAATACTTTTTTCTTCGATTTTATCTTTCCAGCGGGTCATACTTGTATCAGTGCAGACGGAATACACTTCAATACCTTTTTGCTTTCCGTTTTCCAGATAAAATGACTTTAGTTTTTCGATTTCCTTTTTACAATGCCCGCAGTCGGGGTCCCAAAACACAAGGATTGTATACATGGCTGAAACATTCCACAGTGGTTTGTAAGCAGAGAGCGAGGTGTCAATAAGAGCCATATTTGGTGCAACTTTTCCGATAAGGATTGGGCGTATTTTGTCAGCTCTTTCAATAATTTTTTGAGTTGCAGCTTCAGAAGCCCAGAATGCTTTGCCAGTTTTATAGTATGTATCTGCAAGATGTACAAAAACTGCATCATGACCCATAATCTGAGATGTTTCATAATGAAAGGTTAAAAACCAGACAACATATTTGAATAACTCCGGTGTATTCTGTGTTTTACGAATAAACTGATCCAGTTCCCTGATCACAGTGTCCGGATGTTGAATGATGACTTTGGAAAAGAAACGCTCAAGCCTGGAATGAAACACGGGTGTTCTGACCAGAGCATCATCAGTAAAATCCATATTATTCCAGAAATTTGATTTAAAATAATAAAACAAAAAATCATTGTCGGGTGTTCCATCATTTTTAACAGGAGCTTCAGGTAGTTCAGGATCTTTTGTCAGTAAAAAAATCTTTGTCACAAGCATATCTGGATTGTTTTCAATAAACTGCTCTCTGATATTCTGCATCTGATTATTCATTTCTTGAATCTCATATTGAACAATCAGAAGTGAATCCTGATTTGATTTCAGAAATCTCTCTTCCAGTTTGCGATACTTTTCAAAAGCAACACCCATATCAGCCATTTGCTTATTATACTGGTAAAACAACTGATTTTCTTTTGACCCGGTAATTTTCGTATTCCTAACCAAATCAGCTGTGTCAATTTCAAATGAAATATGTTGTTCTTTATTGACAATAAAATCCATGTGTTTTTTATTGGGGAACAAAATAAAATACACGCCTCTGTCAAGTGCTTCCTTTTTATTTTCAAAGACAGCAACGCCCTTTTTGTCAAAATATGCAGTATCTTTAGAATATTGAAACTTACCATAATAATAACCAAGATAACATGCTGTATCATTGTAAGCATTTGTTTTCACAGTAATCCGGTAGGAATTTTGAGAAAATCCTGATATAGCTATTGACATAGAAAAAATAATACCAAATAGTATTACTAAAACATTGCGAAATCGTCGTTCAGAATTCATGATCATCAACATTTAGGTCATTTTCAAAAATCATTCCGTGCAAATGATACAACAATAAGGGAACTCCTTTTCCCCATCTGTTTTTATACAATTGCCTGCACATATGAACGGAATTGACTTTAGCATAGTATGCAGGTTTAGCATAAAGCATCACAAAGTCCTTCAAATCCTGATACAAATCTGCCAAAATTTCCGACACTGTTAACTGAGCTGTGTCATTCAAATCTCCGTCCCAGTAAAAAAACAAATTATTTTTCCCGAACAAATTCATAACCTGATTGTATAAATACTCCCATGTTTCTTCAATGACAAATCGTTCATTGTCAGATTCGTCATGTGGTTCAGTTTCAGGCATAAGTGATCCTCTGAGATACAGTAAAGGCAATACTCGTTGCAGATATTCTGTGATATAGGACAGATCAAATTTGTCGAGTTCTTCCATAAACAGACAATATTCATTGGCTACAGTGAGCATTTCTGCAACCTGCTTGCTTTGAACAACTGAATAGTCAATGCTTTTCTGTATCATAAATTTGATTGTTTTCTTAAATCCTCTTTATTGATTTCCTTGTTCTTCCTGTTGTTGCATAAATTCTGCAATGAGTTCTTCGGGAGTTTTTCCCAAATTGTTCAGACTGAATCTGACATCTTCGCACATGTGATGGCTTGGAAATTCTTTCAGAAACAGTTCATACCATTCACGGGCACTGGCATAATCCTGATATACGGTTTCATATATAAAACCCTTCAGCACATAGGCATCAGCAACAGGCTTGCTGTTATTAAACTGCTCAATAATTCTGTCAAGGATTGTCATCGTCTGTTCTGTATCATTCATAGCCAAAGACAATCTTGCAGCATTAAACAACACTGTTGGTGCAAGGGAGTCTTCCGGAAATGAATCAGCAAATTCCAGATATTTATTTACGAGTTCGGCACCTGACTGTTTATCCGGAATGGCCTGGCTTCTAACTGTTTCTTCCAGATGTCTGATTTCTGATGTCAACTTATCATGCTTTGATGTACATGACATAACCGTAATGATGAACATTACAATCAGAACAAATTGGGTATTTTTTTTCATATTCTATCTCTTTTTGGGGAACAACATCCTGTATGTAATGTCGACTTCTCCTTTTGAAATTTTATTCACTTTCCCTTTCAATAATGTTTTCTTCAGAGGGCTCAGACGATCAACAAACAAGACTCCTTCAAGATGATCGTATTCGTGTTGAATAATTCTGCCTGCAATTCCCCTGAAAATTTCCCGGTGGGTATTAAAGTCCATGTCCATATACTCCAGTTCCACTTCAGACATTCTAGATACATCTTCATTGATTCCAGGGACACTGAGACATCCTTCATTAAACAACCAAAACTCTCCGGTTTCATTTAATATGCGCGGATTAATAAAGACCTTCACAAAGTCCTTAACTGTTGGATCATCTTCAGCATATGGCCTGGCATCAACCACAAACAGACGTATTGATTTATTCACTTGAGGTGCTGCCAGACCCACGCCTCTGGATGCATACATGGTTTCAAACATTTGTTCAACAAGCTCTTTGAGCCCCGGATAATCAGGACCAATTTCAGTTGCTTTTTTTCTTAATGTCGAATGACCGATTGCTACAACAGGTAACATTATTTTTTATTAATTTGAAGTGAATCAATATATGTTTGCAGGATGATGGATGCACTGATTTTATCAACAAGAGATTTATCCCTGCGTTTCATTTTCGGGACACCTCCTGCAAGTATTGTATCAAATGCCATTTTCGATGTATATCTTTCATCAACTCTGGCAACAGTGATATCCGGGAATTTTGCCTTCAGCCTGCGGATGAATCCTGAAATATGTGGCTCTATAGCTGCAGGTGTATTGTCTGAACATAAAGGTTGTCCAATGACAAACCCTGCCACATTTTCTCTGGAAACATATCCTGAAATCCATTCCAAAAGCTCAATGGTAGGAATAGTCTCCAAGGGAAAAGAAAAAGTGCAGGTTTCATCTGTTACAGCAATTCCTGTTCTTTTCAAACCATAATCAAGTGCTAATATTCTTCCAGCATTCATACAAATTGCAAAATTACAAATTTTTTATGGTAGATAAAATTTCTTACTTTTGCATGATTCAATAAAAATTCTTTTAACACCTTTGGTTATGCTGTTTTCAGTGATTCATTGGCTTGAGTCAAATCAGTTACCGTGCTTTTATAAAAAGTTTCTGGGAATTCCCTGTCCAGGATGCGGCATGCAAAGTGCTTTCATAAAATTACTAAAAGGTGATCTGATTGGATCTGTTTATACATATCCTGCACTCATTCCAATGATACTCCTTATTATATTTCTCATTTTACATCTCATTTTCCGGTTTGAAAAGGGAGGCATTTATTTGAAATATTTCTTTATTTTTACCGTCTCAATCGTCATCGTTCATTTCATATTCAGATTCATTTAATTTTAAAACCCTATGGAACAAAATTATTCATCACCACAGCCTCAGTTCATTCAACAGGAACCCCTGCCCTATTCAACATCAATTCTCGTGCTTGGCATTTTGTCAATTGTCACGTGCTGGTGTTATGGCATTGTGGGACTTGTTCTCGGAATCATTGCGCTGGTCCAGTCCAAGAAAGCCAACGAAGAATACAGAGCAGATCCGGGAAAATTTTCTGTTTCTTCTTACAACAACATGAAAGCCGGTCGGGTTTGTGCAATTATCGGACTGATCATTTCATCGTGCTACTTCCTTCTCATTATTCTGTATTTTGCATTTATCGGCACCGTATTATTCTCTGTTCCGTGGAACGAACTGGATAAATTTCAGAACTATTATTAAACAAATCTGAGCAATGATCCCCATAATCACTGTTGAACAAATCAGGGAGGCAGATGCATACACTATCAAACACGAGCCGGTATCATCGATTGATCTGATGGAGAGGGCATCTC
>CAYMAZ010000001.1:71170-89497 GCA_964388575.1 uncultured Bacteroidales bacterium | reverse complement strand
GTGGACAAGGTAACAACGGTGGAGATGGGCTTGCTATTTCACGACTACTTCTGGAGAGAGGATACGATGTTGAACCGATCATTCTGAAGTTCAGGCAACATGGTAGTGATGATTTTGAAGCTAATCTGAAACGCCTGAAATCCATTTCTTCAAAAATACGATTTCTGGAACAACCCCCTGCCACAGATTTTTTTGCAACAAAAAACATCATTATAGACGCAATGTTCGGTACTGGCCTCAATAAAATTGTAAACGGGTTCCCTGCAGCTGTGATCCACATGTTAAACAAGTCAAAAGCATCCATAATCTCAATCGACATTCCAAGCGGGTTGTTTGCTGAAGGCAGCAACACGCATGCTTCTGAAAAAAACACAATCCGTGCAACCCATACGTTAACATTTCAGTTGCCCAAGCTCTCTTTTCTTTTACCAGACAGTGGGGCGTTTGTGGGAAACTTCTCATTGCTGGACATCGGTCTTGATTTGCAGTTCATCAATCAACAGAAAACATCAAGTTTTCTTTTGATTGAAGACGACATCCCATTTGGACTGCTCCACAGAAAAAAATTTTCACATAAAGGCAACTACGGACATGCTCTGATTCTTTCCGGAAGCAAAGGTAAAACCGGAGCAGCTGTTTTAGCTGCAGAAGCTTGTCTTCGGTCCGGTGCAGGCCTACTAACTGTTCATGTACCCGGGGACTCCTTATCTGTCATTCAGACTGCAGTTCCAGAAGCAATGGCAAGTATTGATCCGGATAAAAATGTTATAACTCAACTCCCGGATTTATGCGGCTTCTCTGCTATCGGAATCGGATCTGGGATCGGGACATCGAACAAAACTGCATCTGTTCTAAAACTTCTCATTCAGAACACTCCATTTCCAATTATAATTGATGCTGATGCACTCAACATACTTGCAGAAAACAAAACATGGCTATCATTTCTTCCTGCTGAACGACTTTTCGGTAAAACTGAAAGCCATTTTGAAAGACTTCAACTTCAGAAAGCCATGTCAGTTAAATACAATATTATAATTATACTCAAAGGTGCGCACACTTCTGTCAGTTTTCCAGACGGAAAAGTATTTTTCAATTCTACCGGGAACCCTGGGATGGCAACAGCAGGCAGCGGAGATGTGTTGACCGGAGTGATCACGGGGCTTTTTGCACAAACAAAATCTCCCACATTTGCAGCCCTTGCGGGAGTATTTGTACACGGCACAGCAGGTGATATTGTTTCTGATGAGTTGGGTGAACATGGGATGCTGGCTGGAGACATCATTCAAAACATCCCCATCACCTTAAAAAAGTTTGTGTAATTTTTTTTCGTTTTTTTTAACTTCATTTGATGAAAATGTTCCATAAAAAACTTATATTTGCATGAATTAATACATTTGTTATGTTACTAAAAATCTATGAAGAAAATCCTTCACCCAAAGCAATTCAGAAAGTTGTACAGTGTCTTTCTGACGGAGGAATCATCATTTATCCAACTGACACTGTTTACGGAATGGGGTGCAGTATTTACAAACCCAAAGCTGTGGAAAAGATATCACAAATCAAAGGAATTCCTCTCAGTAAAGCTAATTTTTCACTTATCTGCAATAACCTGAGCGACCTTTCCACCTATGCAAGACCACTGAATAATGATTTTTACAAAATCATGAAGCATTGCCTACCCGGGCCTTATACATTTATATTAAATGCCTCAAATAATGTCCCGAAGATTTTTATGAGCAAGAAAAAAACTGTGGGCATCAGGGTTCCTGACAGAAGTATCATACAGACAATTGTAGAAGAACTGGGGCATCCAATTATGTCAACTTCAATAGTTATTGATAAAGAGAATCCTGAAAACACCATCAACCCGGAACTCATCCACGAAAACTACAACGGCATTGTGGATATGGTAATTGATGGTGGCTATGGTGATGTGGTAGGCTCCACAATTCTCGACTGTACCGGTGATGTAATTGAACTTGTGAGAGAGGGCAAAGGAAATGTTGATTTCCTGATCCTTGACTGATCCATTGTGCGTAAGAACAAAACTCAAGACAACTTTATTTTAAATGAATTTTTTTTATAATTTGCCGAAGACTGAAAACGGTGAGGAAGTTTTTGAAATTTTTGCTGACACCAGTTCATTTCTGATTGAACGGATTGTATCAAACAATGCAGTTTCCCCAGCTGAAGGGTGGTATGAGCAGGATCATGATGAATGGGTTTTGGTGATGCAGGGTGTTGCAATCATTGAAACTGAAACCGGAAAAACAGAACTTCATACCGGCAACTCGATTCTAATTCCTGCCAACATAAGACATAAAGTTGTATACACATCATCAAATCCAGTTTGTGTCTGGCTGGCAGTTCATCAAAAAAAATAAATTGATATAATCACAAAATCATTTCCAACCAAACATCAGCATGCAAGTATTTTTTGACATCCTCACAGAATCACTGACCATCACCAGCTTTGTCATCATTATGATGCTGCTGATCGAATATTTCAACATTAAAACCAGGGGGTCATGGTTTAAAAGTTTAAAGACCTCAAAAACACGTCAGGTACTTCTTGGTGCAACACTCGGTCTCTTGCCGGGCTGTTTGGGTGGATATGCTGTGGTTTCACTATACACTCACCATGTTGTTGGGTTCGGGAGTCTTCTCGCTGCCTTTATTGCAACAATCGGAGATGAAACATTTATTATGCTTTCTGTGATGCCACTGACAGCTGTTTATATTATGGCGGGATTGTTTGCAGGGGGAGTGCTCGTTGGTATTTTTACAGACCGTTTCTTCCCTCTGAAAACAACAATAAATGTGGGTCATTTTGAAATTCACGAACATGATCATTGTGCTAAGGAAACAACAGAAAAATCAAGCATTCTCAAAAACCTAAAAAATCCATCCTTTCAACGTGGGCTGCTGATCTTCGGACTGTTTCTGTTTATCGTATTTATGTTTACAGGACTTATTGGACATGGTCATGAACATGTACATGAACATGTTGTAGGTGAAGCTTGTGAAGGAGACCATGGTCACTTTCAGTTTTTTATTATTGAAGAGTGGATGCAATACAGTTTTATTGTATTGGCTGCAATAAGCCTTTATATTATCCTCAAAGTACCTGAACACTTTCTGAATGAACACTTGTGGAATCACATCATAAAAAAACATTTTTTACGAATTTTTATCTGGATACTGGTCTCTATTGCAGCAATTCAGGGACTGCTTTATGTTGTACATATTGATCACATATTGAATGAACATATGTTTTTTTGGGCATTTGCACTGATGGCCATAGCTATAGGCATCATACCCCAATCTGGGCCACACATTATATTTATATCACTTTTCAGTCAGGGGATCATTCCTCTGAGCATATTGCTGGTAAATGCGATTGTTCATGAAGGGCATGCCGGGTTACCTCTGATTGCTGAATCTAAACGAAGCTTTCTGATTGTGAAAGGCATCAAAATCCTTATCGCATTTGTCATTGCCGGAATTGGTTTTTTTGTTGGTTTCTGATTACACAACTACACATTCAGAAATTCTGGGTAGTGGTTCAGAAAACAATTTCAGGAAAAAAATCACACAAAAACAAAAACATTTTCTGAAATTTTTTCATAATAAAAACCAAACCTTGTCGTTTTGACAGTGATTATGCAAAAGGTATAATTTTTGTTAAAACCGCAACTGTCATAAAAAATTCAACTTATTATGAACGAAAACTTTGATATACAGGAATTAAATGATCTGATCAGAAAAGAAAGTGAATTTATTGATTTGATCAATCTTGAAATGGGGAATGCCATTATCGGGCAAAAGCAAATGGTTGAACGTCTGGTCATCGGACTCCTTGCAAATGGGCATTTGCTTCTGGAAGGTGTCCCCGGATTAGCAAAAACACTTGCAATCAAGTCACTTGCACAGACAACAGAAGCAACTTTCAACCGAATTCAGTTCACTCCTGACCTTCTTCCCGCCGACTTGATCGGAACAATGATTTACAGTCAGAAAGCAGAAGAATTCAGTGTGCGAAAGGGTCCTGTTTTTGCGAATTTTGTTCTGGCAGATGAAATTAACCGTGCCCCTGCAAAAGTCCAGAGTGCTCTGCTTGAAGCTATGCAGGAACGTCAGGTAACAATTGGTAACGAAACTTTCAAATTACCTGAACCATTTCTTGTGCTTGCAACTCAAAACCCCATTGAGCAGGAAGGGACATATCCGCTCCCGGAAGCACAGGTTGACCGGTTTCTTCTGAAAGTAATTGTTCATTATCCGACTAAAGAAGAAGAAAAAACAATTTTACGACAACAGTCAACTTCAGGAACACCCTCTATTAAGCCTGTCATTAAAACCGAAAGCATCATTAAAGCCCGCGAACTCGTCAGAAAAATATACATAGATGAAAAGATCGAGAACTATATCACAGATATTGTTTTTGCAACAAGATTTCCAGGACAGTTCCGCATGAATGCAATGACAGATATGATTCGTTTTGGAGCATCTCCAAGGGCGAGCATTAATCTTGCTTTGGCTGCAAAAGCATACGCTTTCATCAAAAGACGCGGATATGTTATTCCGGAAGATGTGCGGGCACTTGCTCCCGACGTACTGAGACACAGAATTGGACTCACCTATGAAGCTGAAGCACAAAACATTACACCTGAACAGATGATCAACGAAATTCTGAATACTGTTGAAGTTCCATAAAGAATTTTAGTTTCAGACACATCGTTACCCGAATTAGAACGCTGATTGATCATTGAAAATATGGAAACAAGTGAAATATTAAAAAAAGTCAGGTACATCGAAATTAAAACCAGAGGATTAACCAAACAAATATTCTCCGGAAAATACCATAGTGCCTTTAAAGGAACAGGGATGGCTTTCAGTGAAGTAAGAGAATATACATTCGGAGATGACATCAGATCCATTGACTGGAAAGTCACGGCCAGATATAATCATCCTTACATCAAAATCTTTGAAGAAGAACGTGAACTAACTGTTTTACTGCTTATTGATGTCAGTGCGTCCAACAGCTTTGGGAGCAAATCACAGTTAAAATCTGAATTGATCGCTGAGCTTGCATCAGTTCTAGCATTTTCAGCAATTCAAAACAATGATAAAGTCGGGGTTATTTTTTTCAGCTCAAAAGTTGAGAAATTTATCCCCCCAAAAAAAGGCACAACTCACATTCTTAGAATCATACGCGAGATGCTTGATTTCAAGTCAGAACATCACGAAACCCGGATTTCATCAGCTCTGGAATTTCTAAATAACACGATCAAAAAAAGAAGTGTTGTATTTCTTATCAGTGACTTTTTTGATGCCGGCTACGAGGATGTTTTTGCAATCACCAAAAGGAAGCACGATCTTGTTGCAATCAGAATTGAGGATATCAAGGAGCAGGAGTTGCCACCAGTTGGATTTGTACAATTTGCTGATCCTGAAACCGGGACAAAGAAATACATTGACACAGAAAGTTTTGGCACACGGTTGCACTACAAAAAATGGTGGCTGGAAAACATTGAGCGTATTAAGAACACATGCATAAAAACCGGAACTGACATGGCTGTGATTCAGACCGGACAGGATTATGTCAGGCCACTTCTTCAATTATTTAAACAAAGAGAAAAAAGAATGTAGTCAGATGAAAAACAGAAACAGCAGATTTTTGGTTCTATTCTTTTCAACCGTTTTTGTGGTTGTCTCTCAAATGCTTCAAGCTCAAAGGGCTGACATTTCGGCTGATCGCACTGAACTTTTCATAGGGGAACACATCAAACTAAAGCTGAAGTTTGAATACCCAGCCAATTCTGATTCATATTCATTCCCTGAATTTTTGAACGACACCATAACCAGGCAAATTGAAATAATTTCTTCTACCCCGAAAACGGATACGCTTTCTTTAACTTCTGATTTAATTCAACTTGAAAGAACATATATTATCACTTCTTTTGACACAGGAATCCATGTAATCCCTCCGTTTCCATTTTCATTTACTTCAGAAAACGAAAAACGGCCTGATACAATTTTCAGTGACAGTCTTTTTCTAAAAGTAAATCTTGTTGATGTTGATACGACACAGTCCATTATGGATATTAAAAGTCCATGGGAGATCCCTTTTCAGTGGAGAGATTACATTCCACATTTTATTGCAGGACTTTTAATTGTAGCTGTTATTGTGGCAGTACTTTATTATTTCATGCGCAGAAAGAGGGGGCTTCCATTTTTCCCTGAACGGATCATTCCTGCACTTCCTCCTGATGAAGAGGCATTGGAAGCTTTAAATAAAATTAAAAAAGAAAAAATCTGGCGTAACGGTCTGATAAAAGATTATTACACATCTTTGACCGACACACTCAGACACTATATTGAACGAAGGTTTGGCATTCCTGCTCCTGAGTTTACATCTGCTGAAACAATTCTTGCATTGCGTAACAAAGAATTAAATGATGAAACGGCTAAAAAGCTTGAGCACATTTTTGTTGTAGCCGATAAAGTAAAATTTGCCAAAGGGAACCCTGTTTCCACCGAAAATGAACATTGTCTTGACCTGGCTTATGATTTTGTTCTCAAAACAAGGCCTGCCGAAACAATCGAAGATTATAACATCACAACAAACACAAGTCAAACTGAAACACATTCACAAACATGACCTGGATAACCGAAACTTTTGCACGTCCCGGATTTTTGTGGCTTCTTCTGATTGTTCCACTATTGCTGGTGTGGTATATTTGGAAATACAGAATTTTCAGGGGAGAAATCTTGTATTCGGGATTTCCCGGAATTGCCGGTACTGACCGATCCTATAAGACAATTCTTCGTCATTTTCAGCACATATTAAGGTTACTTGCCATTATTACTGTTGTTATTGCACTTGCAAGACCGCAGTCTTCAATTTCAAACAAACAAATCAATGTTGAAGGAATTGACATCATGCTTGCTATAGACATATCCGGAAGCATGCTTGCAGAAGATCTTAAACCAAACAGAATTGAATCTGCAAAAAATGTTGCTTCGGATTTTATTTCCAAAAGACCAAATGACAGAATCGGGCTTATAGGGTACAGTGGGGTTGCTTTTACTCAATGTCCCCTCACAGTCGATCACACGGTTTTGCAGTCGCTGTTATCAAAACTCAGAAACAATATGATTGCTGACGGTACAGCAATTGGCGATGGACTTGGACTAGCAGTGGAACGTCTCCGTCACAGCGAGGCAATCAGTAAAGTTGTCATTTTGTTAACAGACGGGATTAACAACATGGGATTCATTGATCCAGCGATGGCTGCTCAGATTGCCAGTGAATTCGGGATAAGAATTTATACCATTGGGGTTGGGAAAAAAGGGAAAGCCCCCTACCCTTTCAGAACCCCTTTTGGAATTCAATACGATTATGTAGATGTTGAGATTGACGAAGTTCTTCTGCAGAATATTGCAGAAATGAGTGGGGGGAAATATTTCAGAGCTGTTGATAACAGATCTCTACAAGAAATTTATAACGAAATTGACGCACTTGAAAGGACCAAAATCGAGGTTGCATATTTCACGCGTCATACTGAAAAATTCCATGTGTTTATAATTCTTGCAATGGGATTTTTCATCCTGGAGTTATTTTTTAAATACAGAGTTGTGAGGATGTTGCCATAAACTGAGATAATTATGTACAGATTTGAACATATCAATGCCTTATACCTTTTGTCAGGAATTTTAATTCTGATCTTACTGTTTTATTTTTATAACCGATGGAAAGTTTCCAGACTCAGAATTCTTGCTGAACTTCATTTACTGGAGCATATTGTTAAAGGAATTAGTAAAAGTAAAACAGTCATCAAGTTTATTCTTGCAGTATTCATTTTTTCACTACTTACATTCAGTTTGGCAAATCTTCAGGTTGGAGGCAAAATTGACAAACAGGCACGTTCAGAAACGATTGATATGATTCTTGCAATTGATATCAGTTATTCAATGCTTGCTGAAGATATGAAGCCAAATAGGCTTGAACGGGCAAAAATGTTATGTATGAAGATTGCAGAAGAAGTTAAATATGCAAAAACCGGAATTGTTCTCTTTGCCGGCGATGCATTTATACACATGCCTATCACTTCTGATCCCGGAGCTGTGAGAATGTTCATCAGTTCCATTACAGCTGATCTCATATCCGTTCAGGGAACAGCCATTGGGCAGGCTCTGCTTGTTTCATCAGAAGCCTTTAACAGGACAGATGCAAGAAATAAAGCTGTTATTCTCATCAGTGATGGTGAAAATTTCGAAGATGACGCCATTCAGGCAGCGCAAATTGCAGTAAAAGAGAACATTGTCATACACACTATTTCAATGGGAACTTCTGAAGGCAGTCCAATTCCTCTGAAAGACAACAGTGGTAAAACTATCGGATTCAGAAAGGACAAAGAGAACAACACTGTGATTACCAAACCGGACTTTGAGTTGATGTCTGCAATCGCTCAACAAACTGGCGGCATCAGTGTTGACGGCAATCAACCCGGATTAGCAATTCGGGATTTGACTATTGAACTGGATAAACTTGAAAAGGAGCACGGAGAAGCATTACAGTTTGCTGACTGGGATTCACTGTTTCATCTTTTCGCCATCTCTGCCCTCATATTACTCATTATCGACTTTTTGATTATCGAACGCAAAATGAAATGGCAGGAAATCATAGATTCACTGCTCCAGTTGAGTTTAACAAAAAAACAAACAAAATGAAGACACCTCAGAAAATTGTTTTTTTGACCCTTTTTATTCTGTTTTCCATGGCTGTATCGGGACAAAGTTCAGCCAAACAAATCAGACAGGGAAATCATGCATTCAAAGAAGAAAAGTTCTCAGATGCTGAAATTTTATACAGAAGAGCTCTTGAAACTGATACCAGGTGGGAAAAACAAGCATTATTTAATATTGGTAATACTTTGTACAAACAACAAAAATATGAAGAATCTGCAGATCTGTTTGGCAAACTCTCTGCAAATGAAACACTTTCAGATCAAGAAAGAGCACAGGTGTATCATAACCTCGGAAACTCTTTTCTGATGCAGGAAAAATATCGTGAAAGCATTGATTCTTACAAAAAAGCTCTCAGAATCAACCCTGATGATGAAGACACTCGATATAATCTTTCATATGCCATGAAAAAACTTCACTTGCAACAAAAACAGGATCAACAAGATCAACAGAACCAGAAGGATCAACAGGATCAACAGGATCAACAGGATCAACAGGATCAACAGGATCAACAGAACCAACAGGATCAACAGAATCAGCAGGATCAACAGAACCAGCAGGATCAACAGAACCAACAGGATCAGCAAGATAAAAGAGAACAGGAAGACAAACAGGATGAAAGTGATAAGCAACAGGATCCAAAAGATAAAGAAAAGCAACAGAAACCTCAGCCTCAAATGTCAAGGCAGGATATGGAACGAATGCTTAATGCCATTTCAGGAAAAGACAGGAAAACACTTGAAGAGCTGAGAGAAAAGGAATTACAGAAAGCAGATTATAAACCTGAAAAAGACTGGTAATATGATTTTGCGACAACAATTTCAAGGTTTAAATAAAATAATACTTACTACATGTCTGCTGTTTGCCAGTATGACATTATTTTCACAGATCAATTTCACTGCAAAACTGAGTTCATCCAGAGTTGGAGTTAATCAGCAGTTTACTGTTACTTACAGTTTGACCGGAGGGAGAAGCGAATCCTTTGAAAGGCCCCCTTTTGCTGGATTTAGATTGATTGGACAAAGCAGCATTACTGGCGGAGGCAGCATGCAAATGTATGTAAACGGACAACTTATAAGCGGAAATGAAGGTGAACAAAGCTGGACATTTACCTTAATGCCAACAACCACAGGAACATTTGATATTTCACCTGCAAAAGTAAAAGTGAACGGAACATGGATAGAATCACAACCTCTTAAAGTGACTGTTGTCAACACTCCTCAAAACCCGACACCAATGCAGTCCCAAACCCAGTCTCAAGCTCATCAACAACAAGGGAGCAAACAGGGTCAGCAACAACAAACTGAAAAGGGAGCTCAAAACGGCCTCAAATCAGATGATGTCATGATTTCTGCAAATGCAGATAAAACATCGGCCTGGGTTGGAGAACCGATCATAATAACTTACCGGATTCATACAAAAGTCAGCATTCCTTCCTATGCAATAAATAAAATACCTGCATTTGACGGATTTTGGTCTGAAAATCTGATTGATCCAAACACAAAACCCCAGCAAAGTGAAGAAATAATCAACGGGCAACGTTATACAACTGCGCTTCTCAGAAAAATTATCGTCTATCCCCAGCGATCAGGAAAACTCACGCTTGAACCACTTGAAGCTGAAATTATTGCACGAATTGTTAGACAAAGACAACAACCAAACACAAGAGACTGGATGGATCAGATGTTCAACAATTTCTTTTCAAATCCGTTTGGGAGTGATCCCTTCTCCTCCTTTTCAGGATTTGGTTCGGCGTTTGAAGATATCAAAACAACAGTAAAATCGAATACCATTACACTCAATATCAGAGATTTGCCAAGTAAAAACCGAACTGCTGACTTTACAGGACAAGTGGGAAAATTTTCAATGGAATCTTGGATTGACAAAGACCGTATCCTCATTGACGATGCCCTCAACCTTTATGTTAAAATTTCTGGAAACGGTAACATGTCATTACTTCAGGCACCAGAGGTTCAATTTCCAAAAAGCTTTGATGTGTTTGATCCTCAAACTGAAGACAACACCAAAGTCAGCAGTTCAGGACTTTCAGGCAGTAAAACATTTAATTATCTGATTGTACCACGTGAACCAGGAAATTTCACAATTCCATCCGTGAAATTCACATTTTTTGATCCTTCAACAGGAGACTATAAAACGATTTCAACCGAAGATTATAAAATTCAGGTTGTTGGACAGGGAAGTCAGGTTGTTAGCTCCGATGAAACTGAACAAGACATCCGTTTTATACATCTGAAAAACTCAAAATTCCGTACAAAGAATTCCTTTTTCTTTGGAACCCTATGGCATTATGTTTTATTCATCCTTCCGTTGATACTGTTCATAACTTTTATTATCATACTCCGAAGACACATCCAATTGCACAGTAATGAAAAATTACTTAAATACAAACAAGCGACCAAAACTGCTAAAAAACGTCTTAAGAAAGCCTCACACCTGCTAAATTCAGGCAAGTTTGATGAATTTTATGAAGAAACATCAAGAGCCATTTGGTCTTATCTTGCACACAGATTCTCAATTCAACAGGCTGATCTTTCGGTTGAAAAAGTTATACAACAACTTCAGAGTTCAGGTGTAAACGATGACAATCTCACACATTTGAAAGAAACACTTGATTTTTGTGAATTTATCAGATTTGCGCCGGGAGCATCCACAACGACACCAGGTGACATTTTGCAAAAAGCTGAAAACACAATCAGAAATCTGGAGCAGCATATCCAACAGTTTAAACATAATCATAAGATAAAATGAAGAACCTCATTCAGTCCATAAACATATTGCTCTTTCTTATGTTTATTGTCGTTTCCATTGAAAATGCAAGCGGAAACACTGCTGAAAAAACATTTGAACGTGGGATTGAACAATATCAGGCAGGGCAGTTTTTTGAAGCCATTGAAAGTTTTGAAAAAATTCTTGAACAGAAACTGGAAAGTTTTGAAACATATTACAATCTTGGCAATGCATATTTCAAAACCAATCAACTCCCCTCAGCAATATATTATTATGAAAAAGCTTTGCAAATCAGGCCCCACAATGAAGATGCCCTTCACAATCTGGCCTTAACAAATTCCCTTATTCACAAGGAAAGCCAGATTGTTCCAGAAGCTTTTCACATACGTTTTGCCAACAAAACAATGAAGCTCTTTTCCCCAAACGGATGGGCTGTTGCTGGCGTTGTGTTTTTTACCCTGACCCTTGTCTGCATTGTATTTTTTCTACTTCAGACAAACACAAGAATAAAGCGATTTTTGTTTTATCTTTCAATGACCGGTGTTTTAATCACATCGGGAACATGGTATTTCGGGGACAGGGTATATAAGTCAATTGTAGAACCAAATCATGCAATCATCATGGTTGTTTCAGCAGGAATTAAAAGTTCTCCGGACAAATCGAGTGCTGATGTTTATGTGGCCCCTTCGGGAACCAAAGTAAAAATCATATCCAAACTTGGTGACTGGTATGAAGTTAGAGTTCCTGACGGGAACAAAGGTTGGATTCTGAGTGAAACAGTTCGACTTATTTAAGTTAGCTTTTTAATCATTTTCCAACCCCGATTAATTCATTATTTTTGTTTAAAAATCTCACATGAAAAATTTTGTTCTTATTCTAATACTATTGACAACAGGGATCTCGGGTATTTCACAGCAAATCAATGAGAAAAAGCTTCAAAAGTTTGGGAAGAAATTTGCAAAAGCTGTGATATCAGGAAAACCAAAAAAATGCCTTCAATTTTTTGATCATGAATATGTTAAAGAACAACACGATCATATTTTACAGGGAAATACGATGCAGTTTGTGAGCGAGTTTTTATTTGGTAGCGAACAACCTCCAATGGGTGAAACCGAAACAGATCCGCCTGTCCTGTCTGATATTGCTAAGATTGAATTCACCAGCATTCTACGCAACATCAATCGTGATATTTATGCAGCCTATGACATAACACTACGAAATGGAAAATCGTATAAATTTCTGGCCCCGGTCCGGGTAAGAGCAAAAAATAAATTTGGTTTTGTCGGAGCCTACGGATAATGTAAATTGCTCAAAAGGTTATGCCTGCAACAATAAATGCTGTTTTCAAGCTTGGATTGGTAATCATAGAGATTTCAATTTCAGGAATATAATTTTCTGAGATCCTGACGGGTTTTATAAAGCTACACCCCAGATTAACGATTCCGGGCTTTTCATTACCATAAAATGTTTCTTCATTTCTTTCAATATTTGCTCTGTCAAAAGCAGCACCCATAAAAATTGTCATAGACATTTCTCCCAACGTTTTCTCATAGCAAAGCTCGGCATATTTGCTGTAGAATATCCTTCCCTCCGTTCCGTCCTGATTGATCCTCCTTGCATCGTCACCATAAATCATTATTGAAAATAATAGTGAAATGGGTAACTTTTCTGTCCCCAAAAAACCAATTTCACCCTCAAGAAGATGTGGTGTTTCACCATTCCGGTAGTTAAACAAATCATAACCCGAAGGAGAATTATCATATGTGAAATAATCCACAAATGTGAGTGAAATCACTTCATTGTATGTATAAGTGAGAAACACATCCAGTTCTTCATCAAAAGTTTTCCCTATTGCATAAGACCCCCACAATTCAATGCAAAAATTGTGCTGATTGTTTCCAAAGTTGACTTCAATGGACGGTTGAAGAAAAGGCAGGTTTCCACCAACATCAATTCCACGCCATATATATCTGCTAAGAAGTTGTGCAGAAATTGCAACAGGGCCATCACTACATACATCATCGTTCTGTGCAGGTGAAAGAAAATATGCAAGAATAAATATCAAAATAAAACAAACTTTTTTCATAGTTCACCAATTTTTGTCAAAGATAATAAAACAAATAATTGTCATACAAAAACAATCAACAAGGAGATAAACATCATGATGTTTATCTTAAAAGAAATATTGAATTTTCATTGAAAAGAAGTGAAAATAAGAAAATAATAAAATCAATTTCACCGGCTAAAAGTTTTGTGTCAATACATCTTCAATGCACATTTTTTTGTAGGTTTGCATGATTTTTCAAATAAACTATTAATTACAAAATTGATCTGAACGTTCATGAAACAAATTCATGGAATACAACTTTTGCTCCTCATAACTCTGAATCTTTTTTCAGTAACGTCATTTACTCAAACCAATACAATTGAAAGGGAAATTATTGAGAAAAGACTTTCATTGATTTCCCAGGAAATTTTTTTTCCCTTCACTGATACAATCGGTTATATGATCAGGAATCATATTCATAGTGAGAGATCTATTGAAATATTGAGTATTTTTCTCACTCATCAAAGTTATTTTGACTCATTGCTTATTTCATCAAATCTTCCTGTTTTTCTTTCAGCGCTTCCACTGACTGTTTCCGATATGGAACCGCTATATCTGAGTTCAACTAACGCAGCAGGAACCTGGGGTTTATATGCTCCGGCTGCCACCCTTTTAGGACTTGAACTTACACAAAACATTGACTCCCGTTATGATATTCATGCTTCTTCCATTGCTGCTATCCAATATCTGAAATATCTTTATGAAGAATATCAGGACTGGTGGACAGTCATTCTGGCATATATCCATGGCCCATCAGCGATCCAGTGGCTTTCCGAAAAAAACAATTATGGTCATGCTGATCCTGAACTTATTTTATTACACAACACCACAGAAATCCGATTGACAGTCATTCGTTTTATTTATTATTCATACTTCATCCATTACTATCGTGAACATAATATTGATATCAGACAAATCAACAAAATCAGAACCATTAGCGTTCATATTCAAAACCCTATCATTTTAAAAGATTTGCTTAAAGTAACAGAGATGGAAGAAAGCCTTTTTCACAGGCTTAATCCTGTTTATATTTCAAATCACATTTTCCCATCTGATGATTTTCCCATACAACTTCCTGAAAAAATTGCTGAAAAGTTCAGTGAATGGAAAGACAGTCTGTATAAATGGGCGATAGCACCTGACACAATCATTATAAAACAAAATGAAACAGAAATAAATTCCTTTACTTATTTTGTAAGAAAGGGTGATAACCTTGGGGTGATTGCCAGAAGACATAAAGTAAGTGTTAATAATCTAAAAAAATGGAATAATCTCAAAAATGACATTATCTATCCAGGACAGAAACTGATTATATACAGAAAGGGTTATGTTCCTGTTCAAACTGCAACACAAAATTCTCAGATTACACTCAACCCAGCTTCATTACAAGGAGGCTATATTACCTATACTGTTAAGCAAGGAGATTCTCTGTGGAGCATTGCACAAAAATTTGACGGTGTCAGCGATGAAGACATCAGAAAACTTAATGCACTCACAAACAATAAAATATATCCCGGACAAAAACTAAAAATCAAACCAGAGGAGCAATGAAGCCATACAGGGTATTAATTTTTATTCTTCTCACATTTCTGGTTCTAGGACTATTAGGATTTGTATTTCCGAAACAGGGGATCAATACTTTTGTGAAACTGAAATTCATACATCCCTCAACATTGCTTGAAAAAGATACTACTACAAAAATTAAACTTGACGAATACCTAAACATCGTTTTCAATAATTATCAGCAGGATCGAATCGCCACAATTGCTGACAGCATGCAGATTTATATTGATTTTCAACAAAAAAATCCTGCAGCCATTCACTATCCGGACAACAATGATACATATTTTGATCCTCTTTTCGAATCACTGGACTCTGCCAAACAAAATGCTGAAGTTATCCGAATTGTTCATTATGGTGATTCTCAAATTGAAGGCGATCGAATTTCAGGCTATCTGAGGGAGCAGTTGCAAAAACGTTTCGGGGGGATGGGCTTCGGAATGATCCCTGCAATTCAGATCATTCCATCCATGGGGGTTTATCAAAATTATTCAGGATCACTTGTCAGGCATGCCATGTGGGGAGAAGAAGTCCCAAGAGCTTCAAACAGAAGATATGGACCTATGGCACAGATGGTTAAAGTATATGACCAGGGGTCAGTCTCGGTTTATCCCAGTCGTCAGGCATACGAGCTTGGAAAGAAATTCAGCATGGTTCGTCTGATATTTGGCAATAATCAGGCACCATTCAGCGCATCGCTTTCCGCCCAAGGGGTCAGTTATGGTGAAAAGACCACAAATGACAGTATTACTGGAGTGCAGATATTTACCTGGAAATTGAGTGAACCCTCTTCAAAAGCTACAATTAACATAAACGGCACAGCCGAAATATACGGAATTACATTTGATGGAGACTTTGGCGTTACGGTTGACAACATTCCAATGAGAGGTTCAGCTGGAACAGTATTCACAGCAATTGACAAACATCATCTGACCCAATGTTACAAACTTCTATCTGCAAAAATGTTGATCCTTCAGTACGGAGGGAACGTCATGCCTGCAGTCACAGGGATGAAATCAATAGATTGGTACATTGTGGCCATAGAAAAAGAAATTACGTTTTTGAAAGATACAAATCCTCAATCTGTGATTTTATTTATCGGTCCTTCCGACATGTCTAGAAATATTGACGGTCAGATGCGGACATGGCCATACCTGAAGGAGATGAACGAAGCATTGAAAAATGTATCCTTGAGAAACGGCATTGCATATTGGGATATGTTTCATGCCATGGGTGGGGAGAATTCAATGCCAGAATGGGTAAAAACATACCCACCTCTGGCATCAACCGATTACATTCATTTTACCCAACTTGGGGCAAAAACCATTGCTGAAATGATTTACCTTGCAATCATCAATGATTATTCTGCTTACAAACTGAGAAAAAAAATTGAATTTATTGAAAAGGACACAATATTTAAAAAACCAATATGAAATATTTTTTTGGCATTCTGACATTTCTTTTTTTTGTTGCTAAAATCCCGGAAAACAAAGCACAGGGAATTTATAAAAAGATTGACAAATATACTTTCATGAACACTGATTCAAACAAAATTACATTTCCTGATCAAAACAGGTCATTTGATTTATTTTTCAAAAAACTTGACAAACTGATATTTCACGGCAAAGGACAGGTAAACATTGTACATATCGGTGGTTCTCATATTCAGGCAGATATCATTTCACACAGATTCAGAACAAATCTCCAGACAATTCAACCCGGACTCGTTTCGGGCAGAGGCTTAATTTTCCCATACTCAATAGCCAAAACCAATAATCCCTGGAATTACAGAACAACATTTAGGGGAAAATGGACGACTGTCAGGAATGTACAGAGAGATTTGAAGGCAACTCTCGGACTGACAGGATTTGCTGTATTAACTTCCGATTCTACAGCTGAATTTACAGTTGAAATGCGAAAATCTGATTTTCCGGAATATCAGTTTAACACAATAAAAATCCTTTGTACAGGTGACACAACCGGAGTAGAACCCGTACTTCTGTATCATGACATAAAACTTTCAAGAACTGATTATGACAGTGCAATGAATATGTACATTTTTCAGTTACCAATTCGTGTGAGTACTTTTACAGTCGGATTCAAAGGATTTCAAAGCACTGATCAAAGCATTGGCATTACAGGCATTCTTCTTGAAGATGATAAACCCGGCATCATTTATCATTCCATTGGGGTGAATGGCGCATCTGTTCCTTCTTATCTTAAATGTGAAAATTTCAAACGGGATCTTTCAATAATAAACCCTGATCTGATCATCTTTGCCATAGGAATCAATGATGCCAATTCCACATCATTCTCACAGGCTGTTTTTGAATCAAACTATATCAACCTGATCAGAGCTGTCCGTGAAGTTAACCCATATGCCACACTGCTTTTTTCTGTCAATAACGATACGTTCAGAAGATCAGGCCGAAGATATGAAATCAATGACAACAATGCAAAAGCACGAGAAGTTTTTTACAAACTTGCCATAGATTATCGAGGTGCTGTCTGGGATCTGTACACCATTATGGGAGGCAGGGGCTCTATGGAAAAATGGGAAGAAGCTGACCTGGCAAAATCTGATAAAATTCACTTTACAACCGCCGGATATAAACTTCTCGGAGATTTATTATTCAATGCTTTTTGGGATGCATATTCAGACTATATTAAAGAAGGTATTAAAACGAGTAAACAAATTAAGGAGTAATGAGTTCAGAAGTTTTATATGATTTTCTGAGAAGAGTGTTTACCTTCAATGAAGAAGCACCTCTATTGTTTACTCAATTTTATTTCTGGGCATTTTTTGCAGTCGTTTTTTCATTTCTCAGTCTGACTCACAATAAAATTCTTTTACGAAATTCGTTTTTATTTTTTGCAAGCCTGTTCTTCTATTACAAAACAAGCGGACTGTTTGTCCTCATTCTGATCTTTTCCACATTGACTGATTTTTTTATCGGAAAAGGAATCCATTCTACAGAAAAGAATCTTTACAGACGTTTACTTGTCACACTCAGTGTCATTCTTAATCTGGGTGTGTTAGCTTATTTTAAATATGCCTACTTCTTCACAGATGCCTTTAACGATATTTTCAGGACTGATTATCAGGTAATCAATTATTTGGCTCTATGGAGTAATCAGTCCTTCGGATCGGGTTTTGATGC
>CAYMAZ010000001.1:64461-71160 GCA_964388575.1 uncultured Bacteroidales bacterium | reverse complement strand
TATCCAGCTCCCTGTTGGTATTTCATTTTATACATTCCAGACAATAAGCTACTCCATAGACATTTACAGGAAGAGAATTCATCCCGTAAAGAGCATTCTGGATTTTGGTTTTTATGTCAGCTTTTTTCCTCAACTTGTTGCTGGACCTATTGTCAGGGCAAATCAATTTGTACCACAATTGCATAATAAATATCGTGTTAGTAACATTCAGTTCGGTTTTGCAATCTTCTGGATCATTAACGGACTTATAAAAAAAATGATTTTGGGTGATTATATTGCTGTCAATTTTATTGACAGGGTATTTACAAACCCCCTTATGTACGGTGGTTTTGAAAATTTTATGGCAATCATCGGATACTCCGTACAGGTTTACGCTGATTTTTCAGGTTACACTGATATTGCAATTGGGGTTGCCATGCTTATGGGTTTTCATCTTCCAGTGAATTTTAACTCTCCGTATAAAGCGACGAATCCGGGTGATTTCTGGAAAAGATGGCATATATCACTTTCAACCTGGCTAAAAGACTATCTCTATATTCCTCTTGGAGGAAATCGCAAAGGATCATTCGGAACATTTTTCTGGCTCATCCTGATCGCAATATTTGCAATCGTTTTATCCGGAAAAGCGTGGCCGGCAATCATGATCGGTTCAGGAGCCCTGATTCTGATGGCTTTAAGAACAATTAAACCGGACATCACAAAAAAAATCACGACCAATCTGAACCTGATGGTCACGATGCTCATTGGGGGTCTATGGCATGGTGCAAGCTGGAACTTTATGATCTGGGGCGGGCTGAATGGTGCAGGAATAGTCATTTTCAAATTCTGGAGAAACTGGAGCTTTCCAATCAAAACATCAATTACATTTCTGCTGTTTTCAACACTGCTCATACTGGAACATACTTTCAACAAGCCTGTATTTCAAATGGGGGTTGTCTGGTCGGGCATTATTTTCGCAGGAACTTTTTTTCAGCTTATTTCCGGCTTCATTTTCCCAACAGTTCGTTTTCATTGGATGAACAGAGCATGGTCAGTTTTACTCACATTTATATTCATCACATTCACCAGACTGTTTTTCCGTTCAGGATCAAACCTTGACCCTGCTGAAACCAACCGAATTGCCTGGGAAACTGCAAAAAATATGGTGAACCGGATTGGAAGTGCATGGGATGTGCAACTCATACCCAACATGCTCATGGGTTATAAGGAAGTTTTTCTGCTCATCCTTGTTGGAATGACCATACATTTACTTCCATCCAAATTTAAGCAATTGTATCGTATCCGGTTTGCACAACTCCCGAAATGGGCATTACTGGTATCAGTCGTAGCATGTGTTTTTCTAATCTATCAGTTCATAACTGCAGAACTTCAACCCTTTATTTATTTCCAGTTCTAATTGAATACGTAATTATTTGTGTTATCTTTCTTCACATTATTCTAATTTCCAAATTTGATAAAGTATGCGATCTTTTCCAGAGACATAATCATATCATACTCTTCAAGATAAATATTTTCAGGAATTTTAAGTTTCTTTGTGGTATAATTTAGTATTCCTTTAATTCCTGCTGAAACCAATTCATCAGCGACTTTCTGAGCAACATGGGGAGGTGTGGTTATAACAGCAATACTGATATTAAGCTCTTTGATCGTTTCCACAACATCTTCGACATGAAAGCATAAAAGCCCTTCATGGTATTTCCCAATCTTATTCGGATTGATGTCAAAAGCAGCTGCAATATGTACTGATTGATTTTTGCCACGGATATAATGCATGATCGCCCTTCCCAGATCTCCGTAGCCAATAATTGCAATACTCAGATCATCGCGGGATTCAATTATTTCAACAATTTGCTTGTGTAATGTCCGAACATGATATCCCCGGCGTAAGGTCCCTTCGTGACCTATGAGCATAATGTCACGCCGAACCTGAACAGCTGTAAATTTGAGCATAGAAGCAATTTCGTGTGAAAAAACATGTTCTCTTCCCTCCTGCATCAGAAAGTACAAACAACTTCTGTAACGGCTCAGTCTCTCTACAGTTTTATGCGGTAATATCTTTGACATGAATATTTTTACTGCAAATATACAAGATTCATCCAGAACCTCATTCAAATTAACAATATAGAATATTGAATTTTCCCGACAAAAATTCTTAACATTGCATAATATTTATACAAAGCATAAAGTATGGCTGAAATTTTCAATATTATGCTGATTCCTTTTCTTATTGGAATGTTTCTAGCATTGACAATGGGTGGTAGCGGAACCGGCCCATCATTCTCAGTAGCTTATGGAGCCAATATTGTAAGAAGGGCAGCAATACCAGGACTTTTCGGAATAATGGTTTTTCTGGGAGCATTGATTGCCGGTCAGGAAACCAGTTCAACTCTTGGTAAAGGACTATTAAATCCTGAGCTCATGTCGCTCACACTTGTTTCAATTATCCTTTTTTCTGTTGCAATCTCGCTACTGATTGCAAACCTCTTTGGCATCCCACAGTCTACAAGTCAATCCACTGTTATGGCAGTGGCAGCACCTGCTATGTATTTTTCAGAGCTCAATACACATAAGCTCTGGTTTGAAATTGTTCCCACATGGTTCGTACTTCCGGTGATTTCATTTTTTCTCACATTCCTTATCGGAAAGTATATTTATAAACCAATTCGCAAAAAGGGATATACAATGTCTGCAAAGCTCAACAACAGTAAAATCCTGAACGGGCTTATTCTTATCATGTCACTCTACGTGGCATTTTCAATCGGCACCAACAATGTTGCAAATGCAGTCGGACCGATTACAAGCATGACAATCAATGAGTATAATCTTGCCGAAACACCTGAAACATACAGACTTATTATGCTCATGTCCATGCTGATTATTGCACCGTGTTTTGGTATTGGGAGCTCCTTATTTGGCCATCGAGTGGTACAGAAAACCGGTAAAAAAATTGTCCGGTTTGGAAAGATAGAAGCTGTAATCATTGGACTTATTTCTGCATCTCTGCTTGTGCTGGCATCAGTGTGGAAAGGCATTCCAACTTCTCTTGTTCAACTTAATGTGGCTGCAATTCTTGGAATAGGAGTTGCAAAACTTGGATTTAAGAATATTTTCAGAAAAACAGAAGTAAATCATTTCTTTGTCATGTGGATTATTGCACCCACCATATCATTCGGACTTTGTCTGCTAAGTGTTTGGATTGCTGACTTCTACGGAATGATCTAGATCCATGCATTTCTCTTTCTTATCCCTGAGACATTGACATATCAGGTTGTTTTTGCATTCTTTCAAGTTCAATTTTTCCAAACCTGAAGGTTAAGCCAAATGTCAGAAATTGACTTTTCTGTTTTGAAGATCCGGTTGAAATATACGTGGGTGTTGTTGTCGTATAGGAACGTTCCATCCAGTTAAAAATATCCATCACACCCAAGCGAACAGACAACTTTCTGTTCATAAAATCAGCACTGAATGTTGCATTGATCCAGTATGATGGATCAACACTTCCTGTGAGTGTTTCGGAAGCAGCACGATAATTGCCGTTCAGGTGAAACCTTAAGTTTTTGTAATTATACATAAATGTCAGTCTGCTGTCATAAGTAAAATCATTTTTATCAACGACGTAAGAACCAAGATCAGCATACACAGTCTGATTGTATAGATTTGTATACCAAATAAGCCTGAGATCACTGACCGGTCTGATTGTAATCGTGAAATCTGCTCCGTTATAAATATTTTTTCCTGCATTGACATAAGTGTTGTACACTGTATACCTGCCCAATATCTGATCAAAAACACCTTCAGATTGATTTGTAATATCATTCATTGTACGCCTGTGATATAATGTTGCACTAAATGATCCGCCTGATTTAAAAAACCGTGCATAACCAGCTTCGTAAGAATCGGTATAAGCAGGATCCAGCCATGGATTTCCAAAACTGACAGATTCATCATCTACCCGATTGATAAAGGGGTCAAGTTCCCACTGAGGATAGCGTACTCTTCGTGAATAGCTTGCAGAAAAATTATCTTGTTTCTTTGACTGATAACTTACATGTAAAGTCGGAAAAAATGTACCATAATTTCTTGTGAGCTCATCTGCCAGAGCCACAGAAGTCATGTTCAGATAAGCAAACTCATATCTGAGTCCTGCCTTATAGTAAAATATCCACAACGAATCACTGTAAGTTGAATAAATTGCTCCATTCATGGAATTTCTGTTAAGCTGGTTTGAGAACTGATCAGCATACTCATAGGTATTTGTAAAAAAACTGAATGTATCAACAGCTGCGTCATAAAAGAAAGAATTGTAACCGATCAGAGCACCAGCTTCGAGCAATCTGTTATTTTTAAAGGGATTTTTATAGTCAATATAGGAATGCAGCCAGATTCCATCACTGAGTGAATTTTGTTGATACTTTATATCTTTTATTGTCTGTGACGAATATAGTTTCTCAAAGTCATTTTTTTGATCATAAGAATGATAACCACCATAGCCATCAATTGAAATTTTGTGCCCCTCCTTTTTAAATCGACGTTCAAGTGATAATCCTCCGTTTGCATTTTTTCCATCACTCCCTCCTACTGAACTTCTTGTAAAATCAAAGACTTCCCCAGTGTTCATTGTCCTGATACTTTGCGAAAAGTTTGAATTTTCACTTGAACTCAAAGCACCTCCCAGCCAGATATCAAACGTTGTATTGGTGTCAATTTCCCATGTGAAACTCACATGCCCGTAAGTCCAGTTATATCCCCACTCTCCTTCCGAAGTATTTGTCATACCGTAAACGGTATCACCTTCATTCAGGACATATCCGGACATGTATGAATTATTTATATTTTCCATTCTGAAATGCCCTAAATAGGTATTAAAGCTAAATTTCTCATTACTGATGACATATGAAATCCACGGTGAATAGGAAATCTGTGTTGAAGCATTTATTCCAAAACTTAAAAGATTATTTCTTTTTATTTTGTCAAGTGTAACAATATTGATAATTCCTCCAGTACCCTCAGCACCATATCGGGCAGATGGATTTGTAATGACCTCGATTTTCTGAATTGAGTTTGCAGGCAATTGCTGTAAAAAGGACTTAAGACTTTCAGCATTCATTCTAGTTGGCTTATCATTGAGCCAGATCTCAACACCAGAAACGCCACGTAAAGTGATATTGCCCTCCATATCAACATACACTCCGGGTGCATTCTGAAGAGCATCATTGGCTACACCACCCTGAATGCTGGGATCTTCACTGACATTGTACACTTTCTTTTCACTTTCATAGGAATAAATTGGTTTTTCTCCGACAACAATAACTTCTTCCAACATCTCCCCTTTTTTCACAACCGGGATAACGCCCATTTCCAATATTTTTTCTTCTTCATTGATGTCAATATTCAGATGCTGCAAACCATATCCAAGATATGATATTCTCAACAAATACGATCCTGCTTCTGATACCTGAAGTTGAAATCCACCCTTTTCATCAGTTGTTGTTCCCTTTACAAAACTTGAATCTGCAAAAGTTATAAGTGCTATATTGGCATATGGAAGCGGATTTCCATCTTCCGAATCTGTGAGACGCCCTTTTAATGTAATTTGCGAAAATGCCGCACACAAAATGCCAGCGACAAATAACACTGTCATTAAAAATTTCTTTATAATTGATTTCATAGGAGTAAGTATTATCAACTTAAAAAAACTAAATATTCGTTAAAATATTGCAAAAATCTACATTTTTTACTGATTTTACGATTTTTTTCCCTTAACCCATTTACTGTTGTTCATTTCCTTGTAACAGTTTCAGAATGTTAATTTAAAGAAATACAAAACAGTCTAATTGCTGCTTATTTTCGTTTTCTTCTCTGATTGTTTCTTTTTTTATTACCTGAAGATCTTTCTGAGTCAATCCGTGATTTCTGTAAGTCCTGTAAAACCCATGCTTTGGACTCATCATTGCCCTGATTCACATGACTCATAAGAACCAGATCCATTTGCTTTTTAGAAAGGTCAACAGCCTTAAGCAGTACAGTCACTCTGTCGCCAAGTCTAATTTCATGTCCTGTCCGATGACCTATTACACTATAATTTTCCTCATCAAGATAGAAAAAATCATGACTTAAATTGTTCATCCTCACTAACCCTTCTGCCTTAATGTCGTCCACTTCAACAAAAATCCCCCATTTACTAACTCCTGACACGACACCGGAAAAAGTTTCACCAAGTCTTTCTGCCATGTATTCAGCTTGTTTATATTTTACCGACTCACGCTCTGCATCAGCAGCCTTCTTCTCCATATCGCTGCAATGTTTGCAGTCCTCAACCAGCTGTTTATAGACTACATCTGTCTGTTTCCCACTCAAATAATCATTCAGAAGCCTATGCACCATCAAATCCGGATAACGTCTGATGGGTGATGTAAAATGTGTGTAATACCTGAACCCAAGACCATAATGCCCGATATTATCAGGCGAATACACAGCTTTGGCCATGGTTCTTACAGCAATGGTTTCAATCATATTCTCTTCTGCTTTGCCTGAAATTATATCAAGTAAAGAGTTCATTGAATTGCTGATTTTTCTCCTGTTGGAAGTATCAAGTTTATACCCAAGTTTTTGAAGAAACTCTGCAAAATTCTGTAACCTTTCCGGTGAAGGTTCATCATGAATCCTATATACAAATGAAGGTATTTCTTTCTTCTGTTT
>CAYMAZ010000001.1:7059-64451 GCA_964388575.1 uncultured Bacteroidales bacterium | reverse complement strand
TTTCCAAACACGAGATTTACCCATTCAGCAACCTTTTTGTTTGCGAGAAGCATGAACTCTTCCACGAGATTATTGGCTTCTTTTTGTTCCTTAACAACTGCTTTTATTGGGATTCCACCTTCATCAAGGACAAATTTAATTTCTTTAGACCGAAAATTAATGGCCCCCTTCTGAAAACGCACTGAACGTAATGAAGCAGCAATCTGATGAAGAATCATTAGTTCATTCCTGTTCTGATGCATTCCTCCTTCAATCACCTCCTGAACCTCTTCATAATTAAATCTCACATCAGACAGGATGATTGTTTTCCCGAACCATTCTTTATAGACTTTTCCAGTAATGTCCATCTCAAAAATAGCTGAAAAACACAATTTCTCCTCTCCCGGTCTGAGGGAGCAAAGATGATTGGAAAGACGCTCAGGCAACATTGGAACAACTCTGTCAACAAGATAAATTGAAGTGCCCCGTTCATAAGCTTCTTTGTCAATTAAGGATTCAGGCGACACATAATATGAAACATCTGCGATATGAATGCCAATTTCAAAAAGGTCTTCTGATATTTTTTTAAGAGAAATTGCATCATCAAAATCCTTTGCATCCTCCGGGTCAATGGTAATTGTAAAGGTTTGTCTGAAGTCACGACGTTTTTTTATTTCACTTTCAGGAATTTTGTCAGGAATTTTGTCAACAGCTTTTAATGTTTTTTGATTAAAAGACAGAGGAAAATCATTCGAAGCAAGGATTGACTTCATTTCCACTTCATTCTCTCCGGGCTGTCCCAACACATGTGTAATCCTTCCGAATGGATTATTTGATTTCTCAGGCCATTCAGTAATCTCGGCAATTGCCTTCATCCCAGTAACTGCACCACCAAGATCTTCCGGAAGTATCATGATATCAACAGGCACTCTCTGATCATCAGGTGTGACAAATGCCATTTTACGACCAACAGAAACGACTCCGACAAATTTAATCCGATGACGTTTGAGAATTTCTACAATCTCTCCTTCCATTTTCCTTCCCGACCTTTTGGGAAATAACTGAACTTTTACAAGATCTCCGTCAAGTGCATGATTGACATTATTTGGTGCAATAAATACATCATCCTCAAGGTCATCTGAAATGATATATGCTTTTCCTGTCTGTTTCATATCTACTCGTCCTTCAATTACAGATGACGACGGCATATGTGACTTTTTCAACTCAGGATTTAACTGATACATTCCACGACTTGTTTCAACCAGAAAATCTTCAGCAGTCAGGACTTCAAGCATTGTTAAAACATTCTTTCTTTTTTGTTGATCCTGTATTCCCAACTTACCACAAACCTGCTTGTAATTGTAGCTTTTCACAGGAAAATCAGCAAAGAATTTTACAATTTGTTGTTTTAAAGACAATTCAGTATTTTTTTTCTTGTTTTTCGACATAAAATAGTACATTTGATTTTTTGTAAAAGTACACATTTTAAACTTTTTGTATGAAAAAACACCTCAATGTTTTCTGGTTCAGAAGAGATTTAAGATTGTTTGACAACCACGGTTTATTTAGAGCACTTTCTGAAGATTTACCTGTTTTGTGCCTTTTTATTTTTGATCCTGACATCCTTAAACAGTTTCCTAACAGCGATGACAGAAGAGTTACGTTTATTTTTGAAACACTACAGAATATGAATCACGAACTCAAACCATACAAGGGGAAAATTGAAATTGCTTACGGCAACCCTGTTGAAATTTTCATGAATCTGACTGAGTCTTTTGTGATTCAAAATGTATATTGCAATCACGATTATGAACCCTTTGCTATACAAAGAGATATCAGGGTAAATACATTCCTGGATTCAAAAGGAATCAGTTTTCTCAGTTTCAAAGATCAGGTCCATTTTGAAAAAAAAGAGATCACCACTGATTCAGAAAAACCATACACTGTTTTCACCCCTTACATGAAAAAGTGGAAACAACAGTTTTCAAATAATCCCTTCACATATTATCCATCAGAAAAACTGATTGATAAAATTCTTCCCGGAAAATCTCAAATAGCAAAGATTGAAGACATCGGATACAGTCGAACATCTTTTAAATTTCCAGCAGCAAAACTGGACGAGGAAATCATCAAAAATTATCACCTGACAAGAGACTATCCATCTCTTCATGGAACTTCAAAATTGGGAATACATTTAAGATTCGGAACAATATCAGTTCGTCAAACTGCAAAAATTGCTTCAAAATTGAATGAGACATGGCTGAATGAGCTGATCTGGAGAGAGTTCTTCATGCAGCTTCTCTGGAATTATCCACATGTTGAAAAAGAAGCATATAAAAAAAAGTATAATTTCATCCCCTGGAGCAATAATGAGTCTGATTTTTCAAGATGGTGCAGAGGGGAAACTGGCTTTCCCATTGTTGATGCAGGAATCCGGGAACTTATTGAAACCGGTCATATGCATAACAGAGTAAGAATGATTACTGCCAATTTTCTCACAAAGCTTCTACTGATTGACTGGAAATGGGGTGAACAATTTTTTGCTGAACATCTTCTGGATTATGAATTATCTTCAAACAACGGAAACTGGCAGTGGGCTGCAGGCACAGGTGCTGATGCTGCACCCTACTTCAGAATTTTCAATCCTGAAGAACAAACAAAAAGATATGACCCTAATCTAAGCTATATTAAACAATTCATCAATCCGGATACTCCAACATACCCTAAACCAATGATTAATTACAAAGAAAACAGACAACGCTGTTTACATGTTTTTAAAACAACCTTTAGTTAATTCATCTGCAACAAATTCAATTTATTTGTTCAAATATTACGGGACACTGATAAATGTTATAATAAAAATTGTACTTTTGAATTCTAAATTGTATCATTATGAAACAGGTTCCAATTTTTCACCATATAAAACTCTCCTCTTTATTGCTCCTCCTCATCGTAGCTCTGACTTCCTGTAAATCAACAGCAGTAGACGGACCTGAATCTGAATTTGATTTACTCCGAAAAGCATACAAAAAGGTAACAATGAAAGATTACAAAAGCGCTGTACAGGTATATACCCGTATTTTGGACTATAATCCTGAAAACACAGAAGCATTGGCATACCGAGGTCTTTGTAAATATCACCTTAAAGATTTTGATGGTGCATTAATTGATTTTAATAAAGCCATCCTTCTCCAGCCAGATTATGCTGAAGTTTACGACCTCAGGGGAATCATTAAAGGAGAGCTCGGGGACAAAGACGGTGCATGTGAAGACTGGAAAAAATCTTTTGAGCTTGGATTTAAAGGATCTTTTGAGCTGATCAGGGAGTTTTGCTGGGAAGAATAAACCGAAGTCCTTTTTTTGATACTATGTAAATTTTTGTGACAATGGGTAACCGATTCTTTGTTGTTATTTTTATCTTTCTAAATTATTTTTCCTATTCCCAAATTGAAAATCCTGATATTTTTCGCGAGCCTATGGATCTTCCCATTGAACTTTCAGGTTCCTTTTCAGAACTCCGAACGGTGAATTTCCATTCCGGAATCGATATTCGGGTGATCAATCGACCTCACCGCAGAGTATATGCCATTGGTGACGGATATGTATCCAGAATCAAAGTCGAACCAGCTGGCTACGGAAATGCTTTGTATATTACTCATCCACAGGGATATGTTTCAGTTTATGCTCATCTTGACACCTTCTCTCCTGAAGTTGAGCAATTTGTGAAACAAACCCAGTATAATGTAAAGAGTTTCTTTATTGACACAACTTTACATGAAACACTATTTCCAGTCAAACAGGGAGATATTATTGGAATTGCAGGAAACACCGGCTATTCGTTCGGAGCTCATTTGCATTTTGAAATCAGAGATGCTGCCACTGAAGAAACCCTTGACCCATTGCTTTTTGGATTTAAAGTCAAAGATACCAGTGCCCCACAGTTTTTAAATCTTAAGCTTTATCCCCACGGAAATTCATTGATTAATAATAAGAATCAGAATCTTATTCTAAAAACTGTCAAACAGTCAAATGGCAGATATGGCATCACATCTGTTCTTGAAACGTCTGGAGCTGTCAGTTTTGGTTTTGACATCACAGACAAACAAAACAATTCCAACCCAAACAGACTGGGACTGAAATTTATGAAAGTCTATGTGGATGATTCATTATTGGTTGATTTGAGTTTCGATCATCTAAACTTCGATATTGTCCGGCATCAGCTTGCATATATCGATTACCCGGAAAGAGAACGCACAAAGAAACGCTTTCAGAGAACATGGAAAAAACCTGGGAACAATTTACCGATATATAAATTCATCAGAGATGAGGGAATCGTCCATATCAATGAAACTAAACAATATACAATCAGGTGCATCATAGGAGATATTGGGGAAAATCAGTCTGAACTGGTTTTTAAAATGAAAGGGTCATCTGAAACTCAATACAATCCTCAAACACAATGTGATGATCATTCCGTACTTCTCAGATGGGATACCCTGAATACATGGTCAGGCCAAAACACTGAAGTACACTTTCCGATAGGAACACTATTTTCAGATGAGTGCATCATCATAAGAGAGGGAGAGCACTCCGAGAATGAAATATCCGCCACACTTGAAATCTTAAGTGAAGAAGCTTTGTCCGGTTTTTACAAGATTCGAATTAAATCTTCAGCTATAACTGAAGAAACACAAGGCATAACAATTGCACGAGCAGGAACGAAAAATCAGCATATTGGACTTAAAACTCAATACATTGACGGTTGGCATGAAGCTTTGTCCAGATCATTTGGATCTTATAAATTAATAAAAGACTCCTTGCCTCCTCAAATCAAACCAGTTCTGCTTCCTTCAAACGGAGTTATAACAGGACAAAAAAAGATCAGCTTTAAAGTCACGGACGATGTGTGTGGGATTGACACCTACAATGCATACATCAATGAAGAATGGATATTACTTCAGTATGATCTTAAAGATGATGAGATGTACTACATCATTGATGAAAGACTTCCAAAGGGGGAATCTGTTCTTAAATTAGTTATTACAGATAATTGCGGCAACATTAGTAACTGGGAAAAAACTCTTGTCAGATGAAGTTCTTACAGAGATATAAATGATTCAGAAAATGTCAAACTTAAGGCTTCATTACCTGAATATAAACTTGAGAGTTGTTTTCAACAAATGACATATCAGTCCCATCAATTAGCCCATCACCATTGACATCCTCATTAAGATATCCGATTGAATATCCTGAACTTAAATTATCAATAAGCAACATGTCTGTGCCATCAATAATTCCATCCCCGTTTACATCACCAGAATAGATGACCATGTAGCCACCAAGACTTTTCATATTACCACCATAAGCCTGAGTTGATGAAGTCACAAAACTATAGTTTACATGACCGGAACTCGCAAACGAAACAGGTGCAGCACTCCATGTTTCAAGACTATTGCGGTGTTTTGTTACTATGTAATAATTTCCATTCAGATACACAGGAATATCATTCAGTTCACAATAACCTGCAGTTGTGAGCATGACATTTGAATTTTGATAAAGTATCAGATTCGTGTTTACGGGGTCACGGAGTTCAATGGTAATTACATCGGCAACATCTCCGGGATATTGTGATCCGTTTTCATTTTGAGCCTTATTCATAAGTCCATTCACTGAATCTGTAAACAATCCTTCAAGAAATAAGTTGACATGTAGTGATTTGAGAGGTGGAATTTCATATACAGAAACATCATCAACAATCCACTCATGTGCACACTGACCCTGATATAAAAATCCTATGCTCACTGTACTTCCGGCATATTGGGATAAATTCAGAACAACCTGTTCCCACATCTGTTCAGCAACAGCAGCCGGAGACCATAAGACATTATAGGAATTCCAGTTATCAGTTGAAATTAATACTGAATTCTGTCCGTATATGTTTGCATCAAAATTAAAGGTCCAGAATTCCATTTCAATGCCTGAAGCAGCAGGTAAAATTAATTCAGGACTGATAAACAATGCTTCTTCATACACCCCAATTGATCCGAAACTATGTATTGCTGAATAAATACCATTGGGCGTATAATTCAGTGTATTGACAAAAGACCATGTCTCACCCCCACCATCAATATTATTTGACCTCCAGCATGGGGCAAAGGTCTCAAAATCTTCATAAAACGGAAGTGCGTGAGGCAAGCATTGTGTTTTAAATGAATACGGACCATTCCATTCACTGAAATCAGGATCACAAAACGATCTGACATAAAACTGATAATTTGTTGAAACCATTAAACCATATATCAATTCCGAAGCTGAACTTGTAGTAATTATTGTCCCAGAACCTGGAGCAAATCCGAATAAACCGTATTCAATTTGCCAACTACTTGCAGAACCAGTTTCTGTCCATGTAAGTTCAGCTGACGTCTGTGTGATGTCTGTTGCGGTCAGATTAACCGGTTTAGGACATGAAAGAGGAGTACAATTTGCAATATCTGAAAACAGGATTGTTCCTATTAACAATGTATTACCAGCCCCGGGAACTAAACTATAAAGTAATACATCATTCGGGTCATAAATCTTTATACCACATTCTGATGGCCACTGCCCTCCACTACTCCAAATCAGTTCAAAACCAACTCCGTCAATTAATGAAACTGTCTGAATATAACTTATTCCCTGAGTAAAACCTGTTCCCAAGGTTGCAACAACAACTCCGTTTTGCCTGACCTGCATTGTCGCATTATTCCACCCGTCACCATATTGATCTTTCAACAGGAAAGTATAATCGCAAGAGGTATTTATCGTTGCAAAACTCCTATCATCTGCAGCATAACCCGAAAGGAATAAAATTGAAATAATGATACTGGTTAAATATATTTTCATAGTTTATTTTTTATAGTGACTCAAATAAATTTGGATTTCAAATGTAAACAATTTTTAAATTGAGAAATATGTTTTTTATAATTTTTCATCATTTATATATAACACTGATATTCTTTGAATTATATGATTTACTAGAATATTTTGTTAAATTTTTATATAATTTTCTATAACAAATTTTCTCCAAATTCGTTTTACTCTTCCTCAACAACAGGAATTACTAATATAAAAGTTGATAAAATTGCAAAAGAAAAAAACAGACTTTGGCATTTGAAGCGATGATCTGATTGTTAAATGTTATAAAATGGTTTTGTTTTAATTGAAATCTGGAATATCAACTACCAATCAATACTCCATCAACCCAATTTTCAAAGAATAGAAATAATTAGTTTTCAAACAACTGAGTTTTATCTACTTTTTTAACTTTGTCCCCATGCTTCAGACTTCTGGATATCGCTGAATATGGTGAAACAACAACTTCATTATCAATGAGCAAGCCGGATAAAATCTGAATGTAATAACTATCCTGAATACCAGTTTCAACTGTTCTCATTGATACATAATCATTCTCGTAAACAAATACGACTTCAAGCAACTCGGCTTCAGAATTTCCCGGATCATTTTTTGACAGGGCAGTATCCTGCCTGGTTGTCACAGCCTGAATGGGTACTGATAGTGCCTGAGTTACTTTATTTGTTATAATATCAACTGATGCTGACATTCCTGGTCTAAAAGGATATTTATAAACCTTGGATTCGTCAATAAGACTGGCATATGATTCAGGAATAATCCGAATTCTGACATCATAGTTTGTTACCTGATCTGCAGAAGTCACCAACTGGCCTGATGCTGACGTATTTGATATTCTTGTCACGACACCCTTAAAAATCTTCGAATAATAAGCATCTACCTCAATATTCACAGTATCTCCGAAATTAACTCGAATGATATCATTTTCATTAATACTGACCTGCACTTCCATTTCATTTAAATCTGCAACACGCATAATCTCAGTTCCGGATGAAAACTGAGATGCACCTGCTACCCGCTCTCCAACTTCAACTGAAACCTGATACACTGTACCATCCATAGGAGCAAAGATGGTTGTACGGGTGAGATTATTTAATGCTTCATTCAATGTTGCATCAGTACTTTTAACATTAAACTCAGTTGCTCTGACGGTTTCTTCACCAGCTTCAACCTCAGCCTTTGCCACTTCAAAAGTGACCTTCACGTTGTCAAATTCTGCTTTAGAGATCAATCCCTGATCATACAATATTTTTGTTCTGTTGAAGCTCGCCTCAGCATTGAGAAGTTGAGCCTTTGATTGTGCTAGCCTTGCTTTAGCGTTTGCCAGATTTGCCCTTTGAGCATCACGGGAAGCTTTAATCTGCTCATAATTTGACTGATAAGTGTCTGGTTTAATACGAGCAAGTTTATCGCCCTGCTTCACAAAATCTCCCTCCTTAACATATAGTTCTATCACTTCTCCAGATACATCAGGTGATATTTTTACTTCAATTCTGGGTTGTATTTTTCCGCTAGCAGATACAAATTCCGTAATGTCACGTTCTGAGACTAATTCCGTTGAAATTTTAATTATGTCACTCCCGCCTATCATCCCTGTTCGCCGGGCAATAATCAGAAATACAAACAATATAATTAACCCTGCGATCAATAATCTTCTGATCTTTTTTTTCTTTGTTTTCATATATCACACCTTATATATATGGTTGATTCAATTTTTAACTACAACTTTATTTCATTTCCCATGTAAAAGTCAAGCACTTTCATTTTAAAAATCAATTCATATTTTGCCCGGAGAAGATCTGATTGTGCCTGATTCAGTTTTACTTTGGCATCCTGATAATCAAGCATGATCATATCATTCAGTTCAAAACGTTCCTCTGCAAGTCTGAAAGATGATTTAGTTGCTTCAACTTGTCTAAGTGCTGAATTATAAAGTTTAAGTGCAGAAACCGCATCAAGATGAGCCTGATAAATCGTTTTGTTCAGATTCAATTTTGACTGCTGAAGATTGGCTTCCGCAACATAAATATTAATCTTACTCTTTTTAACATTACCATACGTTTGCAAAGAATTGAAAATTGGAATAGTCAGGTTAAATCCGATTGTTCTGTTGAAATTCCTGTCAATCTGTTCCTTGAAAGATATTGGTTCGTATAAATACTGAAATACCGGAGAAAGAACATATTCAGGTGGAGAGCCGGTGGTCATTCCTATTGTATCCATTCCCACATAGTTGTACCCAGTCAGTGTCTGGCTGGCACCAGAATATCCCGTCCCCATTGAAAATCCGAAAGATAAATTTGGGCTGTAGGCTCCTTTTGAAATATCATGTGTTTTTCTGGCACTTTCAAGCCGAAGCTCTGCACTTTTAATTTCCGGCTGATGCTGTTCTGCATAGGCACAGATATATTCGGCAGTATATGGAAGCGATATCTGAGAAATTTCAATTTCTGGCACAAAAATTTCAAATCCGGAATGTGCAGGCATATCTAAAAATTGCATTAATGTTAGGATTGCCATTTCTTCTTGTGTTTCCATTGTTGTCAACTGATACTCTTCAGCAGCAGCTTGTGCCTCAAGGTTAAGTAAAACATTTTGTGCTACTGCTCCTGCAGCAAGCATTTTGCGGGTACGGTCAACCTGTTTGGTTGTCAACTCAAACTGCAATCTTGCGTTTTCAGTCATCTCCATACTGTACAAAATCTGCAAAAATGCAGTTGCAATCGTTAAGGAAATTTCATTTTCAACAACCTGTAAATCATAACTTGAAGCACGCAAATCCAACTGACTTCTCCTAACAGAATTCAGCAATTGAAATCCATTAAACAATGTCATATTTGCTGAAACATAGAAGTTGTTGGATCGGACCATATCGGTTGCAAATTGATTGGTAAACCTATCAATTGTTTGTCCATAATTGTATGAATGAGAGGCATAGCCTGAGATTGAAGGAAGCAACATGCCTTTACTTTGCAGTAATGTTGTTTTAGTCAAGTCAAGTTGATATTGCTGGAGTTTTACAGACAAATTGTTTTGCTTTGCATGTTCAATGCATTTTTCAAGAGTCCATTGCTCAGACTGGGAAGAAACTCCTGAGATAAATAACAAAATAAAACATGATAAAAGAAGAGCAAACTTAAATTTCAATGACATGTGACGATTTTTTACAAAAGTATATAAATATTGTACAAGGTAAAATGAAAATTTTCCTGTACTTTTAAAAATATCAATATTAAAAAACCCTATTTCTCTCCTATAAATAAAAATGACAGTAAAACAGTATTATTCAGACCATTTTATTTCTTTTTGTAAGATAAGGTTTTATGATATTTTCCGGTTTGTCATTAATGTCAGCTTCAACAACGTCAATCATGGCCGCAGCACATCTTGACCTAATTTCTTCAAAAATATCTTTCAACCGTTTCTCATATGCTTCTCTTATTTCATTGGGATTGATAATAATCTGGCTATCATCCTCCATATCAATGAATTTATACGGGCGATTATCATATTTTAATTCTAGTTCTTTTGATTTGTCTGAAACATGAAAAACAATGACTTCATGTTTGTTATGTCTCAGATGCTGCAATGCATCGATTATTTCATCTACTGAATTGTTTCCGTCAAACATATCACTGAACAGGACAACCAATGAGCGCCGATGTATTCGTTCAGCAATATTATGAAGTGTTTCTGAAACAGAAGTTGATTTGCGGTTTTCAGGATCGGTTTTCAGTGCCATTTCTTCCAGTTGCTTCATGATATACCTGTGATGCTGATTTGTAGAACGTGCACCTGTGTGAAACTCAAGCTCATCACTAAACACAGTTAATCCAAAAGCATCTCTCTGAAGTTTTAATAAATACATGATGACAGCTGAGGCAAACAATGCAAAATTCGTCTTACATCTGGATACAAAGGGTTTAGATTCATCAAATGGAAAAAACATGGAAGATGAATTGTCAATAAGAATCTGGCACCTCAGATTAGTCTCTTCTTCAAATCGTTTAACAAATAACTTATCTGTCCGTCCATACAATTTCCAGTCAATAAATTTTGTTGATTCTCCGGGGTTGTATAACCGATGTTCTGAGAATTCCACAGAAAATCCATGAAACGGGCTTTTGTGCAAACCAGTCATAAATCCTTCAACTGCCTGCCTGGCAAGCAATTCAAGATGGCCATAGAGTTGGATTTCTCTTTCGTTGTAAATTGCCAAATTGTGATTTTTTATAAGAGAGCTTTCAGCTTATCTTCAATCGTGTTTCTTGGAACAGCCCCGAGTTGTTTGTCAACAACTTCACCATTCTTAAAATACAGTAATGTAGGAATTGAGCGTATTCCAAACTTTCCGGTAATGCCGGGACTGCTGTCAACATCCACCTTTCCGATGACAATCTGATCAGCATATTCTTTACTGAGTTCTTCAACAATTGGAGCAATCATTCGACAGGGACCACACCACTCAGCCCAAAAATCAAGCAATGCAGGTTTACCAGATTCTACTATCAATTCCTGAAAATTACTGTCATTAATTTCAATAGCCATTTTTGTAATATTTTAAGTTTGTACTTTTTGACAAAAATATAAAATTTCAACGAATGCAGGATGTTGAATTTCGTAAAATTATAAACAAAAAAACCGGCGTAAAGAACCGGTTTTTTTGTAAACAATTCAATGCTTTTCTATTTAACAATTTTATGTATCTGTTTTCCATTCTGAGTGTGAAGGTTGACGGCATAGACCCCATTTCTGAAATTTTCTAGTGATACAATAAAATCCGCTTCCATTGGAACATCAGAATAGATAAGTGATCCGTTCACATCAAAAATCTCAATCAGAGAAACAATTTCTTTACCTGAAATTCTGACAGAAACAACTGCAGGATTCGGATAAACTGAAAAAGCAGCATTCTCATTTTCTGCAATATGTGTTGTATTGTTTAACATTACTGTTAAGGTATCGTTTGACACATCATTATCTCCTGTAAGTTCTGTCCATAAAGTGATCTCAAATTGTCCGGGAGCTGAAAAGTCAAATGTTCCTGGTAAAGTAAAATCAACATTGGTTCCGTAAGGCACATTTGTTGTTATCGTTTCTGTGTTGACAGTTCCTCCGTTAACCTGAAACATAAGCGGGAAATTAATTTCATCAAAATCTCCGAAGTTTTCAATCGTAACAGTCATGATTTCACTATCAGTCAATTCGCCTGTTACTGGTGAGAGCAACGCTACAACACCTACATCATTCGCAAGTAATGAGCCATATATTTTGAAAGGCATCCCCTGTGGAGTTAATGTTCCTGAATCTGTAAAATCTATCCAGGACGTTGAAGAAGATGTATATTGCCTTGCATTTCCTGTGGTTGTCGTTCCCAGAATTGAAATAGGGGGAGCCCAGGGCCCTGAAGCCAGAGAACCATCAATAGTCCATTCAAGCCAGTATGTTCCAGGCTGAAGTTGAAGTCCTGCAGTAACAGCATAGCTTACAAAAATCGGTCTGGTCGTTCCGGGTGTCGTTTCGGACATCCTGTAAATGTTTGTCCATTCAGTACCCGACATAATATTGGTAACCAAATCACCCCAAATCAGAGTACTTGAAGAATCTTCGGGAATACCATCCCATACACGCAAATACAAACCTGTAATTGTTGAAGTCGTTGTTGATCCTGTTTGATAGGCATAAATTGCAATGGAATCAATATTGCATGCATCTGTAAGTGTGAAATCATCTGCCATTCTGTTTCCTGAGAGAAACTGAACTCCTGCACCTAAGGTATTCATTCCGAGACCTGTCTGAAGCATACTTGTATCTGCACCGCCAGCAGAAGCAGGATGTGTAATCAAAGGCCCATTGTCATATAGTAAGACCGATTTGTCAAAATAAAACCATGTACCTGTTTCAACAGAACTTTGATTTATGACCATGCCTTCATCGTAATTGGTTTGCATAACATCATCCCTTAATCCGTTCTGTGCAAAAGTGTTGATCAAAAACACATTCACTAAAATAAATGTCAAAACGTAAATTTTTTTCATAATGCTAGTTTTTAAATTTGTTTGGCAAATGTAAAGAAATTTTTATATTTTTTACATAAAATTTCCACATATATTCAAAAATATTTCCTACTAAAAAACAAATCCTTAAAGCATTAATAGTGAAAATATCAAAATATATTTTTTGATCTATCTAATTTCCAAGATCTTACACCCAATTAGATCAAGGTGTTTTATTACATCCAGGTTGACTTTGTGATGCTTCATAATCAGATTACAACCTGCATCTTCTCCATTGCTTCCTTTTCCTACAACACTGATTTTCAGTTGAATTTTTCCTTTCTCATTCTTAATTTTACTGACGATTTCATCAAAATTATCCTTTAGAATCTGAGTATTCAAAAGAACCACAGCATGATCAATTTTTTGTTCAACATCAGAAACCTGACAAATATTCTGAACTCTCACTTCAGTTCTTCCAGACTTGTAGTGTTTCTGAATTTTAAGATCCACATAAATAAAAATTCCAATTTCAGCATAATGTTTAAATTTCAGATATTGCTCTCCAAACAGATTCAAATCATATGTCCCGGTTTCATCCTCAATTCTGATATATCCCCATTTTGTATTTTGTTTTGAAAGTTTTTCCTGAGAACCAACTACCAGACCAGCTATTGACATTGATGCTTCAGCCTCATCCTTAATTGAAGCTTTCAGAATCTCCAGATTACCTGTGCAGAATTTTCTTAAAATCAGTGAATATTGCTCAAGTGGATGAGCATGAATATAGAATCCAGCAAATTCTTTTTCATATTTCAATTGCTCATATTGTGTAAATGGCTCACAATTAGGGATGTTCAACTCAGGCATTGCAGCTTCTTCCATCTCCCCAAAAAGAGATTGCTGATTGGATGAGGCAATTGACTGCAGATGTGAAGCATGACGAATCATGATATCAATAAATGATGCTGACGTTTCATTTTCTCTGAAGAAAAACTGAGCACGATGAATTCCGAAGCTGTCAAAAGCACCTGTATAAGCAAGTGATTCTATTGCCCTCTTGTTTAGGTATCTTGAATTCAATCGCTTCAGAAAATCCTGTAAATCCTTAAATAATCCATTTTCTTTTCTTTCCTGTATCAGATATTCAGCAGCAGACTCTCCAACATTCTTTAATGCTGCAAGACCAAATCTGATTTTGCCATCTCTTGTCACCGAAAAATACTTGTAGCTTTCATTGACATCCGGTCCCAACACAGCAATCCCCATTCGTTTGGATTCCTCAATAAAAAATGTAATACTCTTTAATTCTCCAAGATTGTGGGTGAGAGTGGCAGCCATATACTCAGCCGGATAATGTGCTTTGATCCATGCTGTTTGAAATGCAAGCACAGAATATGCTGCTGAATGCGATCTGTTAAAACCATATTTTGCAAATTCTTCAATTTGTGAAAATATTTTATTCCCAAGTTCAGACGGAATGCCATGTAATTTTTGGGCACCTTCGAGAAAAATATTTCTCTGTTTGTTCATCTCCTCAATTTTCTTTTTCCCCATGGCTCTTCGCAGAATGTCTGCACTACCAAGAGAATACCCTGCCAAAACCTGAGCTGCCTGCATAATCTGCTCCTGATAAACCATAATTCCGTTTGTGTTTTTCAATATTGGTTCAAGAAGCTCATGGGCATATTCAATTGGTGTTCGTCCGAATTTCCGGTCAATAAAATCCTGAATAAAATCCATTGGGCCAGGTCTGTACAGAGCATTCATTGCAATCAGGTCCTCAATGTGCTCCGGTTTTAATTCAGCCAACCACTTTCTCATTCCGGGTGATTCAAACTGGAATATTCCAATTGTATCTCCTTTCTGAAACAACTTCCAGGTATTTTCATCATCAAGTGGAATGTTATCAATCACCACTTCTACATCATGTCTGGCTTTAATAATCTCAATAGCATCTTTCATTATTGAAAGTGTTTTGAGACCCAAAAAATCCATTTTCAGCATCCCGGCTGCCTCAACCAAAGAACCTTCGTATTGTGTCACAGGCAGATCACTGTCCTTTGCTCGTGCAAGAGGAATATCATTAATCAGAGAATCCCTGCCAATAATGGTTCCGCAGGCATGAACACCAGTTTGCCTTATGAGTCCTTCCAGTTTTCTTGCATTTTCGATTATCCTTTTCTCAAGGTCGCTCCCTTTTTCAAAAACTTCTTTAAAATCCGAGCTTTCCTTCAATGCTTTCTCAATACTCATTTCAGGACCATCAGGAACAAGCTTCGCAATTCTGTCGGCAGTTTGCAGATCGGCCCCAATAACCCTGGCCACATCACGTATGGCAGACTTTGAGCCCAAAGTCCCAAAAGTTACTATCTGTGCAACTTTATCCTTGCCATATTTATTTATAATGTAATCATAAACTTTATCTCTTCCTGCATCATCAAAATCAATATCAATATCAGGCATTGTCACTCGTTCTGGATTCAGAAACCTTTCAAACAGAAGATTATATTTTATGGGATCAATGTTGGTAATCCCAATTGCATAAGCAACTGCAGATCCGGCAGCGGATCCCCTTCCCGGTCCTACATAAACTCCACTTTCCCTGGCAGCTCTGATCAAATCTGACACAATCAAAAAATATCCTGCAAAACCCATGCTTTTTATCACATCAAGCTCATAATTCAACCTCTCTCTGATTTCATCAATTAACTCCCCAAATCTGTTTACCGCCCCTTCGTAAGTAATATGTTTAAGATAAGCATCATCATTTTCAAAATTCTGTGGAATTGGAAATACTGGCATGATAACTTTTCGTTTCAGATCAAAATGCTCTATCGAATCTGATAGTTTCACAGTATTTTCCAAAGCTTCAGGATACTCAGACAAAACCTGAGTCATTTCTTCAAAGGATTTCAAATACTCATTCCCGGTATAATGAAGCGTGTCTTCACTCATATCTTTGCCTGTATTTATAGATATAAGCAGTTTATGTGCTTCGAAGTCATCTTCCATCACAAAATGCACATCATTTGTAGCCAGCAATTTTACTCCGTGCTTTTCAGAAAGTTTCTGAAGTCCCCTGTTCAGTTCAATCTGCTCCGGAATTCCATGATTCATTAGTTCTAGATAAAAATCATCACCAAAAACATCAAGATAAAACTGCAGTGATTTTTCTGTTTCTTCAATGCTTTTCTGGTGAAACATTTTTGGAATTTCTCCACCGAGACAGGCCGATGATGCTATCAACCCCTCAGTGTTTCCTTTTAACCAGGATCTGTCAATTCTCGGAGTATAATAAAATCCCTCCGTAAAACTCCGTGAAACCAGCTTGATTAAATTCTTGTATCCAACAAAATTTTTGGCAAGCAGTATTAAATGATATCCGCTTCTGTCATCCAGTCCTGATTTCTGATCATATGCGTTTCTGGCGACGTAGGTTTCTACTCCGATAATCGGTTTAACAGAGAATTTCTTTGCCTGTGATACAAAATCCATAACACCATACATATTCCCATGATCGGTCATGGCAACAGCATTCATATCAAGCTCCACAACACGTCGCAGCAATTCAGGAATCTTTGAAGCTCCATCGAGAATGGAATATTGTGTATGTACATGTAAATGAGTAAATTTTGACATAGTAGTATTGTGATTTGACGGCCTGTAAAAATACATAAAATTGACTCTTCCCTATGGTGAATTTATTAACAATACTTTCAATACTATCTTTAAGTAGATCATACACAAAATATTGTGTATTTGAAAAATTTTCACTCAACAGAAATTCCATTTTACTGTTTCCGCGTTATTTTATGATTCGAAAAAAATAAAATTGCATATTTGCTAATCTTGTTATATTTTTGCACCCTCAAAATTTTAAGGTATTTATAAACTTTATAACTATGCAAAATAAAGGTGCAATTAAATTTCTGGCTATTGTTTTTGCTCTCGTGAGTATTTATCAATTGTCATTTACATTCTGTTCACGCAAAATTGAAAAGTCAGCTGTCAAATATGCTGACCATCCCTCAGTATTTGAGGAAGCCGAAAGATTAAGCAACGGTGATCAAATCCTGGAAAAGCTGATTCTTGATTCTTTGAAAACTGACCGTGAAAGAGCATTTCTGGACTCCATGATGATGGAACCGGTTATGAACATGTTAGTTAAAAAATACACTTATAAAGATTGTAAAGAACGTGAATTGAATCTTGGTCTCGACCTTAAAGGCGGGATGAACGTGACACTCGAAGTGGCCATGGGAGATCTTCTGATTGCCTTATCCGGATTCAATCAGGATCCAAAATTCAATCAGGCCATTCAAATGGCAACAGAAAAACAGAAGACCAGCCAGGATGATTTTGTTAATCTTTTTTATCAGTCAATACAGGAAATTGCGCCCGGGGAACGCCTTGCATCATTTTTCCTGACCAATGAACTCAGAAGTAAAATTAATTACGATACTGAAGATCAGGAAGTTATCAATATTATCCGCAGAGAAGCTGACGAAGCATTTGACCGAACCTTTGAAGTACTAAGAAATCGTATTGACAGATTCGGCGTTTCACAGCCCAATATTCAGAAACTTGCTACCAACGGCAGAATTCTTATTGAATTGCCTGGTATCAAAGATCCTGTCCGGGTACGTAAACTTTTGCAGAGTACTGCACAACTTGAATTCTGGGAAACCTATGAGCTTTCTGAAATATATCAGTTTCTTGAAGATGCAAACAACAGACTTCCAGGCCTGATCGGATTCACTGAGAATGTAAAGGATTCTACCCTTATTGAGGATGGGGCAATTGAAGTTGCTGAAGCTGAAACAGATATTATCGAAGATACTGCTGAAAACACAGATACAGCAACATCAAACCTTGATGAATTACTTGGAACAACAGAGGGAACAGACTCAACCGATCAAATGAGTTTTGAAGAATATGCTACCAAAAATCCGCTTTTTGCTTATTTAAATCCTGCATTTGTACAGGATGAAAGCGGCAACTATTTTCCTCAACAGGGCCCTGTTGTTGGATATTCCAGAGGAATTGACACTGCAAGAGTAAACCGTTACCTTGCATTTACAAAAAATATATTCCCTGCCGATCTGCGTTTTCTTTGGTCTTTTAACCCTCTTGATGTAAAAGAAGGGGGAAACACCTACCAGTTACTTGCAATAAAATTACCTCCTAAATCAACCCAGGCTGCACTTGGCGGTGATGTTGTAACAGATGCATTTCCAGATTTCGATCAATTCGGAAAACCAGAAATCACAATGGTCATGAATAATGAAGGAGCTAAAATCTGGAAAAGAATGACTGCTACCAACATTGGTCGTTCCATTGCAATTGTTCTTGACAACCAGGTATATTCATGGCCAACTGTTAATACTGAAATTCCTACGGGCAGATCCAGCATCTCAGGAAACTTCACAATGGAGGAAGCTACAGATTTTGCCACAAAGCTCAAATCAGGAAAGCTTGCAGCCCCAGCCAGTATTGTTGAAGAAGCTATTGTCGGACCCTCACTTGGGAAGGACGCCATAAACAGTGGCCTTCTCTCATTCCTCCTTGCCTTCATACTGGTTCTTGTGTACATGATTTTCTTCTATAACAAGGCAGGTATTGCAGCAAATATTGCAATGATTACAAATATGTTTTTTGTGTTCGGGGTTCTGGCATCTCTGCAGGCAGTTCTTACATTACCAGGTATTGCTGGTATTATTCTGACACTTGGGATGTCTGTGGATGCAAATGTTATCATCTATGAACGTATCAAGGAAGAATTGGCTGCAAATAAAGGCGTCAGACTTGCGATTGCGGATGGATACAAAAACGCATATTCAGCCATTATTGACGGAAACGTCACAACACTGCTGACAGGTATTGTTCTGTATGTCTTCGGAAGCGGTCCGGTTCAGGGGTTCGCAACGACACTGATTATTGGGATCATTACTTCACTATTCTGTTCTATCTTTATTACAAGATTGTTCTTTATCTGGTTACTTGATAAAAATTATAAGATTACTTTTGATATTAAGTTAACGAAAAATTTCCTTGCAAACACAAAAATTGACTTCCTGTCAAAAAGAAGAGTTGCATATCTTGCTTCAGCATCAGTCATTGTTATTGGTGTTGTTTTCCTATTTACCAGAGGACTCAACCTGGGAGTTGACTTTTCAGGAGGAAGAACATATATTGTCCGATTTGATCAGGATGTGGTGACATCTGATATTGCAAAATCGATTGAAGCCAATATCGGTACAAATGCTGAAGTCAAAACATTTGGCCCAAACAACCAGATCAAAGTCACAACTAAATATCTTATAGAAGAATCAAGTCAGGAGAGTGACTCAATTGTTGAACACAAGATTTATGACGGCGTTAAAGATTTCTACAAAAACTCTATCACATTTGAAGAGTTTGTGTCAGATGATGAAGCAAAAATTATCGGCCGGCTCAGTTCTCAAAAAGTTGGGCCAACCATTGCAAGGGATATTAAACAAGGGGCTTTCTTTGCAGTAATTATTGCTTTAATTATAATATTTATTTACATTGCTATTCGATTTAAACGCTGGCAATATGGAGTTGGAGCTTTGGTTGCTCTGTTCCATGATGCTGTTATCGCTATCAGTCTTTTCTCAATCTTTTACGGAATCTTGCCATTCAGTCTTGAAGTTGATCAGGCATTCATTGCAGCTATCCTAACCATTATCGGCTATTCTGTCAATGATACTGTGATCATTTTCGACCGTATCAGAGAAAACAAATTTCTCCATCCCAAAAAGGGCAATCTTACAAACATGAATAATGCAATTAACAGTACCCTCTCTAGAACAATCAACACAGCAGGAACCACTTTTGCAGTACTGCTAGCAATATTCATTTTCGGAGGTGAAGTGATTCGCGGGTTTACGTTTGCATTGCTCGTTGGGATCATTGTCGGGACTTACAGTTCGATTTTTCTTGCCGCCCCCACAGCATATGATCTTTTAAAAAGATCAGAAGTTAAAAAATCATAAGTTTTTTTCTGAATATTATTAAAGAGGCTGAGGTTATTACTTATCAGCCTCTTTTTTTTGAGAAAAACTGATGAGATATTGAAAATTCATTTGGAGACGTGCAAAAATTTAATTTTTGTTCTCAGCCTGGCATATTATAGACATGAAAATTACACTTCATAACACTTAGGCTTTCAAACATAAAAAAAGCCACCTCAAAAACGAGATGGCTTAATACAAGAGAAATGAAATGTGTATTTACCACCCTGCGAGCGTGATTCCAAATTCAAAAGGATACGTCTCTGGACCTTTATTTTTTTCAAATAATGTAGAAAGATTGTAATTTGCAAAGAAATTCACCTGTCTCCATCCAAGCCTTGCTGTCAAACCATATTTGAACAGATTGATTTTAAAATCGCCATGATCTTTTATTTTGACTTTCTGATCATTCACAATATACACATTTTTAGTCTTGGACCCAATCTTCACTGAACCATATCCACCAAATCCGATATGAAAAATTTCACGGTCTTTTTTATCGAGACACTGATATTCGATAATCAGTGGGAGTGTCAGATATGTTGCCGTAAGTTTGCTTTTGGTATAATTTCTTAACGTATCGGCAAATCCATAAATTCTTACTGAATCTGACACCAGAACAATGTTATCTGAGAAGCGATAGTTATTGATCCACAAGCCAAGACCTGTCACAAGTCCCAGGTTATTCTTCACTATTGGCACATTGTATTCAAAAAAATTCAGTTGAACAGTCACTGACTTGGGATAATTCAGTTCCAGAAAATCAAATTCACCTGAAAAGCCTGAGTTAAGCTGAGGATCTACCATTGCATTAAACCCAATTTCAACACCACTCCAATGCCCGTCAAATTTTCTTTTTTCAGGAGAGGATTGGTCAGGAAACAATTGATTGTCTGTCCCTTTCAATGCCACTCCTCCGTATGTGATGTCGGCTACTCCCTTGACTTCGATACTTTTTTCCTGTGGTTCTTCTTTGAATTTCACATTTGAGGCTCCTGATGCTTTTACAGTAACATTATCAAGCACATCCATTTTCACATCTGATGCACCGCTTGACTCAATGTTTGCTGACTTCACTGTCAGATCAAATGCTTTCACATCAGCAGCTCCAGAAGATTTCACAACAACATTGTCACTATGTCCTTTCAAACGAACCGTTGTTGCTGCAGATGCATCAATCTGTAACTGTAGAACATCAACAGTCAGGCTGAGATCCGTTGCCCCATCTGATGTAATACTGAGCGTTTCACCTGTGATTGTGTTTTGTGAAATGACATTTGCCACACCTTTTACCTCTAAACTATTCAGATTCTCATAATTCACTATCAGTTTTAAATCTTTAACTTTACCCGTGGATTTTATTTCCAGTTCATTACCATTGATTGAATAGATTAATATTTCTTCAACGGCCAATCCCCCATCGTTTTCAATAACAATACTGTGTTCAATAGTTTTGTTGATTTGTACTTCAACAGGTCCTTCGATTTTCAAATGATCAAAAGAACCGGTTGAAATTTTCTGTGATTGCGCTGTAATGCTCAATACAAATAGACAAATGATAAAAAATGTAACAACAATTGCTTTTAGTTCTGATGCTAAATACGTTTTCATAATGTTTAATGTTTTGTTTTATGTGTGACGGTTTGAAAATTATTTTTGTTACATTGATACAAAAAAAAAAATTAGATTTAATTATGTTAATTGATGAATTTAGAGCATCAGTGCTTTTAAACGATGAATGCAAAACTGTTTTAACGAAACATACATTTCGAAGTACTTGAATTCAGCAGTAGAATTCATACCACCTTAGCATTTGTATGATAGATGATTCAGCGATCACGCTTTACAGGAATTGCAAAATCATTAAATGCAACTTTAGTCACATCTCCACGATCGTTACTCTTTATTCTGAAATCAACATCATTATCTGTCAGCAGATTAAATCCTTTAACTCCGTATTCAGCAATCTGCCAGCCAGAAATTTTTGAGTTAAGGTCAAATGAATCATCTTCAGGTCTCCCAAATGTTTCGGCAACTCTATTGAAAAACCTTGATTCTCCTATTGAAACAGGATTTTGCCTCTCGTCGTCGTATGCTTCCAGTCTTATGTTCCTATAAGCATAAATCTCAGCATACTCTGTTCTTTTGGTCTGGAACTCAGGGGGGGTGTTATGCAAATTTGCATTTGACAATTCTGATATCTCTGAAGGCGGAATATTTTGATATCGGATATTTTCAGGCATTCTTTCCTTCTTTGTGGAAATATTTGAAACTGTATTATAATAATGTGTTGGGACGACCTTGATAACTTCAGATTCTGCTTCCCAGTTCACATATTTTGTTGCATCAATTCCCTTTCTTCCGGAAGAAAATGCAAGTGATGCATTATTATCAACCTGAATGGTCGTTAAAGTCCTGAACACTGCAAATCCGATAACCATTAATGCCGCAATAGAAGCTGCATAGCGCATAAATACAGGTGAAAATGAAATGGTTGATTTGTGTTTCAGAGTATTTTTTGACAGGAACACTACACTCATATCGGGCTCAAGTTTTGACTTTGAGAATAAATTAAATTCTTCTTTGAGATCAGCATTGAGTTCAAGAAATCCCTGAAGTTCATCTTTTTGATTTTCATCCAGATCTCCTTCGTGACATGCAATAAATTGTTCAATGTAATTTCCCTGATTAATGCCTCCAAATGATTCAATTTCTTTCTTTTTCAGGCTTTCCTTATTTGGAAATCCCAAATTATCAATATCTTCGTCAAGTCCAACAAGTTCAAACATATCGAATTCTTCCTTCAGATCGGGGTTTATTTCAAGAAACGACATCAGCTCCTCAACTTTGCTTCTACTGAGAGTCCCCTCATAATAATCGAGGAAAAAGATTTCATAGTTTTCTCTGTTCACTTTCATGATATTCACTCTTACATGACCAACGAAGGATCTTTTATATAATTTTTTAAAAATAATCGGGCTCTGTAAATATACACTTTCACCTGTGGTTCTGAAAGACCTGTAATTTCCCCGATCTCATGATAGGAATAACCCTCATAGTCTCTAAGAAGAACGACAGATTTCTGATCTTCCGGTAATAAATTTACTGCTTCATTCAGAATTTTTTTCAAATCCACATGTTCCTTTGCCGGAGTTGACTTGGTCAAATAACTTAAAGAGGTTGATGAGTCTTCTGTTTCATATGAAACGATTCTTTTGTTTTTTCTGATATAATCTATCATTGTATGATACGCAGCAGTAAAAATGTATGATTTTGCTTTATCAAAATCAACATTTTCATGCTTCTCCCAAAGTTTAAGGTAAGTATCCTGAACAATATCTTTTGCCATATCTTCATCTTTTACACTCTTGACAATAAACCGAAACACCCTGTCCGAGAACAGATCAACACAATTATTATATTCCTTAACAGTCATTTTATGTCTGGTGTAATATTATGACGATACAGTGAATAAAAAGTTACAATAAAATTAAATATTTTTTTTTGATCATATCATTTTTCGTAATTTTGGCAAAATTTTAATAACACTATTAATTATGAACGTATTAGATAATTTAAAGTACACTGAGGATCACGAATGGTTGAAAATTGAAGGTGATCACGCATTAATTGGAGTGACTGATTATGCTCAAAGTCAGCTCGGCGATGTTGTTTTTGTTGAAGTGAACACAGTTGGTGAAACGTTATCAAAAGGTGATGCACTGGGAACAATTGAAGCTGTGAAAACTGTTTCAGATGTATATATGCCTGTGAATGGTGAAGTCATTGAGTTTAATGAAAAAATTGAGCAAACACCTGACATTATCAATAAAGACCCTTATGGTGATGGCTGGATTGCAAAAATCAAACTGACAAACCCTACTGAAGCGAACGAACTCCTTGATGCAGAAGCCTATAAAGCAATTATTGAATAAAACTTAATCAACACTTATTGTCCTGTTGTAAATTTTTAAATAACTATCCATAATGAGCACAAAAATATTTTTTGTTTCCTTTATGGATTCTTTAGAAAATTATTCTCTATATTCTGTATCAAAAGAGAAGACTTTGCAAAGAATATCATGAATAATTTTTATCTCATTTTACCGTTAAACAATAAAAAAGTAATACCTCGAATTAATATTTTTCGTAATTTCGCAGTGCTCAAAAAATAAAAATACATTATGGAAATCAAAAAAAATCCTGAAAAAGATTTGGAAAAGACCAAAGGATTGTATCTTCAAATTGGTCTTGTTTTAGCTCTATGTGTTGTTCTTGTTGCTTTTGAGTGGAAAAGATTTGACAAAGAAGACACAACAATGTTTGACATGTCTCAACTTTACATTCCTGAAGAAGAAATCGAAATAACAAAACCAGAAGAAAAGATTGAGCAACCACCCCCACCTCAGATTCCTGAGATTGAAATTGTTGAAGATGATGTTGAAGTTGATGATGATATTTCATTTGATGAAGTAGATGAGAATACCGCTGTTGAAGAATATTATGTTTCCAGAGTTGAAGTTCAGGAAGAAGTTCATGTAGAAGCTGAAATCTTTACAATTGTTGAAGAACAACCCGGATTTCCAGGAGGTGAAGCAGCTCTCATGGAATTTTTAGGAAAAAATATCACGTATCCTCCTATGGCTAGAGAAAGCGGCATTCAGGGAACTGTCTTTGTGACGTTCGTTGTTGAACCAGATGGAAGTGTTACCAATGTTAAAATCCTTCGTGGCATCGGTGGTGGCTGTGACGAAGAAGCCATCAGAGTCGTTAAGAACATGCCAAAATGGAAACCAGGAAAACAAAGAGGAAAACCTGTTCGCGTTCAGTTTAATCTGCCAATCAGATTTATCTTACAGGGATAAACCCTGAATCAAAGAATTTAAAAGGTTGTTTACTTAAGTTAACAACCTTTTTTTATGACCGTTTCTTTTCCAAAACATACCGTTTACTTTTTCAACTGAACACTTCTATGGAAAGCATCTCATATCTGCATCTGTAGTGTATCATAACACAATTTCACACGTTATAATAATAATCTCAAACCCCATAGATATGGAAACAAAAAAAACAAAAAAAGCAAATCTGGAAATCAAAAAAGATTTCTTTTTCCAAACAGGATTAGCACTAACATTGCTTATTGTCTTTGCAGCATTTGAATGGAAAACGTACAAAGAAGAAAATTTCAAACTCCCCAATCCTACAGTTTTTGACATTGAAGACATCATCATTTCAACTGAACCTGAAGAAATTAAGCCTGAACCACCAAAACCAAATTTAATTGATTTAGTAGAAACTGATGACAATGCAGATCAGCAGGAGATCGACTTTGAAATTGAAATTGAAGATTTCAAGCCTGGAGAAATCGTATATACTAAGCCTGAACTCCCCGAAGATATTGACGATGGAAACAGTGACGAGCCTTTCATAATTGTTGAACAAATGCCTGAATTCCCAGGAGGGGAAAATGCAATGTTTCAATATTTGGGAGAGAACATGAAATATCCAAGGATGGCTGTTGAAAATGAAATTCAGGGAACTGTTCACATTACCTTCGTTATAGAACGTGATGGAACTATAACAGGGATCCGAATAATAAGAGGTATCGGAGGAGGTTGCGATGAAGAAGCTCTTAGAGTTGTCAGAAACATGCCAAAATGGAATCCGGGAAAACAACGAGGTGTCCCAGTGAGAGTTCAGTTTAACCTGCCTATGAGATTTATTTTAAAGTCGCAATAATATTGAATTCTTTCGGTTACAACATAAGGGCTTCTCAAACGAAGCTCTTTTGTTTTTATTAAAAATTGGATTACAACTCATCCATCAGGATTCTACTCTCTTTAAAAAGAATTATTTTTGTCTGAAACATTAAAGTTCAAAATATCCATTTGAATTCTGATCGCTTCGTTATGAATGGTCTTCAGTAAGTTTTTTAAAAAATCTGGATTTAACCGCAGATCATTCCCTTTCATCATTCTGTCTGCGAACAAATGTCTTGATCTGCCTGCCTGTAAAATTGTAATTTTATTTTCCTTTTTCAACTTGCCAATTTCAACAATGATGTGCATCCGTCTTGCAAGTGTCTCAAGTAACTGATCATCAATTAGATCAATTTCGTTTCTGAGACTCATCAGTTTTTGATGTTTTGAGTCAGAATGCATCCTAATGATGAGATTTGATAGAATAATTTGTAACTGCTTTGCCCTTATCTGCTGTTCACTATCTGACATAGCAGCTTCCGGATCAGGATGTGTTTCAACCATGAGTCCATCCATTTCAAGATCCAAAGCCTGTTGCATAATTTCCTGCAGGCAGATTTTTTTTCCGCATATATGACTGGGATCGCATATAATGGGCAAATCTGGCATGTTTCTTTTGAGTTCGATTGGAATATCCCATAATGGCATATTCCTGTATGGATAATTATAATATGTGGAAAAACCACGATGAATCGCCATTACATCTTTTGCACCGGTTTGCCTGACTCTTTCAATTGCGCCAATCCATAACTTAATATCCGGATTGATCGGATTTTTGACCAGAATATTATGATCCACTCCTTTCAGTGCTTCACAGATTTCTTTTACAATATATGGATTGGCAACTGTTCGTGCTCCAAGCCAGAGATAATCAATGTTCTCTTTCAGGCATAATTCCACATGCCCGGGGGTCAGTATCTCTGTTGCAACAGGAATTCCATACGTGCTTTTCACTTCACTTAACCATTTGAGCGCTTTTTTACCTGAGCCTTCAAAGGAATTGATGTTTGTTCTTGACTTCCACACTCCTGCTCTGAAAATATCAGGATTACAGTTCTGTATCAATTCATCAGCTGATAGCAATGTCTGATCTCTTGTTTCTGCACTACAGGGACCAGCAATCAGTAAAACCGGTCTTTTTTTTAAAAGCATAATTTATTTCCTCAAAAAAGTGGAATGAATATAATTGGCTATCTGAACTGCATTTGTGGCTGCTCCTTTTCTTAGATTATCAGCTGCAATCCACATTTGCAATATATTGCTTTGATACAAACCCAGCCTGATTCGTCCCACAAATGTTTCATTTTTCCCCTGAACTGAAAGTGGTGTGGGGTAACGATTATTTTGGGGATCATCTTCAACCTGAATCCCAGGTGCAGTTTGAAGTATTTCTCTGACTTCCTTTTCTGTCAAGCTTTTCTCAAATTCCAGATACACACTTTCTGAATGTCCTCCGAGGACAGGGATCCTGACCACAGTCGATTCAATCTCCAGATTGTTGTCATTTAGGATCTTTCTGGTTTCATAAACCAGCTTCATTTCCTCCGTTGTATAGCCATTATCAAGAAATGAACCACCATGTGGAAAACAATTCAGGTCAATCTGATGTGGATACACCATTTCAGCTTTCTGTCCTGACCTTTCATCAAATAGTTGTTTTACAGCCGCTGCCCCTGTTCCTGTAACAGACTGATATGTTGAAATGACAATTTTTCTTAATTTATATCTTTTATGAAGCGGGTTAAGTGCAACCACAAGCTGAATTGTGGAACAATTCGGATTTGCAATAATTTTTGTGTGTTCTGTAATTGTTGAAACATTGACCTCAGGAACCACGAGAGGAACATCATCATACATTCTCCAGGCTGATGAATTATCAACGACAAAAGCGCCCAACTCAGCAAATAACTTGGCAGTCTGAAGTGATATCTCAGAACCGGCTGAATACAAAACAATATCCGGATTCTTCTCAAGTGCCTGTGATATGTTTATAACCTGATATTGTCTCTGGTTATACTCTACACTTTTGCCTACAGAACGTTTTGAGGCAACCGGAATAAATTCATCCACTGGAAGGCAAATTTCTTCAATTACCTTTATCATTTCCTGACCTACTAACCCAGTGGCTCCAACGAGTACTAATTTCATGTCAACATGTTTAATTACTAAAACGTATATAATTTCTTAAACTTATTACTCTTGTTTAAAAAAAGAAAAACACACCGATCCATATTTTCTCATATCAAATAACAATTCATTATCCCCGAATGATATCCTTGATGAATGTTCAACTATCAACCAACCATAAGCATTCAGCAACTGTTCTTCAAACACAATTTCCGGAATTTTTTTGGTGATATCATCATCAAAGGGGGGATCAGCAAAAATGATATCCCTTTGAATACGTGAAGTTCTGAGAAAATGTAATGCATCTGTTTTTAAAGCCTTGATCTGATAAAATTCAAGTTGCAAGGCTGTTTTTGCAATAAAATTTACACATGCTTGATTTGAGTCAATGCTAACAATATCCAAAGCACCTCTTGAAGCAAATTCGTAGGAAATATTTCCTGTGCCTGCATAAAGATCCAGTACAGAAATCTCTTCAATATCAAAATGATTTTGAATGATGCTGAATAATGCTTCCTTGGCAAAATCTGTAGTTGGTCTTACCGGTAAATTTGAGGGAGCAACGATTTTTTTCCCTTTTCTTAATCCGCTGATAATTCTCACAACAATGCAAACTGAGTAAAATATCTATGAGGAATCATTTCTTCGGGAAACTGTATCCCGGAGCATTCTGCAAATCTGACATCAGAGACATATCTCCTGAGAAGAGATATTATTTCACTCTCAGGGAGTATTTCTCCAGCCAGAAAGATAATTGAATCTGAAGGATTCAGCCCGGAGGATTTTAATGAACCAATGAGATAATAACAGAAGTCCTTTGACGTAGTAAATGAAAATCGATTTAACAGCAACAGCTTTCTGTTTTCAAGAATCAAAACATCAAAATAATTCTCACAGACAAAGACATAAGTAGCTGTTAGCTCTGATTGATCCTTCATAACAGATTGAGCAAAAAGAACTGTGTTATTGTGAACTGTGCAATCAGGAATGAGTTTTTCAACCATAAGCTTCTGCCATTGAACATTCTGATAAATCAACCAGATGCCATTTGAAATCATTTCAGTCATAAGGTCATGAGCCTGATATTCATTTTGTTCCTGCACAAAATTCATCAAAGATGCTGTTTCGTTTTCCTTAAATAATTCAGATGGAACGGGAGTGTATGTCAAAGTATTTATGATGACGTGATATTGGCTCACATTGCTGTAGCCGAAAACAAATTCCTTAAACAGCTGATTGAATGCTTCCTGAATATAGGAAGACTCAGGGTCATGAGTATCAAACACATACTCATCCAAAGCCAGCACGGTCTTTTCACCTTCAGGTATGATCATAATAGTCATACCTTTTACAGAAAAAGACAGGACAAGAATATTTCCCTGTCCTGTTTCAGTAAAATCAGTATTTTTTGCAGATAAGACCTTTCTGATCATGTTATTCCCAATTACCGTCAGTTGTTGGTTCAAACATGTTTCCAAACTTCAGACCATCATCGGGATCCATATTATGTCTTTTTAAATCAAGCCCCTTCAGGAAATATTTGTTGGCTGCAAAAACTTCAATCACATTAACGGTTACATTCCCTTTTACAGTTGTACCTGCCTGTAATTCAAACTCCTGCCCATCAGAATATGGTATAAGTCGCAATTCTGCAGGTTTGAAATTTTCCCTTGCCTTGAAAATTGAATCAATAACCATTGTATACCCAACTGTATCAACAAACATGACAGTATAGGTAGTATCCTCCGGATCTGCTGTTAATTTAATGATCGGAATTTTTCCGGTTGTTATAAAATCTACCAGTGTATCAAAACTGGCTGTGTAATGTCCATTCACATTTCTGAATGCAATCTGGGCATCTCGAATATTTTTAAGTTTCTCAACCACAACATCTGTCCGGTGACTCACTTCCTGTTTGAATCTGATTGGTCCCTGAATCCCCTGATAAATAAAATAAATCAGCACAATACTGATAACACCCAGAGCAATTTGAATAATTAGTTTTTTCATATCTTTTCGCTTACAAATTAATTGATTTTGGAAAGTGCAAATTTAATAGATTTTGAAGAACAAATATGATTTTTTTATGATTTTTTTTGAATTAATTTAAAGTGTTGATGCAGACAAATAGTATTTATCTGATTCGATTCTTAAAAAATATATAACAATAAATCATACGTTTTATTGTCGGCATCTCAGTTTGATGTGTTTTTTTATTCGCAAAAGTCTATTGAAATTTTTAATACGTTTCATCTGCATAAAAATCGCAGTTTTACTTTTTTTCAGCCTCTCTACATTAAACACATTCAATTTAAAGAACAATCATAATGTAACTTAGAAGGTTCCTGTGTCGTCTAAAACACATATCATGTTTTAATTATTCTTGTAATTTCTATCAAAAAAACTTTAATTTTGCACAAAATAATTCAATTTATACTAAATTTATGACTTATTGCGTTAAGCAAGCACAAAAGAGGAATCTTGTTATAATGAAGCAATCATTTCTGTTCATACTTACACCCATTTTATTCATACTATTGACCGGAACATTATCAGGTCAAAGGCACGAACTGGGTTTATTTGGTGGAGGATCCTACTATCTTGGAGACATCAATCCGAAAAAACAGTTTGCAATGACACAGATTGCATTTGGCGGAATATACAGATACAATATTAATCCTCACTGGGCAATGCGTGTCAATGCGTTTCAGGGAAATGTCGAGAGTAGCGATGCAATAATACAATTTAATCAGAAAAGGAATTTGAGTTTCAGGACAGATATAACAGAAATTGGACTTGGAATGGAACTGAATTTTTTTCCCTATATGACCGGACATCAAACAATGTCAGGTAGAAAAAAAATGAGAGCTTCTCCCTTTATTTTTGCAGGTCTTGCATTTTTCAGGTTCAATCCTCAGGCTTTTCATGAGGGGAAATGGTATGATCTTCAGCCACTTGGTACTGAAGGTCAAGGAACAACAACATATTATGATAAAAAGCCATACGCATTGGGCAGTTTTGCTATTCCCTTCGGAATAGGTGCAAAATTCAGTCTCAGCAAAAATATATCAATTGCATGTGAATGGGGGCTACGTAAGACATTTACCGATTATCTGGATGATGTTAGTACTGTTTATGCAGATCCTCTTGTTTTGGCTGCCGAAAGCTCTGACATTACTGCAATTTTATCAGACCGGACAGTTTATGGGCCCAATGAAGAACCGGTCAGTAATATCGGTAAACAAAGAGGTGACAGTTCAACAAAAGACTGGTATTCATTTGCCGGAGTGACAGTGACATTCAAAATTAAAACAAGAAAAGCGGAATGTGCTGGCATGCCAAAAAAATCCAGAAAATACAAGGAATACAATTACGAATAGAGAATTTACTACATGACAGTAAAAACCGATCAATCCCAGAAATCACTTCCCAGCCATATTGCAATTATTATGGATGGAAATGGACGATGGGCGAAATCACAGGGAAAAGAACGAATATTTGGTCATCAAAAAGGTGTAGAAACTGTGAGAACTATTGTTGAACTTTGTGTAAAAAAAGGCATTCAATATCTCAGTCTTTTTGCATTTTCAACTGAAAACTGGAACCGACCCCAAAATGAGGTTGACGCACTGATGGAATTATTGGTCATGGCCATTGAGCGTGAACTCCCCGACTTACATAAAAATAACATTCGTCTGGAAACAATCGGAAACATTGACAGACTTCCAAAGAAATGTCAGCATTCCATTAACAAAAGCATTTTAAAAACATCACACAACACAGGGATGACTTTATGCATTGCTCTCAGTTACAGTGGTAAATGGGATATTGTGCAGGCTGCCAAAAACCTGGCCATCCTTTATAAAGACGGATTACTCAACGAAGACCAGTTAAATGAAAATTCCTTCAGCAAACTGCTTTCGACTTCCGGGATGCCAGAACCGGAACTCCTTATCCGCACCGGTGGTGAAACACGAATCAGCAATTTCTTTCTGTGGCAAAGTGCGTATTCTGAATTATATTTCACAACCAAACACTGGCCTGAATTTGATGAAGAGGAATTACAAAATGCACTTTTATACTTTCAGAACCGTGAACGCAGATTTGGAAAAATTAGTGAACAACTGAAATAACCACATAATGACATCTCAATTAAAATATTTTCTCTTTCTATTGATTATTTTCAATATCTTCATATCTGATCAGTTAAGCGCTCAGGTTCGAATTGATTACAAAAACCCGAAAGAATATGAAATCGGAGGAATTACTGTTACTGGCAATGAATTCATTGATCCTTCGGTTGTTATTATGGTTTCCAATCTGATGGTTGGAGCAAAAATTACAGTGCCCGGAGAAGAAATATCCAAAGCAGTCAGTAATCTCTGGAAGCAGGGATTGTATGGAAAAGTTGATATTTTTGCAACCTCTGTTCAGGGGAATTTTATTTTTCTAAACATCCATCTTGAAGAAAAACCCCGTATTAGCAAGTATGCCATTAATGGTGTGAGTAAATCAGAAGCAACCTCCATCAGGGAAAAACTTAAAATAAGTCAAAATGATGTTTTGTCTGACAATCTGATCATCGGATCCACCAATATTATTCGTAATCATTTTGTTGATAAAGGCTTTCTGAATGTTGAAATTCAACATGAATTAGAAAATGACACTTCAAAATTCAACCATGTAATCCTGGATTTCAATATTGACAAAAACCAAAAACAGAAAATCAAAGAAATTCAGATTGAGGGAAATCAGTTTTTTACAGATTCAAAAATCAAACGAAAGCTCAAAAATACCAAAGAGAAAAAATTATGGAGAGTCTGGAAATCATCAAAATATATTGAACAGGATTTCAGGGATGACAAGGGTAAGGTAATTGCAGAATATAATGAAGAAGGATTCAGAGATGCGAGAATACTAAGTGACTCTTTGTATCGCACAGATAACAAACACATTGGAATCAAGCTTAAAATTGAAGAGGGAGAAAGGTTCTACATCAGAAACGTATCATGGACTGGAAACACAAAATATTCTGATGATGAATTAAATCAGATCTTCAAGGTTGAAAAGGGAGATGTATACAATCAAACAATTATTGATACATACATGTTTGGAAGTCCTGATGGCAAAGACATTCATTCTCTGTACATGGATGATGGATACCTGTTTTTTTCAGCACGACCTGTTGAAACTGTAATCGGATCAGATTCCATAGACCTGAACATCATTATTTATGAAGGACAACAAGCATACATCAACAGGATTACTGTTTCAGGAAATACGCGAACCAACGACAAGGTCATCATGCGTGAAATCAGAACAAAACCCGGCCAATTATTCAGTCGAGCTGACCACATGCGTACTTTGCGTGAGCTTGCTCAGCTTAAATATTTCAATCAGGAAACCCTCACATTTGACATTCAGCCAAATCCGAGTGATGGCACAGTTGACATCGAATACATTGTTGAAGAGACATCCACAGATCAGCTTGAACTGTCTGGAGGATGGGGTTTAGGCAGAATTGTTGGAACACTTGGAGTTTCCTTCAACAATTTTTCAATACAGGATGTTTTAAAACCTTCTGCATGGAAACCCATCCCTTCCGGAAATGGTCAGACTCTTTCACTCAGAGCCCAAAGCAACGGATTATATTATCAGGCATACAATCTTTCATTTACAGAACCATGGCTTGGAGGGAAAAAGCCAAATGCATTCAGTTTTGGGGTTTACTATTCAGTGCAAACAAACGGTGTTTCTGTTAAAGATGACGGCAAACCTGATGCTTCGGGTGTAGCGCGCCCCAGACAACATATCAGAATATCAGGTGTCAGTCTGGGACTTGGCAGAAGATTAAAATGGCCTGATGATTATTTTATTCTATATCTGGGAGCATCATATCAATATTATGATGTTAAAGATTACTACACTGCCTTCTCATTCAGTTCAGGATATTCAAATAACATAAGTGTTTCAGCAAGCCTGAGCAGAAATTCGATTGATGCACCGATATATCCGAGAACAGGATCTGAGATATCATTGTCAGCACAGTTTTCACCTCCTTACAGTGTTGTCAGCAAAGCATTCGGTAATGAAAAAGACTGGTCGGATGCAACGGATCAGGACAAATTCCTGTGGCTTGAATATCATAAATGGAAATTTAATACTTCATTTTTCACAAGATTGGCAGGAAATTTGGTGATGAATACCAGAACCCGATTTGGCTTTTTGGGATTATACAATCAGGAGCTTGGGTTATCGCCCTTTGAAAGATTTTATTTAGGAGGTGACGGACTTTCAGGTTTTTCACTGGATGGAAGAGAACTTATCGGTATGCGTGGATACACCAACAATTCACTAACACCGAGAAATTCACAGGGATATTATATTGGTGGAACAATCTTCAGTAAATACACCATGGAAATGCGCTATCCACTTTCACTGAATCCAATGGCAACAATATACATGCTTGCATTTATTGAAGCAGGTAATTCATGGTTGGATTTCAGTGAATTTAATCCTTTCGACATCAAAAGATCAGCTGGTGTCGGAGTAAGATTATATATGCCCTTCTTTGGGATACTTGGATTGGACTGGGGGTATGGGTTTGATGAAATTCCGGGTAATCCCGGTGCCAATAAGGGACAATTCCATTTTTCCATCAATCATTCAATAGATTAAAACTTAAACAATAATTAAACACAACAAATAACAGGAGGTAATGGCCATGAAAAAAAGTTTTTTAATAATCGGATTATTATTTGCAACTCTGGCAAGCACACAGGCTCAGGTCAGAATTGCCATAATTGACACTGACTATATTCTGAACAAAATACCAGAATACCAATCAGCACAGAACACACTTGAGACACTTGCTGTGGAATGGCAGCAGGAAATTGAGAAAAAATTTGCAGACATCGAAAAGCTCTACAAGACATATCAGTCTGAAGCTGTTTTGCTTCCTGAAGATATGAAAATCAAAAGACAGGAAGAAATCATCCAGAAGGAAAAAGAAGTCAAGGATCTCCAGAAAAAGAGATTCGGTACTGAGGGAGACCTTTCCAAGAAAAGGCAGGAACTTATCAAACCGATACAGGACAGACTTTACAATGCAATTGAAGAGTATTCTGAAGATGGAAACTATGCATTGGTTCTTGACCGCGCAAATTCCAGCAGTATTATGTACGTGAGTCCTAAAATGGATAAAAGCGATGACATATTGAAAAAAATGGGTAATTAATCTGATTTTTTTATTTAATTTCGCCAACTAATTATAGAAAAATGAAACAAACAATTAAAAGTATTGCTATTCTTGGGATTTTTTTTCTGAGTATTTCAGGTGTACAGGCACAATCAAAAATTAAAGTCGGACACATCAACTCTTCTGAATTATTACAACTGATGCCGGGACGTGATTCATCCCAGAAAGTTCTGGTCGCTTACGCAAATGATCTGGAACTTCAGTTGTCAATGATGACAAAGGAATTTGAAACAAAATATCAGGATTATCTTGAAAACGAAACCAAGATGACTCAAATTGTCAAGAATTCCAAACAAAAAGAACTCACAGATTTACAGAACCGGATTGTTGAGTTTCAGGAACAGGCCCAAGAAGATCTGCAGAAAAAGGAAGCTGAACTGATTTCGCCCCTACTTCAAAAAGCTCAGGATGCAATTCAGGAAGTTGCCAAAGAAAAAGGGTATACATACATTCTTGATACTTCCAACGGTGCGGTTTTATATTTTGAAGATGCTGACGACATCATAATTCCGGTTAAAAAGAAATTAGGCATCGAATAAAATATGATAATCGAAAAATATTTCAGAAACAACTTCCTGGCAAATATCGGGAAGTTGTTTTTTTTTATGTTCGTTTTAACAATATTTTTAATAGCGAACAAAACAATAGCACAAAGATACACAATCAGCGGGTACGTTGAAGATGCGAGCTCAGGAGAAAGACTCATTGCTTCCACAGTGTACGATGATGTTAGTAAAAACGGTGTTGTGGCAAATGTTTACGGGTATTACTCCCTGACATTGCCAAAGGGAACTGTGAAACTCAAGTGTTCATTCGTTGGTTATAATCCTGCAGAACTCAGTTTTGATCTTCTTAAAGACACACTAATCATATTTACTCTTGAGCCGTCATTAACATTAAAAGAAGTGACAGTAACAGCGAAAAAAGAATCCCAAGTTGAACAATCCCAGATGAGTGTTGTTGAAATACCTGTACACACAATCAAATCACTCCCCGTTTTTCTTGGAGAAAAGGATGTTTTGAAAGCAATTCAACTATTTCCGGGAGTACAGTCAGGCAATGAAGGAACAACCGGCCTGTATATCCGTGGTGGAGGTCCAGACCAAAATCTGATTCTGCTCGATGGCGTTCCGGTATATAACGCAGATCATTTATTTGGATTTTTTTCTGTCTTCAATCCTGATGCAATCCAACATGTTTTACTCGTAAAAGGTGGATTTCCTGCTCGATACGGCGGCAGACTGTCATCCGTTCTTGATATCCGGATGAAGGAAGGAAACAACAAAGAGTATCATGGAGAACTATCTGTTGGATTAATCTCATCCAAACTGATGGTTGAAGGTCCGATTGTCAAGAATAAATCCAGCTTTATTATTTCGGCCCGAAGAACTTACATTGATCTGCTGATTCAGCCATTTATCAAAGCAATGGAAGACAATGCATCAGGAGGATATTATTTTTATGATGTTAATACAAAACTCAACTACATGCTATCTGATAAAGACAGAATATTTTTAAGTTTTTACACAGGTCAGGATAAAGCTTATGTAAGGTATAAAGATTCTTACTTCTCAGATAATACACAATATGAATTTGCAAGTGACGCTGGGCTAGACTGGGGAAATTTCACAACTGCATTTCGATGGAATCACATTTACAATAAGAAATGGTTTTCTAATGTTACAGCCACATTCAGCCGATTCAGATTTGATGTGGGAGAAAAATTCATTTCAAAAGAAACTGAAAACGGAAATACTGAAACTTCAGAATTCAATTTTAAATATTTTTCAGGAATTCATGACTGGGCTATCAAAGCTGACTTTGAATATCATCCCTCACCCCGACACAGAGTTTTGTTAGGTGTTTCTGATATTTACCATACATTTACTCCAGGTAGTACAATTTTCAAATACAATGATGCCACAGAAAATAATCTCAGTTTTGAAACAACATACGGAAACAACAAAGTTTATGCCCATGAAATTTCAATCTATGGAGAAGATGAGTTTACAATCAATTCTAGATTAAAAATCAACGCAGGTATACATGCGAGCTTATTTCCTGTTCATGGAACATATTATTACTCACTCCAGCCACGTTTAAATGCGAGATATATATTGGGAGAGAACTGGTCAGTGAAACTGGCAGCATCAAAAATGACGCAATATATCCTTTTACTGACGAACAGCGGGATTGGGTTACCAACGGATTTATGGCTACCTGTAACAAAAAACATTGAACCACAGCAGTCATGGCAATATGCTGCAGGCATTTTTCATGATTTGAATAACAATATTGAAATCAGTATCGAGGGGTATTATAAAAACATGAGTAATCTTATTGAATACAAAGAAGGAGCTGATTTTTTCAGTGCAGCTCAGGGATGGGAGGAGAAAATTGAAGTGGGAAAGGGGAATGCCTATGGTGCTGAATTTCTAATCAGAAAAACAGAAGGAAAAACGACCGGCTGGATCGGATACACACTGTCGTGGGCCAACAGGCAGTTTGATAATCTGAATTTCGGTGAACAATTCCCATACAGGTATGACAGAAGAAATGATATCGGGATTGCAATAACCCACACTCTAAGTGAACGCTTAGATTTCGGTATTGTTTGGGTATACGGGACAGGAAATGCCGTTTCGCTTCCGATTGAAAAATATCCGGGACTCATAACACCAAACGGGAACGATCCATACCACACATATTATCCGGATGTTCAATACTATGAAGGCAGAAATGGGTTTCGTACACCAGCATATCACCGGCTGGATATTGGTGTCAATCTTCATAAAAAACTCAAACGTGGAAATAGAACATGGAGTTTTAACATCTATAATCTGTACAACAGAAAAAATCCATTTATGATTTATTTCAGCAATGAGTATAACTATGCAAACAATACACCCACAACACGCCTGAAGCAAATCAGTTTATTTCCATTAATTCCCTCTTTTTCCTACTCATATAAATTTTAACAACATGAAAAGAATCATTTTTCTTATTTTCATGACAATCATTTTGTTTTCCTGTGAAAAATACATTGACATGGAAATTCCTGACAGAGGCAGAAAATTAGCAGCAAATTGCTTATATAACGACTCAGGTGAAGTGACAGTTTATTTGAGAAAGAGTAAGTTCATTCTTGACAATACTGATTATGACTACGTAAGCGGAGCCAGAATTGTTTTTTTTGAAAACGGGATTGCTCGTGATACACTCTCTGAGGTCACTCCGGGATTATACAAAACCAACGGATTTATTCCATCTCAGGGGGCAATTCACCTTATAAACATTCAAAAAGACCAGGAAGAAATTTCAGCATCAAGTCACATCCCAAAAGCCGTTCCTTTTTTACTGACAGACACGATCAGAGTTCAGACTCAATACAATGACTATCTCAGGTTTCGGATACAGATTCATGATCCATCAGACACTGACAACTATTATCTGATAAGATTTAAAATTGCTCCTGAAGAGAATTTCCCTGAACCATTAGAATATTTGTATTTATACTTTTATACAGATGAACCCTTCATAGAAAATTACAGCGATGAGTTTGGCATATTTTCAGACATTCTGTTCAAGGGACAAAGTCAGATCATGTCATTTGATCTTGAATTAAGTCATTTCAGTAATGATACGAACAAACTTTACATCGACTTATTGAGTGTCTCTGAAGATATGTACATGTATCTTTTAACATCATTGACTCAACAGAATTCTTCAAACAGTCCATTTTCGGAGCCGGTTATGGTTTTCAACAACATAGAAAACGGATATGGCATTTTTGCAGGATATACAATTTATCAGGACTCAATTATCATTCCGAAACTTGCTGATGACTGGGGATGGATTGATTAGTATTATTGCTTATTTCCATCGAAGCGAAGAAATCAGATGAAAAATATCTTCATTTACAAAATCAATTACCGGCTGAATTGAATCGTTGTTGGGGATATGCTCAAAATATAATGCTCCTCTTAAAAAATGACGTGTACTGTCTGTGATGTAAAATTGAGTCGGAGATGCAGCTTCCACTCCTCTTATCTGATATAAAAGGGAGAAAACATGGTTTTCAGCATGTTTTATTTCTTCAACCTTAATATCTTCTGCTTTGGGTACATGTTTGTATACAAAATTATGAGTATCCTCAGTATATTCATAAAGGTTTTCGCGTACCACCTTATAGCTGAAGTGAATTGAACCTTTATGTTCAGGAATCTTAACATTAAACCAGTATTCTCCTTCGTAGCCGGTAGTATCAGTTTCAAGCCGCGCATAAACAGGAATTTCAAAAGAAAAAGGGTAAATGGTATCAATCCTGGTATACTCCTTTTCCGGCAGGTCTATTCTAAAATACCCCCTGGGTTTCGGAGCATAATATTCGTTTTCTCTGCCGCACGACACAGTGAACAAAATGATGCCAAATAAAAAAATATTACAAATTGTCTTCATTTGTTTCATCACGTTTCACCTTCACTTTCTGAATTCTTCTATTATCCATGGCCATGACCTGAAACTCCAGATTGTTAAATCTGACAGAACTGTTCACTTCGGGGAATTTTCCCTCAATACTTAGAATCAATCCTGCAAGTGTTTCAGCATCACCTTTCACTTCATCCAGATCATCAAACGGAAAGGAAATTATTTTGCAGAAATCATTCAGTGATGTTTTGCCGTCGAAGACAAATTCATTGTGTGATACCTTTTCATAAACAATTCCGTCTGTTGCTTCATCAAATTCATCATCGATTTCTCCCACAATTTCTTCAATGATATCTTCAAGTGTGACAATGCCGGAAGTTCCACCATATTCATCCACAATGACAGCGATGTGACTTTTTTTCAACTGAAATTCTTTCAGAAGCTCATTAATTTTGAGATTTTCAGGAACGAACATTGCCTGGCGAATATATTTCTGCCACTGAAAATCTTCTTTTTCTGAAAGAAAAGGCAGCATATCCTTAATATGCAGAATTCCAACGATGCTGTCCAGATTATCACCATACACCGGAAACCGGCTGTAACCTGAACTGACAATTTCTTTCAATACTTCGTTAAAAGGCATCCTTTGATGAAAAGCCACCACATCAACCCTGGATCTCATGATTTCCTTGACTTCCAGATCCGAAAAATTCAACACTCCTTTCATCAATTCCTTCTCCTGTTCTTCCTCAGGTCGTGCTTCTGAACTTTCAATAACTTCAGATAAATCACTGAATGTCAAAGTGTTTCTCTTTATCATTTTTTCCTGCCTGTTGCTCCGTTCAAAAAGTTTTCTGAACGGATAACTGAGTGCAATCACAAACATAAACAACCAGACAATTATAGCCGGTTTTTTAGAATTTCTAACAATTAAAGATGAAAGCATCACAGATATGAAGTCAAACACCCAAAACACGAAAAAGCCTGAAAGTACGGATAATATAAACAGAAGATACAGAGACATGGATGCAGCTTCAGCAGAAAAAAGATAAATAAAAGCAGCAGTAAAAACAGAGGCTGAAAGAACACTTAGAAAAACGTCAGCCACATGGATTGCCACGTCAATATTATTATATTGTCCTTTATTCAGTGATTTCAGAAATGAATGTTTGTGATCTTCATCAGAATCAACGATGTTGATTAAAATTTTCTGTCCAACTTTGATCAGTATCAGGACGATTAAAATGATCAGCGAGAAGATCAGAAACTTATGAATTCAGGATAATTCACTGATGTTAAAAAGAACCACTGAAATTTGATTCAGATGATCATGTAACGATGATTCCAAAATTATTTCTTTTTGTTATTTATTTGCAAATATAATCATTTGAAACAGATGAATTCCAAAAATTCAAAGCATTAAAACGGCAGGTCATCATCTGGCTGAGGCATTGAAGAAGTTTCGGGAGGTGAATATGAAGATTCATTGTTGTTTTGAGAACCTGAAGATTCATCATCTCTTTTGCCTCCGAGCATAATAAAATTATCAGCTCTGATCTCTGTAATATACTTTTTCTGACCTTCAGCATCATCATATGATCTTGACCTGATTTTTCCTTCAAGATAAATTGGGGTGCCTTTTCTGAGATATTTATGAGCAATTTCAGCGAGATTACCCCAGATGACAATATTGTGCCATTCAGTCTGATCAACACGCTGACCTGTTTTGTCAATGTATGATTCTGTTGTGGCAAGGGAAAAAGAAGCACGTTTTGAGTCCTCTTTAAAATCGGGATCCTTGCCTAAATTCCCAATTAGTATCACTTTGTTTAATCCTCTCATTTTCAAAATCTTTATTTCAGGGTACAAAATTAAGAAAAAAACATTTAATCAGAATTTTTTTCATTTCCAAGCCACTCTGAAATTTGCTCAACTCCCCATCTCATAAGGTTGTGGACAGGATATTGACTGATTTCAATAATCGGAATCCGGACATTAACATCACCATCATTTGGTAATTCTTTCATTTCAAAGATATAAAAAGTGGCCATAATTACCTGATGAGTGAGAATATGCTTTTTTGAGAATTTGTAACTTGAAGTGATACGATTTTTTTCAGGATTTGTAAATAGTTCACCGATTAACTGTCCAGGAATAGGTTCTGTCTTTGTCTCAATCAGAGGAAACTCCCATAAACCCTTCCATATATCATTCTTGTTTCTCTGACATAAAAGCACATTCTGAGCAGGGTCAATCAATACAAAATAGTGAAAAAGTCTTTGCGTTTTTTTTACTTTCGGTTTTTTTACCGGAAAAAATTGCTGAGTATTGGTGGCAGCCGCCATGCAAACATCATGAACAGGGCAAATATTACATAACGGATAACCTGGTTTGCATATGAGAGCTCCCATTTCCATTAAACCCTGATTAAAAAATGAAGGGTTTAAATCATTCATCATTTCTGTGGCGATAGATTTAATCTTCAAAATGGTTTTTTTGTCCTCAGAAGCCTCATCTATTGCAAACAGTCGTGTTATTAACCGTATGACATTCCCGTCAGCAACCACATATGGTTTTTCAAATGCAATAGAAAGAATTGCACATGCAGTATAATCACCAACTCCTTTAAGCTGTATCAGATCTTCGTATGTATAAGGAAATGTTCCGTTGAAATCATTCACTATCTGCCTTGCTGCCTTCAACATATTTCTTGCACGGCTGTAATAACCAAGTCCCTGCCACATTTTCAAAATCTCACTCTCCTCAGTTCGTGAAAGTTCATACACATCAGGGAAGTTTTCAATAAATCGATTGTAATATTCCACTCCTCTCTCCATTTGTGTTTGCTGAAGAATGATTTCTGAGACCCAGATATTGTATGGATTCGGATACATTCTCCAGGGCAAATCCCTTGCATTTTCATGATACCATTTAACAATTGTTTCACCAATATTCATAAATATTCCCGAAAATGCAAAAATATAAATCATTCCGATATAATCTTTTTTTAATAAAATCTAACATTAAATTCATTATCCACAAATAAATTTCTATTTTTGCAAACATTAACCAAATTAAAAATTGAATATGAAAAGATTTACAATTACTTTAGTGCTGGCTTTGCTTTTTTCAGGCTTCATGCACGCACAGTCATTAACATCAGCTTCACGTTCTGATGCCAGACACAAAACACCCTTTCCTTCACAGAATGTTGACAAAGAATTAACCGGAAGTATTACCAGTCAAACATTGAATTACATTCCAGGAGCAACACAAACATTAAATTTCACATTAACATTCTCATCTCCCGATGTTGAATATGTGGACGGAGTTTCTATGACTTTTCCAACAGGGATAACTCCACAGACAACCGGAACAAGTGATCCGCTTGCTCCTGAAAACGGCTGTTCAGGTGCCCTGATGAATTTAAGTCCAATCACAGGACAAACTGTTGTATGGGGGGAGGTCACAACTCCTTCAGGTTGCGGAGCTCTTGTTGGTGGAACATATACATTTAATGTATCTGTTGCCATTGGTGCCAGTGTGACAGGCATACAAACCATTGACTATTTGATATTCGGAGACGGATATGGTGCAGCACCTCATACTGTTACTGGAACAATTACCCTCAATGTTGCACAAAGCAGTGATGTTGGCATCAATTCAATTCCAATGAGTTCAAACTACGCACCCGGATCAACAGTAACTCCATCTGCAGTAGTTCAAAATTTTGGTACTGCATCACAGAGTTTCACAGTCAATTTTGCAATAAATGACGGTACAACAGATGTTTATACAGACACTTATTCCGTGAGCAATCTTGCAGCCGGAGCCAACCAAACCGTTAGCTTTACAAACTGGACAGCTGTCATGGGATCATATACCGCAACTGCAACTACAGTGCTTACCGGAGATTTAGATCCTACAAATGATTCAATGAATAAGTTGTTTACAGTTGCTGATATAACTGATGCATATACAGTAAATACGACAGATCTGACATACCATTTTATTTCACTGGCTGACGGCAGTCTTTCAAATGTTGGAACTGCTACAGACACTCCTTTCCCGATGGCAGAAACATATGACGGCAGCACAATCTACAGAGTACACAGTGACATGACTATCGGAACTGTTTCAACAACAGGTGTATACACATCTCTCGGAACAATGACAGGCGTTCCCGGTACACCCACAGGAATCGCTTGGGATTTCACAACTTCAACCATGTATGTTCTGGTACTCACTGCTGCAAATCTTCCTCAACTTTGTACACTGGATATGAATTCAAGAGTGCTTTCACTTATCGGTACAGGTACAGAAGGTATGATTATCGGTATTGATGTTGCAGATGATGGATTTATTTACGGTCCTGCCCTTGACAATGACAACTTATACAAAATCAACCCTTCAACCGGTGCCGTCACAAGTATGGGCACTGTTGGCGTAGATCTGAACTACGGACAGGATGTTGCTTATGACAAAGCGACGCAAAAATTATACACAATCACTTGCGGTGGGGCATATAAATTTGGATATTACAACCTTACCAACGGTACATTTACTGAATTGGCAGATGCAAACGGCAAACAGCACGCAACTCTTGTTATCATGAATCAGGCTGCTTCAATAGATGATGATGTCATGGTAGAATCAATTATTCCGATTACATCAGGCTGTAACCTTTCATCATCACAAAATGTAGAAATTATTGTCAAGAATTTGGGGAATCTGCCTCAATCCAACATTCCAGTTTATTTCACATTAGACGGAGGAACACCTGTCACAGGAACAATAGCAGGTCCGCTAGCTCCCGGTGCCAGTGAAAACTACACTTTCACAACAACCATTGACCTTTCAGCTCCAGGCTCATACACAATTCAGGCATGTACAGAATTAAGCAACGACGGGAACACTTCCAATGACTGCAAAACAATTACCGTTTCAAGTTTTGCATCTTCTACCTTACCTTATACAATGGGCTTCGAACCTGGTGAAGATTATTCAAACTGGAAAATTGAGAATCTGAACAATGACGCAAGTTTATGGATCATTGATGAATATTCTGATCTTGCACATTCAGGCGATTGGTTTGCAATTTATGAATACAATCCAACAGAAAATGCTAACGATTGGCTGATTACAACTTGTATTGATCTTGAAGAAAACACAACCTATGATCTATCGTTCTGGTATGTAGTCGGTGAATGGCAGGGAACAGTGTTTACTGAAAAAATGAAAGTTGCTTTCGGAACAGAACCAACACCTTCAGCATTGACAAATGTTATTGTTGACCTTCCAAACATGGACAATATTACTTATCAGCAAAACATCAGTCAGTTTACAGTACCTGCAACCGGAACCTATTATATCGGATTCCATGCATACAGTGACCCAGACAAATTTTATATTGCACTTGATGATATTATGATTGATGTCAGCACCGGAATCAACACCCCTGAAATCAGCAAAGTTGCTGTTTTTCCAAATCCAGCTCAGGATATCGTTCAGGTTGTATCCAATGAAAACATAAGCAGTATTGAAGTTTATACCATTTCAGGCCAACTGGCATATACTGCAACAGTAAACAGCACAATGCACAGATTTGATGTATCTTCATTTGCTGATGGCTTATATTTCGTTAAAACAATCACTTCTGGAGGCACAAGCACCAAACAGATTATGATTGCAAAATAGGCCTAACCTTTTTTTAAAAGAACCGCCCTTTGTGGCGGTTTTTTTTTTGACTAAATTTGCAAAAAGAATATTATGCACTTTGACAAGATAAAAAGCATTTTATGCCAAAAAACTGTCGGCATTGCCGGAGCCGGGGGACTAGGTTCAAACTGTGCCATTTCACTTGCCCGTGTCGGGGTTGGCAGGCTGATCATTGCAGATTTTGACACAATAGATGAATCAAACCTTAACCGTCAATATTTTTTTATTGACCAGATCGGCATGAAAAAGGTTTATGCTTTGCGTGACAATTTGCTCAGAGTTAATCCATCAGCGCACATTATTCCGATTGATGAAGAGTTGAATCCGCAAAGCATCTTATTTAATTTTGAACAATGTGATATCATCATAGAAGCTTTTGACAAAGCGGAAATGAAACATATGATCATAGAAACCGTTCATGATTTTTTCCCTGAAAAACCACTGATTTGCGCAATGGGGTTGGCAGGTTATGGCAACACAAATCAAATGAGAGTTCAGAAATTCAACAATTTATATATTTGCGGTGATATGGAGCAGGAGGTTTCTGAAAGCAATCCGCCCATTGCACCACGTGTATGTATAGCAGCCAACATGCAAGCTGATGTTGCAATCTCAATTTTACTGAATAATAAAACAACTAGGTTATGAAAATAAAACTGAACAACAAATATGAAGAGTTTCCCGGAAAAGAAACAATGTCAGTGAGGGAACTCTTATCTGAAAAAAAATTCTCTTACAAACTTTTAATTGTCAGAATAAACAATAAGGGAGTTGCTGAAGACAAATACGAACTCACAATGATCCGTGACGGAGATGAAGTCATGGTATTGCATTTAATTACCGGAGGCTAAGTTAAACAGGTTTTTCTGTGATACAAGGAATTTTTTGCAAAATTCCTCAGGTTTTATTATTTTTGCATAAATTTAATCCTCATGAAATATTTAATGGTTTGTTTGGGCAACATTTGTCGCTCCCCTATTGCTGCCGGAATTCTGAAAAGTAAATTAAAATCCATCGGTAGTGATTCCGTTGTTGAATCGCGTGGTTTTGAACCATATCACAATGGTGACCGTGCAGATGCAAGAGCACAAAAAATTGCATCCAAAAACAATATTGACATATCAGACCATCAGGCTCAGCTTTTTCAAACTACAGATTTTGATAAATTTGATATGATTTTTGTTATGGACAGAAACAATTATGATGATGTAATATCCATGGCAAGAAACGAAAATGATGTCAAAAAAATTGACTACATCATGAATGCGTCCCGTCCAAATACCAATACAGTTGTTCCTGACCCGTATTACGGCATTGAAGGCGGTTTCAGTATGGTTTTTGACATGTTGGATGAGGCCTGTAACGGTATTATTGAAAAATTTGAAAAGAAATAAAACTTTCTGTTTTGGATTTTGAAATTTCACTTTTAGAGATTGAAGAAGCTCACAAGAGAATTTCGTCATACATACACAGGACTCCTGTTATGCAATCGGAGTCAATAAACAGTAAATTTGGCTGTAATATTCATTTCAAATGTGAAAATTTTCAAAAAGCCGGTGCTTTTAAATCAAGAGGCGCTTCTAATGCTCTTTTTTTTCATGCAGATGTTACCCGTCAATTCGGAGTTGCAACCCATTCTTCCGGTAATCATGCGCAGGCTCTTGCCCGTGTGGCAAAACACACCGGAGTTCCAGCTTATATTGTAATGCCTTCAAATTCAAACCCACTGAAAGTTGCAGCTGTGAAAGAATACGGAGGCATCATTTATTTCTGTGAACCTACTCTTGAAGCAAGGGAAGAAACATTGAAACAGGTTCTTCAGGATACAAATGCAATAGAGATTCACCCCTACGATGATCCATTGGTTATTGCAGGACAGGCTACTGCAGCAAAAGAGCTACTTGAAGCAATTCCAACACCAGATTGTATCATTGTCCCTGTAGGTGGAGGCGGGTTACTCAGTGGCACAGCCCTGGCATGTCATTATCTCTCACCTGAAACCAGGGTATTTGCATCAGAGCCTGAACAGGCAAATGATGCATGGAAGTCATTTACTTCTAAAACGTTTGTCCCTTCAGTCAATCCGGATACCATTGCGGATGGATTAAGAACTTCACTCGGACAAAACACATTCCCGATCATTCTCAGGCACGTTGATGATATTTTCACTGTCAGTGAAAAAGCCATCATTGAAGCAATGCAAGAGATATGGCTTCGATTAAAAATAATCGTTGAGCCTTCATCTGCAGTTGTGTTGGCTGCAATTATGGAATATCCCGCTACATTCCGAAACAAAGCAATAGGTGTAATTGTATCAGGTGGTAACGCCGACATCCATCATCTTCCATGGCATGAAACAAGATAACCCTACATTATTTCTGATACCGACACCAGTTGGAAACAGGAACACACAGGATGTTCTTCCTGCTGAAACACTTAGTATTCTTCCGCAGATCAGTCATTTTCTTGTTGAAAACATTCGTTCTGCACGCAGGTTCTTAAAAGCAGCCAGCTACCCACATAATTTTGATGATGTCTGGTTTTACGAAATAAACGAACACAATCAACTCAACTCAGAAAAAGAGTGGCTTCAACCCCTCAGAGAAGGACACCATATGGGATTGCTGAGTGAATCAGGCGTTCCTTGTGTTGCGGATCCCGGATTTACAGTTGTCAGAATGGCACATGAACTCAATTATCGGGTTGCCCCTCTGGGAGGCCCAACTTCAATAATCAAAGCATTGATGGCTTCTGGGCTGAACGGACAACAGTTTGTTTTTCATGGCTATTTGCCAATAAAACCTGATGAGTTGAAAAGAAAACTCAAAAAAATTGAAGAATTAGCACTAACCGGATACACACAAATATTTATTGAAACACCTTATCGTAATGATCGTATGCTTGACACAGTGCTTTCATCATGCAGAAATGACACAATTCTTTGTATTGCGGCGTCCATTGACTCTGAAGACCAGCTGATCCTGACAAAATCAATTTCAGGATGGAAACAATCAAAGCCTTTTCTGAAAGGCAAACCCTGTGTGTTTTTATTGGGGAACTGACGAATTACCGAATTCAAACACAGAAGCCTTTGCATATGAAAGACTCAATTCCCGCTTGTTCTTGTTCCATATATAAGCAATGAGTCCGGCAGCATTTTCTGGAATATGAAGCACACTTAACGAGTATGAAAAATCATGTACCGGGTTATCTGACAACCAGGCTGTTTCAATTCTCTGATATTGCAGATTATTATTCAATGAATCCCTGACAGAAACAACAATCACACAGCCATCAGTCCCTTTGGGAGAATCAAACTGAGCATCGAACTGAAACAATAAAGATTTTCCTGCAAAATCAAACAGGGTGTCAGGAAAGAAATTGAGATATTCACCTGTCATTTTCAAAGGTTCACGAACTGCAACACTTTCGAACAACAGTTTACGGGTTGAGGGAGTTTTCCTTTTCAGCAGCTGAATATGTGAATAAGGATCTTCAGCCAGAATCACATATTCAGCAAAAAAGGTATTCATTGTATCCCGTTCTTCCTTTCTAAGCAAGACAAAATCATCAATATTATTGGGATAATTTGCAGGATTCATCAGATTGACACCAGAAGCGTTAAAACGCACATTGTGTCCCCAAATCAGTTCCAGAATCTTATATCCGGAAATAGTCACATTGCCCGGAGAATGATGTTGAGATGCATCACTAACTAATTCAGGAAAATTCGGAGGAATTCTTTCATAGTGCCAATGAAAAGAATAAGACATATTCGCATTTACAAGGAAGTTCAAAGGAACATAGATAAACGGAACAACAATCCAGCGGAACATCTTTTTCCCGTACTGATCAGCAATAAAAAACACAAAACCAACAAAATAAGGATACAGAAACAATGAAGTGCGGTCTTCAGGATAATTCACCTTTAAGACATGATGCAAAAACAAAACAGCAAGTAATGATCCCATAAACAAAACAGAAAACAATGTAACCGTAGGTCTAAATGTGTTTTTAATTTGTTTTGGAATAAAATATTTAACAAAAGCTCCAAGACTGACTGTAAAAATGCATAAAACAATTAACAGCAGGAAATTTCCTGTGTTGAAAAATAACATTTTAGCATGTGTCTTTAAAATTGCATTATAGAAACCTGTTTCACCACCATAATATAAAAGATCCTTTTTCTTCAATAAAATACTGTAATGAGCAGCATATGTAAAAGTCAATACTAGCAGTATAAAAGCGAATGCAAAAAACAACCATTTTCGCCAATGTATATTCCGAAAAAATTTTATTGCAAACATAAACATATAAACCATTATGATTCCGGCTGATGGCAGTAAATTCAGGTTGGCCATCAGTGCAGGAATCATTGCAAGCAACGCATATGTAGCAAATTTGATATTATTCTTTTTTTCAGCAAGTAAAATCATCCAAATTGATAACAACAGAAAAGCCATAGATAAACCATAACCTCTGGCATAGGCAAAAAACTCAATCATGCCGTGTGTCAGAAACATGACTAACACAAATAATACAGAAAGGTATTTATTTCTAATTGACCGGGAGATACCAACGACAGCAAAAAAATAAACAACAGCACTCAGTACATTGGGTAAACGCATTACCCAGACTTCACTTCCCAATAATTTAAACATCAACCAACCCAAAAGTGAATTCAAAAAATGGTTGTTTGCATCCGGCCATGCCTTCCATGGTAAAAAATTTCCCGACTCAATATAAATGTAAAACGTGGATACTTCATCATGCAGAATAGGGACAAACACTGATCTGAGAATCAGGTACACAAAAAGACATAATCCCAGAAGAAAAAACAAGAAATTGAATTTTTCTGAAAACAATTGTTTCATTTTCGAATTTTCGCAAAAATATGCAATTTTTAATTTGCCTAACAGTTATGATTCTCGAGGCGATTTGAAATTGTTAAATATTCCTAAATTCAGGATAAGTATACGTCCCATTCATTAATAATGTTTAAATTTGCAAAAATTTACTTAAATGCAGATAAATCCAATTGAGTATACCATCAGAGAAAATCTATACCAATCTTTTGAAAAATTTGCAGATTTACCTTTCCTGAGTTTTACTGATGAAACACCAAAGACCTATGCAGAGGTTCGGAATGATGTTGAATATATTCAAAAAATTCTGATTTCCTGTCAGGTTGCGAAGGGTGACAAAATTGCATTACTTTCTGGAAACATGCCGAACTGGTCAATCATTTATTTTGCTGTCACCACGATGGGGGCAGTTATTGTTCCGATACTTCCAGATTTTTCATCTGAAGAAGTTGAACAAATTATTGAACACAGTGAATCAAAGATTTTATTTGTTTCAGAATTACAATTACCAAAAATTAAAAGTACACTTTCATCTAAACTTGTGTTACAGGTTAAGGTGAATGATCTCAGCATCATGCACTCAGTGTACGAACTTCCGGAAAATATTTCACTCACAGACATTCCTGAAATTCATGTATCAGAAGATGATCTTGCCACAATCATTTATACTTCCGGCACCACCGGTAATTCTAAAGGCGTTATGCTTTCACATAAGAATATTGTTCATAACGCAGAAGCAGGAGGTATTTTACAGAAAGTCAACAAAACGGACAGGTTTTTATCATTACTCCCCTTATCACATACATACGAGAACACACTGGGGCTGATTTTGCCAATGCTTTATGGTGCATCGGTTTATTACCTCAAGAAACTTCCCACACCCAATGTGCTTATTCCGGCTATGCAGGCAATCCGCCCTACATTAATCCTATCTGTACCACTTATAATTGAGAAAATTTATAAGAATAAAATTCTTCCAACGATTCATTCAAAAACAATCACAAAACTGCTTTACAAAATTCCGGTTTTCAGAAAAATGATTAACAAAGCTGCAGGAAGAAAGTTATATCAAACATTTGGTGGCAAACTCAAATTTTTCGGCATCGGAGGTTCAAAGCTTGATCCTGTTGTTGAACGGTTTCTCCTTGAGGCGGAATTTCCATATGCAATAGGATATGGACTGACTGAAACCGCGCCACTTCTGGCAGGTGTTAATCCTCAGACGGTCAGATGGCAATCAACAGGACCTGCTGTAAACGGAGTTGAATTAAAACTTGACAATATTAATCCCACAACCGGCGAGGGTGAAATTCTGGCCAAAGGGCCTAATGTCATGAAAGGATATTATAAGAATCCTACTGCAACTCAGGAAGTTTTCACTGAAGACGGCTGGTTCAGAACAGGAGATCTTGCATCTTTTGATAAAAACGGTTATGTTTTCATAAAAGGCAGGCTAAAGAATGTCATCATCGGCTCGAGCGGAGAAAACATTTATCCAGAAGAGATTGAATCACTTATAAACAATTACAATTTTGTAATTGAGTCTCTTGTAATGGAGCAAAAGGGCAAGCTTGTTGCCTTTGTACATTTCAACATGGAAGAACTGTCTGCAAAATATCAGAATTTAAAATCCGAAGTTACTCACTATATGGATGAAAAAATCCAGGAACTGAGTGAGGAACTTAAACTTTATATCAACTCTAAAGTCAGCACATTCTCTTCGATTAAGATGATTGTTGCACAACATGAGCCATTTGAAAAAACTCCCACTCAAAAGATTAAACGCTACAAATACCTTTCCAGATAATTTTCAGATTAACTGAATTTTTTTTATCGGCAAATTACTTTCTCATTTACATAAATTTTGTAGATTTGAAAAGTAAAAAATAAAACCATGCTTGATACAAATTTTCAAAACATTTTATTCCTTGATATTGAGACAGTTCCTCAATACCCGGATTACAATTCTGCCCCTGAGAAATGGAGAGAATTGTGGGACAAAAAATCAGAAAAATTAAAAGAAGCAGAGGATGATACCTCTGAATCACTTTTCCAGAGAGCAGGAATTTATTCGGAGTTTGGCAAAATTATCTGTATATCTGTTGCTTTTCTTAAGAATGAAACGTTGTACGTTAAATCTTTTTTTTCTGAAAAAGATGAACATGCTTTGCTGAGGGAATTTGCCGAAATGGTGAATAACTTTCAGGGCAGGAACCGTGATTTGCAGTTATGTGCACATAACGGCAAAGAATTTGATTTTCCTTACATCTCGCGCCGCATGCTTGTTAACCGGATAGAACTCCCCGAAATATTCAATACTTCAGGAAAAAAACCATGGGAAATTAAAAATCTTGACACCATGGAAATGTGGAAGTTTGGAGATTATAAGAATTACACCTCTCTGAACTTGCTTTCATATCTGTTCAATATTCCATCACCCAAGGATGATATTGACGGAAGCATGGTGTATGAAACTTTTTATGTCCAGAAAGGGCTTGACAGAATAGTAAAATATTGTGAAAAGGATGTGATTACTGTTGCACAGCTTTTAAGAGCATTCAATTATTTACCTTTGATTAGTGAGGATAACATTGAAATTAAAACAACTCTTTAAAATAACTGTATTTTGACAAAATAATACATCCTAATACTGACCCGTCTCTAAGTCCAGTAGAAAATCATGATTTCAAAATCTTCATTTATTCGAGGATATCAATGCCTGAAGTCATTGTACCTTCACAAAAAACGGCCATTTCTTCGCGATCCTCTACCTCCTGAGACGATTGCAAAATTTAAACGTGGTCATGAAGTTGGGATTATTGCACAATCATTGTTTCCGGGAGGGACTGTCATTGCTTCTTCAGGCAGAGGTGCAAATAAAAAATATGCTGATATTGTCAGAAAACACATATCAGAGAAAACCAAAGTCATGTATGAGGTTCCGTTTATGACCAATGATCTCATGGCCATTATGGACATTGTGACATATGACAGGGAGCAGTTGCATGCATATGAGGTGAAGAGTTCTCTGTCAATTTCTGACATCTATTTATGGGATATCACATTTCAGTCATATGTCATTCAACAATTCGGTGTCAGCGACATAGATTATCACATCGTTCATCTTAATCCTGATTACATCAGACAGCAGGATATTGACCTGCAAAAGCTATTCAGAATTGTAAATGTAGATGATGAAATCCGCAAACGATCTGAAATTCTACATCCACTGATTGAGCAGGTACTTAAAACTGAAACATTGAACAAATCCCCTGAAATTCCAATAGGTTCACACTGTTTCAATCCCTATAGATGTGATTTTATTGGGCATTGCTGGAAACATATACCAAAACCATCAATCTTTGACATTCAGGACCTTCCTGACGAGCTTAAATTTTGGTTGTATTCAGAGGGAAAAAGTGACCTGGTTTCGTCTTTACCGTTTATTCAGGATGAAAATCTGAAAAACAAAGTAATATCTGTTTTACAACAGAACCCCATTATACAAAAAGATAAAATACTCAATTATATTCATCATGATGGACGTGAACCGGTCATCGTTAAGCTGATCAGCCACCATCCCGCGATACCCCAACATATAAACACATCGCCGTTTCAAACTGTTCCGATATTGCTTATGATCATGCACACCGACAATGATGATGAAACAACATACCATTACCTGAATAATGAACAAGACAATACTTTAAAATTAAAAGAAGTATTCGATCATTTGCAGAATTTGTCAAAAACAAACAAGATCATCTGTTTTGGGGATTCGGAGCAATTCATAAAAGTTTCAACATGGATAGACTCCATATCTGACTTTTCTACTACAAACTTACAATTCGTTGACTTGCAAATGATTTTCCGACAGAACTGGTATATTGCACCGGAAATTCATCAGCAACCCAAATTATCATCGGTTATTAAACATTTTCATCACATTCCAAATATAAATATCGAAAAGAATCTCAGAATCACAGACCAACTTGAAGAATCTCCCCAAACATTTTTCAAATCTGAACCCCCGCAAATGACATTAGAAGAAGCGTGTCACATTTGGGGACAGCTTGTTTCAGAGTTGTATCAATTACTCCAAGAAAAGATGAAGTAAAACTCTGGTTTTTTATCACAGTTTAAAAAACAATTAACAAATGTTGAAATTTGTTAAATTTTTGTATTTTTACCGATTTTACAACATAATGTATTATGACTATCATCACAAAATAAAACAATAATAAATGTTTTTGACTTTAATATCCTTTAGAAAAATATACATTTTTAAACAAGACTCCAAAGAAACACATTATTTAAAAATCGTTACTACATGAGCTCTGTTTCAACGTTACCAATGAACAATAACTATTATCAATTCATAATTCAACAGGCCCCGATCGGATATGGCATGCACAAAATTATACTTAATAAAAAGGGGACCCCTGTTGATTATTTGATCATTGAGGTTAATACCGCCTATGAAGATCTGATTGGTTTGAAGTCTTCACAAATAACCGGAAAAACTGCAAAAGAAATTTTCAAAAAAGATGACCATTTTTCTCTAAAGTTTATCAGCAAATATGGAAAAGTCGCCATTCACGGAGGGAATTCCACATTTGAAATTCAGAACAAACAAAACGATAAGACATACAGGATCACAGTCATATCGGAAAAAAAGGAATATTTCATTACATTTATCTCAGAATACAGAAAGAAATGCATTCAGGATGATGAAAGAACTGCTGAACATTCTCATTCTGAATATGACCATACATTTTGTCATGTACTTGAATTTTCTCCTGACGCATTCATTCAGACAAATGGGGAGGGAAAAATTACTTACTGCAATGAAATGACACGACACATGACCGGATATGGTATCAACGAGATAAAGAATCTTTCATTTAACGATATTTTTCCTGAAACAGATTTAAAAAAGATAGCAGTTCGAAGTGAATCGTCTAATCAGAATAAGACGTTAATCACTGAACGAAAACTCAGAAAGAAAGACGGCCAAATAATTGAAATAGAGATCCACACGCGCATTTTGCCTGATGGATACTATGAAACATTTATTCGTGATATTTCTGACAGAAAACAATATGAAGATTCACTGCGACAGTCAGAGGAAAGATTTAAAAGACTTGTTGAAAACTCACCTGACATTGTATATAGTTTTTCCAATAAGAAAGGAAGAAGTTATCATTCGGAGCAGGTCATTCAGGTTTTGGGCTATAACCCTGAACAATTAAAAGCGGATCCGATGCTCTGGTACAACTCTGTCCATCCTGACGATCAGCCGATGGTTGACAGGGTTCTCAACTCAGCTATGCAGGGCAATCCCATCAACATGGAATACAGGATTCTCTGTTCTGATGGGAAATGGAAATGGTTGCACGACAGAAGTATTCATCTTTATCATCAAAAGGATGAGACGATCATTGACGGGCTTGCGATGGATATAACAAGGCGCAAAATTGCCGAGGACGAACTTCATCTTACTAAAGAAACTTATCTTGACATTTTCAACACACTCACTGAAGCCATCTATATTTTAAATGAAAACGGTAATTTTATCGAAGTTAACAAGGGTGCTGAAAAAATGTATGGGTTCAGCAGAGAAGAATTAATTGGGCAGTCTCCTTATTCTTTAGCAGAACCTGACATGAATGACCTGAAAAACATTGAGAAAATCTTGTCTGATGTATTTCAAACCGGTCGTTCTGCGCAAATTGAATTCTGGGGCAGAAGTAAAACTGGTAAGATTTTCCCCATTGAAGTGATCATCAAGAAAGGAAAATATTTCGGGAAACAAGTATTAATTGCTACAGCACGAGACATCACAGAACGCAAACTTCATGAACGATCACTGAAAGCAAGCGAAGAGAAATACCGCAACATTGCAGAAAACATATCAGATGTTGTTTTCACCTGTGATCTTGATTTTAACATCACATATGTCAGTCCTTCAATAGAAAGGCTATTCGGAGAACATGCCGAAGCTGCAAAAAGCAGACGTATGGATGAGAAATTTTCCGAAAAGACTGTTGAAAGATTCCATCAGGTATTAAAAACTGAACTTGCCAAAGAGTCTGATCCCGCCTATGATAAAAACAGAACTATTACACTCGAAACAGAATTAATAAGAGCCGACGGGAAAACCCTGCATATCTCAACAAGTCTGACATTTATCCGGGATGAACAGGGAATTCCAACAGGCATTCAGGGAACAACAAGGGATATAACAGAAAAGGTAACAGCAGAAAACAAACTGAGACAAAGCGAGGAAAGGTTCAGGGATCTTGCGACCATGCTTCCTGTTGCAGTATTTGAGACAGATGCAGAATTAATTTTAAAATTTGCAAACAAAAAGGCATACGAATTATTTGGTTATTCAGAAGATGACTTATTAAAGGGATTCAATTGTCTGGGTATTCTTTCACCTTTGGAAAGAGACAATGCAAGGAAACAGTTAATGAGCAAACCGATCGGAAAGGCCCCTGAGATATTCGAATTTGAAGCAATACACAAAAACGGAGATTTGTTTCCTATTCTGCTGCACATCAATACTATTACTAACGATGATGCTTTAATGGGCTACAGAGGTATTGCCATTGACATCTCTGAAAGCAAAAAAACCGAAGCATTGATCCGTGAAAGTGAGGAAAAATTCAAGAGTCTTTCTCTGCTCTCGCCGTTTGCAATTATGATTTATCAGGATAACCGATGGGTTTACACCAACCCTGCAGGAGAAAAAATAACTGGATATTCGGCTTCTGATCTTCGTCAGATGGACTTTGAAAGTTTGGTTTCTCCTGATTATGCCTCTGTAGTGAAAAAGATTCACAGAAAACACCTTGACAATTCAAACAAGCATTTGGATTACGAGATACAGATTATTACAAAGCAGGGTGATGAAAAGTGGATGTATTTTATTGGAACTCAGATAGAATTTCACGGAAGGCCGGCGGAACTAATTGCTGCTGCTGACATTACACAACGAAAACTCACAGAAGTTGCATTACTGAATGCAAAAAGAAAAGCCGAAGAAAGTGACAGATTAAAATCGGCATTTCTGGCTAATCTCAGTCATGAAATCCGGACACCAATGAATGGAATACTTGGTTTTCTGGAGATCATAAATGATATCAACCTCACAAATAAAGAAAAAGAATATTTTATTGATGTTGTCAACGAAAGCAGTCATCGATTATTGAACACCATCAATGACATCATTGAAATGTCAAGAATTGAATCGGAACAGATTGACTTACATTTAACAAAAGTGGATCTGGAGATAGAAATGCAATATCATT
>CAYMAZ010000001.1:0-7049 GCA_964388575.1 uncultured Bacteroidales bacterium | reverse complement strand
CATTACAACTTTTTCAAACAACAAACAGAAAAAAAAGAACTACAGTTCATATGTAATTCAAATCTCAATCAGGAAAAGGCAATCATTGAGACTGATAAAAGCAAACTGGACAGCATTCTTGTCAACTTAATCAACAATGCAATTTCATTCACCGAGAAAGGAAGTATTGAGTTTGGTAATTTCATTAACGAAGGAATGGTTGTCTTTTATGTAAAAGACACCGGCTGCGGTATTCCTGCACACAGACAATATGCAGTTTTTGACCGTTTTGTTCAGGCTGACTTGTCTGTGACACGTAAAAAGAACGGTTCAGGGCTGGGGCTTTCAATCGCTAAAGCATATGTTGAAATGCTGGGTGGAAGCATCTGGTTTGATTCGGAAGAAGGATTGGGTTCTACATTTTATTTTTCTATTCCTTACAAACCTGCACAATCAAAAACGTTCATTACCAAGCCAGAGCAAAATACGGAATTAACAATCGAGGAAACAATAAAAATATTGATTGCTGAAGACGATGACACAAGTTACAAGTATCTTGAATGTATTTTACAAAACAGCAATATTATACTAAAAAGAGCCCTGAACGGAGAAGAAGCTCACAAGATTGCAATTGAAGACGCTGATATTTCTCTGATTCTGATGGATATTCGGATGCCTGGCATGGATGGAATTGAAGCAACAAAAAAGATCAGAGAATTTAACCATAAAGTACCAATTATTGCACAAACCGCCTATGCATTGGAGAGTGACCGTATCAACGCAATTCTTTCCGGATGTGATGATTATATTTCAAAACCGGTGAACAGAAAAAAACTTATCCGATTGATCAAACACCATTTGGGGCTTGAAAACAGAAAATAAAAATTTTAAACTGAATCATCAGATACATTATCTTCATCCTCATGGAAATGAAATTAACTGCATTAAAATATTGCTCTATTCTCATGTCTGACAATCTGAAACATTTAACATTTTTCAAAAAGAATTGTCATTGTATTAGTCGTATTTTTGCAAATACAGATGGAATAAAACACAAGCTGATATTTCATAGTTCAATAGTAACCAATACTGAAGAGCAATCGTTATAACCTGAACTGAAAACATGAATGAACAAAGAAACATATCCACTAATCTGAATAACGAACTCCCTCAAGACAAAAAAGCAGAAGATTCGAAGATCCTGTCACATCATTCAGGAGCTGACAAGACCAGTCATTCTTCACATTCATCCTCAAAACGAAGGAAAAGGGCATCAAAGAAAAATCACAGTTTTCTAAGAAGTAATTTCAGGACTTTTCTGGTCCTTGCATGTTGCTTTCTTGTACTGGCTTATGTGATTTACCGTATTTTTTCCAGGGAGAAAGATATTCTGGGTGCGGAGATAATTATAAGTCTCACCTTTCTTACGGGTGTTGAAGCCATTATTTTTGCACTGTTTTTAAATAACAAATACCGACAAATTAAAAAATCCATTTTTGCTTCAGCCATCATTGGATTACACTTCCTGTCATTTCTGGCTTTCAGTATTGACAATATCCTCAATCCTGTTCAATTTTTCATTATTCTGATACTCATCAATACCTTTTCAATTATAATAGCACATGTAAATAGAGACCAATTGTTTGCGTTTCTCGGACTTCTTGGAATTGCAGTGATTCCATTTCTTTTATCAGACAAAACCTTACTGATTGATTTGTATTTCACATATTTAGTTTTTGTAACAACCATACTTTATACATTATCCTTTTTTAAAAAATGGAAACACCCAATATACATTAGTTCTGCAATTTCCTGGATAATTACATTTACCTGGATTATTCGGCTCTATCTGAACGACATCAGCTTTATTTCAATTCTGCCGTATGTTATTTTGATGTATCTGACTTTTCATTTGACGTATATCTTTTTCAGATTCACACAACATAAAAAATCTGATTTCGTTGATAATCTTCTACTTATATCGAATTTTGCAGTTTTCAACTTTTCTGTATACAGCATTTTATATCTTGACACAACACTACTTACCATTAAAATATTCACTGTTTCAAACCTCATTTATCATATAATCATCTGTTTACTTATTTATGCACAGAAAAAAAAACATGTCCGTCTTTACCGGACATCTGAAATTTTTGGACTTGTAATCACATACACAAGTATTTTTCTGATTTTCCGGCTTCCTCTTTATGCACCACTCCTTGCAATTATTGCCATTATCTTATTTTTTTACGGGAGAACCAGAAAAATTCCATTATATATTATCTTATCCATTATCACCATTTCAATTTCAGCTCTATTTTTAATTTATTACCTGTTATCTGTTCTCATTTAATTTCTGTAAAACCATTTAATTTCAGCTATTTCTTAATAAAACATTACTAAATAGACCCAAAAGCAAACTATTCATTGATGTATAAAGGTATTTGGATGAACATGTCTTTCTCCTTACCCACATAATCCACATTAAGCATCCTTACAGCATCAACATTTTATTTTCTTGTTAACTTTTCGTTAATCTTTAACATTAATCTGCAACCCTGAATAGTTTGAATTAACTTTGTATGACTGTTCTTTTATTAACCAAAAGAAAACATAAAATTTGTAGTAAACATCTAAAACACCAATTGCAGTTCATCCATATAAACATTTAAAAACTCTGAGATCACATATGATATTTCCCCCTATTCCTGAAAACGAGTCTAATCGACTGGACACGTTAAAGAGCTACTCACTTCTTGACACATTGCCAGAGCTGGAATATGATGACATCACATTTCTGGCTTCACACATCTGTGAAACACCTATTTCTCTTGTAACTCTTCTTGATGAAAAGAGAGCCTGGTTTAAATCACATTACGGGACAAAGCATGGTTCAGCACCCAGAGAATTGAGTTTCTGTGCACATGCAATTTCAGATCAAAACAGCATCATGATTGTTGCCGACTCCAAAAAAGATGAACGCTTTTCAGATAACCCATTTGTTACAGGTGAAGCCAACATCAGATTTTATGCAGGCATTCCGCTGATCTCATCTGACGGTTTTCCATTGGGGACACTGTGTGTGCTAGATAACAAACCAAGAGAACTCAGCAAAAAGCAAATCTCTGCTCTTCAGGCTCTTAGTAATCAGGTTCTCAGGTTATTTGAAGCCAGGAAGAAGACATTATTGTTAAAGGATCAAATGTATGAACTTGAAATTCAGAATAAAGGACTAAATGAATTTGCAAGAGTTGCAGCGCATGACATTAAGTCACCTCTTTCGAACATCATTCAGTTATCAGATCTTCTTCAAACGGATTTTTGTGATAAACCCACTAAAGAAGCAACTGAAATCCTTGATATGATAATGACTTCTTCACAAAAACTATTAAAACTCATTGACGGTATTTTGGAATACAGTAGAAATTCGAAATTACTTCTTGAAAACAAGGGCGAAATTCAATTGAAAAATTTTATCCTTGGTGTTATCAACCTCCTGGATTCTGATAAAAAGGCAGAATATGAGATCAATATCAGAAAATCTGATACCATTTTTTCAAATAAGGTTGCGCTTTGGCAGGTGTTCAACAATCTTATATCGAATGCAATCAAGTACAATGACAAGAAGAACCCTAAGATTATCATCAATTATTCTGAACAAAACAAACACTCACATATTCACATTATTGATAATGGCAGAGGTATCCGAAGCGAAGATCAGGAGAAAATTTTCAGTTTATTTGAAACATCCGGAGATTCAATGACCAATGGGACAGGCATTGGTCTGGCAACAGTCAGATCTCTGATCGAAGGCCTTGGAGGAGAGATAAAGGTTACATCAGAACCAAACTTGGGATCTGATTTTCACGTCATTCTTCCGAATTAACATCGAGACGACATTGCAAGAACAGACTCTTTGGATAGTTTTAGTTTATCATTCATAGTCATTACTTCGCCGTGAAAAAAACATGTATTTTTGCATGTTTAAACAACATCAACAGAGTGTATGCCTGACAACCGAGCCATCATAAATGAACATCGTTGCAGTGTCATTATTCCCACATATAATAATGAACAAACTATTGCAACTGTTATAGAAGGTGTACTGGAATACACTACTGACCTGATTGTTGTAAATGATGGATCCACAGATCAAACGCACCGTATCCTTTCACAATTTTCGCAAATTGAAATCATCAGTTATGAAAAAAACCGGGGAAAAGGCTTTGCACTAAAGTGCGGATTTCAGCGAGCTATTGAGCTTGGGTATAGTCATGCAATCACCATTGACTCGGACGGACAGCACAACCCGGAGGATATTCCTCAGTTTCTTGATAAGCTTGAACTCAATCCACAAGCATTGATCATTGGGACAAGAAACTTCCGGGTACTGGAAAATGTGCCCTCAAAGAACAGCTTTGCAAACAAATTTTCCAATTTCTGGTTTCGTTTGCAGACAGGGATCAAACTCAATGATACTCAATCCGGGTTCAGGCTCTATCCATTATTTCTGTTTGATAAAAAGAGGTATTTTTCCACAAAATATGAATATGAACTTGAGGTTCTGGTCAGAGCAGCATGGCGCGGCACAGAAATTATAAGTATACCTGTACAGGTATATTATCCTCCTGGTGATCTCAGGGTTACACATTTCAGGCCTTTCAGAGATTTCGGCAGAATTAGCATTCTGAATTTTTTTTTGACAATTCTTGCATTGTTGTTTTTCAGGCCACGAATGATTATCAGAAAACTCAGAAAGAAAAAAATTAAAGACATCATCAAAGAAGATCTTTTATCCGGGAATCTGTCCAACAAAAGAATTGCTGTTTCTTTGGGATTCGGAATCTTTATGGGCATTTTACCAATCTGGGGATACCAGCTTGTTTTGGGCTTTATACTTGCGCACGTTTTCAAAATGAGCAAAACAATCTTCTTTCTGGCAGCAAACATCAGTTTGCCACCATTAATTCCTTTCATACTTTACCTTAGTTATGTGACAGGTAGTTTTGTCACAGGTGAATTCAGCTGGAAAATTGAGTTTGACCCAACATTTGAATCAATCAGGGCAAATCTTGTTCAATATCTTGCCGGAAGTGTTTTGCTTGCAGTTTTTGCTGGGCTAACATTCGGTTTGTTATCATATCTCATTTTACCATTGATCAGAAAAAACAGGAAAAATGGGTAATCTCTTCACAAAATTCCATCAGTTTACGTCAGCAAGAAAATTTGGATTTTCTGTCGTTCTGATTGTGCTAGTACTTTTCTCAGGTTACATCCTGTCAACCATTCAGCTCAGGGAAGATATTACAGCCATTGTTCCACAGGATCAGAGAATTACCAGGATCAGTGATGTACTTGCAAACTCAAAGTTTGCAGACCGACTGATCATCACCATTTCACTCACAGACAGCAACTTATCAAAACCTGAATCACTCATTTCTGCAGCTGAGTATCTTTACGGATTTTTAACACATGACACCTCACATATCCGGAATATTCAGTTTAAAAACAGTGGAGAGGCATACTTTCAGGTCTATGACTTCTTTTATGAGCATCTTCCGTTTTATCTGACAGAAGCTGATTATTCTGCAATTGAATCAAAACTGCATGCTGACTCCATTGCAAAAACAATGGAAGCAAATTACAAATCTCTGACCTCACTTATTGGTCTCGTTACGAAAGATTTCATTTTTAAAGACCCTCTGAGTCTCACGCAATTCGGCCTTCGGAAGCTTGAAAGTTTTCAACTTGATGACAATTTTACACTTTACAACAACTGTATTTTCACAAAAGATTTGAAAAATCTGTTGATTTTTGTGGAACCTGTCTTTGCATCAGGAAACACCAAAGAAAACACCAAACTTATTTCAGCAATTGACAGGTCAATACAGGATACCCAGCAAAAATTCAATAACATAAACATTGATTATTATGGAGGCACAGCTGTTGCTGTGTCAAATGCGACAGTAATCAAGCAGGATATTATTATCACTGTTTCAGTGGCGTTGGTATTACTCATGCTTCTATTTTTTATTATTTTCAGAAAAATTAAACACATCCTGCTGATTTTCATGCCGATTCTTCTCGGGATGCTCTTTGCCCTGAGCTTACTTGTTATCATCGGAAAAGACATCTCTGCCATTTCTCTTGGGATCGGAGCAATTCTGATCGGTATTTCACTGGATTATTCTCTTCATGCATTTACACACTTCAGAAGTATGGGATCGATGAGTCAGGCTTTAAAAAGCATTGCCATGCCTGTCATTATGAGCAGCCTGACAACCGCATCTGCATTTTTATGTCTGTATGTCGTAAAGTCTGAAGCATTGAATCAACTTGGACTTTTTGCAGCTCTTGCAATTGTCATCACTGCTTTGGTTGTTTTACTTGTTGTCCCAGCATTTTTCAGTACCAAAACACAAGACACAAAAGACAATATCAGAACAACATTCCTTGATCGCATTGCATCTTTTTCATTTGATAAGAACAAAATACTTATTTGGGGTATTTTTATTTTATCTGTGTTTTTTTACTTCACCTCAAAGAAGCTTGGATTCAACAGCGATCTGAACACATTGAATTACATGTCAGAAGACCTGAAATCTGCCGAAGAGCATCTTCAATCAATCAGCTCAGAAACCAGCAGTGCTGTATATTTTGTTGTTCAGGATGAATCCTACAGCAAAATTCTGGAAAAAACTGCTCAAAACATACATCATTTGGAAAGATGTATGACTGAAGGCATCATTCGCTCATACTCATCTCCGGTTCAGCTTGTGATCCCCATTGATGTTCAGCAGCAAAGAATTGAACGATGGAATGAATTCTGGAATTCAATTGACCAGGACAAGGTCAAACAAACAATCAGAGAGCAAAGCAATCGGTTTCATTTCCGTGCTGAAGCGTTTAATGATTTTTTCAAACTCATTGATAAAGAATTTCAAGTTATTGACTATGGGGAATTCAAACCCCTAACAGAAATCTTCCTATCAAACTATCTGACTCAGAACGACTCTATATATTCTTCAATCACTATTGTCAAAGCTGATCAGCAAAAGAAAAATGAACTT